>NZ_JADPKD010000077.1:0-211319 GCF_023073735.1 Bradyrhizobium sp. 160
CCGAAAGATCCCACGGTCGGGACGAAGAGCTGGCCTGCAATCGAACAAAGAGCTGATCATAAATCTTGACACACCAAACCCCCATGTGAGCAATCCAGATTGTCTCTGCAGAAAGATTCTTGATTGCTTCGCTTCGCGCAATGACGGCGGAAGGGGCCGCACCTAAGCGAACCCCACCGACACCTTGCCCAGCACGCCGAAATCCACTGCAAAATGATCGCGGGCCTCGATCGGCGGCGGTGGATGCACGGGCCCGTGGTCACCACCTCCCTGCCCGATCTGATCCTCATCGAGCATGCGTCGTCACCCGATGATGATTTTTGTTCTTGGTCCCAATCGTCGCAGCAATTGCAGCATCGCAGATTTCGTCATGGCGACGCAGCCTGCGGTCGGGCCGAAATTGTCGCGGGCGAGGTGCAAGAACACCGCGCTGCCGCGGCCGGCGATGCGCGGCCTGGTGTTGTGGTCGATCTCGATGATGAAATCATAGAGATGGTCGGTCCGCTTGAGCCGGTCACCGCCCTGCCCTTCGCCGAGCCGGATACCCTGGTTGTAATGACGGTCTTTGGGGTCCTCGCACCAGGCGTCCTCGCCGGTGATGATCCGGGCCGGCAAGAACGTCTGCGGACGGCTGTGCCGATCGCCCCGCCACCACAGCCGCCTGGGACGGAAGCTGCCTTTCGGGGTGCCGCCGTCGCCCTCGCGCTTGTTGGCGAGGATGCCGCCGCGTCCGAGCGCCACCGGTATCGTCAGTGCTCCGGCCGTCAGCCAGCCCCGGCGGGGATTGCCGGCGGCAGGCCTAACGCGGATCGCGGACAGCGGCCCGGCACTTCGGTTCATGGTGTAACTAGCTGACGCAGCTTTGTTTTTCATGTGAACATGCGGTTTCGAATTCATTACAGGACATTCATCAAAACGCCCTGCTATTCTGGGTTAGAGTGGTTCTGGCTTGTGAATCGGTAACAGCCCACTACTTCAACACGAACAACAATAACAACGGCGACCCCTAACTTTCCCTCGCGGCTGGGTGCGGCTTGGATGCGCGCCGAGCCGGACCCAAAAGGATGATCCCCTATGGCCAATGCCCGCAAGATCCTGATCGTGGATGACGATACCGATCTGCGCGATACGTTGGTGGAGCAATTATCGCTGCACGAAGAATTCGAAGCGTCCGCCGTCGACACCGGCGCCAAGGGCGCAAGCGCCGCAAAGGCCAATGCTCCCGATCTCGTTCTGATGGATGTCGGCCTGCCCGATACCGATGGTCGCGAGGTGGTCCGCTCCTTACGCAAGGGCGGCTTCAAGGCCCCGATCATCATGCTGACCGGCCACGACACCGATTCCGACACCATTTTGGGGCTGGAATCCGGCGCCAATGATTATGTGGCAAAGCCCTTCCGCTTCGCCGTGCTGCTCGCCCGCATCCGCGCTCAGCTTCGCCAGCACGAGGCCAGCGAGGACGCGGTGTTCTCGGTCGGCCCCTACTCTTTCCGCCCCGGCTCGAAGATGCTGACGGCAGCGAACGCGCGCAAGGTCCGCCTTACCGAGAAGGAGACCGCCATCCTCCGCTTCCTCTACCGGGCCGGCCAGATGCCGGTGTCGCGCGAGACGCTGCTCCAGGAGGTCTGGGGTTATAATTCCGGCGTCACCACCCACACGCTGGAAACCCACATCTACCGCCTTCGCCAGAAGATCGAGAAGGACGCCGCCAACCCGGAAATCCTGGTCACGGAAGCCGGTGGCTACAAGCTGGTGCCGTGATACGCTTCAGGGGCCTGCGAATCGTTAGATCGCGTGCCCTTGAGCCTCGGACCTGAATGTCAATCGACGACGATGTAGCGCTTCTCGAGCGTGTCCCGACACTGCGCCTGTTGGGAGACGCCTCGTTGCGCATGCTGGCGATCGGCTCCGAGCAGCGCAACTTCGTCCGCGGCGACGTCCTGTTCAATCTCGGCGACGATGCCGACGCCGGCTTCGTAGTCCAGCGCGGCGCCTTCCGGGTCGATGACGGCGCCGGTGCCGAAATGATCGCCGGTCCCGGCGCCCTGATCGGCGAGCTCGCGCTGGTGGTGCCGATGAAGCGGCCGTCGACCGCGGTCGCGCTGGAGCACGCCTCCGTCATCCGCATCGCGCGCAGCCTGTTCCAGCGCGTGCTCGAAAGCGACCCCGCCGCCGCGGTTCGCCTGCGCGACGAATTCGCAGTCCGCTCCAGCCAGATCGCCAGCGATATTTTGATGGCCGGTGCGAAGCTGACGTCGTAGCTCGGTCTTTCCGCTCGTCATTCCGGGGCGCGCGTAGCGCGAGCCCGGAATCCATCGAGCCGCAGAGATAGTGGGTGAATGGATTCCGGGTTCGCGACTTCGTCGCGCCCCGGAATGACGGGAGATCAAACCTCCAGGGTCACCGTCACCGGGACATGGTCCGACGGCCGCTCCCAGCTCCGCGCATCGCGAAGGATCTTGAAATCCTGAACCGCATCCTTCAGCGCGCGCGAGACCCAGATGTGGTCGAGCCGGCGGCCGCGATCGCCGACGGTCCAGTCGGGGGAGCGATAGCTCCACCACGTATAGACCTTCTCCGACATCGGGATGCGCTCGCGCGCGACATCGATCCATTCGCCGGCTGCCAGCGCCGCCTTCAGCTTCTCGGTTTCGATCGGTGTGTGCGAAACCACTTTCAGAAGCTGCTTGTGCGACCAGACGTCGTTCTCGTGCGGAGCGACGTTGAGGTCGCCGACCAGGATGTGGCGGTCCTGCCCTCGCGGATGCAGCGGCTCGCAGGCTGTCATCTCGTCGAGGAAGCGCAGCTTGTGGTCGAACTTCTCGTTCAGCGCGGGATCGGGAATGTCGCCGCCGGCGGGCACGTAGAAATTATGCACGATCAGCGGCTGTGCGATGTTGGCCTTGCCGCCGAACGACACCGAGATGTGGCGGGAATCCAGCTTGTCGCAGAAGGTCCGGATGTCTTTCGACTCGAACGGAATCTTCGAGACGATGGCGACGCCATGATAGCCCTTCTGCCCATTCAGCGCGACGTGCTCATATCCCAGCCGCTTGAAACGCTTGAGCGGAAAGGCGTCGTCGATGCATTTGGTCTCCTGCAGGCACAGTACGTCCGGCCGCGCGCTCTTGAGGAATTTCGCGACCAGATCGATGCGTAGCCGCACCGAATTGATGTTCCAGGTTGTCAGGGAAAAACGCATGGGACGTGCGTCTTAGCAAGCTCTCGCAGGATCGGCAAAGGCGCAGAGCGACGTGCTCACCGTCTTTTCGAGCTTGGAAATGCGAGGTCTCGAAGCACGGCCAAGCAACTTGTCCGCTGCAGCGCGAAGAGCGAAGCGCGCCCACCATGCCGACCGCGAGGAAAGAGATGGTGGGCACGGCGCAAGGGCACCTTCGCTCACCCTACGGCAATAGAACGTTCAACCTGGCGATGGGCCGTAATTGGTGAAATCGATCTTGAACATGTTGGGATCGAGCTTCTTGCTCGAATCCAGATTGTAGACCGCGATCGTGGTGTCGTAGCCCTGCGGATCGGTGACGGTCCATTGCTTCAACTGACCGTCCTTGGCGCCAAACATCAAGAGGAGGCGGCTGGTGCCAACCAGCGCCTGCTTCTCCTCAATGGTAACGCTGATGAAGACGTCGTCGGCCGATACGTTGACGACGTTGGTGTCCCTCATCAGGTCGATGCGATCGGAGAGCAGGAAACGCAGCGGTGTCTGCGACAGCGGATAGACATCCTGGGTTGCGAGCTTGCGATCACGCACCACCAGCGACGACCCGTCAGCGACGATGTCGATCGGGCTCGGCGCATCATATTCGAAGCGGACCTTGCCCGGCTTCTGGATGTAGAAATCGCCCTGCGTCTTGCTGCCGTCGGGGCCGACCTGAACGAAATTCCCGACCAGCGTCTGAAGCGAGGACAGATAGGCGCTGACCTTGGCGGCTTGTGCCTTCTGGTTGGCGTCGAAGGTCTGGAAGATGCTGCTCGGCACGTTGCGGCGCGGATCCGGGATGACGGGATTCGGTGGCGTCTGCGTCGCACCGGTGACAGCCGGCCCGCCCGCGGCGGCGCCGCCGTCACGTCCCTTCGGCGCGGGCTTCGGCACAGGCACAGTCTGCGCCAGCGACGCTGCGGTCACCATCGCGGCGCTCACTAGAAGCACGCCGGCCACACGCGCGCTACGCGCAGCGATGGTGGCAGCGAATCGAATGTCCGTATGTCTGATCAACGCGTCGTCCTAACGTGGCTGGGCGCCTTCTTAGCGTGATTTCGGCCAAAAGCAGATATCGATTCTGCGTGAAATGATGTCTCGAGGCCCCTTGCCTCACATATGGCTGTCTTCTTCCTCGACCAGGATCTCACGCTTGCCGGCATGGTTGGCGGGCCCGACGATGCCTTCCAGTTCCATGCGCTCCATCAGCGATGCAGCGCGGTTATAGCCGATTTGCAGGCGGCGCTGGATGTAGCTGGTCGAGGCCTTGCGGTCACGTTTGACGATGGCAACGGCCTGCGCAAATAAATCGCCGCCGCCGTCGGCACCCATGCCCGTGGCGTCGAACACCGCGCCATCCTCGTCCTCGGTGGGCTCTTCGGCCGTGACCGCTTCGAGATATTCGGGCTGGCCCTGCGTCTTGAGGTGACGCACCACCTTCTCGACCTCCTCGTCGGAGGCAAACGGTCCGTGCACGCGGCTGATGCGGCCGCCGCCGGCCATGTAGAGCATGTCGCCCTGGCCGAGCAGCTGCTCGGCGCCCATCTCGCCGAGGATGGTGCGGCTGTCGATCTTGGACGTCACCTGGAAAGCGATGCGGGTCGGGAAGTTCGCCTTGATGGTGCCGGTGATGACGTCGACCGACGGACGCTGCGTGGCGAGGATCACGTGCAAGCCGGCGGCGCGCGCCATCTGCGCCAGACGCTGCACCGCGCCTTCGATGTCTTTGCCGGCGACCATCATCAGGTCGGCCATTTCGTCGACGATGATGACGATGTAGGGCAGCGGGTCGAGCGAGAGCTTCTCTTCCTCGTAGATCGCCTTCCCGGTCTCCTTGTCGAAGCCGGTATGCACCGTGCGCGTCGGCTCCTCGCCCTTGGCCTTCAATTCGAGCAGGCGCGTGTTGTAGCCGTCGATGTTGCGCACACCGAGCTTGGCCATGTTCTTGTAGCGCTCTTCCATCTCGCGCACGGCCCATTTCAGCGCAACCACCGCCTTCTTCGGGTCGGTCACGACAGGCGTGAGCAGATGGGGGATGCCGTCATAGACGGAGAGTTCGAGCATCTTCGGATCGACCATGATCAGCCGGCACTGGTCGGGGCGCAGCCTATAGACCAGGCTGAGGATCATGGTGTTGATGGCGACCGATTTGCCGGAGCCGGTGGTACCGGCGATCAGCATGTGCGGCGTGCGCGCGAGGTCGATGATGACGGGATCGCCGCCGATGGTCTTGCCGAGGCAGAGCGGCAGCTTTGCAACCGTGTCGGTCGCCTCTTTCGCCACCAGCAGTTCGCGCAGATAAACTTTTTCCCGGTGCGCGTTCGGCAGCTCGATGCCGATCGCGTTACGGCCGGGCACGACCGCGACGCGGGCGGATAGCGCGCTCATCGAGCGCGCGATGTCGTCGGCAAGCCCGATCACGCGCGACGACTTGATGCCGGGCGCCGGCTCCAGCTCGTACAGTGTGACGACGGGACCCGGATTGGCCTTCACGATCTCGCCGCGCACGCCGAAATCCTGGAGCACGCCTTCGAGGGAGCGGGAGTTGGTTTCAAGCTCGGCCTTGCTGAGCGGCTGGCGGTCGCCGGCCTTTGGCGCGGCCAGCATGGAGACGGACGGAAGATCGAACTTGTCGGAGGATTTCTTGGCAGGAGTCTTCGGCGCAGCCTTCTTGCGCGGCGCGCGCGCGGCGGGCTCCTCCTCTTCCTCCTCGTCTTCCTCTTCTTCGTACTCGTCCGCGTGGTCCTCGTCTTCGGACTGCGGTGTGATCGAGGGCGCGGCGCGGCCGCCGCCGAGATTGGGCTCCTGACGACTGAACGCAACGGCCTTGGTCTTCGGCCCGCTCGAGACCAGCGAGCGGTAAGCGGCACCGAGCAGCCAGATCAGTCGCGCCTTGGTGCTCATCAAGGCGTGGAACAGCCAGCCCAGCGACACCGAGCCGCGATCGCTCTCCTCGTCTGCGTCGAGCGGTTTGTCCTCGTTTTCGATCTCCGCGAGCTCGTCGTCATGCTCGCGTGCGCCGAGACCGCAGGCGATCAGGAAGGTCGCCGTCATCGCGGCGAACAGGATCGTGCCGAGCAAGATGCGATAGATCGTGCCCGCCGGCCCGAAGATCACTGCGGGTGCCCGCATCAGGGCGTCGCCGACCACGCCGCCAAGGCCGGTCGGCAGCGGCCAGGCGCCGCCATGCGGCCAGCAGCTGACGAAGCCCGCCGCGATCACCGTGCAGAGGATCCAGGAGCCGAGCCGCAGCGCTTCGCGGTCGAATGGCCGATGCGTCATCATGCGCCAGCCCCAAACCGCGACGGTCAGGACCAGCATGATCGCGCCGAGCCCGAGGATCTGCATTGCGAGATCGGCGCCGATCGCGCCGGCATAGCCGAGGATGTTGCGGATCGGCCGTGAGGTGGCGTGGCTGAGGCTGGGATCCTGCACTGACCAGGTCATCAGCGCCGCCGACGCGACGCCCGACAGCGCGACCAGGCCGAGGCCGGTGAGCTCGCGCAGGCGCCGCGCCAACCCCTCGCGGATCGAGGGCGGCAGATGGCCGACCAGTGGAATGACACGTTCGATTGCCGACATGCTCATGGGCCCCGCCTAACCCAGAGTCTCGACCAGGCGGTGCAGCGCCTGCGCCGTGGTCTCGCCATCCTGCACCAGCGCGAGGCGAATGTAGCCTGCCCCGGGATTGAAGCCGTCGGGCTGGAGCCGCGCCAGGTAGCTGCCGGGCACCACGCGCACGCCTGCTTCCTTGAAGAGTCTCAGCGTCACGGACACGTCGTCGCCGATCGCGGACGTGTCGAGCCAGACGCAGAAGCCGGCATCGGGCCGGCGGTAGCCGTAACGATTGCCGATGATCTGGTCGGCGAGATCGAACTTGATCCGGTAGAGCCTGCGGTTCTCCTCGACATGCGTTTCGTCGCCGTAAGCAACGGTCGCGACATGCTGGAGCGGCACCGGCACTTGTGGCGCCGCGATGTTGCGCAGCTCCAGGAACATGCCGATGAACTTCTTGTCACCGGCGGCAAAACCGACACGCAGGCCCGGAAGGTTGGAGCGCTTCGAGAGCGACTGGAACGCGACCACGCGGGTGAAATCGGGGCCGGCGCATTCGAGCGCGCTGCCCGGTGCCTCGCGGGTGTAGATTTCCGAATAGCACTCGTCGCTGAGAATGACGAAGCCGTGGCGATCGGCGAGTTGCTTCAACCGCTTGAAATAATCGGGTGTAGCGACCGAGCCCTGCGGATTGGCGGGCGAGGCCAGATAGAACGCCACCGTGCGCGCCAGCGTCGCCTCATCGATGGCATCGAGATCGGGCAGGAAGCCGTTGTCGACGGTGGTCGGGAGATAGACCGGCTCGCAAGCTGCTGCGAGGGCGCCGGCGCCATAGACCGGATAGAACGGGTTCGGCATCAGGACGGCGGGCTTGCCCGGGCGCGGGCCGACATAGCGCGCGGCCGCGATCGCGGCGAGGAACAGCCCCTCGCGGCTGCCGTTGAGGACGAGAATCTCGCTCTCGGGGTCGAGCGCCCGGGGCAGGTTGAAACGCGACGACAGCCAGGCGCCGGCGGCTTTGCGGAACGGGTCGGTGCCCTTGTTCATGGGATACCGGCCGAAATCGGCGATGTGCTTGGCCAGCACTGGGCCGACGAAATCAGGCACCGGATGCTGGGGCTCCCCAACCGCAAGCGTAATCAAGGGCTTACCCGGCTGATGCGGGGCCAAGAGCTCATTCAGCCGGACGAAGGGCGAGCGTTCGGTCTCGGAGCTTCCACCGGTCTGCGGCGCACGGGATGAAGCGGTCATAGCCATTCTGGGCGCCAGCACTCTTGGAACAGCCGGTCGCGCGAAGGCACCGGCGGGAAGCGGTTCAGTTCACCATAGATAGGGCGAGGTTAAGACGCGATTAACCATCGGCCGCCGCCTCCGTCCAGAGCGGGAATAATGAGGCGGGATGACGGCGGGATCCATGGCGCTTTTGTCGAGGTCCTCGCTTCTCGTCGCTGACGGTGCTTGATCGTGCTCTTCCCGGGAACGTCGATGTTTCGGCGACGTCATGGCCGGACAAGCCCCGCCAAAACGAGCTTCGCCACAATCGCGCAATTGCAATCTTTTCCTTCGGCACTCCAGATCAAAAGAAAGGGGCTCCAGCTTGCGCTGGAGCCCCTCAACGGTCAGGGCATTGCCGGGTATGTGCCCGAACCGTAGGTCTGGTCGCGGTTCCCAAGGAGATCGCGACTGGGAGGAGAGTTACATGTTGTAGGCGCGCTCGGTATGCTCGGTGATGTCGAGGCCTTCACGTTCGCTCTCGACATTGGTGCGGAGACCAACGATCACATCGACGACCTTGTAGAGGATCGCCGAACCGATGCCCGACCACACCAGCGTGGTGCAGACGCCCCAGAGCTGGGCGATCATCTGCGACGCGAAATCGTAGTCGCCGACCTTCGGCGGGATCGCGGTGTAGTCCATGATGCCGGCACCACCCAGCGCGGGGTTGACGAGGATGCCGGTGCCGATCGCGCCGACGATGCCGCCGACGCAGTGCACGCCGAACACGTCGAGTGAGTCGTCATAGCCCAGCGCGTTCTTCACGGCGGTGCAGAAGAACAGGCAGACTACGCCGACCACGAGGCCGAGAACGATCGCACCCATCACGCCGGAGTAGCCGGCCGCAGGCGTGACCGCCACGAGGCCCGCGACAGCGCCGGAGATGACGCCGAGCACCGAGGGATGACCCTTAATGATCCACTCCGCGAACATCCACGACAGCGCGGCGGCTGCGGTGGCGACGAAGGAGTTGGTCATGGCGAGCGCAGCGCCGCCGTTGGCCTCGAGGTTGGATCCGGCGTTGAAGCCGAACCAGCCGACCCAGAGCAGCGAGGCACCGATCATCGACATGGTCAGCGAGTGCGGAGCCATCAGCTCCTTGCCATAGCCGACGCGCTTGCCGATCAGCAGAGCGCCGACGAGACCCGCGATGCCGGCGTTGATGTGCACCACGGTGCCGCCCGCGAAGTCGATCGCGCCCTTCTTGAAGATCCAGCCGGCGTCGGCATTGATCTCGTCGAGCTTGGCCTGCGCCGCGGTCTTGGCTGCCGCGTCAGTGGCAGCAGCGAGCGCCTTGGCCGCATCCTGAATCATGTCCGGGCCGGGCCAGTACCAGACCATGTGCGCGATCGGGAAGTAGATCAGCGTGACCCAAAGCGGGATGAAGAGCGCGATCGCCGCGAACTTCATGCGCTCGGCGAAGGCGCCGACGATGAGGGCGGGCGTGATCGCCGCGAAGGTCATCTGGAAGCAGACATAGATGAGCTCCGAGATGTTGGCGTCGACCGAGAAGGTTGCGGCCTTGGTATCGGTGGTCACGCCCATCATGAAGGCCTTGGAGAAGCCGCCGATGAAGTCGGAACCTCCGGTGAAGGTGAGGCTGTAGCCGTAGACGGCCCAGATCACGGTGACGACGCAGACGGTGTAGAACACCTGCATCAGAACCGAGAGCATGTTCTTGGAACGGACGAGGCCGCCGTAGAACAGCGCGAGGCCGGGGATCGTCATCAACAGCACCAGCACTGTCGATGTCAGCATCCAGGCGTTGTCTCCCTTGTTGACCGTTGGCTCGGCATAGGCTGCGGTCGCAGCGAACAGGCCGACTGCGAGAGCCGCCAATCCCGCGCCATAGGGACGCTTAAACGTCATTTTATTCACTCCTGATTGGATAAAGGTTGAGCGCGAAATCAAAGCGCCGCGGCGTCGGCCTCGCCGGTGCGGATGCGCACCGCATGGTCGAGGTTGATGACGAAGATCTTGCCGTCGCCGATCTGGCCGGTTTTCGCGGCAGACGTGATGGCGTCGACGGTCTTGTCGACCTGGTCGGAGGCGATAGCGACCTCGATCTTGATCTTGGGCAGGAAGCTCACGGCATATTCGGCGCCGCGGTAGATTTCCGTATGGCCCTTCTGGCGGCCATATCCCTTGACTTCCGTCACCGTGAGACCGTGAACGCCGATGGCGGTCAGGGCGTCACGGACTTCTTCCAGCTTGAATGGCTTGATAATCGCCATAACAATTTTCATGGGTCCTATCCCCGCTTTGGCCCGGTCCGGACATGGCCGGGCGTTCTCGACTGGTTCGCCACGAGGGAGAAGTTCACTACGCGGGCACAGCCGGGACCCTAGAATCAAATGCCGTGCCAGATCAGGCGCGTTGCCTAATAGATTATGAAAACGGGTGTTTTCGCGCTTGGCGCGTGCTGCTGCGCAGTGCGCTATTACGTCGCGCTCAAAACGTGGTCACGACTGCCCAAAAGGCGGGCAGGACAGGCTGTCGACACAATGTTGCTCATGCCTCGGGCAGCGGAAAGGTAATTTCGTAGCGCAAGGCTTATTGCAGGGCCTCGCCGTGCTGCGAAATGTCCAGGCCTTCGAGTTCGTGCTCACGGGATACGCGCAACGGCACGAACAGGCCGACCAGCTTGAGCAGGATGAAGCTCACGCCCGCCGACCACACGAAGGTGACGGCGACGCCATAGAACTGGATCAACAATTGCTGCGGATGGCCCTCGATCAGGCCGGCGGTGCCGCCGATGGCGCTGGTTGCGAACACGCCGCCAAGCAGGGTGCCGGTCAGGCCGCCCATGCCATGGACGCCGAACACGTCGAGCGAATCGTCATAGTTGAAGCGGTGCTTCAGCCAGGTGCAGGCCCAGTAGCAAACCGCACCGGCGGTGATGCCGATGACAATGCCGTGCCAGGGCGCCACGAATCCGGAGGCCGGCGTGATGGTGCCGAGCCCCGCGACCGCGCCGGAGATCATGCCGAGCACCGAGGGCTTGCGTCGCGTCGACCATTCGATCGCGCCCCAGGTCAGGGCGCCGGCGCAGGCGGCGAGATGCGTTGCGATGATCGCCATCACCGCGCGCGAATTGGCCGCGCCCGCCGAGCCGCCGTTGAAGCCGAACCAGCCGACCCACAACAGGCCGGTGCCCATCACCGCGAGCGAGAGATCGAACGGCGAAAGATTCTCGGTGCCGTAACCGTGACGGCGCCCCATCACCATCGCGGCGACAAGGCCGCCGGTGCCGGCCGACAGATGCACCACGAGGCCGCCGGCGAAATCCAACACGCCCATACTGGCGAGGAAGCCGCCGCCCCACACCCAATGCGCCAGCGGAATGTAGACGAAGATGAACCAGGCGACGGAGAACAAGAGATAGGCGGAGAACCGCATGCGATCGGCGACCGAGCCCGCAACCAGCGCCACCGTGATGATCGCAAACGTCATCTGGTAGAGCATGAACAGCGATTCCGGGATCGTCTTGGCCGCCGGATTGACGCTGTCCATGGTCATGCCCGCAAGGAACCAGCGGTCGAGCGTGCCGATCCACGGACCGTCGCCGACGAAGCACAGCGAGTAGCCGAACGCGACCCAGAGAATCGAGATCAGCGTCACTGCGGCGAGGCTCTGCGCCATGGTGGCAAGCACGTTCTTCTTCCGCACCATGCCGGAGTAGAACAGCGCAAGTCCCGGGATCGTCATCATCAGCACCAGCGCGGTGGCGACGATCATCCAGGCGGTGTCGGCGGTGTTGATATCGGAGCCCGCGGCGTGCGCCGGCCAGGCAATGATCGACAAAAGTCCGATCGGCACAGCCAAACAAGCTGCGCGGCGCAACAATCCCGCCATGTCGTTTCCCCCAGCATGGTGATGACGTCGCACGCTGTGGCCTCGTTGCCCGGTGCGATCGACGAAGACATATCAGCGCGTTTTCGGGCGAAGCGGATTCCGGCTCGCCTCAAGACAACGCGTCAAACCAGAATCTAGAGCGCGTCGCTGTCGGTTTCGCCGGTGCGGATACGCAGCGCGTGGTCGATCGGCGTGACGAAGATCTTGCCGTCACCGATCTGGCCGGTGCGCGCGGTCGCGGTGATCACGCTGACCGCCTTGTCGGCGACGTCGGATGCGACCGCGATCTCGATGCGCAGTTTGGGCAGGAAGTTCACGACATATTCGGCGCCGCGATAGATCTCGGTGTGGCCCTTCTGGCGGCCATAGCCCTTCACCTCGGTCACGGTCATGCCGTGGACGCCGATCGCCGTGAGGGCCTGGCGGACCTCATCGAGCTTGAAGGGTTTGATGATCGCGACGACGAGTTTCATGGTCAGGCCTATTCCCCGGGATGCGCCGTATGTCCCCGGCGCTGCGTCAATCTGGCATCTTTCCGGGCAAATGGCACAAAAAAGTTGCAGATTGAAGCGGAAAAACGTTTGGCCATGTGAACGGCCGCCTCTGTACAGGGCAGCCGTTCATCCCTCACAATGCATTTTTGGCATGGATGCGGTGAACCCAGGCGTCCCAGCCGGTACATAAGTATGTTCGAGGGGGGCGGCTACATGGCGAGTTGGTTCTACGCATCCGAGGGCAAGCAGCAGGGGCCCTTTCCGGAGGGGCAATTTCGCGACCTCATCGCCCAAGGAATCGTGCGCCCAGACACGCTGGTGTGGACCGAGGGGATGGCCGGCTGGCAGAAGGCCGCCGAAATTCCTGGCCTGGTCCGCGGCAGCGGCGCGCCGCCGATGATGCCGACCGGCGGATATGCTGACGCTGGCCGCTATGATAGCGCAGCTGGAGAATCGCTTTCGGTCGATTTCGGCATCCTCGAGTTCACCTGGCGCAGCATCGTCTTGCTGATCGGAATGATCTTCGTCCTGCCGGCGCCGTGGGTGTTCGTCTGGTACACGCAATGGATCGTGTCCTGCGTGAAGGTCCCGGGGCGTCCGAACCTCAGCTTCACCGGCAATGCGATGACGCTGGTGCCCTGGTTTTTCGGCTTCATCGTCCTGGCGATCGCCATCTCCTTCATCGGCAGCGAGATCTTGAGCAACCTGCTGTTCATCGTCCAGATCGTTCTCTACTGGCTGCTGATCAAATGGATGGTCGCGAACCTCGCCTCCAACGGGCAGCCGCTGGGCCTGAGCTTCACCGGCTCGATCTGGGCCTATATCGGCTGGAGCCTGCTGTTCGCGGTCTCGATCATCACCATCGTCGGCTGGGCCTGGGTCGCCGCGGCGCAGATGCGCTGGTTCTGCCGCAGCGTCGAAGGCACGCGGCGCGAAATCGTCTTCAAGGGCAGCGGTCTTGACATTCTGTGGCGCGGAATTGTGGCCGTGATCCTGTGCAGCTTCATCATCCCGATCCCGTGGGTGTATCGCTGGATCATGAACTGGTTTGCATCGCAGACCGAGCTCGCTCCGCGCGGCTCGCGCTAAGCTATCCCGTCCTCCGCTCGCGCACCGAGCCTTCCTGCGCGACGGAGGCCACCAGCGTGCCGTCGGGCTTGAGGATCGAGCCGCGGGTCAGGCCGCGGCCGCCTTGTGCGCTCGGCGAATCCTGGGCGTAGAGCAGCCAATCGTCGGCGCGGAACGGGCGGTGAAACCACATCGCGTGGTCGAGACTCGCCGGCATCATGCGCTTGTCGAACAGCGTGCGGCCATAGCGCGCCATGATCGCATCCAGCAGCGAAAAGTCCGAGGCATAGGCGAGCGCACACATGTGTAGTGCCGGATCGTCGGGCAGTTTCGCAGCCGTCTTGATCCAGACGTGAATGCGGCCATCGTCGATCTTCTGGCCGAAATAACGGCCGAGCTCGACCGGGCGCAACTCGATCGGACGATCGGATTCATAATAGCGGCGGATGAACTCCGGCATCTCCTTGAACATCGGCTGCTTCGCCACCTCCTCCGCCGTGAGCTTTTCCGGCGGCGGGACGTCGGGCATCTTGTCCTGATGATCGAACGCACTCTCCTCCTCGGCGTGGAACGATACCATGATCGAGAAGATCGCGTTGCCGTGCTGGATCGCGGTGACGCGGCGCGTCGAGTAGCTCTTGCCGTCGCGCAGGCGCTCGACCTGGTAGATGATCGGGATCTGCGGGTCGCCCGGCAGAATGAAATAGCAATGCAGCGAATGCGGCAGCCGGCGCTCGACGGTGCGGCAGGCCGCCACCATCGCCTGTCCGATCACTTGCCCGCCGAACACCCGCTGCCAGCTCGTCTTTGGGCTGTTGCCGCGGAACAGGTTCACCTCGAGCTGTTCGAGGTCGAGGATTGAAATGAGGTCGATCAGGCCTTTGGACATGCTGCTGCTTTCGAGTGCCTCGTCATTTCGGAGCATCGCGACAGCGATGCCCTGGAATCCCGAGCTGATAACCTCCGGATTCCGGGTTCGCGCTCGCGCGCGCTCCGGGTGACGGAACGATTACCGTTCCGCCCTTGTTTCACCGCACTGTTTCGCCCACCTCAAGTCTGCTAGCAAGTCCAGGAATTGGCCGGGAAAGTCGGGTATGTCGGTACAGGGGAGCATTGTCATTGGCGGCGGCGCGTTTGCAGGGCTGGCGCTGGCGCTGGCGCTGCGCCAGGGGCTCGGGCCCGAGATTCCCGTCATCGTCGCCGATCCCGCGCTCAGCATGCGTCCAAGCCGCGATCCGCGCGCAACTGCGATCGTGGCGGCTTGCCGCCGGCTGTTCGAGGCGATCGGCGCCTGGGACGATGTCAGGGGCGAGGCGCAGCCGATCCTCGACATGGTCGTCACCGATTCCAAGCTGGAGGACGCGACCCGTCCGGTGTTCCTGAATTTCGCCGGCGATGTCGCGCCGGGCGAGCCCTTCGCGCATATGGTCGAAAACCGCCGCCTGATCGATGCATTGGTGGTGCGCGCCGAGGCCGAGGGCGTCGATCTGCGTGCCACCATTGTCGCGTCCTACGACGCGCGTTCCGAAGGCATCGACGTGACGCTCGGCGACGGCAGCGTGATCGCCGCGAGCCTGCTGGTCGCCTCGGATGGCGCCAGATCCAAGCTGCGCGAGCGCGCCGGCATCGCTACCCATGGCTGGGAATATGACCAGTCCGGCATCGTCGTCACCGTCGGGCACGAGCGCGATCACGAGGGCCGCGCCGAGGAGCATTTTCTGCCGGCCGGTCCGTTCGCGATTTTGCCGCTATCCGGCAAACGTTCCTCGCTGGTGTGGACCGAGCGCCGCAGCGAAGCCGCACGCATCATCGCGCTGAGCGAGGCGGAATTTCACGGCGAGCTCGAGCAGCGCTTCGGTCTGCATCTCGGCGAGGTCAAGGCGCTCGACACGCCGCGTGCGTTCCCGCTGTCCTATTTCGTCGCGCGCTCCTTCATCGCCGAGCGTCTGGCGCTGGTCGGCGATGCCGCTCATGTCATCCATCCGATCGCGGGCCAAGGCCTCAACATGGGACTGAAGGATGTCGCCGCGCTGGCCGAGGTGGTGGTCGATGCCGCGCGGCTCGGCATCGATCTCGGCGGCGCCGATGTGCTCGAACGTTACCAGCGCTGGCGCCGCTTCGACACTATGGCCATGGGCGTCGCCACCAACTCGCTGAACTTCCTGTTCTCCAACCAATCGACGCTCCTGCGCTCGTTGCGCGATATCGGCCTCGGCCTCGTCGACCGTGCCCCGCCGCTGAAGAATCTCTTCATCCGACAGGCCGCCGGACTGACCGGCGAGGTGCCAAGGTTGTTGAAGGGCGAAGCGTTGTAGGCGGAGGTTTCAAGAGCGCTCGCCCCACTCTCTCCTCATCGTCCCGGACAAGCGCGCTCCGAACGCGCGCAGATCCGGGACCCATACGCCGCAGCAATAATTTTGCGAACGCCTGGAGTTACCAGCTTCGCGCCATAACCTCTCTTTGTGGTTATGGATACTGGCCCCCCGCACGCAATTGCGCGCTAGGCGGGGACGAAATTAAGAATGTGGTGAAGCCATCGCGCTCCAGCCGGGGTACGCGCCATGACTTCAATCGATCTTGCGCGCCTCTTCCGGCAGCATGATCGGGATGCCGTCGCGGATCGGGTAAGCGAGCTTGGCGCTGCGCGAGATCAGCTCCTGCTTGGCAGCATCGAACTCCAGCGGGCCCTTGGTCAACGGGCAAACCAGAATCTCCAGCAGCTTCGGATCGACGCTGGCTTCGGGGCGGTCGGTGGGCGCGTTCATGATGGTCTCCGGCAGTCGGATTGCCTCTACCATAGAAATTCGCATCCGCCCATCGCGGGCTGTCGTCGTTCGAGCGGAGACTGTCGGCGGGGCGCTGTGGTGGCGCCTGCGGTTGCCGGTGACGAGCGGCCCCGCGCATTTCGGCCCGTGAGGCGTAAGGCCGCAGCCCCGCTTCAAATGCGCGCTGCATGCGGAGAGCGCTGATCTTTTGGCGACCGTTAGAACAAATCTAAGATTGGTCACCCCTGAACCGGATTGACTTCACCTTCGCCTTTGCTTCCTTCGGCTGCGCTTCGCGCTGAGCACACAGCGCACACGACAGAGGAGGAGACGTTCGTGAAGGTCATTCGAGTTGTTGCCATTGCACTGACGATCGGGATTGGTACGGGATCGGCGGTCATGGCCGACGGTTTCAAGAACTGCACCAAGCTCGACAAGGCGTCATGGAAGCCGGCCAGCGAGGCCGAAGCCAAGGCCAAGGCGCTGGGCTACGAGGTGCGGCGCTCCAAGATCGAAGGCTCGTGCTACGAGGTGTACGGCGTCAAGGAAGGCAAGCTCTACGAGCTGTTCTACAGCCCCGAAGATCTCAGCCTGAAGCACACGATTGCCAAGTGACTTGCGCGAAGTAGTCTGCGCCAAATGACTTGCGCAAAGTGAAGCGGAATTGATGGCAGAAGCGATGCCACAAGCGCGCGGGGTGTCCAACCGGACCCCCGCGGATCGAACGGCTCCGCGGGCGGTCGCGGTCTGGGACCTCCCGTTGCGGCTCTGGCACTGGCTTCTCGCGACCTCGGTTCTGATCGCGTGGTTCACGCCGACCGTCTATGGCGGCCTGCACCGCATCGTGGGCTATACGGTCATCGGCCTACTTGGCTTCCGATTGGTCTGGGGCTTCATAGGAGGCCGTTATTCGCGCTTCCGGATGGTCGGGATCAGACTTCGCGCCGCGCCCGGCTATCTCTGGAATCTGCGCCGCGGCATCACCGGCCGCTATATCGGACTCAATCCTGCCGGCACCTTGATGCTGGTGGCGCTGCTGGCTTCGCTCGCGGTGTCGACGATCACGGGCGCGATGTCGGTGACCGTCACCTTTTTCGGCGTCTGGTGGGTCGAGGATACCCACCATTATTCATCGGACGCGGTCATCATCCTGGTCGTGGTCCACGTGCTCGGCGTGGTGCTGATGGGGACGCTCCAGCGCGAGAACCTGATCCGCGCGATGTTCACCGGACGCAAGCGCATCCGCAATCGTCTCTAGGGCTTGTTGCCGATCCTTGCAGGTCTCCTTCGCTCTCCTTGGGCGCGATGGCGGTGTGACGCATGCGCAATGCTCGGCAAAATCGAATTGCGCAGGAAGCATTAACGTCACGGTAAGCATGCAATCAGGAGTTGCACAAAATTAACGCGAACGACGTTTAGCCCGTTCACCATCGACACTATTGACGATGGAGCGATATTGGATGTTCCGCGTTTTTTCCTGCCTTACCGTCGAGCATGATTGGCGGTTGGTCCTGCTGGCTGGCCTGGTCTGTTTCGTCGCGAGTATCGTTGCGATCAGTATCTTCCATCGCGCGATCGCTGCGCGCGCGCGATCACGGTTGATCTGGATCGCCATTGCTGGCGCTGCGATCGGATACGGAATCTGGGCAACCCATTTCGTTGCGATGCTCGCCTATGAGCCCGGCGTCCCGACCGGTTATGGAATCGTGCTGACGACGCTCTCGCTGGCTACGGCAATGCTGCTGACGTCGGGGGGCTTCGGTGTTGCGCTCGGCGATTCCGGCCGGTGGCGCGCGGCGGCCGGCGGCGTCATCATCGGCGGCGGCATTGCCAGCATGCATTATCTCGGCATGTGGGCGCTTGAAGTGCCGGGTCGCGTCGCCTGGTCGCCGGACCTCGTGCTCGTCTCGATCACTCTCGGCATGTGCCTCGGCTATGCGGCCTTGGCTGTGGCGATCAGGTACCAGAACTACCGCGGCACGCTCGCGGCGGCGGTCCTGCTGACCCTTGCCATCGTATCGCATCACTTCACGGCCATGGGTGCCGTGCAAATTACGCCGGACCCAATGCGTGCGACAGGTGTCCTATCGCTTTCTCCGGCCGTGCTCGCGCTTGCTATCGCCGGTGTAGCACTCTCTGTGCTGGGCATGAGCCTGATCGGCGTGGTGGCCGATCGTCGCCTGGCAAGCAGAACCGTGAAGTTCGAAGGGATCATCAGCCAGCTTTCGGACGCACGGCAGCAGCTCGAAGACTCCCAGCAGGAGCTACAGGAACAGAAGCTGAGGCTGGACACGGCCATCAATCACATGGTCGAGGGCCTTTGCATGTTCGATGCCGAGAAGCGGCTGGTCATCTGCAACGAGCGTTACGCCAATCTGTATCGGCTGCCGCCGGAATTGCTGCGCGCGGGAACCTCGCACCGCGACATCGTCAGGCATCGCATCATCAGCGGTACACTCAAAAGCGACGCGAGCGACATTGCCGCCGAGCAACTGATCTCGAAGCTCGATGCTTTGCCCGTCAATGCGGTCTCGAGCCGGATAGACGAATTCGCTGATGGCCGGTTGATTTGCGTGACGAGACAGCCGATGGCTGGTGGCGGATGGGTGGCAACGCATCTCGATGTCACGGAGCAACGCCGGTCCGAGGCCAAGATTACCTATATGGCGCAGCACGACGCGCTGACGGAGTTGCCAAATCGCGTGCTGCTGAGAGCGCGTTTGGAGCAGGCCTTCGCCGACACGCGCAGTGGAGTTCGCCATCTGGCGGTCCTCATGATCGATCTCGATCGCTTCAAGGAGGTCAATGACACGCTCGGACATCCGGCCGGCGACTCGCTGCTGCGTGCGGCCGCAACGCGTTTGCGGGAATGCAGCCGAGACACCACCTTGATTGCCCGACTGGGTGGCGATGAGTTCGCCGTCGTGGACTATGTTACAAATCCCGTCGTGGATGCGGCCTCGCTCGCCGAGACGATCAAGGCTGCGCTCTGCGAACCCTTTGACCTTGGCGATCATCAAGTCACCGTGGGCGCCAGCATTGGGATCGCCATCGGCCCCCGCGACGGGGCTGATTCCGACGTCATCCTCAAGAGCGCAGACCTTGCTCTGTACGCGGCAAAGAGTGGCGGACGCGGTGCATTCCGTTTCTTCGAGCCGGAGCTGGACCAGCTCATGCATGTGCGCCGCAACCTGGAAAAGGATATGCGCAGAGCGCTTGCGCGGGGCGAATTCGAGCTCCACTACCAGCCATTTGTGAGTGTGGAGACCGGCCAAACCTGCGGCTATGAGGCGTTATTGCGGTGGCACCATCCCGAGCGCGGTCTGGTCTCGCCTGCCGAATTCATTCCGCTTGCGGAGGAAACCGGCTTGATCCTGCCCCTGGGCGAATGGGTCTTGAGAGCTGCCTGCACTGAGGCAGCCAAGTGGCCGTCCCATCTGATGATCGCAATCAATCTCTCTCCCGCTCAGTTCAGGAGCAAGGAGCTCGTCTCCATCATTGTCAGCGCCCTGGCGACCTCGGAGATTGCGCCGCACCGGCTCGAGCTCGAGGTCACCGAAACCGTCATCATGCATGACAGCGACGCGGTGTTCGCAGCGCTTGGGCAGCTGCGCGAGCTCGGGGTGCGAATTGCCCTCGACGATTTCGGCACGGGCTATTCATCGCTGAGCTTTCTGCAGAAATTTCCATTCGACAAGATCAAGATCGACCGCAGCTTCGTCAGCGAGCTGTCCAGCAAAAGCGAAGAGGCGCATCGGATCGCCCGTGCCGTCGTGGCGTTCGCCGTCAGCCTCGGCAAGACGACGACCGCCGAAGGCGTCGAAGCCGCCGAGCAGCTGGACATTCTGCGCGAACAGGGCTGTGTCGAGGCGCAGGGCTACTATTTCAGCCCGCCAATGCAGGCCTCCAGGATTCCGGAACTGGCCCAGCCGAAGGCACAAGCCGAAGCGGCCATCCGTGCCGCGTAGGTGTTCTCACTGCAGCGGCGGATCGCCGCTGGTGCGCTTCTTGGCGAGATCCATCTCGGTGACCGCGATCAGGATCTCGGCGCGGGTCTTCAAGTCAGGCGCCTCCAGCATGGCCTGCTTTTCCGCGGGTCCGTAGGGCGACATCATCGCCAGCGCGTTGACCAGCGCCTCGTTGGGCGCGCTCTCGACGCCCTCCCAGTCGACCTTGAGATTGTTGGCCTTCAGGAAGTCCGCCAGAACCGCCAGCAGGGCTTCGCGGTCGACCTGGTCCTCGCCCATGCGCGCCGTGAAATCGTCGACGAAGGCGAAGAAATCCACCTTGCACTGCCGATAGGCGGTCAGCACGTCGAGCTCCTCGACCACCTTGAAACGCGAGACGCCGGTGAGCTCGAGGATGTAGCGGCCATCCCCGGATTCAGCGAGCTGGGTGATGCGGCCGACACAGCCGACGCGGAACAGTGCCGGCTTGTCGGAATTCTTCGGCGAGTGCGCCACATCGGGCTGGATCATGCCGATCAGGCGATGGCCGTCGCGGAAGGAATCGTCGACCATCGCGAGATAGCGCGGCTCGAAGATGTTGAGCGGCATCTGGCCCCGCGGCAGCAGCAGCGCACCCGGCAGCGGAAATACCGGAATGACCTCCGGAAGGTCGGCGGGCCCGCGATATTCGATGTTGATCGGCATCTGCCCGGTCCCCCTGGCGTTGCCAGCACGCCCTACGAAAACAGGATCGTCGACAAACGCTTGCGGCCCTCGACGGTTGCATCATCCGTGCCGCCCCAGGCCTCGAAGAACTGCACCAGCTGCTTGCGGGCGCCGTCGTCGTTCCATTTGCGGTCGCGCTTGATGATTTCGAGCAACTGCTCGGTGGCGGCCGCGCGGTCGCCTTGCGCGTTGAGCGCGGTGGCGAGATCGAATCGTGCCTGATGGTCGAGCGGGTTTGCGGCGACTTTCTGTTCCAACTCGGCCACCGGTCCCAGCGCTTCCGCCTGCTCGGCGAGATCGATCGTGGTCTGCACGGCTTTCACAGCGGGATCGTTGCGCTTGGATTCCGGCACCATGGCCAGCGTCTGCTTGGCCTGCTCCATCGCGCCGGAGACGGCGTAGCACTTCGCAAGGCCCGCAAGCGCCGCGATGTTGGTCGAATCATGCTGGAGCGCCTCGGCATAGATCTGCGCGGCCGCAGCCGTGTCGCCCTCGGCGAGCAAGGCCTCAGCCTCCTGCACGATCTCGGCGACGTTGACCTCGCCCGGCGCGGTGACGCCCTTGGTCAGCCGCTCGATGAAGGCGTTGAGCTGGCTCTCGGGCACCGCACCCATGAAGCCGTCGGCCGGCTGGCCGTTGACGAAGGCGATCACGGCCGGAATCGACTGGATGCCCATCTGCCCCGGAATCGCCGGGTGCTGGTCGATGTTCATCTTGACCAGCTTGACCTTGCCCTTGGCTGCCTTGACCGCCTTTTCCAGGATCGGGGTGAGCTGCTTGCAGGGGCCGCACCACTCCGCCCAGAAATCGATCAGCACCGGCTGGCGCTTCGATTCCTCGATGACGTCCTTCACGAAGGTCTGGGTGGTGGTGTCCTTGATCAGATCGGCGGCAGCCGGGCCCGCCGCTCCGTTACCCTGGTCGATGATCGTCACGGGATCCCCTCGTCATGTCTGGAATGGCGGCTCTTTAACACGCCGCCACATCGTGTGCTTGTTGTCGGCACCTAAATTGGGCCGAATGGGCCGAATTTCAATCCAGGTGCCTTGATTCGCCGGTTCCGGGGCGCTTTCGGGCGATTTGGTCGCATTCAGCGTCCATATCGGGCCTCCGATTGCGAATCTATGCCGCCGGTAGCTGTTGCATTCCCCTCCCGCTTTTGGCATACGACAGCCGTTGCCGGCGCGTCACGCGACCGACACAGGATGCGGGTGTAGCTCAGTGGTAGAGCACGACCTTGCCAAGGTCGGGGTCGAGGGTTCGAGCCCCTTCGCCCGCTCCAATTTTTCCCAGAGCATCCAGCCGAACCGGGCCGGGCCGTGGTTTTCCACGCCGCCGGCGACTGCATTGGGTCTCACATGACGATTCTGGTCACGGGCAGCGCGGGCCATCTCGGTGAAGCCATTCTCCGGACGCTGCGGGGGCGCGGATTGCCTGCGCGCGGGGTCGATCTGAAGCCATCTTCCTTCACCGACGCCATCGGATCGATCGTCGACCCAGGCTTCGTCCGGCGCCAGATGGACGGCGTCACGGCGGTGATCCACACTGCGACGCTGCACAAGCCGCATGTGGCGACCCACAGTAAGCAGGATTTCGTCGACACCAACGTCGCCGGCACGCTCAACCTGCTCGAGGCGGCCGCGGCGAGCGGCGTGAAGAGCTTCGTCTTCACCAGCACCACCAGCGCGTTCGGCTCGCAGCTTCGCCTGGAGGCGGAACAAGCCGCAGTGTGGGTCACCGAGGACCTGCCGCCGGTGCCGAAGAACATCTATGGCACGACCAAGCTGATGGCCGAGAACCTCTGCGAGCTGTTCTTTCGCGAGCGCGCCCTGCCGGTCGTCATCCTGCGGACCTCGCGCTTCTTTCCTGAAGCCGATGACGATCCGGCGATGCGACAGGCTTACACGACCGAGAACACGCAGGCCAACGAGCTGCTTTATCGCCGGTTGGACATCGCGGACGCGGTGAGCGCCCACCTGCTCGCCGCCGAGCGCGCGCCCAAGATCGGCTTTGCGCGCTACATCGTCTCGGCCACGAGCCCGTTCGAGCAACGCCATCTCGCGGCGCTCGCGCGCGATGCTGCCGGTGTCGTGCGCGAGCTCTATCCGGATTGTGTGCAGCTCTTTGCCGCGCGGGGCTGGCGCCTCTTCCCCGCGATCGACCGCGTTTATGTCAACGAACGCGCGCGGCGCGAGCTGGGCTGGCGGCCCGAATTCGACTTCGCGCATGTGCTGCGCAGCCTGCATGGTGACCGCGATTTTCGCAGCGCGCTGGCACGCGAGATCGGGTCGAAAGGCTATCACGACACGCTGTTCGACGACGGGCCCTACCCCGTCGCCCCCTAAGCGCGCTTATCGCTATTTTGCTCGATGCTTCAACTGTCTGTCCGGTGTCGCCGAGCGCAGGCTGGCGAGAGCCGTTCTACTGTGCATGGGGTTGTTTTCGCATTTTTTGGATGTCCACCCTCGCGCCGCCTGAAAATGGTCACGCGCCCTATTGATTCCGCGTTGCAGCGGGAGCGTTGGCATCGCGCCGTTCGCCCCCATTGACATTCCGTCTCAATTTTTCCGGAGAGCAACCGCAGTGCATGCGATGCCCTTCTCAGCGCTCGCAGATGTGCTAGCCTTTTTGCGTCTGCCTCCCGGCAGACTCCAAACTTCGCCTCTCGACTAGCAAAACAAAATAAATTGCAGCCCTGACGGCTGCCTTTGGGGAGTGACGCGATGACATCGATGTTCCATCGATCCGTGTTGGCGCTTGCAGCCGTTGCCCTTCTCGCGGGGACGAGCGCTGGCAATGCGCAACAGCAGGACAAGAACCGGGCGCTGAAGAAATACGAATCCGGTACCAAGGAGTTCTGGACCCATCCGCCGGATGACTGGTTCCTCGGCGACGAGACCGAGGCGCAGAAGGGCCTCGCGCCGCCATCGGGTCCGCCGACCGGCGCTTCCGACACCGAGCTCGCCAACATCGTCAAGAAGATCAAGCTGCCGCCGGGCTTCAAGATCGAGGTCTATGCCTCCGGCGTGCTGGCCGCCCGGCAGATGGCCTGGGGCGACAAGGGCACGCTGTTCGTCGGCTCGTTCGGCCTCGGCAACGTCTATGCCATCAAGGACAACAACGGAAAGAAGGAGGTCAAGACCGTCCTCAAGGGCCTGAACATGCCCACCGGTCTCGCCTTCAAGGACGGCGCGCTCTACGTCATCGCCGTCGACAAGCTGATCCGCTATGACGACGCCGAAGCCAAGCTCGACAATCTCGGCGAGGGCAAGGTCGTCTATGACGACATGCCGTCCTATGCCGCGCATGGCTGGAAATATATCGCGGTCGACAAGGATGGCTGGTTCTTCCTGCCGTTCGGGCCGCCGTTCAATGTCGGCATCCCGCCGACCAGCGTCTCGCAGATCCGGCGCGTCGATCCCAAGACCGGCAACGCCGAGATCTGGGCGCTCGGCGTCCGCAACTCGGTCGGCGGGGACGTCGATCCGCGCACCGGCAAATACTGGTTCACCGAGAACGCGCGCGATTGGATCAGCGATGATCTGCCCTCAGACAAGCTGAACATGATCAACAGGATCGGTGAGCATTTCGGCTATCCCTATTGCCACCAGGGCAATTTGCCTGATGACAAATTCGCGATGGGCCACAAATGCTCCGAGTTCACGCCGCCGGTGCTGAATCTCGGCGCGCATGTCGCTCCGCTCGGCATGAAGTTCTATACCGGCGACCAATTCCCCGCCGAGTACAAGAACAATATCCTGATCGCCGAGCACGGCTCCTGGAATAGGCACAAGTACCAGGGCGCACGCATCGTGCGCGTGATCGTCGGGCCTGACGGCAAGAATCCCAAGCAGGAAATCTTCGCCTCCGGCTGGCTCGAGGGTGATCAGGGCTATCTCGGCCGTCCCAACGACATCCTTCTCGCCAAGGACGGCTCGATCCTCGTGGCCGACGACTGGGCCGGCGCGATCTATCGCATCAGCTACAGCAAGAAGTAGCGCGCGGACGATAAGAGGCTGCGGTGGTCGCGAGCTGCCGCAGCCTCGTTTGCTCTCAACTTCGATGTCGTTCCCGATTGCGCGCCACTTGCGCGCAAGTCCGGAAACCATATCCACGAGCGGGGGTTATGGATTCCGGCTCCCGCCAAGCGGCGCCCCCCGCCCGCAATGACGAACTCGACAGATCGGAAGTCCTAATCATGCGCCGCCAGTTTTTTCCGTATGTCACCGGCGCGCTATCGCTCGCGGCGCTTGCGTTCGTTTCGGCGCAGGCCGCCGATAATGCCGCGATCAAAGAGAAGGCGGCCGCCTGCGCCGGCTGCCACGGCGAGAACGGCATTTCGCAGACCGAGAACGTCCCCTCGCTCGCCGGCCAACCCGATCAATTCCTGCAATGGCAGCTGGTGTTCTTCCGCGCCGGCTCGCGCAAGAACGATCAGATGCAGCCGATCGTCGAAGAGATCAGCAACGAGGACATTCGCAATTTCGGCGCCTATTTTTCGCAGCTGGCGCCGCCGAAGGCACCGGAAGACGAGGACCCGGACTTGTCGAAGAAAGGCGCCCAGGTCGCCGCCGGCCGCCGCTGCGCCTCATGCCATACCGACAGCTACGCTGGCACCAAGGCCGTGGCACGGCTCGCGGGCCAGCGCGAGGAATATCTCGTGAAGGCGCTGCACGACTACAAGGCCGGGCAGCGCGTCGGCGGCGGCGTCGCCGCGATGGCCGATGTCGCCTATCACATGAGCGAGGAAGAGATTACAGCGGTCGCGCACTACCTGGCGCATTTGCAGTAGCGCAAGGCTGTTGCCCCAAACTCCACCGTCGTCTCGAGGACGGGACCGATAACCACAAGGTGTGGTTTGGCGAAGACAGGTCGTTCTTCGATCGTCGCGCGGTACTGATAGCGTCGCTTGCGATAGATCACGCAGTGTGGGTCTCGGCCTTCGTCGGGGCGGTCCCTACCCCGCCCTCTGCTTCTCATACGCCTTCAGATGCGTATACGCGATGCGCAGCTTCGGCACGGGAACCTTCGCCGCATCCCCACGCGCGATGAGATCGCCGATGACGTGATCGGCTTCGACCGGCAGGCCGGCCTTGATGTCGCGGAACATGGATGCCGTCATCGGCGAGCCCTCGGTGGTCAGATTGCCCTTCACGCGCTCGAAGAACGGTCCGCCCGGCGGATAGCCCGACGCAGCGGCAATCGCGCTGGTCTCGTCCAGCATGCCGAGCAGAAAGTCCCTGCCGCCGGGGGCAGCGAGAATGTTGCCGACGGAGCTGCGCATCAGGCTGGTGGACGCTGCGAGCGTGGAGAGGAACACCCACTTCTCCCACATGTCCTGCAGGATGTTCTGGCTGGCGCTGGCGCCATTGATACCGCTCCTGAAGGCCTCGTCGATCGCCTTGACGCGGTCCGACAGCTTGCCGTCGCGCTCGCCGTAATTGATCGATTGCATCGGCTGGAGCTGCACCACCTCGCGCTGCTCGTTGAGGGTCGCGGCGATGGCGCAGAGGCCGCCGAGCACGCGCTCCTTGCCGAACTTGTCGTCGAGGACGTCGAGATGCTTCATGCCGTTGAGCATGGGGATGATCGCGGTGTTCGGCCCGACGGCGGCCGCGAACGACTTGATGGCGTCGTCGAGGTCGAACGCCTTGCAGCTCAGCAGCACGACGTCGAATTTTTCCGCGAGCTTGTCCGCTTGCACGGTCGGCGGCGCCTTCAGCGTCACATCGCCATTCGGGCTCTTGATGACGAGGCCGGCGCTCGCGAGCTCGCTGGCGCGGCGCGGCCGGACCAGAAAGGTGACGTCGCGGCCGGCCTGCAACAGCCTGCCACCAAAATAGCCGCCGATGGCGCCGGCGCCGACCACGAGGATGCGCATGGGGAGAACTCCGTAGTTATTCTTGGCGAATGGCGAATAGGGAGTAGCGAATAGCAGCTTCGCTTTCCACTCGCTATTCGCTACTCACCATTCGCGCCATTCACTTTCCCGACACCATCTCCTCGACCTCGCGCAGCTGCTCCTTGCCGAAGAACATCTCGTTGCCGACGAAGAAGGTCGGCGAGCCGAACGCGCCGCGCGCCACCGCCTCCTCGGTATTCTTGATCAGTCTGCCTTTCACCTCGGGTTCCTGCGCGCGGGCGAATAACTTTTGCGCATCGAGGCCGGATGACGCCAGCGCCTTCGCCGCGATCTCAGGATCGTCCATCTTCTTCGGCTCGCGCCACATGTGGTGGAAGGCGGCCTCGACATAGGTCTCGAACACGCCCTCGAGCTGCGCCGCGATCGCCGCGCGCATCAAGTTCAACGTGTTGACGGGGAAGAACGGATTCATGGCGTAGGGCTGGACTTTGAAGCGCTTGATGAAGCGCTCGGTCTCGACCGCCTGAAACTCGCGCTTGTTCTTGATGCCAGCGAGCGTCTCGGCTGGCGACTTGTTGTTGGTCGCCTTGAAGATGCCGCCGAGCAGGATCGGCACATATTCGAACTTGACGCCGATGCGTTGCTCGATTGCCGGGATCGCCAGATGGCTGAGATAGGCATTCGGGCTGCCGAAATCGAACAGGAATTGCGGGGCTGTGCGGGTCAATTCGATCTCCCTGGCGGCGCTTTTCATCCATTGTGGCGCAGGCCGCGCGACAGGTCCATCGTTTAATGATGGTCATAATGCCTTGATGATCCCGTCAGAGCAGACGCCGGATCGCCTGCTTGCGCCACACCAGGAGATAACAGCCCATCTGCAAAACGAACATGGCGCAGAACACGATCGGATAGGCGGCCCATACGCCCTCAAGGCCAATCGTGCGGCTTAGTATCGTTGCAGCCGGCAGCTCGATCGCGACGATGGCGAAGATCGAGAGCAGCATCGGCGTCAAGGCGATGCCGGCGCCGCGCAGGGCGCCCGAGAACACCGTGGCGAGGCCAAACGGAACCGAGCTCCACAGGGCGATGTAGAGGAGAGTCTTCGCCAGATCGAGCACGGCGCCGTCCGTGATGAAGATGCCGAGCACGGCGCGCGGTACCAGATAGATCAGCGCCACCAGCCCGCCGGTCAGGACGACATTGAACGCGAGGCCGGTGCGCACGATGCCCTCGAACCGCACCCTGTCGCCGCCGCCGATCGCTTGCGCACCGAGGATCGAGACCGCGATCGAAATCGACATTGCCGTGAATTGCGTGTAGCCCATCACCTGATTGACGGCGCCGTACGCGGCCGTGGCGTTTGAGCCGAAGCCGTTGACGAGCCCAAGCAGCACCAGCTCGGCAATCGCCATCACCACCATGCCAATTGCGCTCGGCAGTCCGATGCCGAGGATTTTTCCGAGCACGGCGCCGTTGAGCCGCAGGTGACGCAGCAGTGCAGCGTCCGGTGCCAGTGCATGCTTTCTCCGGAGCAGATGGACGGCCAGCACGATCAGCGTCAGCGCGTTGGCGATTGCGGCTGCCCATGCCGGACTGGTGATGCCCGCTGCCGGCAAGCCGAAGGCGCCGCGGATCAGCAACGGCGTCAGGGCCAGGCCGATCGCGGTCGATAGCGCCAGCGCGAGGAGCGGCGTCAACGTGTCACCGACGCCGCGGATCATCGCTGTCATCAGCAGGAAGACGAAGCCGAGCGGCATGGTCAGCAGCATGATGCGGGCATAGGCGCTGGCCTGGTCGAGGATGTCAGCGGGCGTTGCCAGCATGACCATCAATGGCCGGCTGAAGATCCCGCCAGCGAGTGCAACCGTTGCCGAGAGCGAGAGACCGATTGCGAGCGTCGTGCCGACGACGAGCTTGATCCTGCCGTGCTCGCCCGCGCCAAAGGCTTGGCCGATCAAGACGGTGGCGCCGGTGCTCAGGCCGATGACGAAGGCGAACAGGAAGAACATCACCGGGAAGAACGCCGAGACCGCGGCGAGCGCGTCGATGCCGATCATCTGGCCGAGATAGACGTTGCTGACGGTGCCGAACAGCGATTGCAGCGCGTTGCTCGCCATCAGCGGTGCGAGGAAGCGAAGAAACGTCGTCCAGAGAGGCGCGGATGCGGACATGAATTTGCCTTTCATCGAAGCGTGCGAAGCCGTTGCCGCGCGATGCGCGGCTCGGCCGTTGATGGGGTGAATGCTGCGCGGTTTAAGCGAGGTCGCTGTAGGCGAGCTTGACGATGTGGTCGCGGATGTCAGTCGGCCAGTCGGCGATCAGCCTGGTGAAGCGCCGTCGGTCATCCGCGAACAGCGCGCGCGAGGCTTCCTCGAACTGCGGCAGATTGCCCGCCATGGTCGACATGAAGTGATAGGCCGCATCGCGCGCCTGCCGCTCGCGGTCCTTGTCGCCGCTGGCGCGTCTGGCCTCGTCGACGAGCCTGCGCAGCGCGACCGAGGCGCCGCCGGGTTGCGCGTTGAGCCACTCCCAGTGGCGCGGCAGTAACGTCACCTCGCGCGCGACCACACCGAGCTTCGGCCGGCCGCGGCCGCGCGGCTCGCTCGATGGTTGGGTGCTTTCGCTCGGCGGCGGTATGATCTCGGCGAGCCGCGCCAGCACCTCATGATCCTCGCCGCGCAGGTCGAAATCGATCGACCGGCCAGTCCGGTCGTCGAAAATGATGATCGGCTGGTCCGGCTTCGATCCGGCCCGCTTGACTGCGAGCGCGACGTCGCCGGCCGCTCCCGAGGCCAGCCGGCGCTGGCCCATGAAAGCTGTGAAGGTGGCTTGCATTGGAATCATTGCCAGATTGACTGTGTTGGGGATTTAATACCCGGGTAAATTCACGGCGTCAATATACCCGGGTGAAAATATCCGCACCGATGGCTCGACATTGTGTTCCCGGGCTGGCACCAACGGCGCGACGACCAAGCCAAGCTGGGGACCACGCGATGCTGACCGTTCACCACCTCAACAATTCCCGCTCGCAGCGCGTGCTGTGGCTGCTCGAGGAATTGGGCGTGCCCTACGAGATCGTGCGCTATCAGCGCCAGCCGGACATGCGTGCGCCGAAGGAGCTGCGCGCCATCCATCCGCTCGGCAAATCGCCGGTCATTACAGACAACGGCAACACCATCGCCGAATCGGGCGCGATCATCGAGTATCTCATCGCTACCTATGGCAACGGCCAACTGATCCCGCCACCGAACACGCCGGAACGGCTGCGCTTCACCTATTGGCTGCATTATGCGGAAGGGTCGGCGATGCAGCCGCTGCTGCTCAAGCTGCTGTTCACGCTGATGCCGAAGCGCGCGCCGGCGTTGCTGCGCCCTTTGGTGCGCAAGGTTTCGAACCAGGCGCTCACCGCGCTGGTCAATCCGCAGCTCAAGCAGCACATGGATTTTTGGGAAAGCGAACTCGGCAACAGCGAGTGGTTCGCCGGCAACGAGTTCACCGCAGCCGACATCCAGATGAGCTTTCCGCTGGAAGCAGCGCAAGCGCGCGGCGGGCTGGAGCAGGGTCATCCGAAGGCGATGGCGTTCCTGGAGCGCATCCACGCGCGGCCGGCGTATAACCGCGCGCTCGAAAAGGGCGGGCCTTATCAGGTCGGGCGGTAAATCATCTCGGCGCAGTGACAGGGTTACTGTCCCGCAGCTTCCGCCCCACGCGTGCGCGGATCGGGCGCGCCGAGCGGCCCATTCGACGTCACCAGAATCGAATTGGCCGATGTCTGTCCCATCGGCTCCACAACGAAGTGGCCCATCGCCTTCAGCTCCAGCAGAACATCGGCAGGAAACCCGCTCTCGACGCGCACCTCGTCCGGCAGCCATTGGTGATGCAGCCGCGGTACGGAGACGGCGGCAGCCACATCCATCTTGTAGTCGAGGACGTTCACGATCACCTGGAGCACGGTCGAGATGATGCGGCTGCCACCAGGCGAGCCCGTCACCAGCACTGGCTTGCCGTCTTTGAGCACGATGGTCGGTGACATCGAGGACAGCGGGCGTTTTCCAGGCCCTGGCAGATTGGCCTCGAAGCCGACGAGGCCGTAGGCATTCGAGGCGCCGACCGCCGCGGTGAAGTCGTCGAGCTCGTTATTGAGCAGCACGCCGGTGCCGTCGGCAACGAGGCCGACGCCATAGCTGAAGTTCAATGTGTAGGTGTTGCTGACGGCATTGCCGCGGCCGTCGACGACGGAGAAATGCGTGGTGTTGCTGCCCTCGCGCGGCGAGACAGCAGCGGAAACGAGCTCTTTCGAAGGCGTGGCGCGCTCGGCGGAGATGCCCGCGCGCAGCTTGGCAGCGTAGTCCTTCGCGGTCAGCGTCTCGATCGGTGCGTTGACGAAGGCGGGATCGCCGAGATAGCGCGCGCGGTCCGCATAGGCACGCTTCATGGCTTCGATCAGGAGATGCAGCGATGCCGACGATCCCTGCTTCAGATCGGCGAGCCGGAAGCCTTCGAGAATGTTGAGCGTTTCCACCAGCACCACGCCGCCGGACGATGGCAGCGGCATCGACACGATGTCGTAGCCGCGATAGGTGCCGCGCACCGGCGCGCGGATCACCGCCTGATAGGACTTCAGATCGGCAGGTGTCATGATGCCGCCGGCGTCAGCCACGGCCTTGGCGAGTTTCTCCGCAACTGGCCCCTCATAGAAGCCGCGCGGCCCCTGTGCGGCCACGGCCGATAGCGTTTCGGCGAGATCGCCCTGCGCCAGCCTGTCGCCTTCGCCAAGTGGCGTGCCGTCGGGGCGCGAGAAGATCTTGGCCGAGGAAGGCCAGCGCGCCAGCCGCCGGTGCCAGGCCGGCAGCGTATCGGCCATGTCGTCGCTGACGACAAAGCCATCGCGAGCGAGCGCGATCGCCGGCTCGAGCAATTGCGCCAGCGTGAACTGACCGGAGCCATATTTTTCCAATGCGAGCGCGAGACCTGCAACGGTGCCGGGCACGCCGACGCCAAGCACGGAATCCCGTGACCTCGTCGGGTCAGGCTTGCCGTCGGGCCCGAGGAAAACTTGCGGCGTGGTCGCAGCTGGCGCGGTCTCGCGATAGTCGATAGTGATGTCTTCATTGCGATCGGCGGAATGGATCACCATGAAGCCGCCGCCGCCGATATTTCCTGCGCGCGGATAGGTCACGGCCATCGCAAAGCCGGTGGCGACCGCGGCATCGACGGCATTGCCGCCACGCCGCAGGATGTCGGCGCCGACCTGCGCAGATATCTTCTCCTGCGCCACCACCATGCCGTGTTCGGCAGCAGCGGCGCGCACCATATCGCGCGCGGGCGGGACATAGCCCCGCCGCGCATCCTGGGCCGTCAGAGGGACAAGACCGAACGCCAGCGTGGCTATGACGGCGAAAAATGTCCGCCGTGTCGAATATGACGACATCATCAAAATTCCCGTCGCGCTTTTCGGCCAGTTCACACGCGTCACGGCAATGCTATACGGTTTGCCCCGAGACAGGCAAAACTGTTCGTGATGAGGACTGCGTGATGACGACGATCGCCCAGGATGTGCGCATGGCCGGCGTGCCGCGGACCTATCCGCGGCGCGCCGCCGTCGTCAGCTGGATCTTCTTCGATTGGGCCGCGCAGCCTTATTTCACCCTGATCACCACCTTCGTGTTCGCGCCCTATTTCGCGACCGGCATCGCGCCAAATCCTGCCACCGGTCAATCGCTGTGGGGCTTTGCGATGGCGGCCGCGGGCCTTGCGATCGCATTGCTGTCGCCGGTGCTCGGGGCCATCGCGGATGCTTCGGGCCGCAGGAAACCATGGATCGCAGGTTTCGGCGCGGTGCTGGTGTTGGCGTCCTGCACGCTGTGGATCGGCAAGCCCGGCGATGACGCCATCATTCCGCCGCTGCTCACCGCCGTCGCGCTCGCCAGCGTCGGCGCGGAATTCGCTACCCTCTTCAACAACGCGATGATGCCGACCCTGGTGCCGCCGGAGCGGATCGGGCGGCTGTCCGGCACCGGCTGGGCGACAGGATACATTGGCGGCATCGTCAGCCTGATCATCGTGCTCGGCCTGCTCGCCGCCAATCCCGAGACCGGCCGCACGCTGCTCGGCTTGATGCCGCTATTCGGGCTCGACCCGATCACGCATCAGGGCGACCGTGCCGCCGGGCCGTTGACCGGGCTGTGGTTCATCATCTTCGTGACGCCGATGTTCCTGTTCACGCCGGATTATCCGGCGAAGCGCCCGGTGCGCGAGGCACTGCGCGAAGGACTGTCTGAGCTGAAGCAATCGATCAAAGGTCTGCCGAAGCAGAAATCGCTCGCGGCGTTCCTGCTCGCCAACATGATCTACACCGACGGTCTGGTGTCGCTGTTCGCGTTCGGCGGCATTTATGCCGCCGGCACCTTCGGCTGGCACACGATCCAGATCGGCACGTTCGGCATCATGCTCGCGATCGCCGGTGCCCTCGGTGCGTGGCTTGGCGGCAAGCTCGACGATCGTCTCGGGCCGAAGCGCGTGATTGCCGGCAGCCTGCTGATCCTCCTGCTGTCCGTGGCGGCGATCCTGCTGGTCGACAAGGACAGTGTGTTGTTCGTCAAGGTCGCGCCGCCGCAGCCGGGTGCGGCCCTGTTCTCGAGCGCGGCGGAGCGTGCCTATCTGGTGCTGGGCTGCCTGATCGGCGCCGCCGGCGGCCCGTTGCAAGCCGCTTCGCGCACGCTGCTGATCCGTCTGGCGCCGAAGGACCGCATCGCGCAGTATTTCGGCCTGTTCGCATTGACCGGGAAGGTGACGTCCTTCATCGGTCCGCTGTTGATCGGCATGATCACCGCTGCGACGGCGAGCCAGAAAGCCGGCATGGCCGTGCTGGTGGTGTTCTTCGTCGCGGGATTGGGGCTGTTGATGCGGGTGCGGGATTAGCATTCCTGCCGTCATTCCGGGGCGCGCGGAGCGCGAGCCCGGAATCTATCGTGCAGCGTGTCGCGCGGAGAAATGGATTCCGGGCTCGCGCCAAATGGCGCGCCCCGGAATGACAGCGAATTCAATGCCTGAAGTGCCGCGTCCCCGTGAAGACCATCGCGATGCCGTGCTCGTCGGCGGCCTTGATCACCTCGTCGTCGCGCATCGAGCCGCCGGGTTGCACCACGGCGGTGGCGCCGGCTTCGATGCAGGCGAGCATGCCGTCGGCGAACGGGAAGAACGCATCCGACGCCACCACCGAGCCCTTGGTGAGCGGCTCGGCGAGCTTCAGCTCACTCGCCGCGTCCTGGGCCTTGCGCGCTGCGATCCGCGCTGAATCCACCCGGCTCATCTGGCCCGCGCCGATGCCGACGGTGGCGAGGTCCTTGGCATAGATAATGGTGTTGGACTTCACGTGTTTTGCCACACGGAACGCGAATTTCAGGTCGCGCATCTCGGCATCATCAGGCGCACGCTTGGTCACGACCTTGAACGTCATGTCGTCGACCACGGCATTATCGCGGCTCTGCACCAGCAGGCCGCCCGCCACCGTTTTGGCGGTGAGGCCGGGCGCGCGCGGATCGGGCAGGCTGCCGGCGAGCAACAGGCGGAGGTTCTTCTTACCGCCGATGATGGCGATCGCCTCTTCGCTGGCATCGGGCGCTATGATGACCTCGGTGAAGATCTTGGTGATCTCGCGCGCGGTCTCGGCATCGAGCGGACGATTCATCGCGATGATGCCGCCGAACGCCGAGGTGGAATCGCAGGCCAGCGCCCTGCGATAGGCCTCGACGAGGTTCGGCCCTTCCGCGACGCCGCAGGGATTGGCGTGCTTGACGATGACGCAGGCCGCGGTGCGTTTTGCATCGAACTCGCCGATGCATTCATAGGCCGCGTCGGTGTCGTTGATATTGTTGTAGGAGAGTTCCTTGCCCTGGAGCTGCCGCGCGGTCGAGACGCCCGGGCGCTTCTCGGGGGTTGCGTAGAACGCAGCGGTCTGGTGCGGGTTCTCGCCATAGCGCAGCGACTGGATCAGCCTGCCGCCGAAGGCGCGGAAGTCCGGCGCGTCGACTTCGAGCTGCCGGTTGAACCAGTTCGAGATCGCGGCGTCATAGGCCGCGGTGCGGGCATAGGCCTTTGCCGCAAGGCGCCGACGCAGCTTCAGCGTGGTTGCGCCGTTGTTGGCGACGAGCTCGTCGAGCACGGCCTTGTAGTCCTCTGCCTCGACCACGACGGCGACGTCGTCATGGTTCTTCGCGGCGGCGCGGATCATGGCGGGGCCGCCGATGTCGATGTTCTCGATGCAATCCTCGAAACCGGCGCGTTTGTCGACGGTCGCTTCGAACGGATAGAGGTTGACGACGAGGAGGTCGATCGGCGCGATGCCGTGGGTCTTCATCGCGTCGGTATGGTCCTTGTTGTCGCGGATCGCGAGCAGGCCGCCATGCACCTTCGGATGCAGCGTCTTGACGCGACCGTCCATCATCTCGGGGAAGCCGGTCAGCTCGGAGACGTCCTTCACCTTGAGGCCGGCGGCGGCGATCGCCTTGGCGGTGCCGCCGGTCGAGACCAGTTCGACATCGTGCACGGCAAGCGCCTTTGCGAACTCGATCAGGCCTGTCTTGTCGGAAACGGAGAGTAGGGCGCGGGTGGCGCGACGGAGATGGTCAGTCATGAGCAAGATCCTCTGTTCAGGGAGTGTCTATGCCCAGGCGCGCGGCGGATATGTGTCGCGCTTCCCGATGGTGCTCCATCCAAGGTCGCCAGTCGCGCGAACGAGCGCTCGATAGCAGCTTTCGGAGTCGCTCTCAACGGCTAGATAGCGCCGGATCGCGCCTGTTTACAAGGGAAGTTCCGGCTCGCGACGGGCATTACGGCGCGCATTGGTCACCGCTGGCGAGGCAGTGGAACGCACAAAACTCCAGCGGATCGAGGGAGCCTGCCGCGCATCCTGCCGGATCACGATCTGCGCGGTGCGGCGCGGCCCGTCATTGCCGGCCAGGAACACACTGTCTTCGAGATCGACCTTGTCGTCGAGCGCCTCAAAGGTCCAGACGTCGCGGTTCGGCAGCACCAGCATGACGCCGCGCGCATCCGACAACCGGCTCGCCTTCACTGCCGGATGCAGATGGAAGCGCAGCGCGAAATCGGCATCGGCGCCCTTGAAGCGTCCGCCTTGCGGCGGCGACAGCGTGTCCTCGCCGTCGATCCGCGCACCGTCATTGGCGATCATCAGCACGCGGCGATGAATCGCGCCGAATTTGGCGAAATAGCCGTCATGCGAGGTTGTAAGCAGGGTGCCGTTCTGGACAATTTCGCGATAGCTCTCGACCTCGACCGGGCCGCTGGTGACGGGCGCGCCGTGCAGGAGGCGCTTCATCGCCGACATCTCGACGAACTGGCAGGATGAGGTGTCGTGATAGGCCAGCGTCGAATGCGCTGCGGTGCCCCGTGCGAACGGCCGCCAATTGTCGCGGCCCGTGGTCGGCATTCCGCAATTGGTGACGATGCGGCTGATGCCGGAGGACAGTTCGAACGACAGGCAGCCGGCATGGGCGTCGTGGCTGACGCCCGCCGGTGGCGGGGGTCCGGTATCGATGATCAGCGTGGTCTGGCCGGCGTCGAGCCGCTGGAAGCCTGTATGCGGCATGTTCGCCATCGGTGCGCCGTGGGTATCGTCATAGGCGAGCAGCGTGGCGAGCAGGTCGGACGGCGTCGCACTCATGCCGTTGAACAGCGCGAAATTGCCGTCCCCATGGCGAAAGAAGCGCAGCATCGGCATCATGCGGTCGATCGCGTTGAGCAGCGCCGGCGGCGGCGCGATGTTACGCGCCGCGAAGGTCTGTCGCAGCGGCAACAGGTCGATCAGGAGATCGATCAGGGCGCCCGGGTTACGGGAGATGTGTCCGCCGTCGGGCAGGATCTGCCGCTGCAATTCGTCGGAGAGCTTTTTCGAGGCGGTGCGGATGTGGCGTGCCTGGTTGGCGAGGCATAACGCCGCGTAGCACAGCGCGATCAGCACCTGGAGCTTCGGCACCCCGTCGGGAATGTCGAGCATGGCGTAGCGCAGCAAGCGGATCTCGCGCGCGAGGGCGCGCAAGTAACGGCGGTAAAACTTGTTGTCGGTGTCGTTGAGCACCAAGGGTGCCTGTGACAGCAGCGAGATCACGCGCCGCGCCAGCACGTCGGCGCGCCGCGCGACCGGTCGGCGCTTGTTGGCAGGGTTCGAGATCCAGTCCTCGACCAGTGCGCGCGCATTCGCCCGCGTCAGCGCGGTGTCGGCGGCGCGTAAGTGCCGCAGCCAACCGAAGCCGAGCAGCGCGACCTCCCAATCCTCCGACGGCGGTTCGAGATCGAAGATCGAGCGGCCATGGCAATTGACGATCTTGCCGGCGAAGACGAAGCGGCCGGCATAGATCTCGGCGGCGCGGGTCGCATCCGCGGTACGCAGGTCATGCGGCGCGATGATCAGCCGGTCGGTGCGGCTGGGCCAGACCCGCGACACCGCCACAGGTCCGCCGCTCGCGCGCGCGAGCATGTTCCGCGCGAAGCGGTTCATCACCAGCGTCGAGATACGTCTGCGTTGAGCGACCGACACGCCTTGCCTTGAAGGGGAGAGGAGGATTCCGACGAATCCTTATTAATCCCAAAATCGCACGGCTGACACCACCTTGAAAGGGTGCGAATTAGCGTCGGGGGTGCAAAATCCAGTGCAAAATCAGGATTTAACGAGCCGAGCCGCGTAGAATCCGTCGAGCCCGCCGAGCTTGGGATCGGCGTTTGGAAGATGACTGGGCAGGGTGCGCAGATCGCCTTCCGCGGTGAGGATTTCGTCGAGACCTGCGACCTCGGACGCCTCGATTGGAACGCGGCGAAGCGCGGGCTCTGCGGCCAGCAGCGCAGCGATGGCCTGCTCACCCTCTTCGGGTTCCAGCGAACAGGTGCAGTAGACCAGCGTCCCGCCGGATTTAAGCAGCGACAGGGATTTGCGCAGCAGCCGCTGCTGGAGCGCGGTCAGGGCGGCGATGTCGGATTGCTGCCGGAGCCATGCCACGTCGGGATGACGGCGGATCGTACCGGTCGAGGTGCAGGGCGCATCGATTAAAATACCGTCGAAGGCTTCGGCAGGGCCGGCCCATTCAACGGCGTCAGCGACGACCGTCTCGGCCTGGAGCGACAATCGCCGCAGGTTTTCGCGCAGCCGCGCCACCCGGGCGGGCGAGCGGTCGATGGCCGTGACATGCGCGCCGGCATGTGCCAGCTGCGCGGTCTTGCCGCCGGGGGCAGCGCAGAGATCGGCGATGGACTTGCCGTTGATATCACCGAACAGCCGAGCGGGCAGCGCGGCCGCGGCGTCCTGCACCCACCATTGTCCCTCGGCAAAGCCCGGCAGCATGGTCACCGCGCCATGCAGCAGCATCCGCACGGTCCCGGTCGGCAGCGTCTCGCCATGCAGGCGGCTTGCCCATTGCGCGGCATCCGACTTCACCGTCAGATCGAGCGACGGCTCGTGGCCGAGCGCGAGCGCCATGTCTCTCGCTGTCGCCTCGCCATAATGCGCGCTCCAGCGCGCGAGCAGCCATGGCGGCAGGTCCAGCGATTGCGTGGCAACTTCCTCGACCAGAGCCTTGCCCTCGCGCGCGCAGCGGCGCAGCACGGCATTGACGAGCCCGGCATAACGCGCGGCGCGCCGGTCGGATTGCACGAGGCGAACGGAGAGATCGACGGCGGCGTGGTCGGGCACGTCCATCCAGAGGATCTGCGCCGCGCCGATCAGGAGCGCGCTCTGCGCACGCGGTGCGTCGGAGGGAATGCCCTTGTCGAGCAGGCGGGAGAGCACGTGGCCAAGCGTGCCGAGGCGGCGCAGCACGGTGGCGACCAGGCGCCGCATCAGCGCGCGGTCGCGGTCGGCCAGCGACTTCAGTCCGGGATGAGCGCCGCTTCCGTCGAGTTGGTCGTCGAGCGTGCGGTGCTTGTGCAGCACGCCGTCGACGATGTCGGCGGCAATCCGCCGTGCCGCAAGACCTGGCACTTCGGACGGAGGGGCGAAACGTTGAGATGGCATGCGGAAGCAAGGTTCTGAGCGAGCGGCAGTTCCGCCGCGATGGGCGCATGCCTTAACCGGCTCGTTTGTGGCACGCGAATATGCCAAATGTAAGAATCGCTTCCGGCTTTTTCAGCCCTTGGGCCCCATTTCAGGGATGCGTTATTGGACGTCGCGCTGCGGGCCGTCCTGCGCTAGAAGAGCCGCACGATGAGTGACCAGCCTTCCGTTCCCGATCGCAAGCCGCTGCCGCCCGCAGCCCAGCGCGCGCTGGCTGAAGCCGAGGCGCGACGGCAGGCCGCGGCAGCCGAAGCCAAAGCGCGGCCGAAGGAGCTTCAGGGACCCAAGGGACCAGAGCCCACTCGCTACGGCGATTGGGAGAGCAAGGGCATCGCTTCCGACTTTTGAGCCCTTGCTGGTCCAGCGGGATGTCCGCCGTGGCCATCACAGATCGCGATGCTCGCGCTCGGTGAGCGACAGGCGACATGATCTCGATGAACTTGCCCGCGCGGCTTGCTTATTCTCTGCTCGGATTCCATCTGCTCGATGCCGATCAGGCTTCCTTGAATGTTTTGGCCGCATGCGCGTCGTCGCCGATCCCGTCACCACGACCGAAACAGGGAATCTCGATTGTCTTCTTGCCACCGCGAGCTGTAACAGCACCTCGCGGTGCGACGATCGGGCCGGCGATGTTCAGCACCGAGAAGACGAATGCGCCGCCGACGAGCGCGAAGTTGGCGACACGATCCGCTCCCGCCGCACCGCGAATTCGTTTGCCTCGCCCATCGAGTCGACAATCCATGAAAGTGGAACTTTCCTGCAGGGCTCGTCTGTCGATCGGAATTGTCGCATCTGGAGCGTCGCACTTGTCCGTTTCCCCGACTCAGCCCTAGCTTGGCTGGATGCGCCTGCCCAATCGCCCTAGTGCCTATCGGCCGCAGTTCGGCGGCTCTCCGTTCCATCGCCGATTCTCCGGACTGTTGCCCTGGATGTTCGTGGTCGGCGTCGTGACGGCTGTCGTGCTTGCCTTCCGGCACGGCACGAACTGGCCCGTCCCGCATGGGCCCGAACGCCAGACCACCGAAGTCGTCCTCCAGCAGGCGGGAGATGCTGGCGCTCGCCAGCCGGTCGAGGTCATCCGCACTGTCGACGGCGACACGTTTCTGGCGCGCGTGCATCAGCGCAGCGGCGGCCATCTCGTTGTGCGGGTTCGCCTGCGCGGCATCGATGCGCCGGAACTGAAGGCATCCTGCCAGGATGAGCTGAACAAGGCCGAAGCCGCCACCGATGCGCTGCGCAATCTGCTCGGTCAGGGGGACGTGACGATTTCCAATCTCGGACCCGACAAATACGGACGCATTCTCGCTGATGTCGCGACCCGGCGGACTGCCAACGTCGCGGCCACGCTGCTCGCGGGCGGTTACGTGCGCAGTTACAATGGCGGCCATCGCGACGGCTGGTGCGCGCGGGGCTGGCGTTTCTGGTAACAAAAAAGCCGCGTCGCAAGACGCGGCTTTCGCAATCCTCTCCCGGTCTCTTCGATCAGTGCGTGACGACCACCGTCGTGCCCACGGGGACGCGGCCATAGAGATCGGTGATGTCGTCGTTGAGCATGCGGATACAGCCATAGGAGACGAAGCCGCCGATCGAGCCCGGCACGTTGGTGCCGTGGATCGCATATTCGCCGCCGGACAGCGTCATCGCCGCAACGCCCATCGGGTTGCGAGGCGAGCCGCCCGGGATGACGTCGGGAATGTTCGGCTTGTCGCGCTTCACCTCGGCAGGCGGTGCCCAGGCCGGATTGAGATACTTGCCGTCGATCTTGGTCGTGCCGGCCCATTGCTTGCCGGCCTTGCCGACGCCAACCGGATAGCGCACGGCATGGCCGCTATCGAGAATGAGATAGAGCCGCCGCTCGCTGGTCTTGACCACGATCGTGCCCGGCGAATAATCGGCCAGGTTCGTCCCGACCATTTCCGGCCGCGCCTCGGCCGCCGTCGACATCAAGACCCCGACCCCGATGGTGGCGGCCAGCGCCACCGCAATCCTCATCGATATCATTTTCCCTTGCCCCGAAAGGATCGTCCAAACCACGCAAACCCGGCAATTGCGGCTTGCCCAGACATTCCTAACCGCGCTTGTTAACCGGATGGTTTCCACGCACGGCCGCCAAGTGCCAGCCAGCGGGGGGAACAAAGGAAATGTTCGAAATAAAGTAAATGACTTGAAAACAACACTCGGCGGGAAAGAGGCGGACGTGCGTCGCGCATGCTGACGAGTGCGTGAGGATGTGAGCCGCGTCATTCCGGGCGCGCGACAGCGTGACCCGGAATCTCGAGATTCCGGGTTCGGTCCTGCGGACCGCCCCGGAATGACGATGGGTTGAGCCTATGCTTGTTTCCGGTTCTGCCGGTTCTTGACGAGGTCGTCGACCACGGCGGGATCGGCCAGCGTCGAGGTGTCCCCTAAGCTGCCCGGCTCGTCCTCAGCGATCTTCCGCAGGATGCGGCGCATGATCTTGCCGGAGCGGGTTTTGGGCAGGCTCGGGGCGAACTGGATTTGGTCGGGCGAGGCGATCGGGCCGATCTCCTTGCGCACCCAGGTCACGAGCTCCTTGCGCAGATCGTCGGTCGGCTCGACGCCGGCCATCAGCGTGACATAGGCGTAGATGCCCTGGCCCTTGATGTCGTGCGGGAAGCCGACCACGGCCGCCTCCGACACCTTCTCGTGCGCGACCAGCGCACTCTCGACTTCCGCGGTGCCCATGCGATGGCCGGAGACGTTGATGACGTCGTCGACGCGGCCGGTGATCCAGTAATAGCCGTCGGCGTCACGCCGGCAGCCATCCCCGGTAAAGTATTTGCCCTTGTAGGTCGAAAAATAGGTCTGTTCGAAGCGGGCATGGTCGCCATAGACCGTGCGCATCTGGCCCGGCCAGGATCGCGTCAGGCACAGATTGCCGGTGGCCTCGCCCTCGAGCACCCTACCGTCGGCATCGACGATCTCCGGCACAACGCCGAAGAACGGTTGCGTCGCCGAGCCCGGCTTGAGTTTTGTTGCGCCCGGCAGCGGCGTGATCAGGATGCCGCCGGTCTCGGTCTGCCACCAGGTGTCGACGATCGGGCAGCGGTCGTCGCCAACGACACGGTGATACCACTCCCAGGCTTCCGGATTGATCGGCTCGCCGACCGAACCGAGCAGACGAAGCGAGGCGCGCGAGGTCTTCTTCACCGGCTCGTCGCCGGACTGCATCAGCGCGCGGATCGCGGTCGGCGCGGTGTAGAAGATGTTGACCTTGTGCTTGTCGATGACGTTCCAGAACCTGGAATTATCGGGATAGTTCGGCACGCCTTCGAACATCAGCGTGGTCGCGCCGTTGGCGAGCGGCCCGTAGAGGATGTAGCTGTGACCGGTGACCCAGCCGACGTCGGCGGTGCACCAGTAGATGTCGCCGTCGTGATAGTCGAAGACGTATTGATGCGTCATTGAGGCGAACACGAGATAGCCGCCCGAGGTGTGCAGCACGCCCTTGGGCTGGCCGGTCGAGCCCGAGGTATAGAGGATGAACAGCGGATCCTCGGCATGCATGTGCTCAAGCGGGCATTCCGTCGTCACCATCGCCGCCGCCTCGTGGTACCAGAGGTCGCGCGTCGGGTTCATGTCGATCTTGCCGCCGGTGCGTTTGACCACGACGACCCAGTCGACGCCGTCGGTTTTGGCGAGCGCCGCGTCGACATTGGCCTTCAGCGGCACCTTCTTGCCGCCGCGCAGGCCTTCGTCCGCGGTGATTATCACCTTGGATTGGCAGTCATTGATGCGCTGGGCGAGGCTGTCGGGCGAGAAGCCGGCGAACACCACGGAGTGGATCGCGCCGATTCGCGCGCAGGCCAGCATCGCATAGGCCGCTTCCGGGATCATCGGCAGATAGATGGTGACGCGGTCGCCCTTCCCAACGTTGCGGGTGCGCAGGATGTTCGCCATCCGGCAGACCTCGTCGTGCAGCTCCTTGTAGGTGATGTGACGGGATTGGGAGGGATCATCACCTTCCCAGATGATCGCGGTCTGGTTGCCACGCTTGGCCAGATGCCGGTCGATGCAATTATGGGCGACGTTAAGAACGCCGTCCTCGAACCATTTGATCGAGATGTTGCCGGGCGCGAACGAGACGTTCTCGATTTTCGTCGGCGCCTTCATCCAGTCGATGCGCTTGGCCTGCTCCGCCCAAAAACCGTTCGGGTCCGAGATCGAGCGCGCATACATGTCCCTGTACTTGGCCTGGTCGACCCAGGCCCGCTTCGCCCACTCTGCGGGTACGTCGTAGATCTTCTCGGACATGTTTCCCTCCACATACGGCAAGCCGAACGCATGCGATTGGCAAGCCGACTTGATCGCTGAACGATTATGCGTCGGGCTAACCGGACCCGACAAGGAGCACAAGCTGGACCTTCGGCGGGCGGCCGACCATGCGGAGGATCAAGGTCCGCGATGGCGGCTGGCGCAAATCTGAAGCCGGCCAAGGGCGCCTTTCGGCTCTTTACCCAGATCGCCGAAATAGCGGCGTGCAGAGCCGCATGCGCCGTCTCGAGGTATTTGGCAACCGCCTATCACTGATTCAGGACTCGCAATACGGTTCGGAACACCCTAAATGGCCAACCCGGGTCCAAAGAGACCCCAGGAACAAAAATCAGAACAGCGGCATTGAACGGTAAGACACAGGGCCAAGGCTTAACACTATGATGGATCAGCAGAATCTCGGGACGATGCGGCCCGCTTCAGCCGATCCTGCGGCCATTGCCCTCGCCAAAGCCCTTGGACAATGGCCGAAACCAGCTGGTTTCAGGCGTTCCAGCCCCAAAAAGACCTTCGACACGAGGCCGGCGGCAACCGTCGAGGCGCTCGCAAGGGAACTCGGCCTACGGCTCAGCGACCAAAACGAGCTGACCATCCGGCGCATCAAGCGCGGCAAGGGCTATTCCTTCGTCCGCCCGAACGGGGCCCATATCCGCGACGCCCGCACCATCCGCCGGCTGCACGCCATGGCAGTGCCGCCAGCTTACCGGGAGGTGCGCTACTCCGCCGATCCGAGCTCGCATCTCCAGGCCGTGGGACGCGATGCCGCGGGTCGGCTGCAATATCGCTATCACGCCGATTGGGAGAAGGTCCGCGAGCACCGCAAGGCGCATCGCCTGGAGAAGCTTGTCGGCGCGCTGCCCAAAATCCGGCGCAAGGTCTCGGCGTTCCTGTCGGGCGACGAGCCGACGCGCGAATTCGCGCTCTCGGCCGTCATCGAACTGATCGCCCGCACCGCGATCCGTCCGGGCAACGAATCCTACGCCCGTCTCAACGGCACTCGCGGCGCCACCACGCTGCTCAAGTCCAACGTCACGCTGGAAGACGATTGCTTTGTGATGACCTTCAAGGCGAAGGGCGGCAAGGCGGTGCGGAAGGAGTGCGACGCAGCCAAGCTAGTCCGCGCCATCGGCATTTTGCAGCGCGTTCCGGGCAAGCGCATGTTCCAGTATCGCGATGCCTACGGCATCGTGCGCGCGGTCAATACCACGCAGGTGAATGCGTTTCTGCGCGAGATCGCCGGCATCAAGATCTCGCTGAAGGATTTTCGCACGCTGATGGCGTCCGCCGTGGTCGTGGAATCGCTGTCGCGGATCACGCCGGCGACCAGCCAGCGTGGCCGCAAGAAGCAGGTGCTTGACGCAATCCGCGCCGCCGCCGACCAGCTCTCCAACACGCCGGCGATCTGCCGCAAGAGCTACGTCCACGACACCATCGTCACCGCCTTCGAGGACGGCATCCTCGAACGCTTTGCCGCGACCATGAAGGGCCAGCGCTCGCAGGCGAGGCGCGAGCAGCTTCTGGCGCAAGTGGTGGCGACCGCGGCGGTCTGATCCGCCTGTCGGCTACGCTTTGTTCGAAACGCCGCGGTCCGGACCGGGATCGCCGCCCGCAGCGGCCGTGGTGAGCCGTTCCAGATAGTGTGCCCACCCCGTCGCATGTGCGGCGGCCTGTTCTGCGGTCGGCAAGCCGCTGTGGGTCATCCGCAGCAACGTGCCGCCGTCCTGCTCAATCAGATCGATCTCGACCAGGCTCGAGCCGGGCGGCACTTCCTGGCCGCCCTCCCAGCCGAACGTGTAGGCGAGACGATGCACCGGCACGACCTCGCGGAAAGCGCCGCGGGCGACGCCGCCGCGCGGGCCGACGCCCTTCAGAAGATAGAGCCCGCCGGGATGCGGCTCCGTGGTCGCGTCGGAACCCATCCAGCTCAAAATCTTCTCGGGGTCGGTCAGATAGGCGAAAACAGTCGCGCGCGGGGCGGCGATCTGGGTCTCGCGTCGCACTATGAACGGTTCGGTCATTGGCGATCATCCCTGGGCTCACACTCGGACATGGCGGGGCCGGAGCGGCCCGTCAAGGATTGCCCGTGACAAAGACGGCGCGCTTTCGTCATGATTGAGCCATGCACCTCTCCCCGACCCTCGCCTGGCTTGTCGATGCCGCCGCAGATAGTGTTGGGGCGGACCGCCTGCTTGCGGAACTCGGCGCACATTTGGTCGCTGATGGCGTGCCGCTTGCAGCGGGCGCGCTGACCCTGGAAGTGCCTCACCCGCTGATCGCGAAGCGGACCTGGTTGTGGCGCGCCGATACCGGCCGGGTGATCGAAGCGCTCGGCTTTGCGCCGGGCGGCCTGGCACCGGACCCGCCGAACGATGCCGGCCGCCGCTGGCTGCGCGATATCGCGGGCGGTGAGGTGCAGGAAGACATCGTCGGACGGGCCGATGGGCCTTTGCTCGGGTGGATCGGGCCGCGTCCGTTCACCTCGGACGAGATCGAACGATTGCGTCAGGCTGCACGTTTTGCCGCGACGCCGCTCGCCGTGCTCGCCGCGCGTGCCACGTTGCGGGCGACGCTCGACGCCTATCTCGGCAAGCGCAGTGCGGAGCGGGTGCTGGCGGCGCCGCTGCGGCGCGATCTTGGCGACACCATTCAGGCCGCGTTGCTCTATGCCGACTTGCGCAACTTCACCGGTTTGTCGGAGACAAGTCCGCCGGGCGATGTCATCGCAGCGCTCGATGCCTGGTTCGACCGCATCGCCGGCGCCGTTCACGCCTTCGGCGGCGAGGTGCTGAAATTCATCGGCGACGGCGTGCTGGCGATCTTTCCGGTGGTCGAAGCGTCACCGCGGCGTGCCTGCGAGGCCGCTCTGCGCGCCGCGAGCGCGGCCGAAGCCGGGATGGCCTATCTCAACGAGGAGCGCCGCGGCAACGGCTCGCCGCCGCTCGCGTTCGGTGCCGCCCTCCATCTCGGCGAGATGCTCTGGGGCAATATCGGCGCTGCCAACCGGCTCGATTTCACGGCGATCGGCCCCGCCGTCAATCTCGTCAGCCGGCTCGAAGGGTTATGCAAGCCGTTGGGGCGGACCGTGCTGGTGTCGGGCGCGCTCGCTGCAGAGACGGACATGCCTCTGATCGCGCTCGGATCGCATTCGCTGCGTGGGATCGCCGCGCCGTGCGAGGTGTTTGCGCTGCCGGAGACGTAGGGTCGAGTTTCGCTTATTCGGGCTACGTACCTAGGACGACATCCCACCCATCTTGCAGACGAGCTTCCACTCCTCCGCCGTCACCGGCTGCACCGACAGGCGCGAATATTTCACAAGCGCCATGTCGGCGAGCTTCCTCTCGGCCTTGATCGCCGCCATCGTCACCGGTGTCTTCAGGGGCTTGTCGGCCTTGATGTCGACGCAGACGAACTTGCCGGTCTTGTCGGTCGGATCCGGATAGGCTTCCTTGATGACCTCCGCGATGCCGACGATCTCCTTGCCCTCGTTGGAATGATAGAAGAACGCCTTGTCGCCCCTCTTCATGGCGACGAGGTTCTGGCGCGCGGTGAAGTTGCGCACGCCGGTCCAGGCCTCGCCCTTGGCGCCCTTCGCCACCTGCTGGTCCCAGGACCACACCGACGGTTCGGATTTCACCAGCCAATAAGCCATGTTCATTCCTCTGCCTTGAAGGGGCGCGTCAACAGCCCCGAGATCGCGGCGTCGATTGTGCTCCGGCCGCTCAGGATCGAAGCGACCGCTTCCGATACCGGCATCTCGATGTTTTGCGAAGCCGCAAGCTCGATCAGCACCGGCGCGGTGGACTCGCCCTCGGCAAGCTTGCCTGCGGGCGGGTTCTCACCGCGGCCCAGTGCGAGGCCAAGCGCGAAATTCCGTGATTGCGGGCTCGAACAGGTCAGAATGAGATCACCGAGGCCGGACAGGCCCGTGAGGGTCTCGCTGCGCGCACCAAGCGCGCGACCGAGGCGTGTCAGTTCGGCAAAGCCGCGGGTCGTGAGCGCGGCCTGGGCCGAGGCGCCAAGCTCGCGTCCGACCGCAATGCCGACCGCGATCGCCAGCACGTTCTTGGCCGCGCCGCCGATCTCGACGCCGCGGATGTCGGTGGAATGATAGGGCCGGAATGTCGGCGAGCCCAGCGCCTGCACGAGCCTGGTAGCCAGCGCTTCTTCCTTCGCCGCCAGCGTTACCGCGGTCGGCAGGCCGCGCGCGACATCGTCGGCGAAGCTCGGGCCTGACAGGATCGCCGGCTGCGCGCCCGGTGCAGCTTCGGTGATCACATCGGTCATGAATTTGTGGGTGCCGTGCTCGATGCCCTTGGCGCAGGCGACGACGGGTACCGGCCTTGCAATGTGCGAAGCCAGCAGGTTGACCGCGCCGCGCAGGTGCTGCGCGGGCGTTGCGATCAGCAGCATGTCGGCGCGCGCGGCGAGCGCCAGATCGCTCGTCACGACGATTTCCGCAGCGATCCGCACGCCGGGCAGCCGCGGATTGTCGCGCGTCGAGGCAATCCGCGTCGCATGTTCGGCATTGCGCGCCCACAGCATCACGTTCCGTCCTGCCCGCGCCGCCACAATTGCGAGAGCCGTGCCCCAGGCACCTGCCCCGACCACGGCGACGGAATCGAACGCGGTCATCACTAGAATCCCGCTCGCGTGTTGCCGTAGCCCGCCGGTGCCGTCGCGTTGGCATCGAGCAGCCAGCGTGCGCGGGGCTGCGCGTCCATCGTATCGGTCATGCCGAGCGCGAGGCGTTCGGCGCCGGCCCAGGCGATCATCGCGCCATTGTCGGTGCAGAGCTCGGGCGGCGGCATGATCAGCTGGGTCCCGGCCTGCTGCGCGACGTCGTGCAGGGCCCCGCGGATCGCCTGATTGGCGGCCACGCCGCCGGCGGCCACGAGCGCGCGCGGCGCGCCGAACCGCTCGCGGAAATGTCTTAGACCGACGCTCAACCGGTCGGCCGTCGACTCCAGCACGGCGGCTTGAAAACTCGCGCAGAGGTCGCTGATGTCCTGCAGTGTGAGCTCGGCGATGCGACTTGCTTCGTTGCGGACGGCCGTCTTCAAACCGGATAGCGAGAAATTGGCGTCGGGGCGCCCTTGCATCGGGCGTGGAAAGGCGAAGCGGATCGCATCGCCGCTTGCCGCCGCGCGCTCGACCTGCGGACCGCCGGGATAAGGCAGGCCCAGCATCTTCGCGACCTTGTCAAAGGCCTCGCCAATGGCGTCGTCGACTGTGGTGCCGAGCCGCACATACTTGCCGACGCCGGTGACCGCAACGATCTGGGTATGTCCGCCCGAGGCGAGAAATAGGCAATAGGGAAATTCGATCCCGTCGGTGAGACGTGGCGTCAGCGCGTGCGCCTCCAGGTGGTTCACGGCGATGAGCGGGGTGTCGTGCACCATCGCGATCGCCTTGGCGGTGGTGAGCCCAACGATGACGCCGCCGATCAGCCCCGGACCCGCGGCCGCCGCGACCCCTCCCAGCTGGGCGAAGCCGACGCCGGCCTCACTCATGGCGCGGCCGATGATGTCATCGAGCAGATCGACATGGGCGCGGGCGGCGATCTCCGGTACCACGCCGCCGAAGCGGGCGTGCTCCTCGACCTGCGACCGTACGATGTTGGACAGGATCTTGCCGCTACCGTCATGCGCGCGCTCGACCACGGCTGCGGCGGTTTCGTCGCACGTGGTTTCGATGCCCAATACCAGCATTGGCGAATTGTTATCCAACTTGCGCCCTTGCGCTCATCCGTAAAGCAGAGTTCTGGTACGTCCGGTAGCATTCCGGGCACGGCTTGCGCAATCGTCACGCGCGGCCGCCCTCGCAAATGGCCACCGTCAAATGGCTCGGGAACACCAAGCGATGTCCATTCTCGTCACACGACCACATCCCGACAATGAGGCGACGGCGGCGAGTTTGCGCGCGCGAGGGCATGTGGTGCTGCTTGCGCCGGTGCTCAAGTTCGAGCCGGTCGCCTTTCATGACGAGAGTGAGACGAGCTATAACGGCATCATCGTTACATCGGCCAATGCGATCCGCGGCGTCGCGCCGCAATTGCCGGGCCTTGGTCTGTTGCACTTGCCGCTGTTTGCGGTCGGCGAGCACACGGCTATTGCGGCACGCGACGCCGGCTTTGCCGAGGTGATCGTTGCCGGTGGCGACGCCGCGGCCTTGCGCGACAAGGTGGTGCAGAGTGCACGCGACAAGGTGCTGAAGAAAAGGAGCACGCTGCTTTATCTGGCGGGTGCGGATCTGTCGCGTGATCTCGGCGCCGAGCTCAGCGCCGAAGGATTCAATGTGGTCACGCAGACCACTTATCGCATGGCTCCGGTCAAGTTGCTGCCGCGAGAAGTTTGCGAGGGCTTTGCCACCCATGGGATCGAGGCGGTGCTGCACTACTCCCGGCGCAGCGCGCGGGCGTTCCTGGAGGCGGCGCGGGACGAAGGTGTCGAAATCTCGGCGCTGGCTATACCGCAATGCTGCCTGTCCGAGACGGTTGCCGGCGTGCTGCGAGAGGCCGGCGCGTCGCAGGTTCTGGTGGCGGCGACGCCGGACGAAAATGCCTTATTCGACACCTTGGAGCGTGCTTTGCGCACCCGTTTGGCGTAAGAGGTCGAGCCGAATCCGACGCAATCGGATCCGAAGGATCTGTGCAAGGTATGGATGTGAGGAACCGTCACGATGGTCGACGACAAGCCTGAAGACGCAGGATTGGCCCCCGACAGCCGTCGTGCCAAGCGTGCCCCGCCCACCATCGACCTCGAGGCGAGCGAAGTCTCGACCCAGCCGCAGCAGGCGGCGGGCGAGCCCGAGGCTCAGCCGACGCCGGAGCACGCCGAGCCCGAGCCGGCACAATCCGAGCCGGCAAAGTCCGAACTTGCTGACGCTGAGCCGGAACGTGACGAGGCGCCGGCCGCTGTGGCATCCGCGCCCGTATCGCAGCCGATTTCGCCCTGGGTCGTTGCCCCGCTCTCCGGCGCTGTCGCAGCGGCAATCGTGATTGCGGTCGGTTGGATGCTGGGCTGGCCCGCGGTGCAGGCGCCGCCTGCCGCACCGCAAGTCACGAGCGCGACGGTTGATGCGCTCAGCGGGCGTGTGAGCGCAGTCGAAGCCAAGGCCGGCAAGCCCGTCGCCGATCCGGCGATGACGGCGCGGATCGACGCGCTGGAGAAGTCCGTCAGCAGTCTGCGCAGCGATATCGCCAATCTGCGCGCACAATCCGACAAGACTGCGAGCGCACTGAACGACGTGAAATCCGCTCCAGGTGCTGCCGCGCCCGATTTTGCCACGCTCAACGACCGCATCGCGCAGCTCGAGCGCGCCAGCAGGACCGAACGGGCCGAGCTCGCGCAGCAAGGCGAGAAGATCGCCGATGCCAGGACGATGGACGACAAGCCGCTGCGCCATGTGGTGGCGGCGGCCCTGCTCGACGTCGCCGTTCGCCATGGCGATCCCTATCAACAGCAATTGGCAGCGGCGCGATCGCTGGCGGCAAAGCCGGATATGCTGAAGCCGCTCGACGCCTTTGCATCGTCCGGCATCCCGACGCCGGTCGCGCTGAGCCGCGAGCTTCTCAATATCGTGCCGAAGCTGTCGCCGCCGGCGGAAACCCAGACCGGCGGTACCGGTATCGTCGAGCGTCTCCAGGCGGGCGCGTCGAAGCTCGTCCGCATCGAACGCACCGACGGCATCGGCAATGACCGCGGTGCGATCGTGGCGCGCATCACCTCGGCGGCGCTGCGCAACGATGTGGCGGAGGCGCGTCGCGAGCTGAAGTCGCTTCCGGAGACTGATCGCACTGCCGCGCAAGCCTGGCTCGACAAGGCCGATGCTCGCGACGCCGCGCTCGCCGCCTCCCGCAAATTCGCCGACGATGCCATGGCGGATCTCGCCAAATCTGATCCAGCCAAGCCTGCTCAATAAAGATTCGCGCAACGATCGGCGCGTATAGGGATCGCCATGCTTCGCATCGTCCTCTTTCTCATTCTGATCGCATTGGCGGCGGCCGGCGGAGCCTGGGTTGCCGATCAGCCCGGCGATCTGGTCCTGACCTGGGGCGGTCTCCGTGCCACGACGACCTTTCCCGGGTTCGTGCTCGGGCTCGGCATCTTCGCAGCCGCGATCGTGCTGGTCTGGAGCGTCTTGACCATGATGTGGCGCATGCCGGGGCGTCTGCGCCGCCGTCGTCATGAGAAGCGCCATGCCCGCGGTCGCCACGCTATCACTCACGGCCTGCTCGCGATCGGTCATGGCGACACCGCGCTTGCCCGTCGACATGCGGCAGCGGCGCGACGGCATGCGCCGGACGATCCGCTCGCGCTGCTCTTGCACGCGCAGTCGGCGCAGCTCGAAGGCAATCGCGACGAAGCGCAGCGCGTCTTCCGCGCCATGACCGAGCGTGAGGACACGCGGCTGCTCGGCCTGCGGGGCCTGTTCATCGAGGCGCAGCGCGCCGACGATGCGCTCGGCGCCGTGACGATCGCGGAGGAAGCCATCAAGCTGTCGCCGTCCTCGACCTGGGCCTCCCATGCCGTGCTTGGCTTCCGCTGCGCGCGCGGCGACTGGGGCGGCGCGCTCGCGATCCTCGATTCGAATCTGTCCGCGGGTCTGATCGACAAGGGTACCTATCGCCGGCAGCGCGGCGTCCTGCTCACCGCCCGCGCGCTGGAATTGGAAACCATGGATCGCGACGTCGCGCGCGAGAGCGTGATGGAGGCGATCAAGCTCGCGCCGACCCTGGTGCCGGCCGCGGTGCTCGCCGCAAGGTTCGAGAGCGAGGCGCATCAGGTGCGCCGCGCCATGAAGCTGATCGAGGCCGCCTGGCTCGCCAATCCGCATCCCGATCTTGCGGAAGCCTATGCCCATGTGAAGCTCGGCGATTCCGCCCGGCAGCGCTTGCAGCGGGTCGAGACGCTCGCGGCCAAGACGCCTGCCGACAAGCCCGGCCATGTCGAGGGCCAGCTCGCGATCGCGCGCGCTGCGATCGATGCCGCCGAGTTCGCCCGCGCGCGCGAGGTGCTCGCACCGTATCTCAACGATCCGACCCAGCGCGTCGCGCTGCTGATGGCCGAGATCGAGCGTACCGAGCATGGCGATGGCGGCCGTGCGCGCGCGTGGACCTTGCGTGCGGTGCGGGCCCGCCTCGATCCAGCCTGGACTGCGGACGGCTATGTCAGCGACCGCTGGCGCCCGGTCTCTCCGGTCACCGGCCGTCTCGACGCCTTCCAATGGCAGACGCCGGTCGCGAGCCTGCCTTCCGACAAGGGCACCACGATCGAATCCTCGGCCTTCGAGGAGGCCATGCTGGCGGCGCCCCCGCCGAAGCGAGTGACCGTGGCCAGCGAGGCGCCGGTGGAACCGCTGGAGACGGCCCCCGCCCTCGCCGCCCAGGACAATTCCCCTCCTCAGGCCAAGGAAGGTTCCGAGAAAGCTCCCGAGGAAGCCCCCAAGGAGGCTGCCAAGGAAGAGCCAACGATCGCGCCTTCCGAGCCGCTTGATCCGGCTCCCGCGCCTGCCGAATCATCGCCGCCGGCGGCAACGCCGGTCTTCCGGAGCCGTGCCGATATTGGCAAACCCGGACCGGCCCCCATCCCCGCCGTGATCCCGATCGTGCGCGCGCCGGATGATCCCGGGGTCGACGACGAGGGTCCGAGCGACGAATTTACGGAACAAATCGGCACGCCAAAGGCCCAGGCCGGCGGGTGGCGCGGATTCTGGTCTCGCTGGGGCGCATGAGGCCCATTTCGAACGCTTGTCCTTGCCAATTCGGGCCATGCCCGATATCAGGGGCGCGCGTATCGGGGCCGGCATCGTCCTGGCTCCGGCTGGGTTCGCCGCAATAGCTCAGTCGGTAGAGCACGTCATTCGTAATGACGGGGTCGGGGGTTCGAATCCCTCTTGCGGCACCAGCGCCCCTTTTGTCTAGCCCGGACACATAGGTAACAGGTCGTACCTGAGACATGGGTGACAACCTCGTGCCGAACGGGTTGTCGAGGGTTGCAGGGTTCTTCACGCATTGATGGCACACCCCATTGTTGCTCGGCCCGCGCTCTCGCCGCCATGTCCCGAGCTGTTGACGAGAGCCCAAGAACGTGGATGGCCGGGACGAGCCCGGCCACAGCGCAAGTTGAAGCTATCTGAGCGGGTGATCGCCTACTGCGAGACCGTCTGCACCACACTCGATATCGGGCGGGAGTTCGTGCCTGAGGTCGGCACCTTCAGGTCCTTCAGCAACGCCTCGTCATATTCCGGCAGCGTCTGGAGGCTCGTCTTGGCCTTCATCTGCACGATCTTGTAGCCGCCGGCCTTGAGCCGCGCGAGCAGCCCCGGCATGGCTTCGCCGGTGTGCTTCTGGAAGTCGTGCATCAGGATGATGCCCTTGCCGAGCTTGTCCAGCCTGGTCATCACGGTCTCGACGATCTTCTCCGGCGTGGCGCCCTTCCTGAAGTCGAAGGAGTCGATGTCGGTCGAGAACATCGCGACATTGCGGGTGCCGAAATAGGTCACCATCGCCGGATTGTGCTGAAGCTGCGGGAAGCGGAAGAACGGCGCCGGATTGGTGCCGAGCGCGAATCTCACTGCGCTGAAGCCCTTCTCGACCTCGTCCTTGACCTGCTGCTCCGTCATCTTCTTGCTGTTGAGGTTGACATGCGACCAGGTGTGCGTGCCGACCGTGTGGCCCTGGGCCAGCACCTGGCGCAGGATCTCCGGATGATAGGTTGCGTGCTTGCCGACCGAGAAAAACAGGCCCTTGGTGCATTCATCCGCGAGCGCCTTGAGTACCGCGGGCGTATTGACCGGCCACGGACCGTCGTCGAAGGTCAGCACGACCTCCTTCTCGGTCAGAAAGTCGAACTGCTTGAAGTGCTCGAAGCCGAAGCCGGGACCGCCTGTGGTGTCGATCTCGACCACGCGGGCAACACCCAGCGCATTCGGATTGGCGCAGGCTTGTTTCTGCTGCACCGGCATGGCCGGGGCGGGCGATGGGGCAGCTGCCGCCGGCTTGGCCGCGATCGCCGCGGTGGTCTCGACGTCATCCTTGGCGGCGAGCTTCGCCGGTGCCGGCAATGGATCGGCGGCACGGGCTGCAACTGTCTTGGGGGCGCCCTGATCGGCGCGCGCGGAATAATAAAACCAACCGCCGGCGGCGATCACGACCGCCGCAACTACACTGGCCAGCATCAGGCCCAACGCATTACGCATCGCTATTCTTTCCAATTACGCAACCAAACCGGCGGAATTTCCCGCGCGACGAGCCATTAATGCGAAGGAACAGTTAACGTGACACCAACGCGACGCCGGTCGCGCAGGAATTTCAGCGAGGTGCGCCAAAGTGGAAGTGCGCCAAAGTGACTGAGGTCACAGAGGCTGTGCCTCCCGTGACCATCATCACGGTGGAAACGGTTTGGCCGGAGCATCGTAGTTCCCATCAACAACCGGCGCCGTTCCGACGGTGCCAATGGGAGCTTCAAATGACCAAGTCGTTTTCCAGCAGGATCCGCGACACCAACCTGGCCCTGTGCTTTGCCGCCATCGTGTCGACCGTCTCGACGACCTCGGGCTTCGCCTTCTCGGCCGAAGCGCAGCAGATGTGCACTGGCGATGCCTTCCGACTCTGCTCCGCGGACATTCCCAATATCCCGAAGATCACGGCGTGCATGATCAAGCATCGTTCTGACTTAAGCGCCGGCTGCCGCGCGGTGATGGACAAGGACCTCGCCAAGGGCGCGTCGCGCAAGGTCGCTGACACGCAGGACAAGCAGTAAGCAACACGGCGATCGTTGCGTCGGATAGCTCCCCTCGCGATGTGCCCCGGCGTCAAGCCGGGGCCATGCGGCGGCACGTTGCAGCCACTCAACAAAGCCGTTGCGGCCTTAGGACCATCGCACTAGCTTCGCCCGCACATTTCTTCCGGGTAAGAGGCATTACGCGATGGCTAGATTTCTTTTCGTTATTTCTTTGCTCCTGTGCGCATCGGCCGCGTCCGCGCAGCAGCAGCCCGGCCACGATGCCTGCGCGCGTGATGTCAGTCGCTTCTGCCGCGCCGTGATGAACAATGGCGATGGCGCCGTGCTCGCCTGCCTGAAGCAGAACCGCACCCGGCTGAGCAAAGGCTGCGACAAGGTGCTGACGGATCACGGGCAGTAAGCTGTCATTCCGGCCTCGCGCCTGACGGCGCGCTGCGGAATGACGAACGTGAGGCTTACGTGCTGCTCCCCGCCGCGGTCGCGACCACCGGCAGCACTTCGCTATTGGCGCGGTCCGGCGTGTCCTCCTTCCAGCGCACCGAGCCGAACGGACGCTCCAGCATGCGCCGGATCCGCACCGGCTCGGGGCCGATGTGGAAGGCCATGGCTTCCTGATGCAGCGCGCGTTCGGACTGAGTCGAACGGTTGCGCTGGCGTAAGTAGTCGAGCCAAGTCGGACAATGATAGCGCTCGGTCCACAATTCCGGATCGGCGATGTCGCGTGCGATCGACCAGCCATAGGCGCCGTTGCGCTGCCGGGAGAGCTGTACGTCCTGCATCACATTGTGGAAGGCGCGGGCATTCTCTTGGCTTACGCGGTATTCGATCTCAACCACCAGGGGCCCGCTGCGGCCGGTCAGCGACAGCTTCACCTCAGGATCGGCCAGCACCTCGGCATCCTCATTGCGCGCGCCGACGCGCGGCATCGCTAGCCAGACGCCGAGCAGCGGCGAGATCAGCATCAGGCCGGCCGCGACCAGGAGTGCGACCTCGACCCCGGCATAGTCGGTGAGATGGCCCCAGCCCCAGGCGCCGATCGCGATACCACCCGAGATCGAGGCCTGGAACGCCGCGAGCGAGCGGCCCGCGACCCAGCGCGGCGCCGAGAGCTGCACGCCGATATTGAACAGCGCGATCGCGGCCATCCAGACCGCGCCGGCCAGCACCAGCGCGGTTGCCGTCAGCACCGGCTCCGTGCTCAAGCCGAGCGCGGCCATCGCAAACGCCATCGAGATGGTGCAGGCGCGGATCGCGGCTTCGCCGCTCATGCGCTTGCGCAATTCATGGATGTTGAGCGCGCCGATCACGGCCCCCATGCCGAAGGCGCCGAGCATGATGCCGTAGGTCTGCGCGCCGCCATGCAAGAGGTCGCGCGCGACCAGCGGCATCAGCGCCATCACGGCCCCGCCGATCAGGCCCATCACCAGCGTGCGCAACAGCACGATCTTGATCGGCGGTGAATTGGTGATGTACCGGAAGCCCGATACCATCGCGCGGTTGAGCTTCTCTCGCGGCAGGCGCGAGGGTTCGGTGTTGCGGCGCCAGAGCAGCAGCACCACCAGCAGCGGCAGATAGAGAATCGCGTTGCAGGCGAACGCCGCCACCGCGCCGAGCGCAGCGACGATCACGCCGCCAACTGCGGGACCGAAGCTGCGCGCAATGTTGTAGCTGATGCCGTTGAGCGCGACGGCCGAGGGCAGTGCGTCGGGCGGCACCTGTTCGCTCACCGAGGACTGCCAGGCGGGGCCGAACAGCGCATTGCCGCTGCCGACGACGAAGCAAAAGGCGAGCAGCAATTCTGGCGTGATCAGATTAAGGCCGGCCAGCACAGTGAGCGCGCTCGCGCCGACCAGCGCGATCGACAGCGAGACCAGAGTGACGATGCGTCGATCATACATGTCTGCGATGGCGCCCGCCGGCATCGAGATCAGCATGATCGGCAACATGAGCGCGGTTTGCACCAGCGCCACCTTATCGGCCGAGGCCGCCATCTGCGTCATCGCCCAGGCGGCACCAACGCCTTGGATCAGGAGGCCGAGATTGGAGAGCAGGCTGGCAAGCCAGATGCGCCGGAATACGGTGTACCGCAGCGGCGCGGTGATGCGTTCGGCGACAATTTTCTGGCGGTTGCTCTGCTCGGTCATATCCCTTCCAAACGGTCTGGCAGAAATGGTCCTGGCGATTCCGGCAAATTCAGTGATGCCCGCGAAAGTCCTTCGCTGTCCAGTGGTTAGGCCGGTATAAGCGGTGCAAAGAGGCGTTTGCCGGGGAGGAACAGATGAAGCTGTCGCGACGGACGATCCTGCAAGGGGTCAGCAGCTTGCCTTTCGCAGTTGCGAGCTTGCGGGCGGGCGCGATGGCCCAAACCGCACCGGCCGCCACGCCAAGCACTGAGCTGCCGCCGATCCTGTTGGTCCACGGCAACGGCGACTACGACGCGCTCTGGATGACGACTTTGTGGCGGATGGAATCGAACGGCGTCGCACGCGATCGCATGGCGGCGATCAATTTCACCGATCCGCTGGCGCGCAGCGACGACAAGGTCGAGCAGGCGAACCGGTCCTCGACCGAAGACCAGCGCCGCGAGCTCACCGCCGCCATCGCTGACCTGAAGCGCCGTACCGGCGCGCCGCGCGTGGCGCTGATCGGCAGCTCCCGCGGTGGCTATGCGATCCGTAACGTCATCAAAAATGGCGGTGCCGGCGATGTCAGCCACGCCGTGTTGTGTGGCACGCCCAATCACGGCGTGTTCGCGACCGACGACCAGCCCAACAACGAGTTCAATGGCCGCGGCGCATTCCTGCGCGGCTTGAACGAGGGCGAGAGCGAGGTGACGGCGGGCACAGCTTTTCTCACCTTGCGCAGTGACGGCCTGGACAAATATGCCCAAGCCGACGGCCGTTTCATCGGAAACCCCGGCGTCCCGACCGGTGTTACCGCGGAGGGGCCGGAGCTGAAGGGCGCCACCAACCTCGTGCTCGGTGCGCTCGATCATCGCGAGGTTGCGTTTCATCCGCGCGCATTTCGCGAGATCTACAAGTTCGTCGCCGGCCGCGAGCCGATGCGCATCGCGATTGTGCCGGAGCCAAGCGTGAAGTTGAGCGGTTTGGTCACGGGCACGCCGGGCGGCGTGCCGACCAACCGTCCGGTGGCCGGCGCAACCGTCGAGGTCTTCCGCGTCGATCCCGAGACGGGAGAGCGCAAGGGCGGTGCGCTGCACAGCTCAAAAACCGGTGCCGATGGCCGCTGGGGACCGGTCCAGGTCGATCCCACCTGGTCGCTCGAATTCGTCCTGGCATCGCCCGACGCGCCGACGACGCACATCTACCGCTCGCCATTCCCGCGCTCGTCGGACGTCGTGCACCTGCGGCCCGCGCGCCCGCTCGGGCCGGCTGACAAGGACGCAGGAGCTGTCGTGATCATGTCTCGGCCGCGCGGCTATTTCGGTCTGCCACGCGACGTGGTGCTGCTCGACGGCAAGGAGCCGGCCGACGTCAAATCGGGCGTGCCCACGGATGCGGCAGCAACCCTGCGGCTTCCGGCGAGCGAGGTCGGGCGTAACATCGTGGCCCAGTTTGGCGAAGAACGGATTGTGGCACGCGCCTGGCCCGCCTCTGAGAACAGGATTGCGATTGCCGAGCTGACTTATTAGCTGTTTGCTTGCGTCACTTCCGCGGGAGAGAGCCATGAACATCGCCAGCGTGCGTCGGCCCATCATCCCTCCGACCCCGCCGCGTGCGCCGGACGATATGTCGTTCTTTGGCAAGCTCGCGGTGATCCGCCAGAACATGATCGCGTCCTGGGGGCAGCGCGCCTATGAGGAAGACGTCATCCCGGGCCGCTTTTTTTTCCGCAACAGTTTCATCCTGAACCAGCCGGACGCGATCCGGCACGTCCTGCTCAGCAATTACGAGAACTATACGCGCACGCCGGCGGGCATCCGCATGCTGCGCCCGGTGCTCGGTGACGGCCTCCTGATTGCGGAAGGTCATTCCTGGACGTTTCAGCGCCGCACGCTAGCCCCGGCCTTCACGCCGCGCGCTACCGCAAATCTCGTCCCGCACATGACCGCGGTGCTCGACGAAGCGATTGCGAAGCTCGACGCGCGAACCGGCGAGCCGGTCGATCTGCGCGAGGTCATGCAGCGCATGACGCTCGAGATCGCCGGACGCACGATGTTCTCGTTCGGTATGGACCGCCATGGCACGAGCTTGCGCAATTTCATCATGGAATATGCCGCGCGGCTGGGACGGCCCTATTTCCTCGACATGGTGCTGCCGGTGTCCTGGCCGAGCCCGATGGATCTTGCACGAGCGCGCTTTCGCAAGCGCTGGACCGAATTCGTTGCCATGCTGGTCGCCGAACGGCGCGCGGCGGGCAAGAAGGACGGCGCGCCGCCGCGTGACCTGTTCGACCTCATGGACGAGGCCCGCGATCCTGAAACGGGCAAGGGCTTTTCCGACGGACAGCTCGTCGACGAGGTCGCAACCATGATCCTGGCGGGTCACGAGACAACGGCGACGGCGCTGTTCTGGGCGCTCTATCTGCTGTCGCTCGACCCTGGCACGCAGGAGGAGGTCGCCTCCGAGACCCGCGGCGAACATCTCGACAGCATGGCCGACATCGAGCGGCAGAAATTCACCCGTGCCGTGATCGAGGAGACCATGCGGCTCTATCCGCCCGCCTTCCTGGTCGCGCGTGCCGCGCGCGAGAAGGACAACGCGGCCGGCATCGAGATCGGCAAGGGCGACATCATCATGATCGCGCCGTGGCTTTTGCACCGGCACGAGAAATTGTGGGATCAGCCGAACGCGTTCATTCCAAAGCGCTTCATGGCGAAAGAGCCGCCTGATCGCTTCGCATATCTGCCGTTCGGCGCGGGCCCCCGCGTCTGCATCGGCGCGCCGTTTGCGCAAGCCGAATCGGTGCTGGCGCTGGCCCGGCTGATCGGCGCGTTCCGCGTCGAGCTTGCCGATACCGTTCCCGTGATTCCGCATGGCGTCGTCACGACGCAGCCAGACCACTCACCCATGTTACGCATCACGCGTCGGTAACGGACGCTCGTCTGGCCGATGGCGTGATCCACCTTAGACAGAGCCCCCGCCATGAGCGACATCCAGGCCCAGTTTTCCGTTCTGAAGCAGACCGCCGACGCCAAGGTGGTCGACGCGATTGCGCAACTGATCGCCAATGGTCAGGATCGAGACCTCAACCGCATCAACGTGCTGGATTTTGCCGATCGTGCCGGGCTCGATCAGGAGAAGGTCATTTCTGGATTCCTGCACGCATCGCGGCTCGGCCTGTTCGACATGAGCTGGAACGTGCTGTGTCCCGGCTGCGGAGGAGTTCTGGGTGCGCATACGACGTTGAAATCCCTGAAGCATGAAGACTACAACTGTGCGCTCTGTGCAGCTGGGTACGAGGCGTCAGTCGATGAGATGGTCGAGGTGGCTTTTACCGTCAGTCCGCGCGTCCGCCGAATCGGTGCCCACGATCCCGACACATTGCCGATCTGGGAATATGTGCGGCAGATGTTCTGGAGCTCTGGGGTCGACATCAACGATGAATCGTTCTCGCGCCTGATCAACGAAGTGACGCTGGAAGCGCTCGAATTGCCTGCCGGCGAAAAGGCGATCCTCTCGCTGAAGCTTCCTAGCCAGTTCGTCATCGTCTTCGAGCCGGTGACGCATTCCGCCCATTTCCTGGATGTTCAGGGTGAGCCGACGAGCGAACGTCAGCAGCTTTCGATCATGTTCAACAAATTAGAGGCGCCTACGGGGACCACTGTGATGCGCCCCGGACCGTTGCGCCTCACGCTCGAGAATCAATCAGGCAATCGCGTGTTGCCCTCGGTGTGGATTGCCGCCGATGCGCTGCATGAGATGATCGGCAAGCGCAAGCCCATTCTGACGGCCAAGCGGATGCTGTCCAATCAGACGTTCCGCGACGTCTTCAAGGCCGACAACCTCAATGTCGACCAGCGATTGAAGATCACGTCGCTGACCTTCCTGTTCACTGACCTGAAGGGGTCGACGGCGCTATACGAGCGAGTCGGTGATCTCAGTGCTTTTGACCTCGTGCGCGCGCATTTTCGTGCGCTGCTGGAGATCATTGCCGCCGAGAAGGGGGCGGTGGTGAAGACAATCGGCGACGCTGTCATGGCGACCTTCGTCAGACCTGAGCACGCAATTACCGCGGGGCTGCGCATGCGCGCCGCCATGGATGAATTGAACAAGGAGCGCGGCGCCAACGATCTCATTCTCAAGATCGGTATTCATGAGGGGCCTTGCCTCGCGGTGATGCTCAACGAGCGCCAGGATTATTTCGGCCAGACCGTCAACATCGCCGCGCGCGTGCAAAGCCTGTCGACCGCGCAGGAGATCCACATCACCGGTCCAGTGCTCGACGTGCCGGCGGTTGCCGAAATCCTTCAGCAGCGCGAGATCAAGCCGATCCAGAAGCAGGCGGCTCTGCGCGGCATTGCCGACAAGATGGTGGTGTACGAGATACCGTGAGGGATGCGTCCGACATGCGCTCCGTCGCAATGAGGGCGTGGCGGCGGATGCGCGCTACATCCTCCAGCGCCGATCGGACCGGGCATAACGCCAACCGGCAGATTGCCGAAACGTAATGCAGCGCGCGGAACTGACGCACATTGCGCCGGTTGAATTTGCGCCTCATATAATGCTGGTAACATCCGCCCCTCGCGGCTTCATCGATCTCGGTAGGACTTTATGCTCGACGGCCTGCGCCAATTCATCGCCGACATTGTTGCTCCCCACGACCAGACTCGCGCATTTGGCGATAGCGACTATCGGCTGGCAGCCACGGCGCTGCTGATTCACGTGGTCTCGCTGGACGGTCAGCCGAGCGCAGCCGAGCAACGTAAACTACATAGCCTGATCGAAAGCCACTTTGGGCTGGATCGCGGCACTGCGGACCGGCTGATCGCCGACGCCACCCAGGTCGAGGGCGAGGCGGTCGATCTCTATCATTTCACCAGCGTCATCATGCGCTCGCTCGACGAAGAGGGTCGCAAGCGCATCGTGCGGATGATGTGGGAGCTGGTCTATGCAGACGGCCAGGTCAGCGAGTTCGAGGACAACGTCGTCTGGCGCGCCTCCGATCTGCTCGGGATTTCGCAGCGCGACCGGATCGACTTGAAGCACGCGGTCGCGGACCGAGCCGGTGGTCAGGTCAAGGACACCGCGGTCGCGGCTGACGGCTCTGGCCTCGACTGATCGCGGCCTGCGCGGAGACATGACGAAACTTTAATTTATTCGCCGCCTGCGCCGAATTCGCCTGCAAATCAAAGGTTTTTCAGCGCGGCCTGTCGTTCTGCTCAAGCGGCCATGCTGGCGGCGCAGCTTGCATGTCGCGCGTGGCCTATGCTCTCGTTCCACCATTGCGGGGCCAAAAACTTGAATTCAAGAGACTTCGATCGTGACTGAGCGGGTGACGCTGATTACCGGTGCCTCGGCGGGTATCGGCATGGAGCTGGCGCGCGTGTTTGCCGCCAACGGGCATCGCCTCGCATTGACCGCGCGCCGGGCAGACCGGTTGGAAGCGCTCGCCGCTGAGCTGGCCGCCAAGGGCGGCAAGAAACCGATCGTGATCGCCTGCGATCTCGAGGAAGCGGATGCCGGCGACAAGATCGCGGCAGCGCTTGCCGCTGAAGGTGTCGAGCTCGATCATCTCGTCAACAATGCCGGCTTCGGCGTGTTCGGTGATGCGATCGAGCGCGATCGCGTTGAGCAGCTCGGCGTCGTCGATGTCAATGTCCGGGCCCTGACGGATCTGTCGCTGCGCTTTGCCGATCAGCTCATCAAGAACAGGGGCGGTCTTCTCAATGTCGGATCTGTCGCCGGCTTTCTGCCTGGCCCCGGCATGGCCGTCTACTACGCCTCAAAGGCCTATGTCATCTCCTTCACCGAAGCGCTGCGGGCGGAGCTTGCACCGCGCGGCGTCCGCGTCACCGTGCTTTGCCCGGGCCCGGTGCCAACCGAATTCCAGGCTCGCGCCGGTGTCGGATCCCAACATGATACGGCGGTTCTCAACGTCTCTGCCGCCGAGGTGGCCCGCGATGCGTATCGCGGTCTGATGGCCAACAAACGGGCAGTGCTGCCTGGTCTGGGCATCAAGATTGTGCCGTTGGCGCTGCGTTTCTTCCCGCGCGGCTTCATCCTGGCCGCGACCAGCCGATTCCAGAGGCGCAGATACTAAGAGAAAGCCTGAGGCGCCCGGTAGTGGCCCGGAGCTTGCTTTGATCCCGGTGTGTGCGCGAACTCACACGATGTTAACCATCGCTTAGCTATGCTGGCGGTCTGAACCGATAGCACTCGCAGAGGCCATGTCGTTCCGGACGGACAGGTTTCGTCGCGCAGAATTGGTGCCCCTCCGAAAGAGGACGCCTGGCGCGGCCGCCTTCGCCTCCGAAGCCCGGCTCCCGGTTCTGATCGTCCTGCATCAGGAATCCTCGAGCCCCGGCCGAATAGGCAACGCCCTGCGCGCGCTCGGTCATCGTCTCGACATCCGGCGACCGCGCTTCGGCGATGCCCTGCCCGAGACGCTCGATCAGCATGCCGGCGTCGTGATCTTCGGCGGCCCCATGAGCGTCAACGATCCCGACGACTACATCCGCCGTGAGATCGACTGGATCGAAATTCCGCTCCGCGAGCAGCGGCCGTTCCTCGGCGTCTGCTTAGGTGCACAGATGCTGGCGATGCAGCTCGGGGCCCGGGTCGCGCCTCATGCGGAGGCGCTGGCCCAGATCGGATACTACCCGATCAGGCCCACTGCCGCGGGACATGCGCTCTGCCCGCACTGGCCGGAGCAAGTCTACCACTGGCATCGCGAAGGATTTGATCTTCCGGTCGGCGCCGAGCTGCTTGCCGAGGGCGATGATTTTCCGGTGCAGGCGTTCCGTACGGGCAATGCCTTCGGTGTGCAGTTTCATCCAGACGTGACCTACGCGATGATGTGTCGCTGGACCACGCGCGGCTATGATGGCTTCAGCGCGCCGGGTGCGCGGCAGCGGCATCATCATTTTGCAGATCGTGCCGTCTACGATGCCGCGGAACGCGCCTGGCTCGATCACTTCATCGATGGCTGGCTGGCGCGCCGGCCGGCGCTGGCGCAAGCCGCCGAGTGATCGCGCCTTCGCGCGAAGCCCTTGCCTCTCCCCTGAATATGCTAGGCTCTCTGTCAACGTGCGCGCACGAACGCGCCGGCAAAGGGAGAGCGCCATGGCCTACGAGCACATTCTCTATGAAGTGAGCGATAAGATCGCAACCATCACGCTCAATCGCCCGGATCGTATGAACGCTTGGACGCCGATCATGGAGCGCGACGTGCGTCACGCGATGGAAGCGTCGAGCATCGACGACAATGTCCGCGTCATCGTGCTCACCGGTGCGGGCCGCGCCTTCTGCGCCGGCGCCGACATGGATGCGCTGAAGGGGCTCGATCCCGATGACGTCAGACGCGCCTCGAACCTGCCGCCCTTTGACATGAACCGCCGGCCGGATTGGCAGACGCGCTACGGCTATTACCCATCGATCAAGAAGCCGATCATTGCCATGCTCAACGGCGCGACCGCGGGCATCGGCCTCGTCCACGCGCTCTATTGCGATCTGCGCTTTGCCGCCGACAACACGGTGTTCACGACCGCCTTCGCGCGGCGCGGTCTGATCGCCGAGCACGGCATATCCTGGATGCTGCCGCGCATCGTCGGTCATGCCAATGCGCTGGACCTGTTGCTTTCGGCCCGGCGCGTGCCGAGCGCGGAAGCGCTGCGGATCGGGCGGGTGAACCGGCTCTGCTCGCCGGAAAAACTCCGCGAGGAGACCTATGCCTATGCCCGCGACCTCGCCGATTTGGTCTCACCGAGCGCGATGGCGGTGATCAAGCGGCAGCTTTACGAGGTGCCGTTCCAGACGCTGGCCGAGGCGACGATCGAAGCCAACCGAGAGATGATGGTGGCGCTGAACGGCAGCGATTTCCGGGAAGGAGTCGCAAGCTTCATGGAGAAGCGGCCACCGCGGTTTATGGGGAAATAGGGGCAGGAGCTTCGAACAGTCCGTCTTCGCCCTTTGGGCTTCGCCGGACACCACGCTTCGCTCTTCGGACTCCTCGTGGCTGCGCCACGCGGAGCCCGGAGGCCTTGGCTAATTGCTGTTTCGATGCGGATACGGTCCGTCTTCGCCCTTTGGGCTTCGCCGGACACCACGCTTCGCTCTTCGGACTCCTCGTGGCTGCGCCACGCGTAGCCTGAAGGGCCTTGGCTAATTGCTGTTTCGATTTGCGGATACGGTCCGTCTTCGCCCTTCGGGCTTCGCCGGACACCACGCTTCGCTCTTCGGACTCCTCGTGGCTGCGCCACGCGTAGCCCGAAGGGCGAAGCGTGGTGGAGCCAGGCGGGATCGAACCGCCGACCTCGTCATTGCGAACGACGCGCTCTCCCAGCTGAGCTATGGCCCCTTTGCTGGCCGCTCTGGTGAATGCGGCCGACAACCGGGCGCCATTTAAGTCCCCGCCAAGGTCAAGTCAAGGACGGGTATAACCCGGTTTTAGCCATCCGGGCGCCGACTTCCCTTGTTTGGGTCGGGGGGAACCGATATCAAGCCAGCGGCGTCAATCCCGACCGGAGCCAGAGTTTTCAAAAACCATGCGTGCCGTTCTCGACATCGTCATCATCGTGCTCGATCTCTACGTCTGGCTGCTGATCGCGTCCGCGATCCTGTCCTGGCTGATCGCCTTCAACGTGGTGAACACCCGCAACCAGTTCGTCTCGGCGGTGGCGGAGTTCCTGTACCGGATCACCGAGCCCCTGCTGGCACCTATTCGCAATTTCCTGCCCAGTCTCGGCGGCCTCGACATCTCGCCGATCATCCTGATCCTGCTGATCATGTTCATCGAGCGGGTGATCCTGTATTACATCTACCCGAACGTGATCTAGGCAAGCTGGAGCGCCTTGGTTGTCAAAGAACCCTGGCGTCCCTCCGCCACAGGAATCAGCATCGCGCTGCGGGTGACGCCGCGCGGCGGCCGCGACGACATCGACGGGATCGAGCAGCTCTCCGACGGCCGCAGCGTGCTCAAGGTGCGGGTACGCGCCATTGCCGATGGTGGCGAGGCCAACAAGTCGGTCTTGGTCCTGCTGGCGAAATCGCTTGGTGTGCCCAAGGCCAACGTCAGGCTTTTATCCGGGGCGACCTCGCGGCTGAAGCAGATCGCGATCGAAGGCGATTCGGCACGGCTCGGCGAAGCCTTGCGTCAGCTCGCTTTCGCCAAATCGATAGACCATAGGAACTGACATGACCGCGAAAATCATCGATGGAAAAGTCATTGCCGCGGAACTTCGCGGCCGCGTCGCCGAGGAGGTCGCCCGCGTCAAGCGCGAGCACAATCTGGTGCCGGGCCTTGCGGTGGTGCTGGTCGGCAACGACCCTGCCAGTGAGGTCTATGTCCGCTCCAAGCACACTCAGACGCAAGGCGCCGGCATGGCCTCGTTCGAGCACAAGCTGCCGGCCGACGTTGCGCAAGCAGATCTCCTGGCGCTCGTCGCAAAGCTCAACCGCGATCCGGCCGTGCACGGCATTCTGGTGCAACTGCCGCTGCCGAAGGGGCTGAACACCGAGGCCGTGATCAATGCCATCGATCCCGCCAAGGATGTCGATGGCCTGCATCCGAGCAATGCCGGCCGGCTCGCCGCCGGTTTTGAGGCGCTGTCGCCCTGCACGCCGCTGGGCTGCATCATCCTGACCAAAAGCGTGCACGCTTCGCTCGAAGGCATGAACGCCATCGTCATCGGCCGCTCCAACCTGGTCGGCCGTCCGCTGGTGCAGTTGCTGCTGAACGAGAACGCCACGGTCACGATCGCGCATTCGCGCTCGCGCGACCTGCCTGGCCTCGTGAAGCGCGCCGACCTCGTCTACGCCGCTGTCGGCAAGCCGGAGATGGTGCGCGGCGACTGGCTAAAGCCGGGCGCAACCGTGATCGACGTCGGCATCAATCGCATCCCCAAACAAGACGGCAAGACCCGCCTCGTCGGCGACGTTGCCTATCAGGAAGCGCTTGGGGTTGCCGGCGCGATTACGCCGGTGCCGGGCGGCGTCGGCCAGATGACGGTCGCCTGTCTGCTGGTGAATACGCTCCGTGCCGCCTGCGCGATCACAAGGCTGCCGAAGCCGGCGGTGTAGGTTTGTCGTCATTCCGGGCGATGCGCAGCATCGAACCCGGAATCTCGGGACACAAACTCCTGGATTCCGGGTTCGCGCTTCGCGCGCCCCGGAATGACCGTTAGCCCTTCTTTTTCTTCTCGCGCTCAATGCCTTCGAGGATCAGCTTGTGCGCGTCCTCGGGGCCGCCCCAGCGCAGGATTTTCACCCACTTGCCCTTCTCAAGGTCCTTGTAGTGCTCGAAGAAGTGCTGGATCTGCTGGAGCGTGATGTCAGGCAGGTCAGAGTAGCTCTTCACCTTATCGTACCGCTGCGTCAGCTTCGACGACGGCACCGCCAAAATCTTTTCGTCGCCGCCGGCCTCATCTTCCATGAACAGCACGCCGACCGGGCGCACGCTCATGACGGCGCCGGGAATGATGGCGCGGGTGTTGATGATCAGGACGTCACAGGGATCGCCGTCATCCGACAAGGTGTGCGGGATGAAGCCGTAATTCCCGGGGTAACGCATCGGCGTGTAGAGGAAGCGGTCGACCACGAGCGTGCCAGCCTCCTTGTCCATCTCGTATTTGATCGGTTCGCCACCCACGGGGACCTCGATGATGACATTGACGTCATGTGGTACGTTTTTCCCGATCGAGACCGCATCGATACGCATTCAAGGCTCCGTTGTTGCCGAGGTGACATCGCGCCCGGCAGCGATTTTGGCGCTGTCATACGCGGGCTTCGCCCGCTGATCCATCGCGTTTTTGTGAAATAATGAATCCGGCGATCACCGGCCCAAGTGGCAACGGTATCGACGGATGGAAACGCTGCCGATTCAGGTTTCAGCAGCTCAATTGGTCCAGGCGAAGGCAACCTTGTCGAGCGACTTCGGCCCGAACCGCTCCGAGGAGCGTGCCACCATGCGGCCGCCCAGGGCACGGTAGAACTCGGTGGCCGGATCGTTGTCCGACAGCGCCCACACCACCATGCTTTTCAGGCCGCTCTGCATCAGGTCGCGGCGGGCGGCGGCGAACAGGCGGCGGCCGAAGCCGAGGCCCTGGAATTCAGGACGCAGATAGAGCTCGTAGATCTCGCCGTCGAAATGCAGGCTGCGGGCGCGGTTGCGGCCATAATTGGCGTAGCCTGCGATCTTGTCGCCGAACACCAGCACGCTGACGCGGCTGCCCTTGCGGATCGCACTGTCCCACCATTGCGGACCGCGGCGGTTGATCAGCTTCTCCAGCTCGGCGCCGGGAATGATGCCCTGATAGGCCGAGCGCCAGGCTTCGTCATGGGTCGACGCCACCGCAGTTGCATCTGCGGCTTTGGCCGGCCGGACTTCGATCAGGGTTGTGCTCATGGACGCGATCAAACCAAGTCGCCGCGCCGGCGGCAAGACCTATCGTTAATTATCGGTTAACCTGTGGACTTTCTGCATCAGTTTTTAACCATGTTGTACCGAAAGAGGACAAGCCGCCGTTCAGAACGGGATCGCCCTGCCGTGCGTCGGTGCAAAACTCGCTGCGGCACCCAATGAATGCGATGGCTGCGCAAAAAGTCTGGCCGGAGTGATTCGTTCCTACTGGAGCATGATCCGGAAAAGTGAGGAGCGGTTTTCCGAAAAGATTATGCTCAAACAATAGTCTAAAGCGCGGTGACCATTCGTCTTCATCTCATCGCGCTTTCGTGTGACATCGCTGTCGGTGTCCGCCTCCTCTGGCAATTCATGCGGCTCCTCATCACCCCTGCGTTTCTGTCTTGGTTGGCCGTGCTGACTGCGTCACCTCTGTGCGCTCAGACCACGTTTGGCCCCTCCGGAGAGGAGGGCGAACCGTTTCGCCGGCAACAGTGGCGCGTGCCGTCGCCGGATACCGGCATTGCCGCGCATGCGCTGCTGTTTCGCCCCGTCGGCACCGGCCCGTTCCGGTTCGCGGTCATTGCCCACGCCTCGACGCAGAATGGCTTGCGTCGCGCGCAAATGCCGCGACCGGAATATCGCGCGCTCACGGCGTATCTCGTCGCGCACGGGTTTGCCGTGCTGGTGCCGGAACGGCTCGGTCACGGCGCGACCGGCGGCCACTATGTCGAAGACCAGGGCGGCTGCGACGAGGCGGACTACGCGCGATCGGCCCGTGCAACGGCCGACGAAATCTCGCTCGCGCTGGACTATTTGCGAAAACAGGAATTCATCCGCAAGGAGGCTGCAACGGTCATCGGCCATTCCGCCGGCGGTTGGGGCGCGCTGGCGCTCGCCAGCGCCGAGCCGAAGGCGATCTCCGCCATCGTTGCATTCGCGCCGGGGCGCGGCGGCCATGCCAATGATGAGCCGAACAGGATCTGCGCGCCGCATACGCTCCTTGCGGCCGCCGCCGAATTCGGCAAGACCGCGCGCATCCCCGTCACGTGGCTCGTTGCCGCCAACGACAGTTACTTCGCACCGGCATTTTCTCAAAGATTGGCCGAGGCGTTTGGCGGCGGTGGCGACAAGCTCGACTTTCGCATCCTGCCGGCCGTCGGCAGCGAGGGTCATTGGATGATCGAAACCGAGGCCGGCGTCAAAGCCGCAAGCGGCGAGCTCGCGCGCGCGCTGAACCAGGGCAGGCCGGTGGCGGCCAAGAAGCCGTGGGACAATCGCTGATGCCTGAATGGCCCGACGACGATGTGATCCTGTTCGATGGCGTGTGCATCTTCTGCTCGCGCTGGGTCCGTTTCGTCGCCGCCCGCGATACGGCGAAGGGGTTTCGCTTCACGCCGGTCCAGTCGGATTATGGGGCGCGGCTCGCGCGCACGTTCGGGATCGATCCGCACGATCCCGATACCAATGCAGTGATCCACGGCGGCGAGGTGTTCATGAAGTCCGATGCCGCGCTCATGGTGCTGTCTCAGCTCCCCGGCTGGGAATGGGTGCGCCGGCTGTTCGCCGTGCCGAGGCCGCTGCGGGATCCCGTGTACAGCCTCGTCGCACGCAATCGCTATCGCATCTTCGGCAAGTACGATCCCTGTTTCGTGCCCGATGCCGATTTATGGGCGCGGGTGATCGAATAGTATCCTCGTCTTGCGAGGAGCGAAGCGACGAAGCGATCCAGAATCTCTCCGGAGAAAGACCCTGGATTTGCTTCGCTGCGCTCGCAACACGGAGCTTGCGGTCATGGCCTGCCTAGGGCCGCCAGCACTTCCCTGGCCGCTCGCTCGCCGCTGTCGCGCGCGCCATGCGCTGTCGAGAAGAAATTTGGCGAGGTTGCCTCGCCGGCGAAGAACAGCCGGCCATCAACCGGTGCGGCCAGCACGGCGCGATCGTCGGCGTGACCCGGCAGCGCGTGCGAATAGGAGCCGCGGGCGAAAGGATCGTGCGCCCAGCGCGACTCGCGCAGGGGTTTTAGCTTGCGGCGGATGTCGTTGCCGAGAAAGCCTGCAATCTCGTCGATGCTATGGGCGGCGAAGGCGCCCTCGCCGGCGTCTTCCAATTGACGCGCAAAGCTGCCGCCGAAGAAGCCATCGATGCAGGGCTGCCCGAATGGGCGGATGTGATAGGTGCCCATCGCGGTGCGCATGGTGGCGCCGCGCAGGTTTCCGTCCTTCGGAAAGGCTTCAGCATCCGCGAGCGCCAGTGTCACCTTGTCGTTGACACCGAGCGGCAGGCCGCGTGCGGCATCGAGCTTGGCGGGAAGCGGCGGAGAAAAGCGGATCGCCTCATCGGCAATCAGATTGGTCGGGACGGTGACGATCACCTTGTTCACGATCATCGTGCCCTGCGAGGTCTGGAGCCGGATGCGCTGACCGGAGTGATCGACCAGCGTAACGTTGCAGTTCAGCGCGACCGGACAGGGCACACCATAGGCCGCGATCAGCGTTCCATACCCGGCTCGCACACGCCAATTGAAATACGTGTCCTCGTAGCGCTCCATGTCGAGGATCGAGACTTGATCGAGTTCGCACCCGTTCACATAAGTCGAGACCGCGTCGATCATCGGATTCCAGCGGTTGCCAGGCTCGAGGTAGCAGGAGGCGGGCGCGTCCTCGCCGCTTTCCGCGGCCTCCCAGGCGCGTTCGTAGAATTCGTCGATCGCGTCCGCAAAGGCGATGCGCTCGGCTTCCGGAAAGGCGTCGCCATAGGCGCGATCGCCCCAAGGCGGCAGATCCGTGTTGATCTCGAAGCCGAGCTGGCGGGCAATCGCAACGAAGGAATTCTTGTCAGCCGAGTGCAGCCAGCCGCAGCCGACGTCGAAGGTCACGTCAGGCGAGGCCTGCACGGTCCAGGCGCGGCCGCCGAGCCGATTACGCGCCTCCAGAACGATCACGGAGAGGCCGGAGCCATGCAGCGCATGCGCGGCGCCAAGGCCGGCGGCACCTGCGCCGATGATCGCGACGTCGACGGAGGAGGGGAAGGACATGGAAGGGCGAATAGTGAGTGGCGAATGGCGAATAGAGTATAAGAAATGCCGCCTCTCGCCAAATAACCCTATTCGCTACTCGCCATTCCCCATTCGCTTGGCCTACGCCACCGCTTCCTTGGCCTTTTCCGCACGCTTGCGCTCGTTCGGGTCGAGATGCTTCTTACGCAGGCGGATCGACTTCGGGGTGACCTCGACGAGCTCGTCGTCCTCGATATAAGCGAGCGCCTTTTCCAGGGTCATGCGGATCGGCGGGGTCAGGCGCACCGCTTCGTCCTTGGAGGTCGTGCGGATGTTGGTGAGCTGCTTGCCCTTGAGCACGTTAATCTCGAGATCGTTGTCGCGGGTATGCTCGCCGACGATCATGCCGCGATAGACCTTCCAGCCCGGCTCGATCATCATCGGCCCGCGGTCTTCCAGCTTGAACATGGCGTAGGCGACCGCCTCGCCCTGGTCGTTGGAGATCAGGACGCCGTTGCGGCGGCCCTGGATCTCGCCCTTGTAAGGGGCATAGCCGTGGAACAGGCGGTTCATGATCGCGGTGCCGCGGGTGTCGGTCAGAAGTTCGCCCTGGTAGCCGATCAGGCCGCGGGTCGGCGCGTAGAACACCAGACGCAGGCGGTTGCCGCCGGACGGCTTCATCTCGATCAGCTCGGCCTTGCGCTCGCTCATCTTCTGCACGACGACGCCGGAATGCTCCTCGTCGACGTCGATCACGACCTCCTCGATCGGCTCCATCGTGGCACCGGTGGCTTCGTCCTTCTGGAACACGACGCGCGGGCGCGACACCGAGAGCTCAAAGCCCTCGCGGCGCATGGTCTCGATCAGGATGGCGAGCTGCAATTCGCCGCGGCCCGAGACTTCCATCGCGTCCTTGTCGGCGGCTTCGACGACGCGCAGCGCAACGTTGCCTTCGGCCTCGCGCAAGAGACGGTCGCGGATCATGCGGCTCGTCACCTTGTCGCCTTCGGTGCCGGCGAGCGGGGAGTTGTTGACGATGAACGACATCGACACGGTCGGCGGGTCGATCGGCTGGGCCGGCAGCGGCACTTCCACGGTCGGATCGCAGAACGTATCGGCGACGGTGCCCTTGGTCAGGCCCGCAATCGCAACGATGTCGCCGGCTTCCGCTTCATCGAGCGGCGTGCGCTCGAGGCCGCGGAACGCCAGGATCTTGGTGATGCGCCCCGACTCGACCAGCTTGCCGTCGGCGTTGAGCACCTTGACCTGTTGGTTCGGCTTGAGCACGCCGGAGGAGATGCGGCCGGTGATGATACGGCCGAGATAGGGGTTGGCTTCCAGGATGGTGCCGATCATCTTGAACGGACCTTCCTCGACCTTCGGCGCCGCGACGTGGCGCAGGATCAGGTCGAACAGCGGCTCCATGCCCTTGTCCTTCGGACCCTCCGGGCTTTCGGCCATCCAGCCCTGCTTGGCCGACCCGTAGAGGATCGGGAAGTCGAGCTGCTCTTCGCTGGCATCGAGCGCTGCGAACAGGTCGAACACCTCGTTGATGACCTCGGTCGGGCGCGCGTCGGGACGGTCGACCTTGTTGATGACGACGATCGGCTTCAGGCCGACCTTGAGTGCCTTGGACACCACGAACTTGGTCTGCGGCAGCGGGCCTTCGGCGGCGTCCACCAGCACCAGCGCGCCGTCCACCATGTTCAGGATGCGCTCGACCTCACCGCCGAAATCGGCGTGGCCGGGGGTGTCGACGATGTTGACGCGGGTGTCCTTCCACTGCACCGAGGCCGCCTTGGCCAGAATGGTGATGCCGCGCTCGCGCTCCAGATCGTTGGAGTCCATGGCGCGTTCGGTCACCTTCTGGTTCTCGCGGAACGTGCCGGACTGCTGGAGGAGGCGGTCGACCAGGGTCGTCTTGCCGTGGTCGACGTGGGCGATAATGGCAACGTTGCGGAGGTTCATGAGTGAGCTTCTTTGCGTTCGAACAATGGGTTAAGCGCGATCTCGCCGGTCGGACCGGGACCTCTTCTCGAAACAACGCTGAAAGACTGGAAACGGGCGCTCGCCGCCCAAAAAGGAAGCCCGGCCATATCAGACCGGGCGCCCTACGCGTTGCGGCGCAATATATGCAAAAACAGCCAAAAAACAATGTGTACTTTGGCCGTTGGTTGACTGAATTTTGTCCGGGAATCTCCGGGGGTTAGGCGAATAGCGGCGTTAAGCGCGCCGCCCCTTGATCGCCGCCCAGATCAGGGCAATCCCGCCGATTCCCACGACTAGGCCCAGGAAGACCAGCGGTGCGATGTCGGAGGCGATCCGGCCGTCCTCGACGACCGACATTCCGCCAAAGAGCAAGGCGCAGACACCCGGCAGCAGCATGATCAGCCCGAAGATCGCCATGAGGGCGGTCAGGCAGCCGCCGCGTTTGTTCGCCGGGGCAGGAGGCAGTCCCGGCGGCGGTATGTTGCTGATGCTCATGCTTGCAAGACTCCGTCGGTCGTCTGTGCAGCGAGGGCCGCGCGAACGCCGTCGATGTTTCCGTTGCGGTAGAACAGATTGTAGGTGTCAAACGGAATGATCGAGCCTTGCTCCGTCACGAAATGGATGCAGCTGCGCTTGACGTTGCCGACGCAGAAATTGAAGCGATCGAGAAACTGCACGATGGTGACGCGGAACACGTTCTCGTAAGTGAGCCCTTGCGGCACCTGAAAGCTCGGCAGGCAACATAGCAGTTCGCAGACGCGTTCGGGGGTGTTGAGCGGGCCCGACGACAGCGAGAAGAGGTCAATAAACTTCTCCTTCAGCACCGGATATTTCTCCGGGCTGATCGTGTTCGGCATCACCGCGACGAGCTGCTCCTGCGGGATCAGCGAGGTCAGCGGCAGCACGTTCTCGCCGTTGCGCAGGCCGTAGCCGATCGAAATGCTTTCGGGATTGCAGGGCAGCGGGATCATGTCCTTGTCGCCGAACACGTCGGTCTCGATCACGCGCTTGCGGATCTCCGACAGCATGATGCGGTCGGTGTTCTTGTCGAAGTTCTCGTTACGGCCGGCGTCCTGCACCGGCTGCAGCGTGACCCCACGCACGCATTTCCAGGTGAGCGCGTGGCGGACGATGTCGCCGATCTCGGCATCGTTGACGCCGCGCTTGATGGTTGCGACCAGCGTGGTCGACACGCCGTAATGCTCAAGATTCTCCAGCGCCTGCTGGCGGATTTTTCGAAGGTCCGCGCCGCGCAGATTGATCAGTGGCTCGCGCTGCAGCGAATCGAACTGGAGATAGACCTCCAGCCCGCGCTTGTTCTCGGCGAGCCGCGCCACGAAATCCTTCTCGCGGGCGATGCGCAGGCCGTTGGTGTTGATCATGACGTGGCGGATCGGGCGGGCGCGCACGGCGTCCAGGATCTCGAAGAAATCCGGATGCAGCGTCGGCTCGCCGCCGGAAATCTGCACCAGGTCGGCCTCGCCCTCGCTCGCGACCAGCGCATCCAGCATCCTCTCGACCGTTGCGAGTGGCGTGAACCGCGTCCGCGCCGGTGAGGATTCGGCGAAGCACACCGGGCAGGTGAGATTGCAGTGCTCGGTGATCTCGATCAGCGCCAGGCAGGAATGCTGCTCGTGGTCGGCGCACAGACCGCAATCATAGGGACAGCCGAATTCCGTCCGCTGCTGGAATTGCAGCGGCCGATCGCCAGGCTTGATGAAATCCTTGCACAGACGCCAATAGGCCGTGTCCGTCGACACCAGCGTTGATTGGACGCCATGCTGCTGGCAGCGTTTTTCGTACCAGACCTCGTTGCCGAGAATCTGGATCTTGGTCGGCACCAGCTTCAGGCAGGTCTCGCACAGCGACTGGGTCTGGCCCCAGAAGATATAGGGGCGCGACTTACGCAACGGCGCGTTCATGCAGGGATCTCGCTTTGGGCGCCATCGCCAGCATGAATGCGGCGTAGAGTAGGATGGACAGCGACAGCAGGTGAAACAGCGTGAAGGGGCCGATCAGCGTGCCATAGGGCTTGAGGAATTCCCACAGGAAGCGCTGCGCTCCATAGTAGACGAGCACCAGGTAGAAACCATTGGTGACCACAAACCCGTTTCGGTTCAAGACCGCCAGCACATAGAGAAGCGCGAACACGCCCATGGCGGTGCTCTCATAGAGCTGCACCGGGTGGCGAAGAAGGCCGTCGCCGAAATCATGGCCAAAGGGCAGCGCCGTGGGCGTGCCATAGGTGAAATCGTCGAGGCCCGCGAAGTAGCAGCCGATCCGGCCGACCGCGATGCCGAGCGCCAGCGGCAGGGCAAAACGGGCGCCGGTTCGCGCCGTGATGCCTGCGGACCATTTGTAGAGCTCGATCGCCACGATGCCGCCGGCGAGCGCACCCTCGACCGAGCGCGCAACGCCGCTCTGGCCCGACAGCCACAGATTGACCGACCCGAACAGGTAGGCGCCGACGCCTGCGCCGAACACCAGGGCGGCGATGTAGGACATTTCGAAGGATTGCACAGGAAACCGCAAGCCCTGTCGCGACAGCCAGTAGACGGCAGCTGCCGCCGCCAGCCATGCTGCAATATCGAAGACCGTATGAAGGAAAGCCCCGCTCATGCGGCGGAGAGCATAGCACGATCACGCCAGCGGAGCGCTCATGTCCTCTCCCATGTGCACTGCCTTCACAAGGGAGAAGAGGCGAGACTAGGTTCGCTATCCGGCCTCCCGCTCCTCCGTTGGATAGACGCCTCGCAGCACTTCCTCGAAGTGCAGCTTGACAGCATCGTTGCAGAGGCAGGCGCGCAGGCGAAGGCCGTCGCGGCTGCGGACGAGGATTGAACCGCGCCTCGTGTCGAGCACGCCTTCGGCTTTGAACGATTGGAGCACGCGGCTCGCATAGCTGCGCCCCACTCCGAGCAATGTCGCAAGCTGCTCATGCGTCAGCGGCACGCTGCTTTCGTCGCCGGTACGCTCCATTGCTGCCAAGATCCATTTGGCGGTGCGCTGCTCGATCGAGTGGATGGCGTTGCAGGCGGTCGACTGGAAGATTTGCGCCAGCATGCAATCGGCATAGCGGGCGAAGATGTTGCGCAGTGACGGCGAACGTGTCTTGGCTGCTTCCAGTTTGCCGACGTGAATGCGCGAAAATGGGCCGCCGAACTTCACGCAGATGCGGGTATAGGCCGGCAGAAATCCCTCGCTGACGATGCCGCCCACCGCGCCTTCACGACCGACCAGGATGGTCTCGACGTCGCGGCCATCCTCGTTAGGGACGAGAAAGGTCGCAAGCGAGGGTCCGCAGGGGAAGTGGACGACCTGGACGTCATCGCCGGGATTGTAGAGCAGTTCGCCGGCCGCGCAGTCCTCGATGATGACGTGCGGCGCGAGCAGTGCGTAATCCGCCGGGCTCAGGCGCCGCAACAGATTGTTGATCGGCCGGCTGTCGACCTCGCTTGTACTGCCGATACGCGCATCCATCGTGAACCCCCCGTGCTCTTTTCCACAATACCGGGTTCCGTCCGTTTCCTGTGTGCACAAGTGGACAGACTGAAGAACTGTGATGTGGTGGTTTCGTTCCGGGAACCCTCCGATGCGCTGGGCGCAGGCGTCGTGGCGCGGCTGTCCTGATCAGAAAAACCTCTCGCTCCAAGATGCGATCATGGCACCCGCACTTCTCGATGGCTTCCCATGTCCTGCCGACGTCCTCGTCGTCGAGGACGATCCGATCATTGCAATCGATTTCGAGGACCGTCTGCTCGGGTTTGGCGTGAGGCAGGTGCGCACCGCCGGGTCGGTGACGCAGGCGCTGGACGCGATCGCGAAAGGTGCTCCCGATTTCGCCCTGCTCGACGTCGAGCTGAACCGCGAGAAGAGCTTTGCGATCGCCGAGCGACTGGTGGCGCTGAACGTCCCATTTGTCTTCGTCACCGGTTATGGTGCCGAAACGCGGATTCCGCCCGAATTTGCGGCGCGGCCGCGGCTGCAAAAGCCGTGCTCGAGCGAGGCGCTGGAGGCTGCGCTGCGGACGCGCGGTCGCTGAGGTTCAGGCAGATTTCGGGTCGAGCGTGGTCGACCACAGCGCCACGTCGGCGCGGTCGCGCAAGCTCACCGTCATCTGGCCGGAGGCGCCGTCGATCTTGACGTGGCCGAAGAACTGCATCCCGGCAGACGGCGGCAGGTTCTGGCTGTCCTTGCCCGGTGCCTTGACGAAGCGCACCTCCGGCCCAAAGGTGTTGTCGAGCGCGTTCGGACCGAAAGTGCCCGCATGCAGCGGACCCGAGACGAACTCCCAGAACGGCTCGAAATCCTGGAATTGTGCCTTGTTCGGATCGTAATAATGCGCGGCGGCATAGTGTACGTCCGCGGTCAGCCACACCGTGTTGCTGATCGACGCCATCTTGATGAAGCGAAGGATGTCCGCGATCTCGAACTCGCGGCCGCGTACCGGGCCGTCGCCTTGCGCAATCGCTTCCGATCCGCCTTTCGGCGTGTCCGCGACGATGAGACTGAGCGGCATGTCGGAGGCGATCACCTTCCAGGTCGCGCGCGAATTCAACAGGCCGCGCTTGAGCCAGGCGATCTGGTCGGGTCCGAGGAAGTGGCTGGCCGGTCCGTATTCCGTTTCCAGATTGGCGCCGTTCGCGCCGCGATAGCTGCGCTCGTCGAGCACGAACACGTCGAGATGCGGGCCGTAGGAGATCTGGCGATAAATCCGGCCCGGTTCAGTGATGCTCTCGCGCATCGGATACATCTCGTGAAAGGCGCGCGTTGCGCGCGCGGCGAGCAGCGTGATGTCGCGTACTTTGTATGACGCCGGCAACTCCTTCGATAGCGACCAGTTGTTGGTGACCTCGTGGTCGTCCCACTGCACGAAGATCGGCACGTCGGCATTGAAGGCGCGGAGGTTGTCGTCGATCAGATTGTATTTGTGCGCGGCGCGGTACTCGTCCAGCGTCTCCGCGACCTTGGCCTTCTCGGGGATTGTGACGTTCTTCCAGATCTTGCCGTCGGCGAGCTTCACCTCGGATTGGATGAGGCTGTCGGCGTAGATCGTATCGCCCGAGTGCAGGAAGAAATCCGGACGATGCTTGCGCATCGCGGCGAAGGTGAACATGCCGCCGTCGTCAGGGTTGATGCCCCAGCCCTGGCCGGCGACGTCGCCACCCCAGACGAAGCTGACATCGCGGCGGTCGGCCGGCGCGGTGCGGAAGCGGCCGGTCACCGGCTCGCCCTCGACCGCGCTATGCGAGAGATCGCGGAAGCGCACGCGATAGAAGATGTCCTGTCCGCCCGGCAGGTTCTCGATCAGCATTTTGGCCGTGAAGTCGCTCTCGGGCAGCGCTGCGATCGGCGGCAGCGCGCGAGCGTCCCTGAACGACTCCGTCGTCGCCACCTCGACCAGCATTTGAGCCGGCCGGTCGGTGCGTGCCCACACCACGCCGCCGTCGACCGTGACGTCGCCTGATTGTACGCCATGGGTGACTGCAGGCCGGTCAGCCGCTCGCGACAGATAAGGCATCGCGATCGTGCCAAGCGCGCCCGCGCTGGTGGTGAGGAAACGGCGGCGTGAGAATGTGATGGTCATGGGACGGTCCCGATTTCGCCAGGGACGGGTGCCTTGCGGCAGCCGCCACGATGAGATCAGACCCTATATTGAGACAATGTGACGCAGCAATAACGCGCAGGCGCTACGCGTTGCCGGCGGCTCTGAATTGCGTGCCCGTGCGGGGCGGCGTCTGCGGCAGGCTGAACAGCACCGCCTTACGGTCGGCGACGGCGGCATGGAATTGGTCGAGTGCGATGTTGAAGGCGGTGAGCGCGGCCTCCTCGATCGCACCGTGATCGAAGCAGCGCAGCGTGTCGCGCAAAATCACGTCGGCTTCGGCCTGCATCTGGTCGAGCTCTTCGGTCGTCTCGCTCTTGCGGGCCGCCGTGATCATGTCGAGCAGGCGTTCGCGCAAATGGCTGTTGTTGTCGCGCTCGTCCTTCTTCAGATAGCCGGCAAACCAGGCGCCGATCGAGCCCATGGCGGAGAGCGCCATCAGGCTCCACCAGATGTAGTCGCTGTATTTGTCGAGAAAGGTTTTTTCCTCGCCGTCGACGAAGGCGGCGGCGCCGGGATGCACGGGGATCACCGCATCCTTGTCGGTGTCGGGCGTCTCGATCTTCGCCGCCAGTGGGAATTCCGTCACCAATTGCTGGCGCACGGCGAACAGCTGGCGCGTGAATGCCGCGATGGTGGTTTCGGACACAGCTTTGCGCGCCACGATGTGGTGCGCAAAGCTGATGGTCTTGACCTCGTCGTCCGGGCGGTCGGGTGAACCGCCATAGGCGCCGGCTGGAATCTCCGCGGATTCGTAGACCGGGTGGTTCTGCGCGATCGCGTCGGCGGAATCGATCGCGAGGAAAGTCGGCGTGCCGCCCTCTTTGACCGATGCAGAGATCGCGTCCGCCGTGATCTTGCTGTTGACCGGGCCGGCCGCGAGGTAGACGTCGGCCTTCTGGGCCTTGATCGCCTCGGCAACCTCGTTGGCCGGGAATTGCACGATCTCGACCTTGGCGGGATCGACGCCGTATTGCTGGAGGATCACCTTGAGCAGGTTGACGTTGGCCTGGGTGCGGCCGACGACACCGACGCGATGGCCGGCGAGTTGTGCCACCTTGGTGATCTTCGCGCCCTTCTTCTTGCCCTTGCCCGCTACGGCCCACAGCACCACGACATTCTTGCGCAGCGTCGCGACCGCCTGCGCGTTCTTCGGCACATCGAGGTCGCCGCGCACGATGGCAAGATCGACCTTGCCTTCCGCGAGGGCATTGGCGCTGGCGGTGGCGCCGTCGGTCTGGATCGGGCGCAGCCGCACCTGACTCTTGTTCTGCGTGAAAGCCTGAGTCAGCGCCTGCACCACCTTGACGTCATCGCTGCTGGCGGGACCAACCGCGATCTTCAGCGTCACCGGCCGCATCGCGAAGTAGTAACCGCCGGCGAGCGCACCGACGATCGCAAGCACGAGGGCCAGAGACACGAGCGCGGTCTTCCGCGCCGCGGATCGCGGCGAAGGCGGAGAGGGCGTTTCGGCCAGGTTCAGTCCCCCGGTCATCGATCTCCCAAACAGGCGCTTGAGGCTCAGTTTCATCTTCGCCGGCGATTTACGCCCGCAATTGTAGCAAATTTCTTGTCCGGCGGGGTTACATCTCCTTCATGGTTAGCGGATGGACGAAATCCCGTATGAACCCGGGCATCGACACGGCGTTAGGGTAAAGTTCCCCTGAACGACGGAGGCGATCATGGCAGAGCGGCTATCGGCGGAGGCGCGCAAGCAGGCGCTCGGCGGACTACCGGGCTGGGGTGAGATGTCCGGCCGCGACGCCATCGGGAAGACCTTCGTCTTCAAGGATTTCAACCAGGCCTTCGGCTTCATGACCCGCGCGGCGCTGGTCGCCGAGAAGGTGGATCACCACCCCGAATGGCGCAACGTCTACAAGACGGTCGAGGTGGTGCTGTCGACCCATGACGCCGGCGGCGTTACTGCGCTCGATATCGAACTGGCCAAGGCGATGAACGCCATTGCCGGCTGACGTCTTGCGGCTCCTGGCCTTATCCCCATCTTGTGATCAGCAGGCGACGCGGCGATCCGCCGCTCCGGCTGAAAGGGGAGTTTGAGCATGGCTGCCGAACACAGCGTCGGCTTTGAGCCCGCCGATCGGCTCGCGGAAGACCGCGAGGGCGTTCGCCGCCGCTTCTGGCGCAAGCTGAAGCGCGTTGCCGCGCAACTGCCGTTCGCCGAAGACCTGCTCGCGGCCTATTACTGCGCCTTCGACCGGCAGACGCCGCGCCATGTTCAGGCCTCGCTGCTGGGGGCGATCGCCTATTTCATCCTGCCATTCGACTTCGTCGCTGATGTGATGCCGATCCTCGGTTTCGCCGATGACGCCGCCGTGCTCGCCACCGCGATCCGCATGGTGGCCGGCCACATCACGAACGAGCACCGCGAGGCCGCCCGTGCCGCGCTGAAGCGCGGGGTGGATAAGGCGGAGGAGTGACGGCGCCACTACTTCTTTTCCCCCGCACGCGCCTTCTCCGCGTCCCATGCCTGGAATTGCTTGAACAGCGTCTCCTTGTCCGCATCGGACACCTGCGCGGCCGCCGGGCTCTGCTTCAGGAACGCTTCGAAGCGCTGGCGCGTCACCGGCTCGACGCCGTGCCGGTCGAGCCATTGCTGCGCCACCGGCAATCTGCTCCAGCCCGACAGAGGCGCCGCGAGCGAGACCTCCTTCCACTTGGGATGGAAGGGCGGGTTCTGGAGCGCGGGGAACTTGGTGAAGAACGCGTCAACGAACAGCGCGAGCTTGCGATAGCGCTCGGTGTTGGGCGTCCAGTTGTAGGCCGCGAGCACCGCAGGCACCGCGATCGTGTCCACGCTCTCGCCCTCCTTGATCAGGTTCGGATAGTCCTTGGCGGTCAGCGTTGCCGGCAGATAATCGCTCTGCAGGGGCTTTGCATAGTCGACCTTCGCAAGATGGAAGCGGCCGTCATTGCCGAAGGTCGAGACCGACTTGTACGGCTTGCCGCCGACCACGATGACGGCGTCGATCTCGCCGGCCTTCAGTTTCTCCATCGCGATGCGCTGCTCGACATAGACGAATTTCGCCTTGATCCCGAGCCGCTCGAACACGGTGAGCGCCGTGACGAAGGTGCCGCCGTTCGGCAGGTCCACGCTCACCGTCTTGTCTTCGAGGTCTTTGAGCGTCGCGACCGATCTTGGCGCGATCACCTGCATCTCCTCATTGTAGAGCTTGGTGACATAGGTGAACTGCTTCTTGATGCCCGTGGCAAAACCCTTGCGCTCGAGATAGTCGAGCGTGTCGGCGCGCACGATTCCGAGATCGACACCTTGCAGGAACAGGATATCGGCGACGCTTTGCACCGAGCCGCGGCCGACGATCGGCAGCACGCGGATCTTGTTGCCGTCGTCGAGCACGGAAGCGAGGTCGGCGCCGAATTGCACATAGGTGCCGCCGATCGTGCCGGTGATCAGCGTGACCGTGTTTGCGTTCAGCGCCTGCTTGGTCGAGGTCGAGCCGAACTGGAAGATGGCCTTCAGGCCGTCAGAGACCTTGGCGGGATCGTATTCGGTCTGATCGGCGCGCGCCGCGAAGGCACAGATCGTCATAATGGCGGCAAGCGCCATTCCCAAAGCGTTACGCATGATGTCCCCCTGAAACGATCTAGTTCTGAAGCTGGGCGAGGCGCTGCCGCGCCTCGGCCGATCCGAGTGCCGCGGCCTTTTGATACCAGTCGCGCGCGGCGGTCGCGTCAGCGGCGATGCGCCGCGCGTCGCTAGTGCCCAGCACGGCCGGGTCATAGGTCTGGGCCAGCAGAAACGCCGCTGCCGCATCCTGTGCATTGGCGGCGCGTTCGAGCAGCAGGCGGGCCGCAACAATGTCACCAATTCCCAACAGGCTCTTCGCGCGCGTCATCAGCCCGGCCAGCGTGTCGGCGTCGAGCGTGCTGGCGGGCGGAGGGGGCGCAGGCGGTGCCGCCGCGGGCTGAGGCACAGGCGTCTGGGCTTGCAGCGCGGTCTGATAGGCGGTCGCGATCTCCTCGCGGCTCGGCGGTGCAGGAAGATCCTGCGTGTCAGCGCTCGCCAGGCGTGGATCGGTCACGCGCGCCGAATCCTTGCGCGGGCTCTGCGGTATGACCGACGGGTTGGCCGAGGCCACCGCCTGCTCCAGCGCGACGACTGCCGAGCCACCGGCATCGAAGATGCCGCGAAGGTCGGACTGAAACAGCGCGGCCAGAATTGCCAGAATGGACGCCACGAGAACGGCTGCGAGACCGCCCGCAAGAACACGCGGCACAATTCTGACCCGGGGACGCAACTCCAGCGAGGTATATTCGTCCGGGTTCGGGGCACCGCGCGGATCGGACAGGAATAGTGGAATTGGATCGTCGGGTGACAGATCGATCCGTGCGGCGCGCGCACGGATGTACGATGCGGTGGACGGATGTGATGCGGCTTGATCGGAATCGAATGCCCTCGATTCCCTGGACGGACGGAACGCCGTCGTCTCCATGGTGATGCTCCCCAAGACTGACACGACGCGGGGCATACCGGTTTCAGTTTTTTTGTTGTTGTCCAGGAGCGCCCAGCAAACTGGAGCCGGTAAATCGCAATCTGAATCAGCCCAAAAAGCGACGGCGATGGGGACGAATCGGGAAATATTTGGGTTTGATTCGGGCGAGGTTGTGGAATGCACCTCAATTTTGCCCGCGCTGGTTGAGGAGACCTTACCAGGTGGCGGTCTAGGAATGGGGTGCCATGAACTCAGCTGTCATGCGCATATCTTCGCGACAGCCAGCGCAGTCGCAATCACGGGTGCAAGATCACCTTTCCCATCGCCTGACGTCCCGCGAGCACCTTCAACGCGTCCGCGGTCTGGGCCAGCGGGAAGGTCCGGTCGACATGCGAGGAGATCTTGCCTTCCGCCGTCCACTTCACGAGCTTCTCCAGATTGGCGCGATTCTTGGCCGGGTTGAGCCGGGTCCAGGCGCCCCAGAACACGCCGCGGATGTCGCAGCCCTTCAGCAGTGCGAGGTTCAGCGGCATCTTCGGAATGTCGCCGGCGGCGAAGCCGATCACAAGGAAGCGACCCTCCCAGGCGATCGAGCGCAGCGCCTGCTCGGCGTAAGCACCGCCCACGGGATCGAAGATGATGTCGACGCCCTTGCCGTCGGTGAGCTTGCGCAAACCTTCCTTCAAATCCTCCTTGGCGTAATTGAGCGTCAGCTCGGCGCCGTGCGCCCTGGCGAATGCGAGCTTCTCGTCCGATGAGGCGCAGGCGATCACCTTCAGGCCCATCAGCTTGCCGAGCTCGCAGGCAGCAAGGCCCGTGCCGCCGGCTGCGCCCAGTACCGCGAGCGTCTCGCCCGGCTTCGGACTGGCGCGATCCTCCAGCGCATGCAGCGCGGTGCCGTAGATGATGATGATGCCGGCCGCGCGATCATAGTCGAGATTGTCCGGGATCTTGACAATCGAGGCCGCCGGCAGCGCGATCTTCTCGCGTGCGCCATTGTGGCCGCACGAGGCGACAACGCGATCGCCGACCTTCAGATCAGTGACGCCAGCGCCGATGCTCTCGATCACACCCGCGACTTCAGCGGCCGGCGAGAACGGGAACGGCGGCTTGATCTGATACTTGCCCTGAATCATCAGGATGTCGAAGAAGTTCAGCGCCGCCGCTTTGATCGCGATCACGGCCTCGCCGGGTCCTGCTACCGGATCCGGCACGTCAGCCAGAACGAGATCGTCGGGCTGGCAATATTGCGAGCAGAGGATGGCTTTCATGGCGGGCACCTGGAGCGTTTCGAGTGGAATTATGATTGGCCCGGTTTTGCCGGATTTAGAGCAGCCGGACAATCCGGATTCTTTGTTGGTCGTTCTGTTCGGCCTATCATCACGTCATTGCGAGCCAACGGGTCCGCGCAAAGCGCGGCCCGATGACAGGCTCCGCGAGGCAATCCAGAGTCCGCCCTGCGGAAATAATCTGAATTGCTTCGTCGCTTCGCTCCTTGCAATGACGAAATCCGCGGAGATAAGGATTCAAACGATGTTTGAAACGAACCTGCTCAACGACAAGCGCATCCTCGTCACCGGCGGCGGCTCCGGCCTTGGCGCGGCGATGGGCCGTCGCTTCCTCGCACTCGGCGCCGAGCTCGTGATCTGTGGCCGCAAGCTCGACCGGCTCGAGGCAACGGCGAGCGAGATGCGCAAAGAGAGCAGTGGCAAAGTCACGACCATCGCCTGCGACGTTCGCGACGGTGCGGCCGTCGACAACATGATGGATCAGATCTGGCGCGAGGCGCCGCTCGATATCCTCGTCAACAATGCTGCGGCGACCTTCATCGCGCAGAGCGAGCATCTCTCGTTTCGCGCCGCGGACGCGATCCTCGCGCCGACCCTGCATGGCGCGATGTATTGCACGCTCGCCGCCGGCAAGCGCTGGATCGAGAGTAAGCATGGCGGCGTCGTGCTCTCGATCCTCTCGACCTCGACCATCACCGGCCGCGCCTTCACCGTGCCTTCGGCGATGGCGAAGTCGGCGCTGCTGGCGATGACCAAAAGTCTCGCCGTGGAATGGGGTCCGAAGGGCATCCGAACCGTTGCCATCGCGCCGGGACCGTTCCCGACCGCCGGCGCGTCGGGGCAGCTCCGCCCTGAAGGTCGCGACGAAGGCTGGACCGCCCGCAACCCGCTGGGCCGCACCGGCGAGCACGGCGAACTTGCTGACCTCGCCAGCTTCATGGTCTCGGACCGCGCCGGCTATATCAATGGCGAGATGGTGGTGATCGACGGAGGCGCGCATTTGCGCAGTTCCGGGGCCGAGGACCTGCTCGGCTGGACCGAGGCGCAATGGGCCGAGCAGCGCGCCGCGCGATCTCGAGGCTAGTGCTGACAACCCGCTAACTGCCTTCCCAAATTGGACTTTCCCGGCTATCCCTGCCGGGGGACAAAACACGGCCGGGCCATCTTCCAGTCACAATATTGAGGGAACCACTCCAGCATGTGGCGGGTGCTATCTTTCATTTTGATGATCGGCATGATGACGTGCGGGATCGCCGATCTCGCTGGGGCGCAGACGCCGCAACCGGCGCCGAAGGCGGCACCAAAGCCGGCGCCCCCAGCGGCCCATCCGACTGCCAAGACGGCGGCAAAGCCAGAGAGCAAACCGGCGGCAGCGCCCGCGGCGGTTGCGGGCGGCGCGGAGCCGACCCTGATCGGCCAGTTCGGCACCTGGGGCGCCTATTCAGCCACGCCGAACGGCAAGAAGGTCTGCTTCGCGCTGGCCAAGCCCTCGTCGTCGAAGACCAACCCGCCGAACCGGCCGCGCGATCCTGCTTATGCGTTCGTGTCGACCCGGCCGGCCGAGAAGGTCAACAACGAAGTCTCGGTCATGATCGGCTATGCGCTGAAACCGGGTTCGGAATCGACGGCCGAGGTCGGCGGCGCTGCTTTCGCGATGTATACGCAGGGCGATGGCCTCTGGATCAAGAACGCGGCCGAGGAGGAGCGGATGGTCGAAGCCATGCGCAAATCCGCCGATCTCGTGGTCAAGGGGGTCTCGGCCAAGGGCACCGAGACGACCGACACGTTTTCGCTGAAGGGCCTCGCCCAGGCGCTCGATAAGATCGCCCAGGACTGCAAAAGATAGGATTGCAGGCGGTAAGGCTAAGTCATAGCCGCGGTCGCAATCGGCAGATCCGGTTGCTATATAGGGGCTGTTCCAGATTTACCGTCATTCCGGGGCGATGCGCAGCATCGAACCCGGAATCTCGAGGTTCCGGGTCTGGTCCTCCGGACCAATCCCGGAACGACAAAACCCATCAGGTCCATTCAATGCAACCGACGACCGAGCCGCACAACGCAATCCTGGTGGAGAAGACTCCGCTCGAAACTTATGTGCCGCCGGCGAGGCCCTCGCTGATCGGCCTGTCGCGTGCCGAGCTCGCCGATCGCCTCGGCGAGATCGGTGTCGCACCGGCGCAACGCAAGATGCGGGTGCAGCAGCTGTGGCACTGGCTCTATTTCCGCGGCGCCCAGAGCTTTGACGAGATGACCTCGATTTCGAAGGGCATTCGCGCCGAGCTCGCGCAGCATTTCACCGTCGACCGGCCCGAGGTCGTGGCCGAGCAGATCTCCAACGATGGCACCCGCAAATGGCTGCTGCGTCTGCCGAGCGGCGACAACATCCAGAAGGCGCATGAGGTCGAGTGCGTCTACATCCCCGAGACCGATCGCGGCACGCTCTGCGTCTCCTCGCAGGTCGGCTGCACCCTGAACTGCTCGTTCTGCCATACCGGCACCCAGCGCCTGGTGCGCAACCTCACCGCCGGCGAGATCGTGGGACAGGTGATGGTGGCGCGCGATCGCCTCAACGACTGGGCCGATCGCGAAGACGGCACGCGCCGCGTCACCAACATCGTGATGATGGGCATGGGCGAGCCGCTCTACAATTTCGATGCGGTGCGCGATGCGCTGCTGATCGTCGGCGACAATGAAGGCATCGGCATCTCCCGCCGCCGCATCACGCTGTCGACCTCGGGCGTGGTGCCGAACATCGTGCGCGCCGGCGAGGAGATCGGCGTGATGCTCGCGATCTCGCTGCATGCGGTGCGCGACGAATTGCGCAACGAGCTCGTGCCGCTCAACCGCAAATATCCGATCAAGGAACTGCTGCAGGCCTGCCGCGACTATCCCGGCGCCTCGAATGCGCGCCGCATCACGTTCGAATATGTGATGCTCAAGGGCGTCAACGATTCGCTCGACGATGCGAAATTGCTGGTGAAGCTGCTCAAGGGCATTCCGGCCAAGATCAACCTCATTCCGTTCAATCCCTGGCCCGGCACCGCCTATGAATGCTCGGACTGGGACCAGATCGAAAAGTTCTCCGAATACATCTTCAACGCTGGCTATTCCTCGCCGGTGCGCACCCCGCGCGGCCGCGACATCCTCGCTGCCTGCGGCCAGCTCAAATCAGAGACGGAGAAGCTCTCGGCGCGTGAACGCCAGGCGCTGCGCGCGATGGCGATGACGGATTGATAGGTAATGCCTGCGCCTTCGCATCCTTGTCATTGCGAGCGCAGCGAAGCAAATCCAGAATCTTTCCGCGGAGGCAGTCTGGATTGCCTCGTCGCGGAGCCTGTCATCCGGCCCGCCGAAGGCGGGACCGGCTGGCTCCTCGCAACGACGGTGAAGGTGACGTCATGTCCCTGATCGGCCGCCTTGTCGTCATCTTCATCGGCTTCCTCGCCGCCTGCTTCGTCGGCGGCATAATCGTCGTCGTCGCGCTGCTGTTTCCGGAATTCGCTGACCTCGGCGCGGGTCCCGTCGATCAGGGCACGATCGACATCCTGTTCGGCTTCGGCTTCATCTTCGTCTCCGGCTTCGCCCTGGTGCCGGCCGCGGTGATCGTTGCCATCACCGAGGCGCTCTATATCCGCAGCGCGCTCGCTTATGCCGCAGGCGGCGGCCTTGTCGGGCTCGCCTGCTATCTCGGTCTCGTCCCCTTCCACGGCGACACGTTCCAATTCGAGGGTATCGTGCGGCGCCACCTGGAGATCATGACGGGCGCGGGCATCGTCGCCGGCGTGGTCTACTGGCTGATCGCCGGCCGCAATGCAGGCGCCTGGCGCATCCCGCCGCCTTCGCACCTGCCCCCACCTCCGCTGCCGTCGAATTCCAGGCCCGATGCGCGGTGACTTCTTATCCTCCTCCAGGGGAGGATGGGGACCGCCGTTGGGGTTTTCATCTCCGCCCTGCTCCGCTAAACCGCGCGCCATGAACCGGACTGGACTCTTCATCGCCCTTTCGCTGTGGCTCGTGATCGGCCTTGTCTTCGGCCTCTATCCCGAGCTCGACCTCAAGCTCGCGTCGCTGTTCTTCGACCCCGCGACCAAGACATTCCCGCTCAAGCTGAACGGCTGGGCCGGCTTTGCGCGCGATGCGGCGATGTGGATCGCCTGGGCATTCGCGCTTCCCTCGATCGTCGCGCTCGTCGTCAAGATGATCCGGCCTGACCGGCCGCTGCTGGTGCCGGGGCGCACGGTCGTCTTCCTGCTGGTAACGCTGACGATGTCGGCCGGCATTCTGACCAACCTGACGTTCAAGAATTATTGGGGCCGGCCGCGTCCGGTCGTGGTGACCGAGTTTGCTGGCGATCAGCAGTTCGTGCCGTGGTGGGATCCGCGCGGCGGCTGCGGGCGCAACTGCTCGTTCTTCTCCGGGGAAGGCGCGACCGCGTTCTGGACGCTGGCACCGGCCGCTCTCGCTCCGCCGGCGTGGCGGCCGCTCGCCTATACGGCCGCCGTGGTGTTCGGCGCTGTGACCAGCGGGCTGCGTATGGCCTTCGGCGGCCACTTCTTCACCGATGTCTCGATTGCCGGCCTCGTCACCTTCGTGGTGATCTGGTTCGCCTACGCGCTGATTTACCGCTGGCCTCGAACGCGGTTTTCGGACGAGGCGGTCGACGCGGCCCTGACGCGGCTGAACTGGCCCGCCTACCGGCTCCGCCAGCGCCTGTTCGGCCGCAAGACAGGTCCAGAGCCGTCGATTTGAGCCATTAAAGAGGTGCCGAGGCGTGCGAAATTTGATATTCGCGCGGGTCAAACCCGGCCCGACATCAGCCCTTGTGACCCGATTGGAAGCCCCATGACCACAATCCTGAAAAGCCTGCCCAAGGGTGAGAAAGTCGGCATCGCTTTTTCGGGCGGCCTCGACACCTCTGCGGCGCTGCTCTGGATGAAGCAGAAGGGCGCACGCTGCTACGCCTACACCGCCAATCTCGGCCAGCCTGATGAGGCCGACTACAACGAGATTCCGCGCAAGGCGATGGAGTTCGGCGCCGAGAAGGCCCGGCTGGTCGATTGCCGCACGCAACTCGTCCACGAAGGCATCGCCGCGATCCAGTCGGGCGCCTTCCATATCTCGACCGGCGGCATCACCTATTTCAACACCACGCCTCTGGGGCGCGCCGTCACCGGCACGATGCTGGTCGCGGCGATGAAGGAGGACGGCGTCAACATTTGGGGCGACGGCTCGACCTTCAAGGGCAACGACATCGAGCGCTTCTACCGCTACGGCCTGCTAACCAATCCCGCTTTGAAGATCTACAAGCCCTGGCTCGACCAGCAGTTCATCGACGAGCTCGGCGGCCGCGCCGAGATGTCGGCGTTCATGACGGCCCAGGGCTTTGCCTACAAGATGAGCGCCGAGAAGGCGTATTCGACCGACAGCAATCTGCTCGGCGCCACGCACGAGGCGAAAGATCTCGAGAGCCTCGACAGCGGCATCAAGATCGTCAACCCGATCATGGGCGTGCCGTTCTGGCGCGACGACTGCGCCGTTAAGGCCGAGAAGGTCGTGGTGCGTTTCGAAGAAGGCCAGCCGGTTGCGCTCAACGGCCAGACCTTCTCTGATGCCGTCGCGCTGTTCCTCGAGGCCAACGCGATCGGCGGCCGCCACGGCCTCGGCATGAGCGACCAGATCGAGAACCGCATCATCGAAGCCAAGAGCCGCGGCATCTATGAGGCGCCCGGCATGGCGCTCTTGCACATCGCCTATGAGCGCCTCGTCACCGGCATCCACAACGAGGACACCATCGAGCAGTACCGCATCAGCGGCATGCGTCTCGGCCGGCTGCTCTATCAGGGCCGCTGGTTCGACTCGCAGGCCCTGATGCTGCGCGAGACCGCGCAGCGCTGGGTCGCGCGCGCCGTCACCGGCGAAGTCACGCTGGAGCTGCGCCGCGGCAACGACTACTCGATCCTCAACACCGAGAGTCCCAATCTCACCTACGCGCCCGAGCGGCTCAGCATGGAGAAGGTCGAGGACGCCGCCTTCACGCCTGCCGACCGAATCGGTCAGCTCACCATGCGCAATCTCGACATCGCCGACACGCGCAGCAAGCTGAAGCTCTACAGCGACACCGGCCTGCTGTCGGGCAGCGAAGGCTCGCAGATCTTCCGGCTGGAGAGCGACAAGGATTGAGCCCTTTGTCGCGGCGATCGGGCGATGCACGACATAATGACGGTGTCATTGAGGGCCGCTAGGCTCCTAGCTTCCCCCGGAATGGGCAGCGCGGAGCATCGAACATGGTCAAGCAGTCGGCCGTCGCCTCTCTCATCGTCCTTCTTTGGGCAACGTCAGTGTCGGCACAGACGATCTATCCCATTGATCGTGCCGAGATCCTGGCCGGAGCTCAATTCGATTTTAAGGTCGAACTCCCCGGGCCGGTTGACCCGGCCAAGTTGAAGGTGACGGTGAACGGCACAGATTACGCAGTCGCGTTCGGCCGCTCCGGGATTTTCGTCGATCGCGAGGACGGCAAGGAACAGTCGGCCCTGGTCCTGCGCGACGTTACACTGACTACGCCGGGCAGCGTTGCCGTGGACGTGAGCGACGGCACGCGCCAGCGCAGCGTCACATGGACGGTCTACGACACGGGTCCGCGCAAGGCGAAGAACGTCATCCTGTTCATCGGTGATGGCATGTCGCCGGCGCATCGGGTCGCAGCCCGCATCCTGTCCAAGGGCATTTCGGAGGGCAAGAGCCGCGGCAAGCTCGCCATCGACGACATGCCTCACATGGCACTGGTGGCGACCGCAGGCTCGGACTCGATCATCACGGACTCTGCGAATTCGGCCAGCGCCTATGCGACCGGGCACAAGAGCGCCGTCAACGCTTTGGGCGTCTATGCGGACCGCACCGCAAGCCCGTTCGACGATCCACGGGTCGAAACCATCACGAGCCTCGCCAGGAGGCGGCTCGGCATGGCGATCGGTATCGTCACCAATACCGAGATCGAGGACGCGACGCCGGCGGCGATGCTTGCGCACACCCGCCGGCGCGCCGCCTATGACGAGATCGTCGAGCAATTCTTCGCGGCGAGCCGGATGTGCTGATGGGCGGCGGCAGCGCAAATTTTCTGCCGAAATCCGCCGCCGGCTCGAAACGCAAGGACGAGACCGATTACATCGCGAAGTTTCGCGATGCAGGCTATCAGGTGGCGACCACCGCGCGTGAGCTCGGCGCTCTCGCGGCCAAGCCGGAGACGGGCAAGCTGCTCGGCCTGTTCGCAACGGGAAACATGGACGGCGCACTGGACCGCAAGTTCCTGAAGGGCGGCGGCGTCAGGAAATTCCCCGAGCAGCCCGACCTGACCGAGCAGGTGCAGGCGGCGCTGAAACTCTTGTCGCGGAATGAGGCCGGTTTCTTCCTGATGGTCGAGTCCGGGATGATCGACAAATACGCGCATTTGCTCGACATGGAGCGAGCCGTCTACGACACGATCATGCTCGACAATGCTGTGCGCCAGACACGTGAATGGGCGCATGCGCGTGGCGACGACACCCTCATTCTGGTGGTGGCGGACCACAATCATCCCAACAGCCTCGTCGGTACGGTGATTGACGACATGGGCACTGCGCCCAACGTGCCGCTGCGCGAGCGCGTCGGCGTCTACGAGCAGGCCGGATTTCCCAATTATCCGGCTGCGGATGCGGAGGGCTATCCGGCACGCGTCGACGTGAGCCGGCGGCTCGCCATCTTCTCGGCCAGTCTGCCGGACCATTACGAGACGTTCCGCCCGAAGCTCGACAATCCCAACGAGCCTACCGTGAAGGGTGGCGAGGATGGGACCTTCAAGGCCAACGACAAATACAAGGATGTTCCAGGCGTCGTGCTGCGCCCGGGCAATCTGCCGGCGATGATCGGCGCCAGTGTGCATTCGGGTGAGGACGTCATCCTCACGGCGGCAGGGCCAGGCAGTGATGGTGTGCGCGGTTCGATGGACAATACCGAGATCTTTCGCCTCATGGTCGACGCGCTTGGGCTGGCTGCTCGGCCGTAGCGGCGATGCTGTTCGAAAAAAATGGCCGGGATCGCTCCCGGCCATTTGCGTTCGTAATGCTTCGTCTCAGCGCGGCGGCGCGGTGCCGGGCGGGGGCGGCGGCAGCGAGGCCTGGCCGCCATTGAGCAGCGGTGTGATGCGGCGGATGGTGACGCGCCGGTTGATCAGGCTCGGCCCTTGCGTCTGCTCCTTCAGATACTGCTCGCCGTAGCCTTGCGACGTCAGGTTCTCCGCGGGCACACCGAACTGCTGCGTCAGCAATTCGGCCGCTGACTGTGCGCGGCGGTCCGACAGCGATAGATTGTCGACCTCGTTGCCAACCGCGTCAGTATGTCCCTCGATCAGGAACACCTCGCGCGGGTTGCGCTGAATCGCCTGGTTGAGGCCGTCGGCGATCACCTGCAACCGGGCCGCCTGGTCCGGCGGGATGGTCCACGATCCGGTCTCGAAGTTGATCGTGTTGACGTCGATGCTCGGCATCTGCATGCGAACATTGGGGCTGTAGCGGATCTCGTCGAGCGAGTAACGCCGATCGATCCGCTGCACCGGCGGTGCCTGCATGGTCGCGTAGATCACGTCCGGCGACGCCTCCTGGGCATCGACGATGTAGCGATCATAGGGAATGTTGACCACCGGCGGCGGCACGTCGACATAGAACCCGCCGATCGCGCGCGGATCCCGGTAGCTGTTGTCGATGATGACAATCTCGCGCCCGCCGGGGTCCCTGCGGATTCGGCGCAGCAGCGAACCGTCCGCACCGACCACGGTGATCACCTCGCTGCCGTCAGGGCGGACCACGACGGTGCGGGTTTCGCCGCCGACTGTGTCGGTGCGGATGTCGCGGGCGCCGTAGCGGAAGCGATAGAGATCGTTGCCGCGGACATAGGCCTGCCCGCCCGGATCGCGAATGATGATGCGATCCGGCTCGGTGTAGACGGTGCGGCCGCCTTCGACGACCTCGCGCCGCTGGTTGTGGAGGTCGGCGATGGTGGCGCCGATCGCGACGCCGGCCACCACGCCTGCGCCGATCGCGAGCGGCGTCAGGTCACGCTGCGGCGGACGCGGCGGAGGCGGCAACGGTGCTGCAACGGTGGGCGCGGCTCGGAAGGCCGGCGCGACCGTGGGCGGAGCGTATTGCGCCCGGTTCGGCGGCGGTGCTGCGGCCGCCGTGCCAGGGACGACAGTTGGCGCCGCGGCACCGGCGGGAGGCGCCGGCGGCCGGGCCGGGGCGCCGGCTTGCGGCGACGCGGGCGGAGTTCCGGCAGCGGGCGCACCCGCAGGCGGCGTACCCCCCTGAGGGCCAGGCGTCGGTGTTGCGCCCGGGGCCGGTGTTGCGCCGGGAGCAGGCGTCGGTGCTGCACCGGGACGTCCGGGCAGCGGCGTCGGGGTGCCGGGACTTGGTGCCGGTGTCGCCGTTGGAGCGGGCGTTGCACCGGGAGCTGGCGATCCTGCAGCCGGTGGCGCGCCCGGGCGTCCGGGCAGCGGTGCACCGGGGCGTCCAGCCGGCGGCGCGCCGGGCGTGCTCCCGGGAGCCGGCGTCGCGGTCGGCGCAGGCGTCGGGGCTGGTGTCGCAGTCGGTGCAGGCGTGGCGGTCGGGGCAGGCGCGCCAGGTCGTGCCGTCGGCGCTGCGGGCGAAGGCGAAGGCGAAGGCGTCGGCGCCGGGCGGCCTTGAGGCGCTGCTGCGGGCGGGGCCGGCGGCGTCGGAGCCGGGCGTGCGCCAGAAGGCGCCGGAGGCGGCGTATGCGGCTGCGCGGCAGGAGGCGGCGTCGGTGTCGGTGTCGGGCGAGCCGCAGGTGGCGGTGGCGTCGGCGCATGCTGCTGCGGAGCTGCGGCGGGAGGAGGTGCTGGCGGCGTGGGAGCCGGACGTGCTGCAGGCGGTGCCGAAGGGGACGGTGTCGGCGCATGCTGCTGCGGCGCCGCAGCCGGCGGCGAAGGCTGCTTCGGTGCGGCAGGCGGCGGAGGTGGCGGCGGCGCCGGACGGGCCGCAGGCGGAGGCGGGGGCGGCGCTGCCGGGCGCGGCGGTGCGGCGGCCGGCGGAGGCGCGGCGGGCGGATGCGGCGGTGCAGCCGCGGGCGGCGGTGCGGCCGGGCGCGCGGGCGCCGCAGGTGGCGCGGCCGCTGGCGGGCCCTTCGGAGGCTGCTTCGGTTTTCCGTCAGGGCCAGTCTCTTGTGGCTGGGCCTGCGCGACGACGAGCGGCGGCGCACTTTGCGCATGCGATGCGGAGCTTGCGAATTGCATCGCGGTCAGGGCCGTCGTTGCAAGCAGCACGAGACGAAGGTTGGTCATGGTGGTGAGCTTCCCCGGAAGGTTCTTTGACGAAGTGTTGGGATGAACAGCTACGCGTTAGGCCGGAATGTGGCGGGCCAAGCAGTCGGGGCCCGATTTATTTCTGCACGCAAATAACTTCATTATGACGACGTTCATTGCGCATTCAGACGCATGTTGCAATCGCCCCGCATGTGATCGCTCGCCTCATGTGTGATCCCGCGGCGAACGCGCGTCCGTCGCGGGATTGGGCGTGAGCGGTCCGTTCGGCCCGCGTCGTGGAATCTCTTCGGGAACATGGCCGGGCAATTCATCCGGCCGCGGTGTTTCGCCGGGCTCGCGCATCGGCGGCGTGATGTCGGGTTGCGGATTGCCCGGCGGAATTCCAGGAGGCGGCTCGGTTGGAGTCCCCGGTGTTGTCGGTGGAATCTCTGGCGGCTCGATTGGCATCGGCACCTTCGTGATCAATGGCCCAGAGGACGATAACGATGATGCCGTGCCGATGTTCCCTGTTCGCCGGTGTGCAGCGCGGCTTATTCCGGTGCGTGGCAGACCGCCTCGATGTTGTGCCCGTCGGGATCGAGCACGAAGGCGCCGTAATAGTTCGCATGATAATGCGGGCGGATGCCGGGCGGCCCGTTGTCGCGTCCGCCCGCCGCTATCGCCGCTTTGTAGAACGCGTCCACCGTGGCGCGGTCCTTGGCTGCGATCGCGATGTGGACCGGCTTGTTCATCGCGCCTTCGCCGCCGAACCAGAAATCCGGCTTGCCGTCGGCGCCGAACCCTGCGGCTGCGGCGTGCCCGGTCTGCTCGGCCGTCACTTCCATGATCAGGCTGTAACCGAGCCGGGCCAGCGCCTTGGCGTAGAACGCCTTGGCGCGCTCATAGTCGGAGACCGAGAATCCCATGTGATCCAGCATCGCAACCTCCGTTGTTCGTCCCTGTCAGCGCGACAGGAACGTATTGCTGCGCGTCTTGCGCGCGATGGAAAAGCCGCGCGCCACCATGTCGGCAATGCAATCCTGCTGCCATTCGTTTTGAGACAAGTGTTCGATTACCACGGCGCGAGGCCACAGCGATGGCGGCGCGTCGCGGAAGAAGCGGATCAGCACGCGGTCCTCGAAGCCTTCGACGTCGATCTTGAGCGAATCGATCTGCGTGACGCCAGCCTCGTCGAGGATACGGGTCAGGCGCAGCGAGGGGACCCTGATCGCATCAGCGCTCGCCGTGCCGGTGACGACGTGCGTGGCACCGAGATTACCGCCGCCGCTCTCGATCATCAGCTCGCCGTTGCTGTCACCGGCAGCGGCCTGCACCAGGCGCACCTGTGTCGCGTTCGATGCGGCGTGATTGAACGCGAGCCGCGCAAACGTCGTCGGATGCGGCTCGATCGCCACAACCTTGCCTGTGGTGCCGACCTGCCGCGCCATCACCAGCGCAAACGTGCCGACATTGGCGCCGACGTCGACGAATGTGCCGCCCGCCGGGGTGTGCTCACGCAGGAAATCGAGCTCGTCGAGATTGTAGTCGGGATTGAACAGCGCACCGCGCTCGGTCGCGCTGCCCTGGTGATAGAAGCGGAACGAAGCGCCCTGATATTGCACGTCGACCGGGCCGCCGCGCAGCAGGTTGACCAGCCGCGACATCCAGGGCCGGAATGCGCCGCGCTTCAGCCCGGACTGTTGGGCCAGGCGAATGAGAGCGGCCTGCGCCGCATTCGGCGCAAAGGCGCCGAACGGCGCGGACGAAGGGGCGTTGTCGGTCGTCAAGCAGGCGGTCCTCATTGCAGGCGGCGCATGCATAGCCGGTTTTGCGAGGGACTCCAACGCTCGATGCGGACGATTACGGCCGGGACGGCGAAGCGAAAGTCACGCCGCCTTCTTCGGCGGGGCCATGCGCTGGCGCAGGAAGCGGCCGAGCAGCCTGCGCTTGCCCTTGCGCGGGATCAGCTCGACGTCGCTGACGAGCCTGGCGCCGCCCTTGCGGCGCTCCAGCACAATCTTGCGGCTGTGGAAAGCCTCCAGCTCGGCGCGATGTGCGACGCTGACGATGGTCGCCTTCGGCAGCTCGTCGGTGACCATCTTCATCATCTTGTCCTGGCTCTTCTCGTCGAGCGCGGATGTGGCCTCGTCGAGCACGATGATGTCGGGGCTGTGCAGCAGCAGCCGCGCAAAGGCGAGGCGCTGCTTCTCGCCGCCTGATAGCGTCTGGTCCCACGGCGCCTCCTCCTCGATCTTCTCCTTGAGGTGATCGAGGCCGACCTTGCGCAGGGCCTTGCCGATCTCCTCGATCGTCCAATCCTCGGCGGCGCCGGGATAGGCTACCGCGCGGCGCAGCGATCCCGCGGGTACGTAGGGCCGCTGCGGCAGCATGAACAGCCGACGGTCGGGATGGAAATTGACGCTGCCGCCGCCCCACGGCCATAACCCTGCGATAGCGCGCACCAGCGTGCTCTTGCCGGTGCCGGATTCGCCGGCGACCAGAAGCCGCTCGCCCGGCTCTATCACCACCTCCGTCTCGCCGACCACGGCGGTGCCGTCGTCCAGCGTGACAGAAAGGTCTTTCAACTCCAGCATGGCGTCATTGCTGGTCTCGCCGCGCTTGATGCGGCCAAGCCCATCGCCTTGCTCGGCACGTTCGAGACCGTCGAGCGACATCATCAGTGAGGCGATGCGCCGCGCGCAGGCGTTCCAGTCGGCGAGTCGCGGATAATTGTCGACCAGCCAGCCGAACGCGCTCTGCACGATTGTGAAGGCGGAGGCCGCCTGCATGACTTGTCCCAGCGTCATGCTGCCGTCGAGGAATTTTGGCGCACAGAGCAGGAGAGGGACCACGGGCGCGACGAGGCTGGAGCCCTGCGAGACAAGCGTCGTCCGCATGTGCTGTCCGGCCAGGCGCGCCCATTGCCGAAGTACGCTGGTGAAATTGCGGTCGATGCCGTCGCGCTCCTCCTCTTCGCCGCCGAGCAGCGCGATGCTCTCGCCATGTTCGCGCACGCGCGTCAGCGTGTAGCGGAAATCGGCTTCGGCTTGGTTCTTGTCCTCGGAGATCTGCACGAAGCGGCGGCCGATCACCAAAATCGAGCTGGAGGCGATCGCGGCGTAGAGGATCGCGGCGATCACCAGGAAGCCGGGAATGGTGAGGCTTGAGCCGCCGAGCCTGACGGTGAGTGCGCCGCCGATGGTCCAGAGCACGACGATGAAGGTCACGGCCGACAGCAGCGCGGACGTGACGCCGGCGAGGAAATCGACCGGCGAGTCGGTCGCAATGCGCAGATCCTCGGCGATGCGGTATTCGGGATTCTTGTGGTCGCCGCCGACGAGGTTAAGCTGATAATAGCGGCCGTTGGCGAGCCAGCGCGTCAGCACGCTGCTCGTGAGCCAGGCTCGCCAGCGCCGCTGGATGCTCATCCGCGCGAACACCTGGGCGACGCCGAGCACGATGCTGCCGATTGCGAGCGGGAAGAACAGCGCCGTGAGATCGAAGACGCTCGTCGCATCGCGCTTCTCGATGGCGTCGAAGATCGCGCGATTCCAGACGTTGATGCCGTATTGGAAGCCGACGGTCAGGACGATCAGCATGCCGAGGCCGATCGAGAACGGCCAGGCCATGCGGTCGCCGTTGCGGCCCCAGAAGCCGCGCGCGCTGATCCAGAAACGCGTCAGCAGATAGTCCTTGCGGGCCTGCTCGGCTTCTTCGGGCGACAGTTCGGGGTCCGGTTCGAGCAGCTCGGGCGGCGGCGGCGCCACGTCATCGCCGTTCTCGCCTTTGACCTCGACAATGGGCGGATTCTTGCCCTGTTCGCGCTTCGCGGCCGGCTTGTGCATGGGCGGACAACGCAAAGGAAATCAAACGGTTCCCTTGGGTTCCGAGCACCGATTCATTCGGCAGCGCCGTCCCGGACGCGCCGCAGCCGGGCGGTCCGGTGGAGCACGCCCGACAATTCTTCGATCGAATAGGGCTTCTGCACGAGATCGAACTCGGCGGCGCCATCCTGGGATAGAGCCTGGCTGTAGCCCGTGGTCAGCACGACCGGCACGCCGATGCCGCGGTCGCGGACCGCCTGCGCCAGGTCGAGCCCGGTCATCCCCGGCATCACCACGTCGGAGAACACGACGTCGAATCGATCGGCGTCCACGACGAGCTCGGCAAGCGCGTCGGTCGCATTGTCGACCAGCGTGATGCTGTAACCGAGCTCGGTCAGCCCGTCGGCGGCAAAATTGGCGAGCTCGATGTTGTCTTCGACCACCAGCACCGACATGCCGCTGCCGGCCACCGCGGGCGCTGTGCTCGGCGCCTGCCGCTGCGGCCGCAGCTCCAGCGGCACGCGCGGCAGATAGAGCGAGAAGGTGCTGCCTTGTCCCACCTCGCTCGCGACCGTCACCTCGCCGCCGGATTGCCGGGCGAAACCGAACACCTGGGACAGGCCGAGACCGGTGCCGTGGCCGACCTGCTTGGTGGTGAAGAACGGCTCGAAGATGCGCCCGAGCCGCGCCGCAGGAATGCCGATCCCGGTGTCACGGACGGTGACGCTTATGTAGCCATGAGCGCCGGGGGCCAGCGTGTCCGGAATGGTCGTCGCGGCCTCGACCTCGAAGGTGATCCTGCCCTTGCCCTGCATGGCATCGCGCGCATTGGTCGCCATGTTGATCAGCGCCGTCTCGAACTGGCCGGCATCGGCGTTGACGAGGCAGGGTTCGGCCGGCAACCGCGTGACGATCTCGATGGCGGGCCCGAGCAGCGTTGCCAGCATGTCATGCAGCGACTGCATCCGCTGTCCGACATCGAACACTTCCGGCTTCAGGGTCTGGCGCCGCGCGAAGGCGAGGAGCTGGGACGTCAGCTTGGCGGCGCGCGCAACTGCGTCCGCGATGGCCGTGATGTAGCGCTGCCGCCGCTCTTCGGTCAGTTGCGGGCGATTCAGCAGGTCGACCGAGGCGCGGATCACCGTCAGCAGATTGTTGAAGTCGTGCGCGACGCCGCCGGTGAGCTGCCCGAGCGCCTCCAGGCGCTGACTGTGCTTGAGCGCGTCCTCGGCTTCTCGCCGCGCTGCGGCCTCGGCCTGGAGATGCTGGGTGCGGCGGAACGCGAAGGCGAGCAGCAGGAACAGCAGCGCGGTCGCGGGAATGCCGAACACCAGATGCTGGCCCATGGTGGCGAACCAGCGGGCCCGGATGGCCGAGCTTTCGAGCCCGGCGCTGACATAGATCGGATATTCGGCGATGCGCCGGTAGCCGATGCGGCGCTCAATCCCGTCCAACGGCCAGGCGATGGTCATGAGGCCGTGCTCGGGGCTTGTTGCGATCTTTTGGCCCACCGGGCCGCCCGGATCGAGCCGCAGGTCGTGGTCGAGCCGCGGGAAATGCGCGAGCAGTGCGCCGTCCGTGCGCCCCATCGCGAAGAAGCTGCCGGGATCTGAGCCGATCCTGGAATAAAAGCTCTCGAAATATTCCGGCAGGACCGAGGCCTGGATCACGCCGATGAAGCGGCCGTCGTCGGCATCGCGGCGCCGGCTCACGCCGAAGAAGCGGGCGCCCTGATAGGGCGGGCGTGGCGTCAGCGCCGTGCCGATGAAGGTGCCGATGCTCTGGTCGACGTGGGCATAGAAGTAATCGCGGTCCGCAAAGCTCAGCTCCGGCGGCGGCGAGACGAGGCTGTTGACCAGCGCTTTTCCGTCCGCATCGAAGATCCAGGCCGATTTGAGCTGCGGCAGCGAATCGGTCAGCCGCTTCAGGCGACGGTGCAAAGCCGGTTCGCGCGCGCGGATGGTTTCGTCGGGAAGGCTGCGCACGACCTCGTTGAGCTCGGCAAGGCTGCGGTCGATGGTTTCGAACACCTTGAGCGCATGCTCATGCGCGACGTCGAGGGTGCGCTCGATCTCGCGGTCGGCGATATCATTCGTCGATGTGTAGGAGATCGTGGCGGCGATGGCGAACAACGCAATCGGCAGCGCCAGGGATGCCGCCATCATCCACTGCAACAGTTTCAGCGAATTGCGTTGCGCCCTCTGCACAGTCGCTCCGTCCCTGGCCGGAGCTTAACTGAATCACGCGCAGGGAAGGAAGCAGCTTCTGCTGGAACCTTTGGTTGTGGGTTCAAAATTTGCGCGCGCAGCGGGCCGGAGAAAATTCTCCTCGAATTGAGTGCGATCGCAGCATGCCCGGGCCAGCCCGGCCGGGGCGGGCCCATCAATTTCGACTCAGATCTGGCGCTCGACCATCTTGAGCTTGAGCTCGGCGATGGCTTCCGCGGGGTTCAGGCCCTTCGGGCAGGCCTTGGCGCAGTTCATGATGGTGTGGCAGCGATAGAGGCGGAACGGGTCCTCGAGATTGTCGAGCCGCTCGCCGGTCGCTTCATCGCGCGAATCGGACACCCAGCGGTTGGCCTGAAGCAGCGCGGCGGGGCCGAGATAGCGCTCGCTGTTCCACCAATAGCTCGGGCAGGAGGTCGAGCAGCAGGCACACAGGATGCATTCATAGAGGCCGTCAAGCTTCTCGCGGTCCTCGTGGCTCTGGCGCCATTCCTTCTGCGGCGTCGGCGAGGTCGTCTTCAGCCACGGCTCGACCGAGGCGTATTGCGCGTAGAAATTGGTCAGGTCGGGGACGAGGTCCTTGACGACCGGCTGATGCGGCAGCGGGTTGATCTTCACCGCGCCGTCCTTGACGTCGTGCATCGAGCGGGTGCAGGCCAGCGTGTTCTGGCCGTCGATGTTCATGGCGCAGGAGCCGCAGACGCCTTCGCGGCAGGAGCGGCGGAAGGTCAGCGACGGATCGATGTGGTTCTTGATCCAGATCAGGCCGTCCAGCACCATCGGACCGCAATCATTGGTATCGACGTAATAGGTGTCGACGCTCGGATTCTTGCCGTCGTCCGGATTCCAGCGATAGACCCTGAACTCGCGGAGCTCGGTGGCGCCCGCCGGCTTCGGCCAGGTCTTGCCGCCAGTGATCTTGGAGTTCTTCGGAAGTGCGAATTCAACCATTGCTCTAACCTTTTGTCATTCCGGGATGATCCGAAGGACCAGACCCGGAATCTCGAGATTCCGGGCTCGATGCTGCGCATCGCCCCGGAATGACGGCTATTGTTCGATCAATACACGCGCGCCTTCGGCGGGATGTACTGCACGTCGTTGGTCATGGTGTAGTTGTGAACCGGGCGGTACTCGATCTTGACCTTGCCGGATTCGTCCAGCCAGGCCAGCGTGTGCTTCATCCAGTTCTTGTCGTCGCGTTCGGAGAAATCCTCGCGCGCATGAGCGCCGCGGCTCTCGGTGCGGTTGGCGGCCGAGTTCATCGTCACCACCGCCTGCGAGATCAGATTGTCGAATTCGAGCGTCTCGACGAGGTCCGAATTCCACACCAGCGAGCGGTCGGACACGGCAATGTCGGTGATGCCGCTGTGGACCTTCTGGATCAGGTTCTGGCCTTCGCTCAAAACCTCGCCGGTGCGGAACACCGCGCAATTGTTCTGCATCACGTGCTGCATGCCCTCACGCAACTTCGCCGTCGGCGTACCGCCGGAGGCGTAGCGGTAATGGTCGAGCCGGCCGAGCGCGAGGTCAGCCGAGTTCGCCGGCAGCTCGGGCTGCTTGGCGTTGGGCGTGAGCTTCTCGGCGAGGCGGAGCGCCGCGGCGCGGCCGAACACGACGAGATCGATCAGCGAGTTGGAGCCGAGGCGGTTGGCGCCGTGCACGGACACGCAGGCGGCTTCACCGATCGCCATCAGGCCCGGGATGATGGCGTTGTCGTCGCCATCCTTCTTAGTCAGCACCTCGCCGTGATAATTCGTGGGGATGCCGCCCATGTTGTAGTGCACGGTCGGCACGATCGGGATCGGCTCGCGCGTCACGTCGACATTGGCGAAGATCTTCGCGGATTCGGAGATGCCCGGCAGCCGTTCGGCCAGCACCGCGGGATCGAGATGGTCGAGGTGCAGGAAGATGTGATCCTTCTTCTTGCCGACGCCGCGCCCTTCGCGGATCTCGATGGTCATCGCGCGCGAGACGACGTCACGCGAGGCGAGATCCTTGGCCGACGGCGCATAGCGCTCCATGAAGCGCTCGCCCTCGGAGTTGACGAGATAGCCGCCTTCGCCGCGCGCGCCCTCGGTGACGAGACAGCCCGATCCGTAGATGCCGGTCGGGTGAAACTGGACGAACTCCATGTCCTGCATCGGCAGGCCGGCGCGCAGCACCATGCCGCCGCCATCGCCGGTGCAGGTATGCGCCGAGGTGCAGGAGGCATAGGCGCGGCCGTAGCCGCCGGTGGCCAGGATCGTGGTTTGGGCGCGGAAGCGGTGCAGCGTGCCGTCGTCGAGCTTGAGCGCGATGACGCCGCGGCAGGTGCCCTGGTCGTCCATGATCAGGTCGATGGCGAAGAACTCGATGAAGAACTCGGCTGCGTGGCGCAGCGACTGGCCGTACATCGTGTGGAGCATGGCGTGGCCGGTGCGGTCGGCGGCGGCGCAGGTGCGCTGCGCCTGGGCCTTGCCGAACTCGGTCGTCATGCCGCCGAACGGCCGCTGGTAGATCTTGCCGTCCTCGGTGCGTGAGAACGGCACGCCCCAATGCTCGAGCTCGTAGACCGCGTCGGGCGCGTTACGAACCATGTATTCGATCGCGTCCTGGTCACCGAGCCAATCCGACCCCTTGACGGTGTCGTACATGTGCCAGCGCCAGTCGTCCTTGTGCATGTTGCCGAGCGAGGCGGAGATGCCGCCCTGCGCTGCGACCGTGTGCGAGCGGGTCGGAAACACTTTTGTGATGCAGGCGGTGCGCAGGCCGGCTTCGCTGCAGCCGACCACGGCGCGCAGGCCCGCGCCGCCGGCGCCGACCACGACGACGTCATAGGTGTGGTCTTCGATCGGATAGGCTTTGCCGTTGGTGGCGGGAGCGCCCTTGCCCGAGCCATTCGTTGTGGTGGCCATGGGTTACACTCCGGATGACAGTTTCAGGATCGCGTAGGTCGAGGCGAGCGCCACGGCGACCGAGAAGAAGTTGTTGAGCATGATGGCAGTGAGCTTCAGCTTCTCGTTATGGACGTAGTCCTCGATCACCACCTGCATGCCGATCTTCATGTGCCAGGCGCTGGCGATGATGAAGAGGAGCAGGATCACGGCGACAGGAATGGAACTGAGAATCTGCGCAGCGCCGACCTGGTTGCGGCCGAGCAGCATCATGATGATCACCAGCACCGGGATCATCAGCAGCGTCATCGCGACGCCGGTGATGCGCTGGCGCCAGAAATCGGACGTGCCCGAATGCGCGGCGCCGAGATTGCGGACGCGGCCAAGCGGGGTGCGCATCGAGGGACGCTGCGGCGAGCCGTGGGATTCGTCAAAACTCATCGGCCGCCTCCAATCGCATAGGCGATGATCCAGATCAGCACCGTCAGAGCGATGCCGCCGATCAGGGCGCCCCAGGTCAGCGCTTCCCGCTCATTGGCCTTGAAGCCGTAGCCGAGGTCCCACACGAAATGCCGGATGCCGCTGAGCATATGATGCATCAGCGCCCAAGTGTAGCCGAACACGATCAGCCGGCCGATGATGCTGCCGGCGAAGGCCTGGACATGGCCGTAGGCGGCCGGACCGGAGGCTGCGGCAACCAGCCACCAGACCAGCAGCAGGGTTCCGACATAAAGGGCGATACCGGTGGCGCGATGGACGATGGACAGCGCCATCGTCAGTGTCCAGCGGTAGACTTGCATGTGTGGCGAGAGCGGTCGTTCGATCCGTGCGGTCATGGGCTTTGATGTTGTATTGCGGCCCAACAGAAGGGCGCGTGGGGATCGGAAAGGTCGGCTCTATTTACGGAGTCGACTTCACCTGCGCAATCACCAAATGGCCATAAATCGAACGCGAGTTCAGCTCTAGAGCCTTGATGAAACAAGGCCAATCAGAGGCTTGGTATACCAGAGCGTAGGCCTACCAGCGAAATATCGAATCTTGGTTCATCCTTTTCTGGCGTCGGCGCGGTCCATTGAAATCACTATTGGAACGCCTCTAAGCGATGGTGGTTCGAATGTCGCTCAAGCCAGCAGTTCATGACGCCGGAAGCACCTCGGGCGAACCACAAGGGCATGTCTAATTCTGCCGTGCGCACCGACTTTCCGTGCGATGGCGGATATGCACGTCCTGCATCCCACCCAAGGGGGCAGGCGCGGCGTGTCGACCAGGCAAATCAGATCTTCTACAGCTGGGCCTGCAGCCGAATCCGAGCAGATGTTTCGGGGGCGATGCCGGAGCAGGTCAGGGGTGATTCCAGGTCTTGATATCAAGGAGATCATCGAGCTCGCGCTGTTGCTGATTGCAACCGGCGCACTCTCGGGATTCCTGGCCGGCGTGTTCGGCATCGGCGGCGGCGCGATCCTCGTGCCGGTGCTCTACGAATGCTTTCGCATCGTCGGCGTGCCGCTGGAGGTGCGGATGCCGCTCTGCATAGGCACCTCGCTCGCGATCATCATCCCGACCTCGCTTCGCTCGTTCCAGGCGCATTACCGGCGCGGCGCGGTCGACATGGCGATCCTGCGTCTCTGGTGGCTGCCGATCGTCATTGGCGTCGTCGCCGGCAGCGTGGTGGCGCGCTACGCGCCGGAGCGGCTGTTCAAGATCGTGTTCGTCTGTGTCGCCTACGCCGCTGCGGCGAGGCTTGTCTTCGCGCGCGAGAGCTGGAAGCTCGGAGGTGACATGCCCGAGGGGCTCTTGATGCGCGCCTACGGCTTCTGCGTCGGCATCCTCTCGACGCTGATGGGCATCGGCGGCGGCCTGTTCTCCAACCTGCTGATGACGTTCTACGGCCGTCCGATCCATCAGGCGGTCGCGACCTCATCGGCGCTCGCCGTGCTGATCTCGATCCCCGGCGCGCTCGGCTACGTCTATGCCGGCTGGCCGGCCGCGACGACCTATCCGGCCATCGTAGCGCTGCAAGTTCCGTTCGCGCTCGGCTACGTCTCGCTGATCGGCGCCGCGCTGGTGATGCCGATGAGCCTCGTCACCGCGCCGCTCGGTGTAAGAGCCGCCCATGCGATGTCGAAGCGAACGCTGGAGGTCGCGTTCGGCTGCTATCTGTTCATCGTGGGCAGCCGGTTTGTGCTGAGCCTGTTAGGCGGGCAGTAGCCGCCACACACTCCTTGCGTGCGAAGCGAACAATCAAGACTCTTTCAACAACAGCAGTCTGGATTGGTCGCAAGGCGGGGTTGAGAGCGTACGCTACACCAAGTGAACGGGACTGAGCCCCGATCTGGCCTAATCGGCGGTCTAGTCCTTCAATCGTACTTCGCTGTGGCGCCACATTCGCAGATCGCCGATGCCTTCGATGCGATCGGAGTCGGAAAGCGCCTTCAATCGCGCAGCAACCATTTCGTCGTCGATCGACAATCCAAGTTCCTTGCAGCGATTCACCACAAGCCAGACCATCATGGCGGTCTTCCGCCAAGTCCGCTCCATGACCGAAAAAATGATCTCGTCGAAACGCTGCTCGGTCACTGACGGCGGAAGCTGGACGTCATTCCATGTGAGCTCGCTGGTGACCGTCGGCTCCTCTAAATCGGCCGCTGGCGGCTCCAGCTCCGGATGCTGCTCGTAAATCGGCAGGAGCAGCTTGTCCTCCAGGGCGCCGACGATAGCGACAAGCCAGTCCCCGAGCTCGATCCGCTCGGTCTTGCCAAGTGCTGCAATCGCCATTCGAGCCCGGTCGAGGGCTTCGCAAGCATCAAGCAGATGATCGTTGATCCGGACGGCCTGCTCTCGGTTCATGCGTTCCCCATCCCGGAGCGATTGAGCCCCTATTTCTTCGAGTAAATATCCTTATACGTCTCGCGCAAAATGTTCTTTTGCACCTTGCCCATGGTGTTGCGCGGCAGCTCGTCGACGACGAAAACGCGCTTGGGCATCTTGAATTTGGCGAGTCGTCCTTCCAGGCCCTTCAGCACGGTCGCCTCATCGATGCTCGCGCCGGGCTGGCGCACCAGCACCGCGGTGACGCCCTCGCCGAAGTCGGCGTGCGGCACGCCGATCACGGCGGATTCGACCACGCCGGGCATGGCGTCGATCTCGCTCTCGATTTCCTTCGGATAGACGTTGAAGCCACCGGAGATGACGAGGTCCTTGCCGCGGCCGAGGATGTGGACGTAGCCCTTGGCGTCGATCTTACCGAGATCGCCGGTGATGAAGAACCCGTCGGGCCGGAATTCCGCCTTGGTCTTCTCCGGCATACGCCAATAGCCCTTGAAGACGTTTGGGCCCTTCACCTCGATCATGCCGACTTCGTCGCGCGGAAGCTCTTTGCCTGTCTCGGGATCGGTCACGCGCAACGAGACGCCCGGCAGCGGGAAGCCGACCGCGCCGGGCACGCGCTCGCCGTCATAGGGGTTCGACGTGTTCATGTTGGTCTCGGTCATGCCGTAGCGCTCGAGCACCGCGTGGCCGGTGCGGGCCGACCATTCGCGATGGGTCTCGGCCAGCAGCGGTGCGGAGCCCGAGATGAACAGCCGCATGTGCTTGGTCGTCTCTCGCGACAGCGCGGGGTTCTGCAGAAGCCGTGTGTAGAAGGTCGGAACGCCCATGAGCACCGTGGCGCGCGCCATCAGCTTGATGATCAGATCCGGATCGAGCTTCGGCAAAAAGATCATCGACGCGCGCGCGAACAGCGTCACGTTGGTCGCAACGAACAGGCCGTGGGTGTGGTAGATCGGCAGCGCGTGGATCAAGACGTCCTTGTCGGTGAAGCGCCAGTAATCGACGAGGCTGAGCGAGTTCGACGCTAGATTGTCGTGGGTGAGCATCGCGCCCTTGGAGCGGCCCGTGGTGCCTGACGTGTAGAGGATCGCGGCGAGGTCGCCGTTTTCGCGCGGCACCGTCGTGAACTCGCTGCTCGCCTTGGCGGCGGCGTCCGTCAGCGAGCCCCTGCCGTCAGGGCCGAGCGTCTCGACCCCGGCCTTCACCTTGGCAGCAATCGGGGCGAGGCCCTCGGCCTTGGAGGGATCGCAGACCACCAGCGACGGTTCGGCATCGCCAATGAAGTAGTCGAGCTCGTTCAGCGTATAGGCAGTGTTCAGCGGCAGATAGACCGCGCCGGCCCGCACCGTGGCAAGATACAGCACGATATTGGCGACCGATTTCTCCACCTGCACCGCGACGCGATCGCCGGGCTTCACGCCGCGTGCGACCAGCACATTCGCCATCTGCCCCGCGCGCGCGATCAGATCGCCATAGCTGATATGGGCGCCGTCATGCGTCTCGATCGCGAGGCGTTTGGGATCGGAAAGACCGTCGAACAGGCGGGAAAACAGGTTGGCGTTGGCAGCTTGGTTCATGCAACATTCCTCGCCGGCAAAGGCCGGTCAAAACCGAGGGCTGGATTAGCAAAAACCGCCCCGCAGAAGCAACGGAGACAGTTGGCATGACAAGAAACGGAAAACGCGTGGCCTGGGTCACCGGCGGCGGCAGCGGCATCGGGGAGGCCGGCGCCGAGGCGCTCGCGGCCGATGGCTGGACGGTGGTGGTCTCGGGCCGGCGTCAGCCAGCCCTGGATGCCGTGGTCGCGAAGATCACGGGAGCAGGCGGGACGGCCGAGGCCATTGTGTTGGACGTGTCCAACGCCACTGAAGCGCAGAAGGCGGCCGATCGGATCGTCGCCAGACATGGCCGGATCGATCTGCTGGTGAACAATGCCGGCATCAATGTCCCCAAGCGCAGCTGGAAGGATATGGAACTGGAAGGCTGGGACAGACTGGTTCAGGTCAATCTCAACGGGGTGCTCTATTGCATGCGCGCGGTGCTGCCGACGATGCGCAAGCAGCAGGACGGCGCGATCATCAACGTCTCGTCCTGGGCCGGCCGTCACGTCTCGAAGATGCCGGGCCCGGCCTATACCACGACCAAGCATGCGGTGCTGGCGCTGACCCATTCCTTCAACATGGACGAATGCGTCAACGGCCTGCGCGCCTGCTGCCTGATGCCGGGCGAGGTGGCGACGCCAATCCTGAAACTGCGCCCGGTGGTGCCGAGCGAGGAGGAGCAGGCCAGGATGCTGCAATCCGAAGATCTCGGCCGCACCATCGCCTTCATCGCAAGCATGCCGGCCAGAGTCTGCATCAACGAAGTGTTGATCAGCCCCACGCATAATCGCGGCTTCATCCAGACGCCGAACAATAGGGATTAGCCCCGGTCGTAGCCGCGAGTTCGTCATTGCGAGCGAAGCGAAGCAAATCCAGAAATATCCGCGCAGATAGCCCGGATTGCTTTGTCGCTTCGCTCCTCGCAATGACGGCGGAGCCACCACACGAACATCCCCCCGCATAGTTTCACGCATCACAAAGAATTTTTCTGCGAAACCGCATCGCAAACCCTCCCGTAGTTCGGTCCAACGACGCGCTGCTGCTCCAGATCGAACTGTCGCAGCCGCCGTTGTTGTCAGCTCAACGCCGGCCATCGCCGGTCTCAATTCAATCGGGAGATTCTTCATGTCGAAGCGCATTGCCTGTCTCGCTGCCGCCGCCTTCAGTGCCCTGGCCATCACCGCGACCGTCGTCGCGCCTGTCAGCGCCGAGGAAAGGACCGTCATGGTCGGCGGCGCCGCGATGTTCCCGTCCAAGAACATCGTCCAGAACGCGGTCAACTCCAAGGATCACACCACGCTGGTCGCGGCGGTCAAGGCGGCGGGCCTGGTGCCGACGCTGGAAAGCAAAGGCCCGTTCACGGTGTTCGCGCCGACCAACGCCGCCTTCGGCAAGCTGCCAGCCGGCACCGTCGACAATCTGGTCAAGCCCGAGAACAAGGCGACGCTGACCAAGATCCTCACCTATCACGTCGTGCCCGGCAAGCTCGTGGCCGCCGACCTCACCGACGGCAAAAAGATGAAGACCGCCGAGGGCGAGGAACTGACAGTGAAGAAGATGGACGGCAAGACCTGGATCGTCGATGCCAAAGGCGGCACCTCGATGGTCACGATCTCCAACGTCAACCAGTCGAATGGCGTCATCCATGTGGTTGACACCGTGCTGATGCCGGCGACGTAACACCGCGCGGTCCTGTTTCATCCCCCCAACAGGAGGCCTTGAGGCCGCGAGCCGGGGGTACCCGGCTCGCTTTATTGTGACCGTGATAGCCCCCGGTATCGATTCGATGCCGGAAGGGCGTAACGAAAGCGGACGCTTCGGCGTATAATTGCTGACACACGACCTTCAGGACGGAACCATCATGGCGAGCCTCACAGTCACCGACGAGCAGGTCAGGGCCACTCCGGCCAAAGTGATCCAGCCGGCCTGGGTGCGGATCATGCACTGGATCAATGCGCTTGCCATGATCCTGATGATCCTGTCGGGCTGGCAGATCTACAACGCCTCGCCGCTGTTCGGCTTCAGCTTTCCGCGCGAGTACACACTCGGCGGCTGGCTTGGCGGCGGCCTGCTCTGGCATTTTGCGGCGATGTGGCTGTTGATGATCAACGGCCTCGCTTATCTCATCACCGGTTTCGCCACCGGCCGCTTCCGCAAGAAGCTGCTGCCGATCACGGCGTCCGGCGTGCTGCACGACGTCAGGGCGGCGCTGACCTTCAAGCTCGGCCATGACGATCTCACCGTCTACAATTACGTGCAGCGCCTGCTCTATGCCGGCATCATCGTGGTCGGCGTGCTGATCGTGCTCTCGGGCCTCGCGATCTGGAAGCCGGTGCAGCTCTATTATTTGGTGATGCTGTTCGGCGATTATCCAACCGCGCGCTATGTGCACTTCTTCTGCATGGCCGCGATCTGCGCGTTCCTGGTCATTCACGTTGCTCTCGCGCTGCTGGTGCCGAAGAGCCTGCGCGCGATGATCATTGGTCGTTGAGAGGGAGGAGATCATGGCCAAGCGCTCATTCCTGATCCCCGGCGTCGACAAGCGATTGCTGATCAAAGACTCCATCAAGGCGATGCCGGATGTCACCCGCCGCCGCTTCATCGCGGGCGGCGCCAGCTTAGGGGCGCTGACGCTGCTCACCGGCTGCGACATCGTCGATTCCTCCTCGGCCGAGGAGATGCTGAAGCAGGTCTCGAAATTTAACGACGCGGTGCAGGCCTTCATCTTCAATCCCGATGCGCTGGCGCCGACGTTTCCCGAGAGCGCGATCACCAAGCCGTTCCCGTTCAACGCCTATTACGATCTCGACGACGCGCCCGACGTCGACGGCAAAGACTGGAAGCTCGAGGTGCGCGGCCTCGTCGACAACAAGAAGTCCTGGACACTGGATGAGCTCTACAAGCTGCCGCAGGTCACGCAAATCACCCGCCACATCTGCGTCGAGGGCTGGAGCGCGATCGGAAGCTGGACCGGCACGCCGCTGCGCGATTTCCTCAAGCTGATCGGCGCCGACACGCGTGCGAAATATGTCTGGTTCCAGTGCGCCGACAAGGACGGCTACAATTCTCCCCTCGACATGCGCAGCGCGCTGCATCCGCAGACCCAGATGACGTTCAAATACGCGAACGAGATTCTGCCGCGCGCCTACGGTTTCCCGATGAAGATTCGCGTGCCGACCAAGCTCGGCTTCAAGAACCCGAAATACGTGGTCTCGATGGAGGTCACCAACGACTACAAGGGTGGTTATTGGGAAGACCAGGGGTATAATTCGTTTAGTGGGAGCTGAGAGGCGAATGGCGAATCGGGAGTAGCGAATAGGGAAGCAGTGAAGCCAACCCGCTCTCAATTCGCTATTCACCATTCGCCGCCTTCGGCCCCACCTTGCGCTGGCACAGCGCCGCCACCGCCCCCAGCGCCAGCAGCGCCGCCGATACGTTCAACGCGTAACTCAAGCTCCCCAGCGCATCCGTGATCGCGCCGACCACGATTGGCCCGAGCGTCTGGCCGACGCCGAACGAGATCGTCATCGCCGCGATCGCGGTCGGCCACACCTCTGGCGGATAGTTGAAGCGCACGAAGGCGGTGGTCGAGCCGACCACGGCGAAGAACGCGACGCCGAACACCACCGCGGAGACCGCAAGCCACGCCGGCGAATGTCCGAGCATCGGCAAGGCGGCTCCTAACGCGTTGGTGCCGAGAATGATAGCGGTGGCAAGCCCGCCGCGATCGAGCGCCAGCACGCCGCGCCAAACCCATGGCGTGACGAAGGCGCTCAGCCCGATCAGGCTCCAGAATCCGGCCTGTGCCGCGGCCCCGCCGCCGCCGTCGCGCACATAGGCGATCATGAAGGTCATGTAGGCGATGTAGCCGGCGCCGAACAGGAAGTAGCCGGCGAGATAGATCAGCACCGGCAGAATCGCAAACGACGCGTGGCTGCCTTCCGAGAAGCGCGCACCGCTTTCGATGCGGATCAGGAACAGCGGAATCGTCATTGCGACAGACAGCAGGGTTAGCGCCCACCAGACGATCCACCACGAGCCCGGCCCGAAATATTGCAGCGTGAACGGGGCGATCAGCCCCGAGGCGAGAATGCCGATGCCCGGGCCGGCGTAGAACAGGCTCAGCAGGAAATTGGCGCGCTCCGGGCGGGACTGGGCGATGGTCGCAGCCAGCGCGCCGCCGGCGACGAAGCCGGCCGCCGCGCCCAAGCCCAGCACGAGGCGCGCGAGGCTCAGCGCAACGAAATTGCCTGATAGCGCGCAGGTGGCGAGCGCGGCGACGCAGGCCAGGGTTCCCAGGCGGATCGCCGCCGACCAGCCGACCCGCTGGATCAGCCGGGACGCCATCAGCGCGCCAACGAGATAGCCGACGGCGTTGATGGTGTTCATGAATCCGGCCGCCGAGTAGGGCCAGCCGAGGGTCTCCCGCATATCCGGCAGCACCAGTGCATAGGCAAAGCGGCCGATCCCGAGCCCGACCGTCGCTGCCAGCGACAAGGTCAGGATCAGCCGCGCGGGATGCGCGTTCGGCGGGGCGCGGTCAGGGGCGTGCAAGGGGTACTCCGGCCGAGCGAGTGTGGCAGGCTCCATCCGCTTTGCACAGCCGGCTCCCCGGCAATGGTGTCTTGCCAAGCGCGCAACGCCGCTCTAGCACTCCGGCCGAAATTCATGCCCTTCGTCATGTCCGGGCTTTGACCCCGGCATCCATCTTTCAAGAAGGCTGGATTGCCGGGTCAAGCCCGGCAATGACGAGGAAAAACTGAGGACACGACCATGGCGACCCATAAACTGCTGCTGCTCCCCGGCGACGGTATCGGCCCCGAGGTGATAGGCGAGGTGAAGCGGCTGATCGATTGGCTCAATTCGGCCGGGATCGCCAAGTTCGAGACCGATACGGGCCTTGTCGGCGGCGCGGCCTATGACGCGCACAAGGTGTCGATTTCGGAAGGCGACATGGCCAAGGCCAAGGACGCCGACGCCGTGATCTTCGGCGCGGTCGGCGGCCCGAAATGGGATGCCGTGCCCTACGAGGTGCGCCCGGAGGCCGGCCTGCTTCGCCTGCGCAAGGATCTCGCTCTGTTCGCGAATCTCCGTCCCGCCGTGTGCTACCCGGCGCTGGCCGATGCATCCAGCCTGAAGCGCGAAGCGGTCGAGGGCCTCGACATCGTCATCGTGCGCGAGCTCACCGGCGGGGTCTATTTCGGCGAGCCCAAGACCATCACCGATCTCGGCAACGGCCAGAAGCGCGCCGTCGATACCCAGGTCTACGACACCTATGAGATCGAGCGCATCGCCCGCGTCGCCTTCGAGCTTGCCAAGAAGCGCAAGAACAAGGTGACGTCGATGGAGAAGCGCAACGTCATGAAGTCGGGCGTGCTCTGGAACGAGGTCGTCACACAGGTTCACAAGCGCGAATACCCCGACGTCACGCTCGAGCATCAGCTCGCCGATTCCGGCGGCATGATGCTGGTGAAATGGCCGAAGCAGTTCGACGTCATCGTCACCGATAATCTGTTTGGCGACATGCTGTCCGACATCGCGGCGATGCTGACGGGTTCGCTCGGCATGCTGCCCTCGGCCTCGCTCGGCGAGGTCGACGTCAAGAGCAAGAAGCGCAAGGCGCTGTACGAGCCGGTGCACGGCTCCGCCCCCGATATCGCCGGCAAGGGCCTCGCCAATCCGATCGCGATGATCTCGTCCTTCGGCATGGCGCTGCGCTACTCCTTCGACATGGGCGATCTCGCCGACAAGGTCGATGCCGCGATCGCCGCCGTGCTGGCCAGCGGGCTGCGCACCGCCGACATCAAGTCGGAAGGCACCAAAGCCGCCTCGACCACGCAGATGGGCGAAGCGATTTTGAAGGAATTGCAGAAGCTGCACGCGTAGATGCCGTCATTCCGGGATGGTCCGAAGGACCAGACCCGGAATCTCGAGATTCTCAGGTGCGCAATTGCGCACCGGAGTTCGGCTCTTCGAGCCGCCCCGGAATGACGGCCCAAACCAAAATGGCCGGGCGTGAGCCCGGCCATTTTGATTCGGAAAGACCTGTCGCTTCAGTACAGCGGGAAATTCTGCGGGTAACCGCCGACATCCTGCGGCGGCGAGAGCGGCTGGCGGTCGATCGGACGGTTGAGGTTCTCGCGGGCGAAGGACGGATAGCCCACCGCCGGCGGGAAGGCGTAGTCGCTGAACTTGCGGTCGCCCGGATTGACCTCGGTGCCGCCGTCGAGCCAGGAGCGCTTGCTCACATAGATGCGGGTGCGGCCCTGCTGGTAGACCGCGTTGGGGCCGCTCGGTCCGTAATAGTGTCGGCCGCGCTCGTCATAGCGCTTGGTCTTGGTGTCGGCCGAAGCTGGCGAAGCCAAACCGATGGCAGAGGACATGGCAATGACGGCGCCCGCCGCAAGCAAGGTCGCCAATTTGTTCGCCGCAGAGAAATTCAAGCTCATCACGTCCCCTTCAGGCGGCAGGCCGCCAGTCGATTTCACCCCATACTAGCGCGGCCGGGGCAGACGCAACTAGGTCAATTGGGTCACACCAGCCCGGAATAATCGCGCGTGCCGGCAAAAGTTGCATCAATACCAGCCACTTGAGCTTGATGCGGTCCGGAGCGTGATCCGGAGAAGCGTGCAGCGGCTTTCCGAAAAGATCACGCTCAAACAACAACCTAAAGCGTCCCGCGCAATTGCGCGTTGGCGGCGCCCAGCAGCCAGTCCGGTGATCCCAGGGAATCGCAGGGGCGGCGCTTCAACTCGGCGCGGGCGAACAATTCGGCCAGCCTGGGCTCGTTGCCGGAGGTCAGCAGCGTCAGCCGATTCAGCGTGCAGGCAATCGCCGCGAGCCGGGCGGGCAGGGTGTTGCCCTGGCAGGAGAAGCCGGAAATCTGCAGCGCCGGGTCCTCGCTGCGCTTGAGATAGCCGAGGCAAGCGCGCGTCCCCTCCGCCGCGCCGACCGGCCGGAACAGGGCGACGGGACCGAATTTCGTGTCGATCAGGCCGGCCTGCTCCAGCGTGCTCGTCGTGCTCAATCCCATTTCCACGGCCAGATCGGCAGTCGCAGGACCAGCCACGTCGAACTCGCCGCCTTCCCGGTAGATGTCGAGCCCGGCCACGGGCTGGCCGGCCTCGTTTGTCCAGCGCAGCACGTCCCTGCGGCCGCCTTCGGGATGCCGAAGGATGGTGTAAGAGGCTGTTTTCTCTGATGAATCGATCCGGCTGATGGCGAAGGCCGGGTGCGAGCGGTCGGCCACGCTCCAGCCCGGTCTGTCCGCCGGCTCATTGCCCTGCAAGTCGGGCAGCTGGCCGAGCGCCGCGAGGGCGAGGATGGCAAACAGGGCGAGCGCCCCCACATAGGCGATCAGGCGCGCCAGCGTGCCGACGACCTCGTCGGCGAAGGCTGCAAGCGCCAAGTGGATCTGGGTGGGGCTAACGGCCGTGCTGGCCTCAGGCGACTGCATCCACGGCCTTCAGGCATGGTCCAACGTTGTCTTGAGGCCGGTTCTCGCATAGAAGCGCTGCTCTTCCTGTTTAAGCGTCAGCTTCAGGAACGGGCTTTTTCATCGGAGAGTGAACGATGGGTTACAAAGTCGCAGTCGTCGGCGCGACCGGCAATGTCGGACGGGAAATGCTCAACATCTTGGATGAGCGCAAATTCCCCGCCGACGAGGTCGTCGCCCTGGCGTCGCGCCGCAGCGTCGGCGTCGAGGTCTCCTATGGCGACCGTACCCTGAAGGTCAAAGCGCTCGAGCATTACGACTTCTCCGACGTCGACATCTGCCTGATGTCGGCGGGCGGCTCGGTGTCGAAGGAATGGTCGCCGCAGATCGGGGCCGCCGGCGCGGTCGTGATCGACAATTCCTCGGCCTGGCGCATGGATCCGGACGTGCCGCTGATCGTGCCGGAAGTGAATGCGGCTGCGACCGAAGGCTTCAAGAAGAAGAACATCATCGCCAACCCGAACTGCTCGACCGCGCAGCTCGTCGTCGCGCTCAAGCCGCTGCACGACAAGGCGACCATCAAGCGCGTCGTGGTCTCGACCTATCAATCCGTGTCGGGTGCCGGCAAGGACGCGATGGACGAATTGTTCTCGCAGACCAAGGCCGTCTACACCAATGACGAGCTGGTCGCGAAGAAATTCCCCAAGCGCATCGCATTCAACGTCATCCCCCACATCGACGTCTTCATGGAGGACGGTTACACCAAGGAAGAGTGGAAGATGATGGCGGAGACCAAGAAGATTCTTGATCCCAAGATCAAGCTCTCCGCGACCTGCGTGCGCGTGCCGGTCTTCGTCGGCCACTCCGAGGCCGTCAACATCGAGTTCGAGAACCCGATCAGTGCGGACGAAGCCCGCGAGATCCTGCGCAAGGCGCCGGGCTGCCTCGTCATCGACAAGCAGGAGCCCGGCGGCTACGCCACACCTTACGAAGCGGCCGGCGAGGACGCCACCTATATCAGCCGCATCCGCGAGGACGCGACGGTGGAGAACGGCCTCGTGCTGTGGTGCGTGTCCGACAATTTGCGCAAGGGCGCCGCGCTGAACGCGATCCAGATCGCGGAAGTCCTGATCAACCGCAAGCTGATCAGCGCGAAGAAGAAGGCGGCGTGAGAATTGTAGGGCGGGTTAGCCTTGCGGATGCGCGAAGCGCAATCCGCTGGGCGTAACCCACCTCTTTGGTCTCCACGGCGACAGAAGTGGTGGGTTACGCCTTCGGCTAACCCACCCTACGGAGCTACGCCACCTCGCGCGCGCTCCTGAATTCCTTCGCGGCCTTGTCCAGCACGAACAGCGTGCCCTCGGCCACGCCGAAATAGGCGCCGTGGGTCTGCATCTGGCCGCTCTCCACCGCCTTGCGCACGAACGGGAAGGTCATCAGGTTTTCCAGGCTGCGGAACACCGCGGCCTTCTCGATGCGCTCGACGAACTGCGCCATGGTCTCGTGCTCGCGCTGCTCGACCACCTCGCCCGGCTTGATGAACATCTGCATCCATTTGCCGATGAAGTCGCCCGGCGTGAGCGGCTCGCTCTTGTCGATGAAGGCGCGGATGCCGCCGCATTGGGCGTGGCCGAGGACCACGATGTGCTTCACCTTCAGCACCGTCACGGCAAATTCCAGCGCCGCCGAGACGCCGTGTGCGTTCTCGTCAGGCTGGTAGGTCGGCACCAGGTTGGCGATGTTGCGGACGACGAAGAGTTCGCCCGGCCCGGCATCGAAGATCACCTCGGGGGAGACCCGCGAGTCGCAGCAGCCGATCACCATCGTCTCGGGCGACTGTCCTTTGACAGAGAGTTCGCGGTAGCGGTTCTGCTCGGTTGGCAGCCGCTGGGTGGCGAAGGCCTTGTAGCCTTCCAGCAAATGCTTCGGGAATGTCATCATGACTATGCCTAATCATAGACCGCAGGGGCGAACAAGCCTTTCGAATGGGCAGGGCAGATGCTATCGGCTTCGGTCAGAGGACTGACGAGGAAGGAACGCTCGCATGACCCGCCCGCGCCGCAGCCATCTGTTCATGCCCGGTTCCAACCCCCGCGCGCTGGAAAAGGCGCGCAATCTTCCCGCCGACGGCCTCATCCTCGACCTCGAGGATTCCGTCGCCCCCGAGGCCAAGGCGGTGGCGCGCGACGGCATCGCCGCCGCAATCGCCGCCAAGGGTTTTGGCAAACGCGAGGTCCTGATCCGGACCAATGGCCTCGACACGCCCTGGTGGGCCGACGACGTCGCGATGGCCGCCAAGGCCTCGCCTGACGGCATCCTGGTTCCAAAAGTTTCAAGCATCGAAGATCTCAATACGGTCGGCCGGAAGCTGGCCGAGCTTGGCGCTGCGTCGACCGTGAAGGTCTGGGCCATGATCGAGACCGCGCGCGCCGTGCTCCATGCCGAGGAGCTGGCCGCCGCCGGCCGCGATCCGTCGAGCCGCCTCGCAGGCTTCGTGTTCGGCCCGAACGACATTTCGCGCGAGACCCGCATCAGGATGCTGCCGGGCCGTGCCGCGATGATCCCGATGATCACCCATTGCATCCTGGCGACGCGCGCCCACGGCCTCGAAATCCTCGACGGCCCCTATAGCGACATTGCCAATGCCGATGGCTTTGCCACCGAATGCGCGCAAGGCCGCGATCTCGGCTTCGACGGCAAGACGCTGATCCATCCCTCGCAGATCGATGCCTGCAACGCGATCTTCACCCCGCCCGAGGAGGAAGTCGCGCGGGCGCGAAAAATCATCGCGGCGTTCGAATTGCCGGAGAACGCCGCGCGCGGCGCGATCCGGCTCGACGGCGCCATGGTGGAGCGCCTGCACGCCGACATGGCAAGGCGCACGATCGAGATCGCAGACGCAATCGCGGCGATGGGGAAGGGCTGAGAGGTGGGCGCAGCCCGCTGCGTCCTCCTCGATCTCGACGGAACGCTGGTCGATTCCCAGCCGGGCATTGCCGCGAGCTGCCTGGCTGCGTTGCGTGCGCTCGGTCATGAGCCCGGCGACACCCTTGATATCAAGCGCTTCATCGGACCGCCGCTTGAAGACATATTACGGGCTTTGCTCGCCGCCTACGGTGATGACCGGATCGAGTTAGCCGTAGCGGCCTATCGCCAGCATTACGGCGACATTGGCCTGCTCGGAAGCGAGTTCTATCCCGGAATCAACGGGGCGCTTGAGGAGATGCGAAGCGCTGGATTGCGAATCTATCTCGCGACATCGAAGCGCGAAATCTTCGCGCGGCGGATCCTGGAGAATCTGGACTTAGCGACGCATTTCGATGGCATTCACGGCTCAGTTCCCGGCGGCGTGCTGGATCACAAGCCTGAGCTGCTCGCCCATATCCTATCCAAGCACGGTATCTCTGCATCGCACAGCCTCATGGTCGGCGACCGCCGCCACGACATCAATGGCGCTCACGCGGTCAAGATGCGAGGCCTCGGCGTGCTCTGGGGATATGGCACTCGGGATGAGCTGGAAACAGCCGGCGCGGATCAACTAGTAGAGTGGCCCGCGGATCTTGCGCGCGCGGTTTTATCGACGCTGAACCGATAGGCTCCGGTGCAAGCTGCCTCGGCGCGGCGCGAGATTAGCACGGTCAAGCGACTCCAGCGTCGAGCCGTTGGCGCAATAACCGTGGCAATTTTCGCCGGTGCGCCGGCATGTTCGCAACCGGGCATGCTCCTCAGCAAGCGCTCGAGTGCACGGGCATCTATACTCAGCTCCAACTGGCGATAGCCGCCGCGAAGCCGACATTCCTGTGATGTAGGTCACACAACCCGGCTGGTTGCCCCCGTTAAATTTGCGCCGTTTAAATATGGCTTCCATCCTTTCGATATGGCGAGTGGGGTTCTTATGCTCCGCAAATTATTTTACTGCTTTGTCATTCTTGCCCTCGCTGGCCCGGCAGCGGCTGTCGATCGCGTCAGGGGCGACACGAGCCCTGCCATTGCAGCCGCCTCGGAGGCGATCCGGCGAGATCCCAAGGATGCGAACGCCTATTACAACCGGGGCAACGCTTACAGCGCTAATGGCAACAATGATCGCGCCATAGCGGACTACACGGCAACGATCCGTCTCGATCCGACGCATGCGCACGCGTACTACAATCGCGGCAACGCCTACAGCATCAAAGGCGATACGGAGCGTGCGATCGCGGACTACACGGCGACAATCCGGCTCGATCCGGCCTATGCGAACGCGTACTACAATCGAGGCAATGCTTACAGCAACAAAGGCAACACCGACCGCGCAATTGCCGACTATAGCGAAGCGGTTCGCCTGCAGCCGACGAATGCGAACGCGTATTTCAACCGCGGGAATGCATACGGCAGCAAGGGCGACGCGGACCGCGCCATTGCAGATTACACAGAAGCGATACGCGTGGATCCCACATACGCGAACGCGTATGTCAATCGCGGACTGGCCTACGAGAAGCGCGGAGATTTCGCCAAAGCAAGGGCCGACTTCAATGCCACGCTCGGATTGGCCCATGGCGCCACAAGATGGGCCCAGGACAAGGCTCGCGAGCGGCTTGCTGTCCTGCCTTCGCCGCGGCCAGCAACGATATTGGTCGAGAAAGCCAGTGTCGCGCCGGCTGTCGTGGCGTCCGGGGCTGCGAACGGCGATCGCCGCATCGCTCTCGTGATCGGCAATTCGGCTTATGAAAACGTCGCAGCGCTAGCGAACCCCGTGCGGGATGCAAGCCTCGTCGCCGACGTGCTGAAGCTCACCGGGTTCGAAGCAGTTACTCTGCTGACCAATCTCCGCAAGGATGCGCTGGTGAATGCCCTGCGCGAATTCGCAGCACGTGCGGAGACGGCGGATTGGGCCGTCGTGTATTATGCCGGGCACGGCATGGAGGTCGGCGGCGTCAACTATCTCATTCCGACGGATGCCAAGATTGCCGCGGATCGCGAAATCGGATTTGAAGCCGTTCCGGTTGATCAGGTTCTCAATGCGGCGGAGCGCGCCAAAAAGCTGCGCCTCGTCATTCTCGATGCCTGCCGCGACAATCCATTCGCAAACCAGATGAAGCGGACGATGACGGTGGCGTCGCGTTCGGTGTCGCGAGGTTTGGCCCCGATCGAGCCAGAGGCGGGAACGCTGGTGGTCTACGCCGCCAAGGATGGCGAGACCGCGCTCGACGGTGACGGGATCAATAGTCCGTTCGCGGCTGCCTTCGTCAAGAATGTTCCAACGCCAGGCCTCGAAGTCCGCAGGCTCTTCGACTTCGTTCGCGACGATGTCATGGAAGCGACCGGTCGTCGGCAAAAACCCTTCAGTTACGGCTCGATCTCCGGCCGACAGGACTTCTATTTCGTGGCTGCTAAATGATCTTCAAACGAAGAGCAATGCAGACCTTATCGCCAGTGCCCGGACTTGCTTGCGGGAGAGTACAGGCCGGCTTTGGAGCGCACTTTCTACGCGGCCGCTACCCGAACCGCTCCGCCGCCCAGGCATACAGGCTGCCCGGAATCGGCTTTTCGCCGCCACGGCCCTTGGGCGAGATGTGCAGGCCGATGATCTCGGGATTGGTGACGAGCTCGAGATAGCTCGATGGATCGAAGAACAGTTTTGGCTCGGCATGCACGGCGTAGAACGATTGTTTGGGTAGCGCGTAAGCGAGCTCGCCGGTGCGACGCGCGAGCGCGGTTAGTGCCGCCGGTCCGTAGATCGCGACGCGAATGTCCGAAAGACGGTTCGAGCCGCCGCGGAGGCGGCGCATCGCGAAGGTGACGCGGTGGCGCACGGACAGCCAGTTCGGCGTCAGCTCCTCCTGCTCCATCAGCTCCTCGAAGGCCGCGACGATGCCGTGCCCGGCCGGCAGGTAGATCACGGAATTGCCGAGTTGGCGCGGCCGCTCCCAGGCGAAATAGGGTTTTGCCGGATCGAGCTCGACGGGCTTCAGCAGCAGCACGTCGGCATCGAGCCACAGGCCGAGGCCTTTCGCCATCAGCTTCATGCGGAAGAAGTCGCTGAACTGCAGCGTGGTCCAGTCCCGCCAGCTGCCGTCGGGCTGCGGCGGCCGCAATCGTTCGGAGAAGGCGTGCGGCAGGATCGCTTCGGCATCCGCATTCGCGATGCCTGCAGGCAGGCCCGGAATGGTGTCGAAGCTATAGACCGTGACCTTGTGGCCGGCAGCCAGCTGCGAGCGCAGACAGGTCTGGCGCAGGGCGTCCATCGGACCATGCCAGAAGGTGACGATGTCGGGCAGCATGCGCGAGCTATAAGGATAGTCAGAGCAAAGAAAAAGCCCCGGCGCCGTCAGCACCGGGGCTCGAACCAGAAACGCGATCTCAGGCCCAGGCGCGTTCGCGCTTGAGCTTCTCCTCATAGCTGTCGATCGAGGCCTTCTTTTCCATCGTCAGGCCGATGTCGTCGAGGCCGTTGATCAGGCAGTGCTTGCGGAACGGATCGATCTCGAACTTGACCTTGCCGCCGTCGGGACCGCGGATCTCCTGGTTGGGCAGGTCGATCGTCAGCGTCGCGTTGGCGCCGCGCTCGGCGTCGTCGAACAGCTTGTCGAGGTCTTCCTGCGAGACGCGGATCGGCAGAATGCCGTTCTTGAAGCAGTTGTTGTAGAAGATGTCGCCGAACGAGGTCGAGATCACGCAGCGGATGCCGAAGTCGAGCAGCGCCCAGGGCGCGTGCTCGCGGCTTGACCCGCAGCCGAAATTGTCGCCGGCCACCAGCACCTTGGCATTGCGATAGGCCGGCTGGTTCAGCACGAAATCGGGATTCTCGCTGCCGTCGTCCTTGTAGCGCTGCTCGGAGAACAGCCCCTTGCCAAGGCCGGTGCGCTTGATGGTCTTGAGGTACTGCTTCGGAATGATCATGTCGGTATCGACATTGATGATCTTCAGCGGCGCCGCGACGCCTTCCAGCGTGGTGAACTTGTCCATGGTTGCGCTTCCGGGATGGGTCTAGGGGAACAGGTGTTTATCGCGATCGGGGTGGAAATCCTAGGCCGAATTCGGCAGATCTGCCTTACCTCTCCCGCCTGCGGGAGAGGTCGGCGCGCCCGGGCGATGCGAAGCATCGTCCCGCGCGCCGGGTGAGGGTTCTCTCCACTGGGGGAGTCCCATTGCCGCGACACCCTCGCCCCCAGCCCTCCCCGCAAGCGGGCGAGGGAGCGCACCGTCTTTGTGCGGCCCTCAATCCGCCTTCGCCTCAATCGCGGCCATATCGTCGTCCGACAGACCGAAATGGTGGCCAATCTCGTGGATCAGGACGTGGCGGACGATGTGGCCGAGGGTCTCGTCGTGCTCGGCCCAATAATCCAGGATCGGCCGACGGTAGAGCCAGACCATGTTGGGCAGCCGCGCCACGTCGCCAAAACTCTGCTGCGGCAGGCCGATGCCCTGGAACAGGCCGAGCAGGTCGAACTCGCTCTCGCACTGCATCTCGTCCAGCACCTCATCGGTCGGGAAGTCGTCGACGCGGATGATGACGCCCTCGCAGAGCTTGCGAAACTCCGCCGGCAGGCGCTCGAAGATGTCGTGCGCCGTCGCTTCCATCTCGGCCAGCGAGGGCGCTTTCAATTCCGTCCACATGGGTTTCTCTTACCGCGGGTTCCGCGGCGATGCATCTGGCTTTATAAGCCCGGCGAGGTTGACGAGCGCCGCCAAAACGGGGAGCGTGGGACCTCGAACGGGACGTTTCAGGTGGGCGGAAAAATGCGAGCGAAAACAGCGCTGACGCTACTGTGCATGGGGTTGTTTTCGCAGTTTTGCGTTGGCGCCGAGGCGCAGACCGCCGGCCCCGAGATCCGTCTCGCCCAGGCCGCCTCGTCCGACGACGTTCCCCCGCCGCGCAAGCGGGCCCCGGCGCGCCTGCGCGTTACGCCCTATTACAGCCCGGACGGCGTCTATCCGCGCTACAATCCGGGTCCCGACGCAGTCCGCGTGTGCAACGCCACCTATGCGCAGGAGTACCGCCCGAGCGGCACGGTGATCGTGCCGCGTGTGAGCTGTTACTGGCGCCGGGGCTGATGCCGGGTTCACTGCCCGCGCCAGCGAGCGGCGCGGTGGCCTCGTGGGGGTCGTCATGGCGAGATGGATTGCATTGGCCGTTGCCGTCGCGCTTGCCGCCGGTGTGACGCGCGCTTCGGCTGCGCAAAGAGTGACGATGCCGCAGGCCTCGGCCGGGATCGCGGTTTTCGATGTGCGACGACCCGCGCGCACCCATGACATGGTGCGGCCAGCTACGCGCCATGATCCACGCTATTACGCGCGGCCGGTGTACTACCGTCCCTATCCCTACGCGGTGCCTGCTCCCTTCGTGTTCGGCTACGGGCTGTGGTGGTGACGCGTTAGCGGCCTGGCGCAAATCCCTTGACCAGAAGTACCGTCGCTTGCGCACCCGCTTTGCGGTCGCGCGAGATTTCCGCGTAGTCGGGTGCGTTCGAGAAGGCGAGGAACGCAGCCTCATCCGGGAATGACATCATGACAATCTTGTCATGCGGCCATGCGCCTTCGAGCACGCGCGGATGTTCGTCCGCGGCGAGCAGCCTTCCGCCATACTTCTTGAACACGTCGAAGAAGCGCGCCTGATAGCGGTCATAGGCCGCGCGGTCTGTCATCTTCAATTGCGCAATCGCGTAGACAGTCATTTCCAAAAAACTCCTTCCGTCGCGGCACTGCGTCGCATCGCGAAGCCCAGCGTCGTTCATTCATGGGGCGTTCACATCGGTCTCCTCAGTTTAATCCAGGGAGCGACCGCAATTGAACAGCCTTTGGCGCAGCCAAGACGTCGCGCCGCAACTGCGCTGTCCAGATTCAGGGAGGATTCCATGCTGAGGACATCAGGTCTCAAGGCAAGCCCGATGCGCTTGCTCGGGATCGCGGCCGCCACGGCGCTGATGCTGTCGGCCGGCACCGCGCGTCGCGCTGAAGCGCTCACATTGATCAATCCGGCCACGTCGCCCGCGACGAAGGCTGCAGCCGACGATCTCGTCACGCAGGTTCGCCACGGCGGCGGGCACGGCGGACATGGTGGCGGCTTTCACGGCGGAGGTTTCCGCGGCTTCCATGGCGGCGGAGGACATATCGGCGGCTTCCGCGGCGGTGGATTTCGTGGCGGCCATGTCGGCGGCTTCCGCTATGGCGGCGTTCGCTTCGGCGGCTATGGCGGCTATCACCGTCACTGGGGCTATCACCGCCCCTATTACGGCTACCGTCACTTCCACCGGCGCTATTATTACGGCGGCTATTATCCCTACTATCACTATCCGCGCCGCTGCCGGATCATCTGGACCTATTACGGCCCGCGCCGCGTCTGCCGCTGGCCGCGCTGGCACTATCCGTACCGCTATTGGTGAGGTGAGTTAGCACCGTCATTCCGGGGCGATGCGAAGCATCGAACCCGGAATCTCGAGATTCCGGGTCTGGCGCTTCCGCACCACCCCGGAATGACAGCGTGGCCTACAGCCAATCCTTCAGCTTCCATGACGAAGCCTTCCACCGCATCAGGTTCTCGAGCTTCCATTGCCGAAACATCGCCGGCGGCCAGCGGCTGAGCCTGGAGGTCTCCTCGACCTCCGGCTTGGCGACGAGGCGCAATGGCGCTGCGCGCCGCCGATGCTGGCGCGTCGCCTCGCTGATGAGATCGACATATTCCGGCTTGTTGGCCATGGCGCGTGTCCTCGCGAAACCGTCGCGAGGACACTGTCGGCGCCGCCAATTAACGACGCTTTGCCGCGATCGCTACAATTGCCGGAATCGGCTCAGCGCCAGTCCCTGACGTCGACGAAGTGACCCGCGATCGCCGCGGCTGCCGCCATCGCCGGCGACACCAGATGGGTGCGGCCCTTGAAGCCCTGACGGCCTTCGAAGTTGCGGTTCGAGGTCGAGGCGCAGCGCTCTTCCGGCTTCAGCTTGTCCGGGTTCATGGCGAGGCACATCGAGCAGCCCGGCTCGCGCCACTCGAAGCCGGCCTTGATGAAGATCTTGTCGAGTCCTTCAGCTTCGGCCTGCTCCTTCACGATGCCCGAGCCCGGCACCACCATGGCGTTGACGTTGGTCGACACCTGCTTGCCTTCCGCGATCTTGGCGGCGGCGCGCAAATCCTCGATGCGGCCATTGGTGCAGGAGCCGATGAAGACGCGGTCGAGCTTGATGTCGGTGATCTTCGTTCCCGCCGTCAGGCCCATATACTTGAGCGCGCGATGCTTGGAGATACGCTTGGCCTCGTCCTCGATCTTGTCGGGGTCGGGCACGATGCCGGTCACCGAGATGACGTCCTCGGGGCTCGTGCCCCAGGTCACGATCGGCGGCAGCTTTGCGGCGTCGAGCCGCAGCTCGTGGTCGAAATGCGCGCCTTCGTCGGAACGCAGTGTCTCCCAATAGCGCATCGCCGCGTCCCAGGCCGCGCCCTTCGGCGCCTTCGGCCGGTCGCGCAGGAAGTCGTAGGCCTTCTGGTCGGGTGCGACGAGACCGGCGCGGGCGCCGCCTTCAATCGACATGTTGCAGACCGTCATGCGGCCTTCCATGCTGAGCGCGCGGATCGCTTCGCCCGCATATTCCAGCACGTAGCCGGTGCCGCCGGCGGTGCCGATCTCGCCGATGATGGCCAGGATGATGTCCTTGCCCGTGACGCCGTCAGGCAATTTGCCATCGACGGTGACGCGCATGTTCTTCGCTTTTTTCTGGATCAGCGTCTGCGTCGCCAGCACGTGCTCGACCTCGCTCGTGCCGATGCCATGCGCGAGCGCGCCGAACGCGCCGTGCGTCGAGGTGTGGCTGTCACCGCAGACGATGGTGGTGCCGGGCAGCGTAAAGCCCTGCTCGGGGCCGATGACATGAACGATGCCCTGGCGCCTATCGAACTCGTTGTAATATTCGATGCCGAATTCCTTGGCGTTCTCGGCCAGCGCCTTGATCTGCTCGATGCTTTCCGGGTCCGGGTTCGGCTTGGTGCGGTCGGTGGTCGGCACGTTGTGGTCGACGACGGCGAGCGTCTTCTCGGGCGCGTGCACCTTGCGGCCCGTGGCACGCAGGCCTTCGAACGCCTGCGGCGAGGTCACCTCGTGCACCAGGTGGCGATCGATGTAGAGCAGGCAGGTGCCGTCCTCGGCTTCGTGCACCAGATGGTCGTTCCAGATCTTGTCGTACAATGTGGTCGGCTTGGACATGAGCGTCAGCTCCGAAGGAATGCTGTGTAAGCGGATAGGCGCACTTGGCGCGGGCAACAAAATCGGCGGCGCAGCGTTTAAGCTGCGCGCGTAAGCTCTGACGTTGCCGAGGTCGCGAAGCGTCCGAAGAACCGGCCAGGCAGCCGCGAGCGATCGTCAATGACGATGCGCTTGACCGGGGCGAGGCTGGTCAGATCTGGAAACATTCTAGAGATATATAGCACGCGGAAGTTAAAGCGCGAGAGCTTAGCGGCGCCGTCATTGCGAGCGCAGCGAAGCAAATCCAGAAATGCGTCCGCGGAGACAGTCTGGATTCTTCGTCGCAAGGGCTCCTCGCAATGACAGCGCGGGGAAACAAAAAAGCGCGGAGCCGAGCCCCGCGCTTTTCGAAACTTGCCTGGTGGCGAAGCTTACTCGCCCACGGCAGCCGCGCGGTCCTGCTTCTCGACGATGCGGGCCGACTTGCCGCGAAGGTTGCGGAGGTAATAGAGCTTGGCGCGGCGCACCTTGCCGCGGCGCACCACCTTGATCGAGTCGATCATCGGCGACATCACCGGGAACACACGCTCCACGCCCTCGCCATAGGAGATCTTGCGCACGGTGAAGCTCTCGTTGAGGCCACCGCCGGAACGGCCGATGCAGACGCCTTCATAGGCCTGCACGCGGGTGCGGTCGCCTTCGACGACCTTCACGTTGACGATCACGGTGTCGCCGGGGCCGAATTCCGGGATGTCCTTGCCGGCGGACAGCTTGTCGAATTGCTCTTGTTCGAGCTGCTTGATCAGGTTCATGGGTAAATCTCCATCGGCGCGCCCAGCCTTTTCAATGGGGGCTGCGCGAAATTCGTCTATCCAGCCATTGCGGATGTGGCCGCTCCTATAAGGCAAGCCGGAGCGTTTGTCACCCGTCTGTCTTGTTTTTTGGCGTTTTTTGGCGCCCGGCCCGATTCGGGGCCTTGCTCGGGATCTGGGCCCACAAATCCGGCCGCCGGGCCGCCGTCAGGGCCTCGGATTGCGCCCGCCGCCAGGCCGCGACCTTGGCGTGGTCGCCGGAGGTCAGGATCTCCGGGATCGGAGCCCCCTCGAACAGCTGCGGGCGGGTGTATTGCGGGTATTCGAGCAGGCCGTCCGCAAAACTTTCCTCGGTTCCCGATGTCTCCTTGCCCATCACCCCCGGCAGCAGCCGGACGCAGGCGTCAATCACGGCTAGCGCGGCGATTTCGCCCCCGGACAGCACGTAATCGCCGATCGAGACCTCCTCCAGACCTCTCCCGTCGATCACCCGCTGGTCCACCCCCTCGAACCGTCCGCAGACGATGAGGGGGCCGGGACCCTTGGCCAGTTCCACAACGCGGGCCTGGGTCAATGGCCGACCGCGCGGGCTCATCAGCAGACGGGGCCGATCCGGGCTGATTTCAGCGGCATCGATGGCCGCGGCCAGAACGTCCGCGCGCAGCACCATGCCCGGCCCGCCGCCGGCCGGAGTGTCGTCGACGCTGCGGTGGCGGTCGGTAGCGGAGGCCCGGATGTCCCGCGCCTCGAGTTGCCAAAGCCCGCCCGCCAGCGCCCGGCCGGCCAGGCTCACGCCGAGCGGCCCGGGAAACATGTCCGGAAACAGCGTCAGCACCGTCGCGCGCCAGGGTGAGGGGTTGGTCATTGCATCTCAATTGCCTTCCACGGGACGACTAGCGGTAGGGTCCTCGACCTCAATCTCCTGCGGCAGCGCGATGACCACACGCCCGCCGGCGATATCGACCTCAGGCACCACCGCGTTGGAGAACGGCAACAGCAGCGTCGTGCCCTTGAGCGGGGCGATCTCGATGATGTCGCTGGCGCCGAAATTATGGATCGCGAGCACGCGGCCGAGAGCGTCGCCGTCCGTGGTGACGGCGGCGAGCCCGATCAGGTCAGTGTGGTAATATTCGTCCGCGTCGGTCGCGGGCAGCTTGTCGCGCGCGACGTAGAGCTCGATGCCGTTGAGCCGTTCGGCCTCATCGCGGGTCGTGACCCCCGTGAAGGTCGCGACCAGATGATCTTTGGCCTCGCGCGCCGTTGCGACCTCGAACTGGCGCTTGCCGTCCTTGGACAGCAGCGGACCGTAGCGCCTGATGGCAAAGGGATCTTCGGTGAAGGTCCACAATTTGACCGCACCGCGCACCCCATGCGCGGCGCCGATCCGCGCGACGCAGACCAGCGCCGGCATGGTCTGGCCTTAACCCTTCGCGGCGGCTTCGGCCTGCGCCTTGCGCTCCTTGCGCGGCACGGCCTTCTGCGGGTTGTTGCGCGCTTCGCGCTTCTTGACGCCGGCGGCGTCGAGGAAGCGAGACACGCGGTCCGACGGCTGCGCGCCCTTGGCGACCCAGGCCTTCACCTTCTCCATGTCGAGCTTGAGGCGCGCCTCGTTGTCCTTCGGCAGCAGCGGGTTGAAATAACCGAGACGCTCGATGAAGCGGCCATCGCGTGGAAAGCGCGAATCGGCGACGACGACGTGATAGACGGGACGCTTCTTGGTGCCTGCACGGGCGAGGCGGATAACGACGGACATCAAGTTCTCCTTCAAAGTACAGTCTGTTGGGTTGATTGGTATTCCGCGTTGCGCGGGACGCTTGCGATCCCGTGCGACGAATTCCTCATTTCTTCTTGCCCGGGAAACCGCCGAGGCCCGGCAGCATCGGCTTGCCGCTGAGCCCAGTCAGTCCGGGAACGTTGGGCAGGCCGGTGCGAAGACCAGCCGGCAAATCCTTCGGCAGGCTCGGCAGGCCCTGTCCGCTGCCGCTCTGCATCTTCTCCTGAAGAGCCTTCATCTCTTCCGGAGACGGCATCTTCATGCCGCCGCCAAAGCCCATGGCCTGCGCGATGCCGGCCAGCGGGCCGCGCTTGCCCGAGCCCATGGCCTTCATCACGTCGGCCATGTTCCGGTGCATCTTCAGGAGCTTGTTGACGTGCTCGACGCTCTGGCCACTCCCTGCGGCGATGCGCTTCTTGCGGCTCGCTTTCAGCAAGTCGGGGTGACGGCGCTCCTCGCGCGTCATGGAATCGATGATCGCGACCTGGCGCTTCAGGATCTTGTCGTCGATGCCGGCGGCCGCGATCTGGTTCTTCATCTTGGAGATGCCGGGCATCATGCCCATCAGCCCGCTGATGCCGCCCATGTTGGACATCTGCAACAGCTGCTCGCGCATGTCATTGAGGTCGAACTGACCCTTGCGCATGCGTTCGGCGGTGCGCGCGGCCTTCTCGGCGTCGATGTTGGCGGCGGCGCGCTCGACCAGCGAGACGACGTCGCCCATACCGAGGATGCGGCCGGCGATACGATCAGGATGGAAATCCTCCAGCGCATCGGTCTTTTCGCCGGTGCCGATCAGCTTGATCGGCTTGCCGGTGACCGCGCGCATCGACAGCGCGGCGCCGCCGCGGCCGTCGCCGTCGACGCGGGTCAGCACGATGCCGGTGAGGCCGACGCGCTGATCGAACGAGCGCGCGAGATTCACGGCGTCCTGGCCGGTGAGGCTGTCGGCGACCAGCAGCACCTCATGCGGATTGGCCGCGGCTTTGATCGCGGCCGCCTCCGCCATCATCTCTTCGTCGAGTGTGGTGCGGCCGGCGGTATCGAGCAGCACGATGTCGTAGCCGCCGAGCTTGCCGGCCTCCAGCGCGCGCTTGGCGATCTGCGGCGGCTGCTGGCCTGCGACGATGGGGAGCGTTGGAATGTCGAGATCGCGGCCGAGCACGGCCAGTTGCTCCATCGCCGCCGGGCGATAGACGTCGAGCGAGGCCATCAGCACCTTGCGCTTGTCGCGCTGGACCAGGCGGCGGGCGAGCTTGGCGGTGGTGGTGGTCTTACCGGAGCCTTGCAGGCCGACCATCATGATCGGCACCGGCGGCACGGAATTGACGTCGATGGTCTGGCTTTCGGCGCCGAGCGTGTTGATCAGCTCGTCATGGACGATCTTGACCACCATCTGGCCTGGTGTGACCGACTTGACGACGGTAGCGCCGATCGCCTGCTCACGGACGCGTTCGGTGAAGCTGCGCACCACCTCCAACGCGACATCGGCCTCCAGCAGCGCGCGGCGCACCTCGCGCATCGCGGCGTCGACGTCCTTTTCGGTCAGCGCCCCGCGCCCCGTCAGACGATCGAGGATGCCGCCAAGCCGTTCCGACAGATTGTCGAACAATGCCGTTATCCTGTTGCTGTCCCCCGATGAGGGGCGCGCCGTTACTCTCCGCTGTCATGCCCCGCGCAGGCGGGGCATCCAGTACGCCGCGGCTTCTCGGCCTTAGCCGAGACGTCTCTGGAATACTGGATCGCCCGCCTTCGCGGGGGATGACCCTGAATGTGCCTTGGCGCATTGCCCCAAGACGTAGTTCCAAACACCATTGCGCCCGAGGGCGCACAGCGCTGTCGGGCGTTGACCTCCGGCCTCCAGGGCCAGTCGGCGGGTCGAAAAGAAAGCCTTTCCGAGAAAGTGGCGGGGTTAAACGCCGCTCACGCCCAAAAGTCAAGGAAAGTTAGGGTGCCGCGGCGCCTTTGCCAGGACAAGGTCCTGAAATTTAGTGCCCTTTTGCCGGGCGGTTCCATTTCCTAGGGCTTCGCCCATATAGAAGGCGATGACTGACCTCCGCTATCATCCCTGAGCCCGCCGTGCCGATCACCCGCCGTCGCCTGTTCGGACTGCTTGCCGGGGCCGGCGCGCTCGTCGCTATTCCGTCCCTTTGGATGTCTCGCATGAAAACCTATGATGGTCCGGCCTCCGACCATTTCAACGGTCTGCACTTCTTCGATCCCGACGGCGCGCCGCCGAAATCGCTGCGAGAGGTGCTGCGCTGGCAATTCGGCGGCAAGCGGCAGCGCGCGCAATGGCCGGATTGGGCCCCCAGCCCCCATGCCGACACCCCGCCGGTGCGGGTCGACGGCGACAAGGTGCGGCTCTCCTTCGTCGGCCACGCCAGCTGGCTGATCCAGACCGGCGGTCTCAACATCCTGGTCGATCCCGTTTGGTCGATGCGGGTCTCGCCGGTCGCCTGGGCCGGGCCGAAGCGGCACAATGATCCCGGCATCGCCTTCGAACATTTGCCCAAGATCGACGTCGTGCTGGTCTCGCACGGCCACTACGATCACCTGGACATCACGACGTTATCGCGGCTCGCCAAGAATTTTGCGCCGCGCGTCGTCACTCCGCTCGGCAATGACGTGACGATTCGAAGCTGGGATCCCACGATCAAGGTGGAGGCGTTCGACTGGCACGACCGCGTCGAGCTCGGTGGCGGCATCGCCGTGCATCTGGTTCCGACCCGGCACTGGACCGCGCGCGGTGTGTTCGATCGCAACAAGGCGCTATGGGCGAGCTTCGTGCTGGAGACGCCGGCCGGCAAGATCTACGTCGTCTGCGATTCCGGTTATGGTGACGGCAGGCATTTCCGCTGCGTCGCGGAGAAGCACGGGCCGCTGCGGCTCGCGATCCTTCCCATCGGTGCCTACGAGCCGCGCTGGTTCATGCGTGACCAGCACATGAATCCGGAAGATGCCGTGAAGGCGCTCGCGGATTGCGGCGCGCAGGAAGCGCTCGGGCATCATCACGGCACGTTCCAGCTGACGGATGAGGCAATCGATGCGCCGGCAAAGGCGCTGGTCGCAGCGCTGGATGCCGCGAAGATTCCGCAAGAGCGGTTCGTGGCAATGCTGCCGGGACAGGTGGTGGAGATTTAGCGTGCTGGCAAACTGCTCGTGCCCCGGACGCAGTGCATCCGGGACACCAGTCATTGCTCTTTCGGCTTGATCGCCCAGCTCACATTCACCGTCACCGACAGCGTCTCCTCGCCGGGCGCGACGGCGGCGGGTGCAGCCATCGGAGCCGCAGCGACGCGGCCTTTGAACAGCGGCACCGGGCCGCCGCCCTCGGTGACGCTGAGCGGCGCCCCTAGCGTGACGCCGGTGGCTTTGGCGTAAATCTCCGCCTTGCGGCGGGCATCAGCGACTGCCTGCTCGCGCGCATCATCCAGCAGTTTTGAGGCCTGCGTCACCTCGAAGGAGATATTGCCGATGTCGTTGGCGCCGGCGCTGACCAGCGTGTCGATGATGCCTGCGACCTTGGTCACGTCGCGAATTTTCACGGTGACACGGTTGGAGGCGCGGAAGCCGACCACGGGCGAGGCGCCGGTGGATTTGTTCTGGCCGTATTGCGGCTGGAGCGACAGGCGCGAGGTCTGATAATCCTTCTCGGCAATCCCGGCGCCCTTCAGCGCCAGCAGCACCTTGCCCATCGCCGCATTGTTGGCATCGGAGGCTTCCTTCGCCGTTTTGGCATCGTTGGCGACCCCGGCGTCGATCTGCGCGAGATCGGGGGCGGCGGAAATCGTGGCTTCGCCGCTCGCCGAAATGGCTGACGGAAAATCGTCGGCGCGGGCGGGGGCCGCCAGCAGCGTTGTGGCGAAAACGGCGGCGAGTGGAGCAAAAAGGACGGCAGGCTTTTTCATCATTCTCACTTCAGCGGCACGAAAACGTTGATCACGAGCTTGTCCTCGGCCGTCTTCAGGGGATCGGTGAGGTACTCCTCGATGAAGGTATCCTTGGCTTCCAACCTCTTGTCGTCGAGGTAATTGGTGATCGCCTCATAGGTGTTGTCCATGTTGTCGTAGGAGCCGCGATGGACGAATTTCAGCGCCTTGCCCTCCGGCGATTTGCCAATGCTCATGTCCTTGGACAGGTTCTTCGGATCCTGCTCGACCGGGATCTCGGCGAGGAAGGTGAAGCCGGTGTCGTCGGTGGAGGTGTAGACGATCATCGAATTGCCTGATGGCTTGATCCCCTGCTTGTCCAGGAGCGTGTTCAGCGCCTTGAAGGCGTCGATCAGGGTGTCGAAGGCCGAGTCCCAATTAGCAGTGCCCTTGACCATCACGACCTTCTTGGGCTCGAGCACGGTCTCGAGGCCAAAGGGATCGGCGGTCTGTACCGGGGCGGGGCTGGCGGCCGCCGCCCGCCGCGGCCGGGCTGGGTGAGGCGCTGGCTGCGGGCGAGGGCGTCGCAGCAGGGGCGGGTGAGGCGCTGGCCGCCGGCGCGGGCGTTGCCACCGGTGCAGGCGAAGCACTCGCGGCAGGCGCCGGCGAAGCCGACGGGGCCGGCGAGGGGCTTACTGACGCGGCGGGCGCCGGGCTCGGACTTTGTGCCCGAGCGGCAGACAGACCAACCGACATGGCCGCCGGGATCAGCGCGGCCAGAGCGAGACGACGAAACCTAATCATTCTATTCTCCCCAAGAACTTGGGCACCAAGACCTTGGGCTCCAAGACCTTGCCGACCAAGGCCTAAATCCCGTTTTGCGCCCGGCCGCGCTTCCCGGTTCGCGCGAATGGCGCCGTTCTAACACGCGGGCGCCGAATTCGTCCCATGACAGATGCGTCATGGGCGGCGTCGCGGGCCGCGGCCTGGGCGCTCCGCAGCAAACCGCTGGCCAAGCCGGCAAGGATCGCCATATAAGACGGGCGAAATTCGGGAATTTTCATGAGCGCGCTGGCCAACCACGCATTTGCCAAGATGAACGGCATCGGCAACGAGATCGTCGTTGTCGACATGCGCGATTCCACAGCAAAGGTCACGCCGGACGACGCGCGGGCGGTGGCGTCCGCAAATGGCGGCGTGGCTTACGACCAGCTCATGGTGCTGCAGAAGCCGCGGCTGCACGGCACTGAGGCCTTCATCCGCATCTACAACAATGACGGCTCCGAAGCCGGTGCCTGCGGCAACGGCATGCGCTGCGTCGTGCGCCGCATTTTCGAGAAGAGCGGACAGACCACGGCGACGTTCGAGACGGCTGCGGGCCTGCTCAATTGCTGGCAAGGCCCGGCGCCCGACCTCTATACCGTCGACATGGGCGCGCCGAAGTTCGGCTGGCAGGACATTCCGCTGGCGGAAGAGTTTCGCGACACCCGCTACATCGAGTTGCAGATCGGGCCGATCGACAATCCGATCCTGCATTCGCCTTCGGTGGTGAACATGGGCAATCCGCACGCAATCTTCTGGGTCGAGGACGTCAACGCCTATGATCTCGAGCGGTTTGGTCCTCTGCTCGAAAACCATCCGATCTTCCCCGAGCGCGCCAATATTACGCTTGCTCACATCGTTGATCGCGACCACATCACGATTCGCACCTGGGAGCGCGGCGCCGGCCTCACCAGGGCCTGCGGTTCGGCAGCCTGCGCCACGGCTGTCGCCGCGGCGCGGCTGAAGCGCGCCAATCGCAATGTCGAGATCACATTGCCCGGCGGCAAGCTCGCCATCGAATGGCGCGAGCGCGACGACCATGTGCTGATGACGGGCACCGCGACCTTCGAATATGAAGGCAATTTCGATCCGGCGCTGTTCGCGCCGGTCGGCTGATGGCCGTCGACATCGTCACCTTCGGCTGCCGCCTCAACGCCTTCGAGGCCGAGGTGATCCGCCGCGAGGCTGAAGGTGCCGGCCTCTTCGACACCATCGTCATCAACAGCTGCGCCGTCACCAACGAGGCGGTGGCGCAGGCACGCCAGTCGATCCGCAAATTGAAGCGCGAGCGGCCCGGTGCGCGTATCGTGGTCACCGGCTGCGCCGCGCAAACGCAAAGCGCGATGTTCGCCGACATGGCCGAGGTCGATCGCGTCGTCGGCAATGACGACAAGATGCGCTCGTCCGCATGGCGCGATGCGCGCGATGCATTCGACATCGGTGCCAGCCAGAAGATTGCCGTTGGCGACATCATGGCAGTGAAGGCGATGGCGCCGCATCTGATCGACGGCTTTGCCGCCGGCCTGCCGCGCGTCTTCGTGCAGGTGCAGAACGGCTGCGACCATCGCTGCACCTTCTGCATCATCCCGTTCGGCCGCGGCAACTCGCGCTCGGTGCCGATGGGCGCTGTGGTCGATCAGGTGCGGGCGCTGGTGGAGCGCGGTCATGGCGAGATCGTGCTGACTGGCGTCGACCTCACCAGCTACGGCGCTGACCTGCCGGGCGCGCCCAAGCTCGGCATGCTGACCAAGCAGATTTTGCGGCACGTGCCGGACTTGAGGCGCCTGCGCATCTCCTCGATCGATTCGATCGAGGCAGATGACGATCTGCTCGATGCTATCGCCGACGATGCGCGACTGATGCCGCATCTGCACCTGTCGCTGCAATCCGGCGACGACCTGATCTTGAAGCGCATGAAGCGGCGGCATTCGCGCCAGGATGCGATCGCGTTCTGCGACCAGGTGCGCCGCCTGCGGCCGGACGTCGTTTTCGGCGCCGACATCATCGCGGGCTTTCCGACCGAGACCGAGGACATGTTCTTGCGCTCGCTCGATCTCGTCGGGGAATGTGGTTTGACGTTCCTGCACGTCTTTCCCTACTCGCCACGCCCCGGCACGCCGGCCGCGCGAATGCCGCAGGTTGCGGGGGGCGCGATCAAGGAACGTGCGAAGCGGCTGCGTGCAGCCGGTGCGGCGGCATTGCGGCAGCGACTGCAAGCCGAGATCGGCGCCGCGCGCGAGGTGCTGATCGAGAGCGAAGGCCAGGGACGCACGGAGCATTATCTGCCGGTGGCGATTGCGGGCGAACGTGTGGGCAGCGTCGTGCCGCTCAGGATCGTTGGCAGCGATGGCGAGCGGCTGATCACATAGTCGGTGTCGTCGTCCGGCTTGCCGTCTTCGCTAAAGCTTCGCCGGCCGAGCACCGCTGCGGGCCCGGCGTAGCCTAGCGGAGACGGGGCCGGGCGGCCCAGTGCGCCGCCGCTTCTCCGTATCTCACAAACGTCTCTGGAATACTGGATCACCGCCTTCGCGGGTGATGACACCGCCGATATGGTACACGGTGTGCCCTACAAGGCCCGCACCTGCCAGAACCGCAGCGTGCGCCGCGCATTCTCCGTCGTCATTCTCGCAAATGGCCCTGCGAGCGCGCAAGATCAGCCGGCTTCATCGCGCCCGTCGCAAAACGGCTTTCGAGCACGGCGGCGGTGGTGTTCCAGCTAAGCTGCGCGGCCTTGCACGGCACGAGCAGGCCATCGTCGCGCAGGCTCTGCATCAGCGGGCGAATCACCTCGACGGTCGATCCGGACAGCGCCGCCAGGGCCGCGACGGTCTCCTCATAGCGCCGCTGCGTGGCGAAGCCGAGCAGCGTCGCTTCGTTGAGCTGGCCGATCGTCTTGAGATTTGCGATGGCCCGCTTGGCGCCTTCGAAATCGCGAACGCCAGACATCTCGCGCTCGACGCCGACGGTGACGGCGGCAATCGCGCTCTGGATTTCCTCGAACAGATGCGGAGGTGCACGCGACAACAGGCGGGTGCGCACCGCATCCGTCGCCGAACGCAGCAATCGGCGGCGCAGCTCCGACGGCAAATCGACGCGGACGCCGACGCTGACCGCGAGCTCCGGATCGCTTTCGGCCTGTCCGACGATGATGGCAAATCCGCTGCCGGAGACGCGGGCGCCGGGATTGGCGGCGAGCCGCCGGCTGACGCTGGGATAGCGCCGCGCCAGCAGCGCATCGGTGACGATCTCCCTCAGCCACCAGCGGCCGGCGACCGCGAGCAGATGCGGCTCGCCCTTGGATGATGCGATCTTCACCAGCTCGCCATCGTCGCGGCGCGCGGATTCCTGGAGCACGGGTCCGGCGATACGGATCCCGTCATTGCTGGCGAGGCGGCGGATCACGGATGGCGGCGCCTGCGCGATCGGCGCGAGTTGCGCGCTTATCTCGGCGAGCGCAATTCGGGCGCCGATGTCGGCGACGGCGCGCAGCTCGATGGTGCCGATCAGGCGCTCGAGCACGTCGTCAAACAGCGCGATCTGCTCGTCGTCAAAGCTGCCGGCGGAACACAGGAACAGGTCCGTGACGCGCCGGGCCGTCTCCAGCCCTTTTTCCGGCGAGCCCATCCGTATCGCGGATTCGACCTCGTCGATGATCGATAGCTCGGCCTTGGACATCACGCGCTGCTCGTCCTGAGCGGTTACAGAAGCTTGTTCTAAGCAACCGCTATCATTAGAGGCGAGCGCTGAACGTTTCGTAAACCATGGGCTTGTCGCCCTTCATCCTGAGGAGCCCGCAAAGCGGGCGTCTCGAAGGATCGAGGCTCAACTGCAACAGCACGGGCCTTTCATGGTTCGAGACGGCGCTGACGCGCCTCCTCACCATGAGGCGCTGGCTGCCGGGCTAGTCCCCGTTCCATCCGCAGGCGCGGAGGCGCTCGTGCATGTGGGGCGGGGCCGGCGCCACGACGCGGATCGGCTCCTTGTTCCGGGAGATCGGCACCACGATCTCACGGGAATGCAGGTGCAGGCGCGGCTCGCCGAAGCGCGGGCCGTTGCCGTAAATGTTATCGCCGACGATCGGCCAGCCGGTCGCGGCCGAATGCACCCGCAATTGGTGGGTCCGGCCGGTCACCGGTTCCATGGCGAGCCAGGCGAGGCCCGCGCCCCGGCCCATCACCTTCCAATTGGTGATCGCCTTCTGCCCTTCGGGATCCGGCTTCTGCCACCAGCCGCGCTCGGCATTGAGGCGGCCGAGCGGCATGTCGATGGTGCCTTCATCTTCATCAGGGCCGCCCTCGACCACGGTCCAGTATGTCTTGCCGATCTTGCCGTGCTTGAACAGCAGGCCGAGCGAAGCGGTTGCTTTGCGATGGCGGCCGAGCACGAGACAGCCTGAGGTGTCCTTGTCGAGCCGGTGAGCCAGCACTGGCGGCCGCGGCAGGCCGAAGCGGAGCGCGTCGAAGGAGGCTTCGAGGTTCGCCCCGCCCTTGGGGCCGCGATGCACTGGCAGGCCGGCCGGCTTGTCGATGACCAGCATCAAGCCGTCGCGATGGAGCACGCGGGCCAAGATCTCATCAGCGGTCAATTCGGGAACATCGAGCAATTGCAAGACTTTCGTTTAATCGTCGGAACGGCTAACACACCCCCACCATGAACGATACCTCCGAGACCCCCAAGCTGAGCTGGTGGCGCCGCCTGTCCGACGGGCTGAAGCGCACCTCGTCCTCGCTCGGGACCGCGGTCGCCGACCTCGTCACCAAGCGCAAGCTCGATCGCGCCATGCTCGACGACATCGAGGACGTGCTGCTGCGCGCCGATCTCGGCACGCAAGTCGCAGTGCGGATCGCCGATGCCGTCGGCACGGGGCGCTACGACAAGGCGATCTCGGCGGACGAGGTCAAGGACGTGGTCGCCACCGAGGTCGAGAAGGTGCTCGCGCCGGTGGCGAAGCCGCTCGAGATCGATGCGGGCAAGAAGCCGTTCGTCATCCTCGTGGTCGGCGTCAACGGCTCCGGCAAGACCACCACCATCGGCAAGCTGTCGCAAAAATTCGCCTCCGAAGGCCGCAAGGTGATGCTGGCTGCCGGCGACACCTTTCGCGCGGCGGCGATCGAGCAGCTCAAGGTCTGGGGCGAGCGCACCAAGACGCCGGTCATCGCCGGCGCGCAAGGCTCGGATTCCGCGAGCCTTGCCTTCAGCGCGCTGACGGCAGCAAGGGAGCAGAGCGCCGACATCCTCTTGATCGACACCGCGGGCCGGCTTCAGAACAAGGCCGAACTGATGAACGAGCTCGAGAAGGTCGTGCGCGTCATCCGCAAGGTGGATGCCACCGCGCCGCATGCGGTGCTGCTGGTGCTGGATGCCACCGTCGGCCAGAACGCGCTGTCGCAGGTCGAGGCCTTTCATCGCACCGCCGGGGTCACCGGCCTCGTGATGACCAAGCTCGACGGCACCGCGCGCGGCGGCATCCTGGTGGCGCTGGCGGAAAAATTCAAGCTGCCGGTGCATTTCATCGGCGTCGGCGAAGGCGTCGATGATCTCGCGCCCTTCACCGCGCGCGATTTCGCCCGCGCGATCGCCGGAATCGAAAGTTGAGAATGGACAAGACCCAGCCACATCCGTTGTTCAAGCTTGCGACCGAGCTCGGTCCGCTGCTCGTGTTCTTCTTCGTCAATGCCAGGTTCAACCTGTTCGCCGCGACCGGCGCCTTCATGGTGGCGATCGTGGCGGCGATGGCCGCCTCCTATGTGGTGACGCGGCACATTCCGATCATGGCGATCGTGACGGCCGTGATCGTGCTGGTGTTCGGCACGCTGACCCTGGTGCTACACGATGAGACCTTCATCAAGGTCAAGCCGACCATCATCTACGGCCTGTTCGCCGCGATCCTCGGCGGCGGCCTGCTGTTCGGCCGCTCCTTCATTGCCGTGATGTTCGATCAGGTGTTCAATCTGACGCCGCACGGCTGGCGCATCCTCACGCTGCGCTGGGCGCTGTTCTTTGCCGGCATGGCGGTGCTGAACGAGATCATCTGGCGCACCCAGAGCACGGATTTCTGGGTGAACTTCAAGGTCTTCGGCGTGACGACGCTGACCATGATCTTCGCCGTCGCCCAATTGCCGCTGACCAAGCGCTATCACCTTGCGCCGGCGTCGCTGGAAGCGAGCGAGGCCGAGGCCGGAGATGTGAGCAAGGGGTAGGGCGAAACGTCGCCCCACGTATCGCTGTCATTCCCCGCGAAGCGGAGACTCCGGTACGCCGCGGCCTCTTCGTATACTACTGACGTCTCCGGAATACTGGATCGCCCGATCGAGTCGGGCGATGACAGTTGAGTGTGTCGCGAGAGCGGAGCTAAATTAGCTTCCCGCCGCCTTCAACGCCTTCTCCAGCTGCGGCAATAACACGGTGCGTAGATTGTCCGGCGTGATCGGTCCAACCAGCTTGTAGACGATGGTGCCCTCGGGGCCGACGACGAAGGTCTCCGGCACGCCATAGACGCCCCATTCGATCGAGGCGCGACCGTTGGCGTCCACGCCGACGCGGCCGAACGGGTTGCCGTAGCGCCCGAGGAAGCGCCGCGCATTGTCGGCCGCATCCTTGTAGTTGATGCCGACGAGCTGGAAGCGCTTGTCCTTGGCGAGCTCGGTCAGCAGCGGCGCCTCATCATGGCAGGGCACGCACCAGGACGCCCAGACGTTGACGAGACTGACCTTGCCCTTGAACGCGGCGGGATCGAGCCCCGGCACCGGCGCATTGTCAGCCTGCAATCCTTCGAGCGGCGGCAGCAGGGTTTGCGGCGCAGGCCGCCCGATCAGCGCGGACGGAATCCGCGAGGGATCGCCGCTGCCGAGCCGAAACCAGAACAGCAGGGCCAGCGCGATGAAGGCGATCAGCGGCAGCACCATTAGGAAGGTGCGGCGCTGCGGCGTCGCCTGGCTCGATGGATCGCTCATGATCTGTCCGTCGCACTGCGGCCGGAGCGGCGGGTAAAGCCGCTGCGATCGAGTTCGCGCAGGCGCGCGGTCTGGCTGCGGTAGTCGAGCATCACCCAGCCGATCAGGAGCATGACCACGAGGGCCGCTGCGGCATAGGACATCACGATGAACGACGCGTAAGGACCGAGCGTTATCATCACGCGGCTCCAGCTTCTTTTGACGCGTTTTCTTCACGCGAACCGGCGCTTAACTCGCTCGAAAACGCGACGCGACTCGCCTGCATCATCTGCAGGGAGCGGACACGGCGGCGCAGGATCTCGTTGCGCATCGCAGCTAAGTGCAACGTGACGAACAGCAGCGTGAAGGCGATCGCCATCACCAGCAGCGGGATCAGGAACGATTTGTCGAGTGCCGAGCCGCCGATGCGCATCACCGAGGCCGGCTGATGCAGCGTGTTCCACCAGTCGACGGAAAACTTGATGATGGGCAGGTTGATGGCGCCGACCAGCGTCAGCACCGCCGCGGCGCGTGCAGCGCGCGAGGGATCGTCGACCGCGCGCCACAGCGCCATCAGGCCGAGATACATCAGGAACAGGATCAGCACCGATGTCAGCCGCGCGTCCCATTCCCAATAGGTGCCCCACATCGGCCGTCCCCACAGCGAGCCCGTGAGCAGCGCGAGGAAGGTGAAGGCGGCGCCGATCGGCGCTGCCGCTTTGGCGGCGACATCGGCGAGCGGATGCCGCCATACCAACGTGCCCAGCGAGGCGATGCTCATGACACCCCACACCAACATCGAGAGCCAGGCATTGGGCACGTGGATGAACATGATCTTTACCGTCGCGCCCTGCTGATAATCGTCGGGCGCAAGCGCTGATTGGTACAGGCCGATGGCGAGCAGGATGACGGTCGCACCCGCAAGCCACGGCAACAGGCGGGCTGTTAGCGCGAGGAACCGCGTGGGATTGGCGAGGTCGATCAGCGTCATGGTTATTGTGATAATGATCCGGGAGCGCTCAGGCAATCAGCACGAAAGTGCGTCGCGAGAGTTCATCCGGGTCGAGGTCAGGCGAGCCCATCTCAGTCGAGTCCATGCCGCAGGCTCGCCGCCGCCGCGAAGGGGCCGACGACGAGGCTGACCAGCGACAGTGCGCATAGGATCGAGAACGGCGCGCCGAACGTCATGGGGCCGACGATCACCGCCTGCGAGGCCGCGACCCCGAAAATCAGCACCGGAATCGACAGCGGCAGCACCAGCACGGCCATCAAAAGCCCGCCGCGGTGCAGCGTCACCGCCAGCGCCGCGCCGATCATGCCGGTGAAGGTGAGCGCCGGGGTGCCTGCCAGCAGTGTCAGCGCCACCGCGCCGGTTGCGACCATGTCGAGATTGAGCAAGAGGCCGAGCACCGGGGTTGCGACAATCAGCGGCAGGCCGGCGGCCAGCCAGTGCGCCAGCGCTTTCGCAGCGCAGGCCAGTTCCAGCGGCGTCCGGCTCATCGTGATCAGGTCGAGCGAGCCGTCCTCGTGATCGGCCATGAACAGGCGGTCCAGCGTGAGCAGGCTCGCCAGCAGCGCACCGAGCCACAGGATGGCCGGCCCGAGCCGCGACAGCAGCGCCAGGTCCGGGCCCACCGCGAACGGCATCAGCACCACCACAGTGAGGAAGAACAGCACGCCAATCAATGCCCCACCCCCGACGCGAAGCGCGATCCGGATGTCCCGGCGGATGAGCGCGGCAAGGGCGGTCATGGGGTGGCCCTTTCGGCGCTGCGAGCTCGCATCTCGCGCCACAGGGACGCTGCGCTCCCTCCCCCGCTTGCGGGGGAAGGTCGGGGAGAGGGTGTCTCGACAACGAAGACTCCCCCAGAGGAGAGAACCCTCACCCGGCGCTGCGCGCCGGCCTCTCCCGCAAGCGGGGGAGGCGAGGGAGCCCGCGGCAAGAGGGGGGAGGGAATGGAGAGAGCCGTGCCCAGCCGCTCGGAAAGCTGAGGGTCAGGTCCGATCACGCCATACCCCCGATCCGCAGCTCTCGCGAGTCGATCCCCAGCGGGGCGTGGGTGGCTGCGATGATCAAGCCGCCGCGCGACAGGTGCTCGCGCATCAAGCCGCCGAACATCTCCTGGCCAGCGAGGTCCAGCGCGTTGGTCGGCTCGTCCAGCAGCCAGACCGGGCGGCGCACGGTCAGCAGCCGGGCCAGTGACAGCCGGCGGCGCTGGCCGGCGGAGAGGAAGGCGGCCGGCAGGTGGGCGGCGTGATCGAGGCCGACCTTGATGAGGCTCTCGGCGGCATCGCAGCGCTCGCCGCCGAGAAAATCAGCCCAGAATGCCAGATTTTCCGCCACGCTCAGCGCCGGCTTCAGGGCATCGCGATGGCCGAGATAATGGCACTGCTCCGGCAGCGTCAGCTCGCCATCGCCCCCGTCCAGCGCGATCGTCCCGCCGGCCGGAATGAGCAGGCCGGCGATCAGCCGCAGCAGCGAAGTTTTGCCCGATCCGTTGCGGCCGACGACCGCCAGGGCTTCGCCCGAGCCGGCCGCAAAATCGAGGCTGGCGAACACCTCGCGTCCGCCCCTCACGCATCTGAGCCCGCTACCGGAAAGCCGCATTTCGCTTCGTTTCAACCCGCTCAAAGCCGGGCCTCAGGAAATCTTGGGGTAGCGCATGGGAATTTTTGGCTCGCGAATTGCTGCGGCACGATTGTGGCTGTGGCGGCGCGGTTAGAAAGCTTCTATAAGCCCGGAACTACTTGATGCAGCAACTCAACCTGCCCCTGCAAGCGGCCCAGCCTGATACGCTGACGGTGTTAAAATACCCTGCCGGGTATAACTAGCAATTGGGATTCCTACATGACCTCGCTCGACAGCTTCAAATGCAAAAAGACCCTCAAGGTCGGCGCCAAGACCTATGTCTATTACAGCCTGCCCACAGCCGAGAAGAATGGTCTGAAGGGAATTTCGAAACTTCCCTATTCGATGAAGGTCCTGCTCGAGAACCTGCTGCGCAACGAGGACGGCCGCTCGGTCAAGAAAGAAGACATCGTCGCCGTCTCGAAATGGCTGCGCAAGAAGTCGCTGGAGCATGAGATCGCATTCCGCCCGGCGCGCGTCCTGATGCAGGACTTCACCGGCGTGCCCGCGGTGGTCGATCTCGCCGCGATGCGCAACGCGATGCAAAAGCTCGGCGGCGAGCCGGAGAAGATCAATCCGCTGGTCCCGGTCGATCTCGTCATCGACCATTCCGTGATCGTGAACTTCTTCGGCGACAACAAGGCTTTCGGCAAGAACGTCACCGAGGAATACAAGCAGAATCAGGAGCGCTATGAGTTCCTGAAGTGGGGCCAGAAGGCGTTCTCGAACTTCTCCGTCGTGCCGCCCGGCACCGGCATCTGCCACCAGGTCAATCTCGAATATCTGGCCCAGACGGTCTGGACCAAGAAGGAAAAGATGACGGTCGGCAAGAAGTCCGGCACCTTCGAGGTCGCTTATCCCGACTCGCTGGTCGGTACCGATTCCCACACCACCATGGTCAACGGCCTGGCCGTGCTCGGCTGGGGCGTCGGCGGCATCGAGGCGGAAGCCTGCATGCTCGGCCAGCCGCTGTCGATGCTGCTGCCCAACGTCGTCGGCTTCAAGCTGAAGGGCGCGCTGAAGGAGGGCGTCACCGCGACCGACCTCGTGCTGAGCGTGACGCAGATGCTGCGCAAGCTCGGCGTCGTCGGCAAGTTCGTCGAGTTCTTCGGCCCCGGTCTCGACCATCTCTCCGTCGCCGACAAGGCGACCATCGCCAACATGGCCCCTGAGTATGGCGCGACCTGCGGCTTCTTCCCGGTCGACGCCGCCGCGCTCGATTATCTCAAGACCTCCGGCCGGGCCGCGGCGCGCGTTGCGCTGGTGCAGGCCTATGCCAAGGCGCAAGGGCTCTTCCGCACCGCCAAGTCGCCCGACCCGGTGTTCACGGAAACGCTGACGCTCGACCTCGGCGACGTCGTGCCGTCGCTGGCCGGCCCGAAGCGCCCCGAGGGCCGCATTGCGCTGCCCACGGTCGCGGAAGGCTTTTCGCTCGCGCTCAGCAGCGAGTACAAGAAGGGCGAGGAGCCTGCGAAGCGCTTCCCCGTCGAAGGCAAGAACTTCGATCTCGGCCATGGCGACGTCGTGATCGCCGCGATCACCTCGTGCACCAACACCTCGAATCCGAGCGTGCTAATCGGGGCCGGCCTGCTCGCGCGCAATGCGGCAGCGAAGGGCCTCAAGGCGAAGCCGTGGGTGAAGACCTCGCTTGCCCCGGGCAGCCAGGTGGTCGCGGAATATCTCGCCAATTCCGGCCTTCAGGCTGACCTCGACAAGGTCGGCTTCAACCTGGTCGGCTTCGGCTGCACCACCTGCATCGGCAATTCCGGTCCGCTGCCGGAGGAGATCTCAAAGTCGATCAACGACAACGGCATCGTCGCGGCCGCCGTGCTCTCCGGCAACCGCAATTTCGAGGGCCGCGTCTCGCCGGACGTGCAGGCGAACTATCTGGCTTCGCCGCCGTTGGTCGTCGCCTACGCGCTCGCGGGCAGCGTGACCAAGAACCTCGCCACCGAGCCGCTCGGCGAGGGCAAGGACGGCAAGCCGGTATATCTGAAGGACATCTGGCCGACGACGAAAGAAATCAACGCCTTCATGAAGAAGTTCGTGACCGCGTCGATCTTCAAGAAGAAGTATGCCGACGTGTTCAAGGGCGACACCAACTGGCGCAAGATCAAGACGGTCGAGAGCGAGACCTATCGCTGGAACATGAGTTCGACCTATGTGCAGAACCCGCCATATTTCGACGGCATGAAGAAGGAGCCGGAGCCGGTCACCGACATCGTCGAGGCGCGCATCCTCGCCATGTTCGGCGACAAGATCACCACCGACCACATCTCGCCGGCCGGCTCGATCAAGCTCACCTCGCCCGCGGGCAAATATCTCAGCGAGCACCAGGTGCGCCCTGCCGACTTCAACCAGTACGGCACGCGCCGCGGTAACCACGAAGTCATGATGCGCGGCACCTTCGCCAACATCCGCATCAAGAACTTCATGCTGAAGGGCGCCGACGGCAACATTCCGGAAGGCGGTCTGACCAAGCACTGGCCCGACGGCGAGCAGATGTCGATCTACGACGCCGCGATGAAGTACCAGGAAGAGAAGGTGCCGCTGGTAGTGTTCGCCGGCGCCGAATATGGCAACGGCTCCTCCCGCGACTGGGCCGCAAAGGGCACGCGCCTGCTCGGTGTTCGCGCCGTGATTTGCCAGAGCTTCGAGCGCATCCACCGCTCGAACCTGGTCGGCATGGGCGTGCTGCCGCTGACCTTCGAGGAGGGCACCTCCTGGCAGTCGCTGGGTCTCAAGGGCGACGAGAAGGTCACGCTGCGCGGCCTCGTCGGCGACCTCAAGCCGCGCCAGAAGCTGACCGCGGAGATCGTCTCCGGCGACGGTTCATTGCAGCGCGTTTCGCTGCTTTGCCGCATCGATACGCTGGACGAGCTCGACTACTACCGCAACGGCGGCATTCTGCACTACGTGCTGCGCAAGCTTGCGGCGTAAGCGCGGATTTGTGAACGATGGCTCACTGCGAAGTGAGTAGAAGCCTGAACGAAGGCGGCCTATCAAAAGGCCGCCTTCGCGCGTTTGCGGCACGTTTCGGATGGGCCCGGCCGGTGGAAAACCTCCTCCTGGACGGTTGCCTGGAAGGACGAATGTGCCGCGCCCCGTAAGACTACGGTGACCATCAGGCGATAAGATTCCCTCTCACAAGCAATGGTGTGCGGCGTTAGACATGACAACAATGACGGCTTCTCATCCGATTTCACGTTGGTCCAGTGCCCTCTGGTCGGGTGCTCTCGGCATCTGTGCGATCGTCGCCGTCATCCGCCCCGCCGAGGCTGATCCCCGCGCCGTTGTCGAATTGTTTACCTCGCAGGGCTGCTCGTCCTGTCCGCCCGCCGACAAGATCATCGGCGATCTCTCCAAAGATCCCTCGGTCATCGCGTTGAGCATGCCGATCGACTATTGGGATTATCTCGGCTGGAAGGACACGCTGGCGGATTCACGCTTCTCTGCACGGCAGCGTGCTTACTCGCGCGTGCGCGGCGACCGTGAGGTCTACACGCCGCAGGTCGTCGTCAATGGCTCGACCCATGTCATCGGCAGCGATCGCACCGGCATCGAGAATGCGATCGGCAAGACCGACAGGGGCACGGGGGTGATGAGCGTGCCGGTGACGATGTCGCTTGCGGGCAAGCAGATCAACGTCTCGGTGGCCGGGAGCAACGAGCCCACGGTCTCGCATGGCGAGGTCTGGATCTGCTCGATCGCCAAGTCGGTGCCCATCACGATCACCCGCGGCGAAAATCGCGGACAGCAGGTCACCTATCACAACGTCGTGCGCAACCTGCTGAAGGTCGGCGACTGGACCGGCCGTCCGGAAAGCTGGACGGTGCCGATCGAGAATCTCACGCGCGATGGCGTCGACGGCGCGGTGGTCTATGTCCAGGATGGCAGCCGAGAGAAGCCGGGCCCGATGCTGGGCGCGGCGTACACGTCGCTGCACTGATTCTTTGGCGTCGTACTCTGCTTTCAATCCTCATGGTGAGGAGCGCGCCCTTGCGCGGCATCTCGAACCATGAAAGGCCCCCCGCTGATGCAATGGGGCCTCCATCCTTCAAGACGCCGCGCAAGAGCGCGGCCCTCAGGATGAGGAGAGACAGCCTTTGTGCGGATCATAGTGCGGATCAGAGACAAGTTCGCAGGATCGGAAACATCCCGACACAAACAAAAAAGGACCAACTTGCGTTGGCCCTCCTTGCCGTGCGTACAGACCCGATCCTGTCGACCCCGGGGGGCTGGGGGCTGAGGAATCCGGAACCGAAGGACCGGGTCAACGCACGTAAGTGTTTTCGCAATGCAGGGCGGCAGTCGCTAGGCGGAAAAGCGGCGATACTATGATTCCTGCTAACGATCCCGTGACGGTTTGCCGCGACGGAGTTCCACCGCTGCGTGTGTTCGGATTCGCAATCGATTCCATTGGTTGAGCTAGGGAGCCTCTTGCGGCCCGGTACGGTTGGCGCGATCATGCAATTGTCATGAGCGCAGTTCCCGGGACGGTCTTCGGGGACGCGGGGTCATGTCGCGCGATCAGGAGGCGCTTCCCATGAGTCTGATGTCGGAGGATGCCGATCCGAGCGAGCAGCGCGCGGCGGCGCGCCCCGCCGCTGTGACGACGCAGCCGAACCGGGTGACGTTCAACCGCCTCGAACTGCACCGGATCCTCAATCTCTATGGCCGCATGGTCGCCGACGGCGAGTGGCGCGACTACGCCATCGACTTCCTGAAGGACCGCGCCGTGTTCTCGGTCTATCGCCGCGCCTCGGAAGTGCCGATCTATCGCATCGAGAAGGACCCGCGGCTCGCGCGCAAGCAGGGCATGTACAGCGTGATCTCGGCGACCGGCCTGATCCTGCGCCGCGGTCACGAGCTCGAGCGTGTGCTGCTGGTGATCGATCGCAAGCTGGCGGTGGTGTAGGCGGCGTCGGGTGGACGACAAAGGCGCAACGCGCCTACTTTCCCGGCACCGTGCTTGCGCCCTCGCCGAGGGCGCGCTGCATCATCACCGTATCGAGCCAGCGGCCGAATTTCAGCCCGACATTGGGATGCGTGCCGATCATCTCGAAGCCGCTCTTGGCGTGAACGCCAATCGAGCCGGCATTGGCGGAATCGCCGATCACCGCGATCATCTGCCGGAAGCCGCGCGCCTCGCATTCGATGATCAACCGCTCCAGCAGCAGAGAGCCGACACCGCGGCGCTGGAAGGAGGGATCGAGATAGATCGAATTCTCCACCGTGAAGCGGTAGGCCGGCCGCGGCCGGTAGGCACCGGCATAGGCATAGCCGGCGACGCGACGATCAAGGATCGCGACGAAATAGGGATAGCCGCCGTCGATCAGCGCGCGATAGCGGCGCGTCATCTCGGCAAGATCGGGCGGCTCCAGCTCGAACGTCGCGGTGCCCTCGCGGACGGCCTGCTGGTAAATGGCGGTGATGGCGGGAAGATCGGCCTCGAGCGTGGGCCTGATTTCGGGTGCGGACATGGCGGCAAGATTAGAGCCTTCCCGCGGCCGCTGGAAGAGGGCAGGGCTGCTTCCCAGCCGTCATGCAGGCGCAGCAGTCTCCATCTTCTCCGTGCTGTCATGCCCCGCCTAGTGCCAATTGCGCACGGGGGCGGGGCATCCAGTACGCCGCGGCCCCTCGGCTTCTCACGAACGCTTTGGAATGCTGGATCGCCCGCCGGAGCCCGTCATCGGGCTCGCCGAAGGCGAGACCATTGGCGGGCGATGACACCGGGTATGTGGCGACATCATGCCCCAAACAAAAACCCCGGCCTTTCGGCCGGGGCTGATGTCGTTCTCTCAGCCTATCGCTTAATCGCGCTGGCCGAGGAGCTGCAACAGCAGCGTGAACAGGTTGATGAAGTTCAGGTACAGCGACAGCGCGCCGGTGATGGCCGCACGCTCCGCGATGTCACCGCCGGCCGAGGCGTAGCCGTAGATGTAGTCGTTCTTCAGCCGCTGGGTATCCCAGGCGGTGAGGCCCGCAAACACCAGCACGCCGACCACCGAGACAATGAACTGCAGCATCGAACTCGCCAGGAACAGGTTGACCAGGCTCGCGATGACGATGCCGATCAGGCCCATGAACAGGAACGAGCCCATGCCAGTCAGGTCACGCTTGGTGGTGTAGCCGTAGAGGCTCAGCGCACCGAAGGTGGCCGCGGTGATGAAGAACACCCGCACGATCGAGGTGTGCGTGAACACCAGGAAGATCGACGACAGCGAGATGCCCATCAGCGCCGAGAATACCCAGAACAGGATCTGGGCGGTCGAGGGTGCCAGACGGTTGATGCCCGCCGAGATCACGAACACCATCGCGAGCGGCGCCAGCATGAACAGCCACTTCAGGGGGCTCACGAACATCGCGTAGCCGAACGGCGTCAGGAACAGCTTGCCGACGCGGACGGCTTCCGGCGTCGGGACGTCCGTCACGGCGGCCATGTAGACGCCGAGCGCCGCCAGGCCCGTGATGGCCAGGCCAATGCTCATGTAATTGTAGATGCGCAGCATATAGGCGCGCAGGCCGGCATCGACCGTCGCGGCGTCAACACGCCCGGCGGCCCTGCCGAAAGGAGAAGCGTAGTTACGGTCTAGGTCCGACATGGTCGAATTCCCGTTGGTTGGTCCGGTCCGGCACGAGGGTCGCCATGCCGCCGGTTCGTCAGTTCTATCTCGGATACCGATGCCAGCCGACTAAATTCTGGCTCACAATCGGGGCTCCGAACCCACTCGATATGTGGGAAACTAACACATTCACTGCAACCGTCCACGCGCGGCCGAATGTCGCCCTCGGCCACAATCCTGACGGGAGGACGTGGTTAACCGCAGGAATCGTGCGATTCCGCTCCCGCGCGGTCAGCCGCTACCTTTTGTCACAAATTCCGCAACACCGTCGCGGGCTTTTTGTTCAATGCCAGCAACGTGCCGGCGAGCCCGAGCCCGACCGTGACGACGAGCGCGGCTACGACCACGCCGGCCGCACTGCCGGCCTGCCAGACGAAACTCAGCGTCATCAGCCGCGTCACGATCATCCAGGCCGCGATGCTGCCGGCGATCACGCCGAACAAGGCGGTGGCGAGCCCGATCAGGAGGTATTCGAGTGCATAGGCGCCGAGCAGCCGCAGCCGCGTCGCGCCCAGCGTCTTCAGGATCACCGCATCATAGACCCGGTGGCGATGACCCGCGGCGAGCGCCCCGCCGAGCACCAGGATCGCCGAGATCAGGGTCACGGCGCTGGCGCCGCGGATCGCCAGCGCCAGGTTGGTCACCACCGAGCCGACCGTCTCCATCACCTCGCGCACGCGCACGCTGGTCACCATCGGATAGGCATCCGCCACCTGCTTGATGATCTGGCCGTCGCCCGCAGCATTGCCGCCGGCTTCGGTCAACGTGGCGATATGGGTATGCGGCGCGCCCTTGAAGGCGTTGGGCGAGAACACAAGGACGAAGTTGATACCGAGCCCCTGCCAGTCGATGGTGCGCAAATTGCCGATTTTAGCCGGGATATCGCGGCCGAGCACGTTGACCACGACCTCGTCGCCGAGCTTGAGGCCAAGACCGTCAGCGATCTTCTTTTCCATCGAGACCAGCGGCGGGCCGGAATAGTCGGCGCTCCACCATTCGCCCTCGACCACCTTGGAACCCTTTGGCAACTCGCCGGTGTAGGTCAGGCCACGGTCGCTCTGCAGCACCCATTCGGAATCGGTGGAGGGCTTGAGCTCCTCGGCGCGCAACCCGCGCGCGCCGACGATGCGGCCGCGTAGCATCGGCACGTCCTCGACCTTGGCGCCGGGAGCGATCTGCCGCAGATAACCGTCGAACTGCTCGGCTTGCGCGCTCGGGATGTCGATGAAGAAGAACGATGGCGCCTGATCGGGGAGCGCGGCCAGAAACTGCCGACGCAGATTGCCGTCGATCTGGGTGATGGTGACAAGCACGGCGAGCCCTAGCCCCAGCGACAGCACGACGGACGGCGTCAGCGCGCCCGGCCGGTGGATGTTGGCGATCGCGAGCCGCAGCATCGGCAGCTGCGTTCGCGGCAGCCGCCGAGCGATCGCCATCAGCAGGGCGGCGATGCCGCGCAGCAGGGCGAACACGACGACGGAGGACGCCACGAACACCGCGGCGATGCGCTTGTCGAATGACAGACCGATCACGACGGCAACGAGCAGGACGATCACGACGCCCATGAACACGAGGTAGCCCAGGCGCGGCCGGTGCCATTCGGAGCTGATGGTGTCGCGGAACAGCGCGGCCACGGGCACGTCGTGGACGCGGCCGAGCGGCCAGAGGCCGAAGGCCAGCGCGGTGAGCAGGCCATAGACGAAGGACAACGCGAGCTCGTCGGCATGCACGGCCGGCACCACCGGCAGCGGCAACAGCTTGCCGAACAGGCCGACGATGGCGAAGGGCATCGCGGCGCCGAGCGCAAGGCCGATCGCCGAGCCGATCGCAGCGAGCAGGATCACCTGCGCGAGATAGATGCCGAACACGTCGCGGCCCGTGGCGCCGACGGCCTTGAAGGCCGCGATCACCTCGAGTTTCCGGTCGACATGACTCTTCACGGCATTGGCAACCCCGACGCCGCCGACCAGCAGCGCGGCGAGCCCGACCAGCGTTAGGAATTGGGTGAAACGATTGATGTTGCGCTCGAGCTGCGGCGAGGCGTTGGAGCGGCTGCGGATCTCCCAGCCGGCCTGCGGCGCGGCATTGCGCGCGTCGGTGATGAAAGTCTCAGTGGCGCGTTCGCTGTTGGCGGCGTCAGGCAGCTTCACCCGGTAGACCCAGCGAACCAGGCTGCCCGGCTGGATCAGGCCGGTGGCGTGCAGGCCCGCCTCGCTGATCAGGAAGCGCGGGCCGAAGCCGATGCCGCCGGCGAGCTTGTCCGGCTCCGCCTCAACGGTGCTGCGGATCTCGAACGTCGCCGAGCCGATGGTGACGCGGTCGCCGGTCTTGAGCGACAGCCGCGCCAGCAGCGTCGGATCGGCGGCAGCGCCGAACGCGCCGTCGCGCATCGCCAGCAGCTCGGACATCGGCAGCGGCGGCGCAAGTTTCAGCTGGCCGAGCATCGGATAGCTGTCGTCGACCGCCTTCATCTCGACCAGCGCCAGCTTGCCGTCAGTCGAGCGCGCCATGCCGCGCAAGGTCGCGGCGGTCGACACGGTGCCGCGCGAGCGCAGGAAGGCGACTTCTTCCGGCTTGGCCGCGCGCTGGAACAGCACGAACGAAACGTCGCCGCCGAGCAGGGTGCGGCCTTCGCGGGCAAGACCGTCGGAGAGGCTCGCCGAGACCGAGCCGACGCCGGCGATCGCCATCACGCCGAGCGCGATGCAGGCGATGAAGACGTAGAAGCCGCGCAGGCCGCCGCGCAATTCGCGCAGTGCGTAGCGCAGCGAGAGCGCGATGCCATGAGGCCTCGCCAACGGTTCGGCAGCCGTGCTCATGCCGGCGCAGTCTGCGTGTCGATGCGCCCGGAGCGCAGGCGGATCACGCGATCGCAGCGGTGCGCGAGCGAGGAATCGTGCGTGACCAGCACCAGCGTCATGCCGCGGTCGGCATGCTTGCTGAACAGGAGATCGACGATCTGCTGTCCGGTGGTCTCATCCAGATTGCCGGTCGGCTCGTCGGCGACGAGAATGGCGGGATCGGGCGCCAGCGCGCGCGCGAGCGCAACGCGCTGCTGCTCGCCGCCGGAAAGCTGCGTCGGATAATGATGCAATCGATCGCCGAGCCCGACCGATTGCAGCTCCTGCGCCGCACGCCTGGCGGCGTCCGGATTGCCGGCGAGCTCGAGCGGCACCGCAACGTTCTCCAGCGCCGTCATGGTCGGGATCAGATGGAAGGATTGGAAGACGATGCCGACCTGGCGGCCGCGGAAGCGGGCCAGCGCGTCCTCGTCGAGGGCATTGAAAGGCGTACCATTGACCACCACCTCTCCGCTATCAGGACGCTCCAGCCCCGCCATCACCATCAGCAGCGTGGATTTGCCCGAGCCTGACGGGCCGATCAGGCCGATCGTTTCGCTGCGGCCCACACGCAGGCTGATATCCTTGAGGATGTGAACGCGTGCCGCACCCGTGCCCAATGAGAGATTGACGTTGGAGATGGCGATGGTGTCCGGCGCGGTGCCGGCGAGCGAAGAGGTTTCGATGCGAGTGTCCATGGTCCGGTCATATGGCAACTCCGCTGGCGCGGTCGAGAGGCGTTACGGATTGTTCATGCACATAGCCGTGTTGGTGCTCGCTTTGATGACGGTGGTCACGACGGCTTCGGCCGAGGGGCAGAAGCCGATCAAGCTCGTCGTGCTGGGCGATTCCTTGAGCGCTGGTCTCGGACTTCCGGCCCAGGAGGCATTCCCGACGAAACTCCAAAAAGCCTTACAGGCCAAAGGCATAAGTGTCGACATGGTCAATGCCGGGGTGTCCGGCGACACCTCCTCCGGCGGCCGCGATCGGCTGGACTGGTCGGTGCCTGAAGGAACCGAGGGCGTCATCGTCGAACTCGGCGCCAACGACGCGTTGCGGGGCATCGATCCGGATTTGACGCGCGCCGCGCTCAGCGACATCATCCAGCGGCTCAAGGCACGCAAGATCGCGGTGATGCTGTGCGGCATGCTGGCGCCGCCTAATTACGGCGCCGATTATGCCGCGCGCTTCAATTCGATTTATCCGGATCTGGCGAAGAAATTCGACGTGCCGCTCTATCCGTTCTTTCTCGACGCCGTCGCCGCCGACGCCAAGCTCAACCAAGCCGACGGCATCCATCCGACCGCGGGCGGCGTCGACATCATCGTCGACAGGATCATGCCTACGGTGGAGGCATTCATTGGCACGATCGCTGAGCAACGGCGTTGAAAAGCAGGCAATGCTAACCGTAATTCCCAGGGTTTTACCGGGGTGAGGTTGGCCAAGCTTCGCAGAGTCACACAACTGCGATAGGAATCAGGGTACCGGTGATTCGTCGCCGGCTCTAATTTGGATACCGTCCTTGCCTTGAGGGCTGTACCCAAGCATCGGGAGTGCGAAACGATGCCGCGTTTGTTCACGGGTCTGGAAATTCCGGCCGAGATCGGCCAGTCGCTTTCCAACTTGAGGGGCGGCCTTCCCGGCGCCCGCTGGATCGATCCCGAAAATTATCACGTCACCTTGCGCTTCATCGGCGATATCGACGGTGTCTCCGCCAACGAGATCGCCTCGATGCTGTTTCGCGTCGACCGCAAGCCGTTCGAGGTGAAGGTGCAGGGCCTCACGAGTTTTGGCGGCCGCAAACCGCGGGCAGTCGTTGCGACGATCGCGCCGAGCAAGCCGCTGATGGAATTGCAGGCCGAGCTCGAACGGATGATGCAGCGGATCGGTCTCGACCCTGAAGGCCGCAAGTTCATCCCGCATGTCACGCTGGCCCGGCTGCACGATGCCTCCGATCGCGACGTTGCCGACTATCTCTCGCTGCGCGGCTACTTCCCGAGCAAGGCGTTCATGGCTGAGCGTTTTGTTCTCTTCTCATCCCGCGCCTCCACCGGCGGCGGCCCGTATGTCGTCGAGGACGCCTACGAGCTGTGTGCGTAGGTCGGATAGAGGTTCGCGCGTAGGAATTACACTATCGCAGCGGCACTACGCCCGCTCGGGCGACGTCGGTCTTCGCGAAGTCCTCGCCCTTGAACAGTAGCGGCTCGCTGCGGGTCACCGCGAGCGCGTAGGAAAAGCAATCACCATAGTTCAGCGCTGCAGCGTGACGCCCCTTTCCGTAGCGCCGCCAGGCACGCCGCGCCGCATCGGTTTGTTCTGCGTCGACAGGCACGATCTCGGCGCCGATCTTGAGCAGCCAAAGGTCGAACTCGCGACCGCCAGCGTCACCCAGCCGCGTTTCGATCACCATCATGGTTTCGAGCACAGTTGCGGTAGAGACCAGCCGGACCGGATCATCTGCGATCTGCTGCTCGATCTCTGCTGCATCGGGTTCATCGAGTGCGATTGCCACGATCGCCGATGTGTCGATTACCATCAGCGTGGCAATCCATGCTCGTCGTAGCCGAGAATGTCCTCAGGTGTGCGGTCGTCCAAGACTCGCATCTCGCGCCAGCGCCGCCTGATCTCCGCCATGTCTTCCAGCAGCGCGTGCTTGCGAGTTTGGCCGCCGAGCCGGCGGAGGCGCTCCTCGATCGCGCGCTTGGTCGCGGTCGTGATGTTCTCGCCGGTCAATTGCGCGAGACTCCGCGCCAATTGCTCCGTTTCGGGGTCCTTGATGCTGAGGGCCATGTCGAGGTTCCTTGGTTCCTGAATAGGTACATTCTACCTCGACGGAAGGCAAGATTGGAGCTTTGCGACGGGTCGATCGGTGACCGTGGGGCGGGCAACTGCTCTCTGCGCCAAAGAAGGAAATGCATGAGCCGTTGCGGCAATACGCAGTTGCAATTTCCGTCCTTCTCTGGCGGAAAGGGCCATGCTCTCGCCCCCCAGTTCCTCATTCCGCGAAGCCTATCAAGCCCAGATCGCCTCCGGCGCGATCGAGCCTGATGCCGCGCAGGCCGAAATCGCGGAAGCCTATGCAGCGCTCGACCAACGGCTCGCGGCTTACAAGCCCGCGCGCAAGCAGGGTCTGCTCAGCCGCCTGTTCAGCAGCGACAAGGACGAGGCGCCGCGCGGACTCTACATCCATGGCGAGGTCGGCCGCGGCAAGACCATGCTGATGGATCTGTTCTTTCAGCATTCCTCGGTCGAGCACAAGCGCCGCGCGCATTTCCACGAGTTCATGGCGGAGGCGCATGAGCGCATCTACGATTATCGCCAGAGCATCGCGCGCGGCGAGATCGCCGACGGCGACGTCATCGCGCTGACCGCGAGTGCGATCTTCGAGGAGAGCTGGCTGCTCTGCTTCGACGAATTCCACGTCACCGACATCGCCGACGCCATGATCCTCGGCCGTCTGTTCGCAAAATTGTTCGAGCTCGGCACCGTCGTGGTCGCGACCTCGAACGTCGCGCCCGACGATCTCTACAAGGGCGGCCTGAACCGGTCGCTGTTCCTGCCCTTCATCAAGCAGATCACCGATCACATGGACGTTGCGCGGCTCGACGCGCGCACCGATTTCCGCCTGGAGAAGCTTCAGGGCGTGCCGATGTGGCTGACACCGGCAGATGCCGATGCGGATGCTGCGCTCGACCGCGCCTGGTCGAAGATGAGCGGCGGCGCCAGATGCAAGCCGCGCGACATCTCGATCAAGGGACGCATCCTGCACGTGCCGTGCTCGGCCCATGGCGTCGCGCGGTTCTCGTTCGCCGATCTCTGCGAGAAGCCGCTTGGGGCATCGGACTACCTCAGGCTGGCGCAGGACTATCACACCATCCTGGTCGACCATATTCCAGTGATGGACGTCTCTCAGCGCAACGCCGCCAAGCGCTTCATCACGCTGATCGACACGCTCTATGACAATGCGGTGAAGCTGATGGCCTCGGCCGATGCCAACCCGATCGCGCTGTACCTTGCGACCGAAGGCAACGAGGCCAACGAGTTCAAGCGGACCGCGTCACGCCTGATCGAGATGAGCTCGGAATCCTATCTGGCGTTGCCTCACGGCCGCAAGGATTCCACCGCCAGCGGCTCGACCAAGGGTCTGGTAGAGACTTAAGTCCTATTTTTATAGTCCTATTTCTATCCTCCGGTCATTCCGGGGCGCGCGCCAGCGTGAACCCGGAATCTCGCGCTACAAATTTCGAGATTCCGGGTTCGCCCGCGCAATGGCGCAGGCGCCCCGGAATGACGGCTTAGAGGCTGCTGGCCGGAATCGCGGCAAGCCCGACAATTGGGCATCCACCGACTTGAACGGGGGAGGCGAAAGGGATAACCACCCGTCTCAGTTTTCCCTCCTTACGTGTCTAAAGGACAGGCTCACATGGCGCGCGACAAGATTGCTTTGATTGGCTCCGGTCAGATCGGCGGAACGCTGGCTCACCTCATCGGCCTGAAAGAACTGGGCGACGTCGTGATGTTCGACATCGCCGAGGGTGTGCCGCAGGGCAAGGCGCTCGACATCGCGCAGTCCTCGCCGGTCGACGGTTTTGATGCGCATTATACCGGTACGAACTCCTACGAGGCGCTCGACAACGCAAAGGTCTGCATCGTCACCGCCGGCGTGCCGCGCAAGCCCGGCATGAGCCGCGACGACCTCCTCTCCATCAACCTCAAGGTCATGGAGCAGGTCGGCGCCGGCATCAAGAAGTACGCCCCCGACGCCTTCGTCATCTGCATCACCAACCCGCTCGACGCGATGGTCTGGGCGCTGCAGAAGGCCTCGGGCTTGCCGCACAAGAAGGTCGTCGGCATGGCCGGCGTGCTGGATTCGGCGCGCTTCCGCTACTTCCTGGCCGACGAGTTCAACGTCTCCGTCGAGGACGTCACCGCCTTCGTGCTCGGCGGCCATGGCGACACCATGGTGCCGCTGGTGAAGTACTCCACCGTCGCCGGCATCCCGCTGCCCGACCTCGTCAAGATGGGCTGGACCTCGCAGGCGCGTCTCGACGAGATCGTCGACCGCACTCGCAACGGCGGTGCCGAGATCGTCAATCTGCTCAAGACCGGTTCGGCCTTCTACGCGCCGGCGGCGTCCGCGATCGCCATGGCCGAGAGCTATCTGAAGGACAAGAAGCGTGTGCTGCCCTGCGCCGCCTACCTGAACGGCGAGTACAGTGTGAAGGACATGTATGTCGGCGTGCCCGTCGTGATCGGCTCCAAGGGCGTCGAGCGCGTGGTCGAGATCGAGCTCGCCGGCAAGGACCGCGAGGCCTTCGACAAGTCGGTCGGCGCGGTGCAGGGCCTGGTCGACGCCTGCAAGAAGATCGCCCCCGATCTTCTCGGCCGCTAAGCGCCGGCAATTCCCGCCGAAGTCCGAAAACCGGTCTTCGGCGGTTTCATTTCCGGGGCCCGCGCATCGTGCCGCGCTTTCCGGTTCGGCAGTCCAGAGATCTCGAAGTCTAAAGAATCCGGGTTGCAGTTCCTGTGGTATATGGTATGCCAGCCACAAGACTGAGGTGGGCCCTTGAGGTCACCGCCCGCGGGTTCAGGGAGCGACCATATGAATATCCATGAGTACCAGGCCAAAGCGCTGCTGAATGAGTTCGGCGTGCCGATTTCCAAGGGCGTGCCCGTCCTCAAGCCGGCCGACGCGGAAGTCGCCGCCAAGGCGCTGCCGGGTCCGGTCTGGGTCGTGAAGAGCCAGATCCATGCCGGCGGCCGCGGTAAAGGCAAATTCAAGGAAGCCAGCGCCGGCGACAAGGGCGGCGTCCGCATCGCCAAGTCGGCCGCCGAGGTCTCCGAATTCGCCAAGCAGATGCTGGGCGCGACGCTGGTGACCGTGCAGACCGGTCCCGCCGGCAAGCAGGTCAACCGCCTCTACATCGAGGACGGCTCCGACATCGACAAGGAATTCTACCTCTCGATCCTGGTCGATCGCGAGACCTCGCGCGTCTCCTTCGTCGTCTCGACCGAGGGCGGCGTCAACATCGAGGAGGTCGCGCACAACAGCCCTGAGAAGATCGTCACCTTCTCGGTCGATCCTGCGACCGGCGTCATGGGCCATCACGGCCGCACGGTGGCGAAGGCGCTGAAGCTCTCCGGCGATCTCGCCAAGCAGGCCGAAAAGCTCACCGCGCAGCTCTACGCCGCCTTCGTCGCCAAGGACATGTCGATGCTGGAGATCAACCCGCTGGTCGTGACCAAGCAGGGCCAGCTCCGTGTGCTCGACGCCAAGGTCTCGTTCGACGACAACGCGCTGTTCCGTCATCCTGAGGTGCTCGCCCTGCGCGACGAGACCGAGGAAGATGCCAAGGAAATCGAGGCGTCGAAATACGACCTGAACTACGTCACCCTCGACGGCAACATCGGCTGCATGGTCAACGGCGCCGGTCTCGCCATGGCGACGATGGACATCATCAAGCTTTACGGCATGTCGCCGGCCAACTTCCTCGACGTCGGCGGCAGCGCCAGCAAAGAGAAGGTCGCCGCCGCCTTCAAGATCATCACTGCGGATCCCAACGTGAAGGGCATCCTGGTCAACATCTTCGGCGGCATCATGAAGTGCGACGTGATCGCCGAGGGCGTCACGGCCGCCGTCCGCGAGGTCGGTCTCAGCGTGCCGCTGGTGGTGCGCCTCGAAGGCACCAATGTCGAGCTCGGCAAGAAGATCATCCGTGAATCCGGCCTGAACGTGGTGCCGGCCGACAATCTCGACGACGCCGCGCAGAAGATCGTGAAGGCCGTCAAGGGAGGCTAAGGCCATGGCCCAGGACCATCTCGCCGCATCATCTCCGCTCCCCGAGCACGCGCGCCTCGCCGCGTTTGCCGGCGAATGGGATGGTGAAGAGATGGTCTTCCCGTCGCGCTGGACGGAGGGCGGACCGGCCACCTCTCACGTTGTCGCGCGCTTGGAGCTCAACGGGTTCTATCTGATCCAGGACTCGGTCCAGATGCGCGACGGCAAGCAGATCTTCGCCACTCACGGCATCTTCACCTACGACCGCGACGATCGGACCTACAAACTGTTCTGGTACGACTCGCTCGGCTACACGCCGCCCTCGCCCGCCTCCGGCGGTTGGGTCGGCAAGACCCTGACGCTGGTACGCGGCTCGCTCCGCGGCAATGCGCGCCACGTCTACGAGATCATCGACGACAATTCCTATTCGTTGAAGATCCAGTTCTCGCCGGACGCGGAAGGCTGGGCCGACGTGCTCACCGGCGTCTACCGCCGCATCCACTGACCTCTCACTCGTTAGTTCGCGAAAGCAGACCTCATGTCCATCCTGATCGACAAGAACACCAAGGTCATCTGCCAGGGCTTTACCGGCAAGAACGGCACCTTCCATTCCGAGGCCGCGATTGCCTATGGCACCAAGATGGTCGGCGGCACCTCGCCGGGTAAAGGCGGCGCGACGCATCTGGGCCTGCCGGTGTTCGACACCGTGCGCGAGGCGCGTGAGAAGACCGGCGCCGACGCGTCGGTGATCTACGTGCCCCCGCCGGGCGCGGCCGACGCGATCTGCGAAGCTATCGATGCCGAGATTCCGCTGATCGTCTGCATCACCGAAGGCATTCCGGTCGTGGACATGGTGCGGGTGAAGCGCTCGCTGATCGGTTCCAAGTCGCGCCTGATCGGGCCGAACTGCCCGGGCGTCATGACCGCGGGCGAGTGCAAGATCGGCATCATGCCGGCCAACATCTTCAAGACCGGCAGCGTCGGCATCGTCTCCCGCTCCGGCACCTTGACCTATGAAGCCGTGTTCCAGACCTCCCAGGAAGGCCTCGGCCAGACCACTGCTGTCGGCATCGGCGGCGACCCGGTCAAGGGAACCGAGTTCATCGACGTGCTGGAAATGCTGCTCGCCGATCCCAAGACCGAGTCGATCATCATGATCGGCGAGATCGGCGGTTCCGCCGAGGAGGACGCCGCCCAGTTCCTCAAGGACGAGGCCAAGCGCGGGCGCAAGAAGCCGATGGTCGGCTTCATTGCCGGTGTCACCGCACCTCCCGGCCGCCGGATGGGTCACGCCGGCGCGATCATCTCGGGCGGCAAGGGCGACGCCGGTTCCAAGACCGAAGCGATGAAATCGGCCGGAATCGTGGTCTCTCCCTCGCCCGCACGTCTCGGTCATACGCTTGCCGAAAAGTTGAAGGGCTAATTCACTTCTTCGTATTTTTCCGGGCGAAGTTTCGCAGCAAATAGGGTAAAGGGTGCCTGTCGCGCCGAGCCTCTGCCGGGAGCTCGGCGCCAGCGCCGTTTGTTATGCGCGAACCGAAATCGCCAGGAACTCCAGTATGTCTCGCCAGGACGCGAACGCAGCCTTTGCCCTCTCATCCTTTTTGCAGGGCACCAACGCCACCTACATCGACGAAATCTACGCCCGCTACCAGAAGGATCCGTCCTCGGTCGACCCCGAGTGGCAGGAGTTCTTCAAGAGCCTGAATGACCAGCCCGGCGACATCAGCAAGAACGCCGAAGGTCCTTCCTGGGAGCGCGCCAACTGGCCGCTGACCCCGCAGGACGAGCTGACCTCCGCTCTCGACGGCAACTGGGCCGAGGTCGAGAAGTCGGTCGGCAACAAGATCGCCGCCAAGGCGCAGGCCAAGGGGGGCGGCCTGTCTTCCGCCGACCTGCTCCAGGCCACGCGCGACTCCGTCCGCGCCCTGATGCTGATCCGCTCCTACCGCATGCGCGGCCACTTCCATGCCAAGCTCGATCCGCTCGGCATCGAAGCCCCGCGCAACCGCGAAGAGCTCGACCCGCGCACCTACGGCTTCAGCGAAGCCGATTTCGACCGCAAGATCTTCCTCGATCACGTGCTCGGTCTCGAATACGGCACGCTGCGCGAGATCACCGCGATCTGCGAGCGCACCTACTGCCAGACCCTCGGTGTCGAGTTCATGCACATCAGCAATGCCGCGCAGAAGGCCTGGATCCAGGAGCGCATCGAGGGGCCGGACAAGGAGATCTCGTTCACCCGCGAAGGTCGTCGCGCCATCCTGATGAAGCTGATCGAAGCCGAAGGCTTCGAGAAATTCTGTGACACCAAGTTCACCGGCACCAAGCGCTTCGGTCTCGACGGCGGTGAATCGCTGATTCCCGCACTGGAGCAGATCATCAAGCGTGGCGGCAATCTTGGCGTGAAGGAGATCGTGCTGGGCATGCCGCATCGCGGCCGCCTCAACGTGCTGACCCAGGTCATGGGCAAGCCGCACCGGGCACTGTTCCACGAATTCAAGGGCGGCTCGGCCAATCCCGATGCAGTCGAAGGCTCCGGGGACGTCAAGTATCACCTCGGCGCCTCCTCGGACCGCGAGTTCGACGGCAACCGTATCCACCTGTCGCTGACAGCGAACCCCTCGCATCTCGAGATCGTCGATCCCGTCGTACTCGGCAAGGTCCGCGCCAAGCAGGACCAGCACGGCGATCCGCCGGATATGCGCATTTCCGTCATGCCGCTGCTGATGCACGGCGACGCGGCGTTCGCTGGCCAAGGTGTCGTTGCCGAATGCTTCGGTCTGTCGGACCTGAAGGGCTACCGCACCGGCGGCTCCGTGCACTTCATCGTCAACAACCAGATCGGCTTCACCACCTATCCGCGTTACTCGCGCTCGTCGCCCTATCCGTCCGATGTGGCGAAGATGATCGACGCGCCGATCTTCCACGTGAACGGCGACGATCCCGAAGCCGTCGTGTTCGCGGCTAAAGTTGCTACCGAGTTCCGGCAGAAATTCCACAAGCCCGTCGTTATCGACATGTTCTGCTACCGCAGGCATGGCCATAACGAGGGCGATGAGCCAGCCTTCACCCAGCCGGTGATGTACAAGAGGATTGCCGCCCATCCCTCGACGCTGGAGCTCTACTCGCGGCGTCTGATCAGCGAAGGCGTGATCACCGAGGGCGAGGTCGACAAGGCCAAGGCCGACTGGCGCGCCCGGCTTGATGCCGAGTTCGAGGCGGGCACCTCCTACAAGCCGAACAAGGCCGACTGGCTCGACGGCAAATGGGCAGGCTTCAAGATCGCCGACCAGGAAGAGGATGCGCGCCGCGGCGTCACCGGCGTCGACCTGCCGATCCTCAAAGACATCGGCCGGAAGATCACCAAGGTGCCGGACGGCTTCCGGGTCCACCGCACCATCCAGCGTTTTCTGGAAAATCGCGCCAAGGCGATCGAGAACGGCGTCGGTATCGACTGGGCGACCGGCGAGGCGCTGGCGTTCTGCACGCTGCTTCAGGAAAACCATCACGTCCGCCTGTCCGGACAGGATTCCGAGCGCGGCACGTTCTCGCAGCGTCACTCCGTCCTGATCGACCAGGAAGACGAGAGCCGCTACACGCCGTTCAACCATCTCGGCAGCGAGCAGGGCCATTACGAGGTCATCAACTCGCTGCTGTCTGAAGAGGCCGTGCTCGGCTTCGAATACGGCTATTCGCTCGCCGAGCCGAACACGCTGACGCTGTGGGAAGCCCAGTTCGGCGACTTCGCCAACGGCGCGCAGGTCGTATTCGACCAGTTCATCTCCTCGGGCGAGCGCAAATGGCTGCGCATGTCCGGTCTCGTCTGCCTCTTGCCGCACGGCTATGAGGGCCAGGGACCGGAGCACTCCTCGGCACGTCTCGAGCGTTATTTGCAGATGTGCGCCGAAGACAACATGCAGGTGGTCTACCCGACCACGCCGGCGAACTACTTCCACGTGCTGCGGCGCCAGCTCCACCGCGAGATCCGCAAGCCGCTGATCATGATGACGCCGAAATCGCTGCTGCGCCACAAGCGGGCGGTGTCGCGTCTCGAGGAGCTGGCGAAAGGCACGACCTTCCACCGTATCCTTTATGATGACGCCCAGATGCTGCCCAACGAGGCGATCAAGCTCGTCCCTGACGAGAAGATCCGCCGCATCGTGCTCTGCTCCGGCAAGGTCTATTACGACCTCTATGAGGAGCGCGAGAAGCGCGGCATCGACGACATCTATCTGATGCGCGTCGAGCAGCTCTATCCGGTGCCGCTGAAGGCGCTGGTGGCCGAGCTGTCCCGCTTCAAGAAGGCCGAAGTGATCTGGTGCCAGGAAGAGCCCCGCAACATGGGTGCCTGGCACTTCATCGAGCCCTATCTGGAATGGGTGCTGAACCAGGTGAACGGCGCGAGCCGGCGTCCGCGTTATGTCGGTCGCGCCGCCTCGGCTGCGACCGCCACGGGTCTGATGTCCAAACATCAGGCGCAGCTGAAGGCGTTCCTGGACGAAGCACTGAGCTGAACTTCTTGAACTGTGTCATGCCCCGCCTCGTGCGCGACCGCGTACTGGGGTGGGGCATCCAGTACGCCGTGTCGTCCGTGCAGCATACGTACGCCCGGTTTGCTGGATGGCTTGCTTTTCGCAGGCGATGACATCCGCACTTATGACCGCATTGGCGATCTCCTTAAGGAAAAGACCATGACTGAAATTCGTGTGCCGACGCTCGGCGAATCCGTCACCGAGGCCACCATCGGCCGCTGGTTCAAGAAGGCCGGCGACCCCGTCGCCGTGGACGAGCCCTTGGTGGAGCTCGAGACCGACAAGGTCACCATCGAGGTCCCGGCGCCGTCCGCCGGCACGCTGAGCGAGATCATTGCCGCCGATGGCGCGACTGTTGCGGTCGGCGCGCTGCTCGGCCAGATCACGGAAGGCGCAGCCGCTGCAAAGCCGGCTGCTGCTGCCGCCAAGCCCGCCGCTGCTGCTCCTGCGGCCGCTGCCGCCGCTCCTGCAGCAGCCTCGGCCGCGAAAGCGCCGCCGGCCGATGCGCCGCTCGCCCCCTCGGTGCGCAAGCTGTCGGCCGAGACCGGCATCGATGCCTCGACCGTTCCGGGCTCCGGCAAGGACGGCCGCGTCACCAAGGGCGATATGCTCGCCGCGATCGAGCGTGCGGCGTCCGCGCCGACCCCGGTCAACCAGCCCGCCGCTGCCGTGCAGGTGCGCGCACCGTCGCCGGCCGATGACGCCGCCCGCGAAGAGCGCGTCAAGATGACCCGCCTGCGTCAGACCATCGCGCGCCGCCTCAAGGACGTGCAGAACACCGCCGCCATGCTCACGACCTTCAACGAGGTCGACATGACCAACGTCATGGCGCTGCGTGCCCATTACAAGGATGCGTTCGAGAAGAAGCATGGTGCCAAGCTCGGCTTCATGGGCTTCTTCACCAAAGCCGTCGTGCAGGCGCTGAAGGACATTCCGGCCGTCAACGCCGAGATCGACGGCACCGACCTGATCTACAAGAACTACTACCACATCGGCGTCGCCGTCGGCACCGACAAGGGTCTCGTCGTGCCCGTGGTGCGCGACTGCGACCACAAGTCGATCTCCGATATCGAGAAGAGCATCGCCGATTTCGGCCGCCGTGCCCGCGACGGCCAGCTCAAGATCGACGAGATGCAGGGCGGCACCTTCACCATCACCAATGGCGGCATCTACGGCTCGCTGATGTCGACCCCGATCCTGAACGCGCCGCAATCCGGCATCTTGGGCATGCACAAGATCCAGGAGCGACCGATGGTCGTCGGCGGCAAGATCGAGGTCCGCCCGATGATGTATCTGGCGCTGTCCTACGATCACCGCGTCATCGACGGCAAGGAAGCCGTGACCTTCCTGGTCCGCGTCAAGGAGAGCCTGGAAGATCCGGCACGCCTGGTGCTCGATCTCTGATTGCCGTTGCTCTGCGAGCGCCGTCGCCATTCGCGGCGGCGCGTGTCGAACCATGGAGGCGCGCGTGACGGATAAAGTCGTTGTCATTACCGGCGGCAGCCGCGGCATCGGGCGGGCGACCGCGCTTGCGGCGGCCGCGCGCGGCTTTCGCGTCGTGGTCGGCTATGCCAGCAACAAGATTGCCGCGGACGAGGTGGTCGCGCAGATCGAGGCTGGTAACGGCAGTGCCATCGCCGTGAAATGCGATGTCGCGGAGGAAAGCGACATCCTCGAACTGTTCAAGCAAGCCGACAAGTTCGGCGCGCTGGGCGCGCTCGTCAACAATGGCGGCATCGTCGGCAAGAGCGGCGTGCGCGTCGACGAGATGTCGGCCGAACGCATCCAGCGCGTGATGGCCGTGAACGTCACCGGCTCCATTCTCTGCGCGCGCGAGGCGGTGAAGCGGATGTCGACCAGGCACGGCGGCAAGGGCGGCGTCATCGTCAACCTGTCATCGGTGGCTGCCAAGCTCGGCGCACCCAACACCTATGTCGATTACGCCGCGTCCAAGGGCGCGGTCGATTCCTTCACCGTCGGCCTCGGCTATGAGGTCGCAGGCGAAGGCATCCGCGTCGCCGCGATCCGCCCCGGCCTGATCGACACCGAAATCCACGCTGCCGGCGGCGAGCCCGACCGCGCCCATCGCCTGGCCCATCTGGTGCCGATGAAGCGCGTCGGCACCGCCGAGGAAATCGCCAACGCCATCGTCTGGCTGATCTCGGACGAGGCCTCCTACGTCACCTCCGCCATTCTCGATGTGTCCGGCGGGCGCTGACACATCCTCATCACGCTAAACCTACGGGACTTTCTCTCATGGCTACCTACGATCTCGTCGTCATCGGCACCGGACCGGGCGGATATGTCTGCGCGGTGCGCGCAGCCCAGCTCGGCATGAAAGTCGCCGTGGTCGAAAAGAACGCTACCCTCGGCGGCACCTGCCTCAATGTCGGCTGCATGCCCTCGAAGGCGCTGCTGCACGCGTCCGAGATGTTCGAGGAAGCCGGCCATTCCTTCGCGAAAATGGGCGTGAGCGTTCCCGCGCCGAAGCTCGATTTGCCGGCGATGATGAACTTCAAGCAGCAGGGCATCGACGGCAACGTCAAGGGCGTCGAGTTCCTGATGAAGAAGAACAAGATCGACGTGCTCAAAGGCGCCGGCAAGATCCTCGGCACCGGCAAGGTCGAAGTCTCCGCCGACGGCAAGTCGCAAGTGGTCGAGACCAAGAACATCGTGATCGCCACCGGCTCGGACATCGCGCGTCTCAAGGGCATCGAGATCGACGAGAAGCGCATCGTGTCCTCGACCGGCGCGCTGTCGCTGGACAAGGTACCCGGCAGATTGCTGGTTATTGGCGCGGGCGTGATCGGGCTCGAACTTGGCTCTGTGTGGCGCCGGCTTGGGTCCGAAGTCATGGTGGTCGAATTCCTCGATCGCATTCTGCCCGGCATGGACGGCGAGGTCGCCCGGCAATTCCAGCGGATCCTTGAAAAGCAGGGATTTGCATTCAAGCTGGGTTCGAAGGTCACCGGCGTCGAAGCCAACAGCAAGGCATTGCTCGCGAAAATCGAACCGGCTGGCGGCGGTGCCGCCGAGACCATCGAGGCCGATGTCGTTCTGGTCTGCATCGGCCGCACGCCCTACACCGACGGGCTCGGCCTGAAGGAAGCCGGTGTCGCGCTCGACGCACGCGGCCGCGTCCAGATCGATCCGCATTTCGCCACCAGCCTGAGGGGCGTCTACGCCATCGGCGACGTGGTGGCAGGCCCGATGCTCGCGCACAAGGCCGAGGATGAAGGCGTCGCGGTCGCAGAGATCATTGCGGGCCAGGCCGGCCACGTGAACTACGACGTCATTCCGGGCGTCGTGTATACCACGCCGGAAGTATCCTCCGTCGGCAAGACCGAGGAGGAGCTGAAGCAGGCCGGCGTCGCCTATACCGTCGGCAAGTTTCCCTTTACCGCCAACGGCCGCTCCAAGGTCAACCAGACCACTGACGGCTTTGTGAAGATTCTCGCAGATGCGAAGACCGATCGCGTGCTCGGCGTGCACATTATCGGCCGCGAAGCCGGCGAAATGATCCATGAAGCCTGCGTTCTCATGGAGTTTGGTGGCAGTGCGGAGGATCTCGCCCGCACCTGCCACGCCCACCCGACCCGCTCGGAAGCGGTCAAGGAAGCCGCGCTTGCGGTCGGCAAGCGGGCCATCCATATGTAGTCCAAGGCCCGAACCGAATCGGGCGGGACAACACATGCTGCGCCGCCTTCTTCAACCGGTCTGGGTCCTGCTTGCGATCGTCTTCCTGATCGAAGCCTGGCTGTGGGACCATCTCGAGCCGATCGTTGCAAAAATCGTCGCGGCGATCCCGCTCGCGCGCTTCAAGCAATGGCTGACGGAGCGCGTCGATGCGCTATCGCCGGCCATGACGCTGATCGTGTTTGCGGTCCCGATCATCCCGCTGTTTCCGCTCAAGCTGGTCGGGCTGTGGCTGCTCGCGCACGAATACTGGACCAGCGCGGTGTTCACCATCGTGTTCGCGAAGATGCTTGGCCTCGGCGTCACCGCTTTCGTGTTCGACGTGACGCGCGCCAAACTGTTGGAGATGCACTGGTTCGAGCGGCTCTACGAGCTGGTGCTGAAGGTGCGCGCCAAGGCCGCCGCGCTGGTCGACCCGGTCAAGCGGCGGATCCGCGAGCTGATCACCGGCAACGGCGAGGGATGGTCCTCCCGCACGCTCCGCCTGATCCAGCGCTTCCGCAAGAGCGTGCACGAAGCGCGGTAGCTGCTCGCCTCATATCCGGTGTCATCTCCACATATTCACTGTCATAGCCCGCGAAGGCGGCAAGCCGGGGCATGACAGCGGAATGTGGCGACGGATTCGCGGCGCCGTCGTCACGCGCCGCGCTCAATGCAAATGCAACAGATGCGGCCACCACAGGCCGAGCGCGGTCATGACCAGGCCGGCAATCGTCAGCACGCCACTGACATAGGCGAGCGCGAACATGCCGGTGATGATGGTGGCTGAGGCCAGCACGATGCCGATCTGGAAGGCGGCCGAGGCCAGCTCGAAATGATGGTACTTCGCGGTCGCCTCGTCGCGATCGTGCTCGGCATGCTTGGCCTTCTCGGCGAGTTGCTCGGTGCCCTCGCCGGTCTCGGGCTCGGAGCGGTAGCGCTGCGCGGTCTTGGTCCAGTCGTCGACCTGTTTCTGCACCGTCGCCTTCATGGCCTCGTCGGTCGTGCCACCCAGCGTCAGCTTGCCCTGTTCTGCCGCGGTCACCACCACGGTGCGGCGGATGCTCTTGGCCTGGAAGAACGCCCAGAGATTGGCGGCCTCGACGTTCTTGCTGATCGATTCGGTCTGGGCCCCCTTGCCCAGCGTTTCCGAGATCGCCAGGAACAGCGCCAGAACCGCGATCAGGAGCGCGATCTTCTTGTTCGAGCCGGACGCGTGTTCAGCGTGCTCGGCATGCTCCATGCTTTCATGTGCGCTCATGATGTCCCTCCTGCCTCGGTTCCCCACGATTGACCGAACCGCGTGCGCCGCGCAAGAGGCAAGCACGTTATGACGTCAGTGTGTCAGCGCCGCGGATGCGCGCTGGCATAGACTTCGAGCAGCCGCTCGGAATCGATGCCGGTATACACCTGTGTGGTCGAGAGCGAGGAATGGCCGAGCAATTCCTGAATCGCGCGCAGATCGCCGCCGCGCGAGAGCAAATGCGTGGCGAAGGAATGGCGGAGCGCATGCGGGGTGGCGCTGTCGGGCAGGCCGAGCGCGCCGCGCAGCCGCTCCATCGCGAGCTGGATGATGCGCGGGCTCAAGGGCCCGCCGCGCGCGCCGACGAAGATCGGGCCCTCGGCGGGCAGCGGATACGGGCACATCGCAACGTATTCCTGCACCAGCGCGAGCACGTTTTGCAGCACCGGCACCATGCGGGTCTTGTTGCCTTTACCGGTGACGACGAGCACGTCGCCCTCGCCCGGTCGCGGCACCTCGCGGCGCTTCAGGCCGAGCGCCTCGGAGATGCGCAGACCCGAGCCATACAGCAGCGCCATCACCGCAGCATCGCGCGCCAGAATCCAGGTCTCGCGTTCCTCGCCGGCGCGCTCGTCGGCATCCGCAAGCCGTTTGGCCGACGCCATCGGCAGCGGCTTTGGCAGGCTTTTTGCGACCTTCGGCGCGCGGATCGCGGATAGCGCGCCGACCTTGCCCTTGCCTTCGCGCTCGAGGAAGCGGCCGAACGAGCGCAGGCCTGCGAGCGCGCGCATCAGCGAGCGACCGGCAATATCGTCGGCTCTGCGCATCGCCATGAAGGCGCGCACATCAGTGGCTTCCAGCGCGGCGAAGCGCTCAAGCGTGACGCGCTCGCCCCAATGGGAGCAGAGGAAATCCAGGCATTGCCGCAAGTCGCGGCCATAGGCCTCCAGCGTCTTCGGCGACAGCCGCCGCTCGGCGCCGAGATGCGACAGCCAGCGCGCCATCTCCTGCACGATTGAGGGATCCGCGCTGGCGAGTTCGATGGGTGGGGCGGCCGCTTTGCTCATGCACTCTGGACGTGGTGATTCCGTAAGTATATCGCATCACACCCGTTTATCGTTCGCTAAGGCCGCCCCAGGGCGCTAGCCTTGAGACGTCCTAGGTTCCGATTCTCCCCCCAAGCCAGTTCATGGATCATTCGCCGCGCAGCACGTCCGCCCCCGCCACCGCGACCCCTATGGTCGACGTGCTGGTGCCGGTCGCGCTCGACCAGACCTATTCCTACAAGGTGCCGCGCGGGATGGAGCTGAAGGCCGGCGATCTCGTCGGCGTGCCGCTCGGGGCGCGCGAGGTACTGGCCGTGGTCTGGGCCGAAAACGCCAATCCCGATCCGCGCCTGCATAACCGTCTCAAGGACGTCAGCGAGAAGCTCGACATCCCGCCGTTGAAGGGCGAGCTGCGCGCGGTCGTCGATTGGGTCGCCAATTACACGCTGAGCCCGCGCGGCATGGTGCTGCGCATGTGCCTGCGCATGGGCGAAAATCTCGGCCCTGAACGGATGCGCGCCGGCGTGCGCCTGGTCGGCGATCCGCCGAAGCGCCTGACGCCGGCGCGGCAGCGCCTGATCGCGGTGTTGTCGGACCGGCTGCTGCACGGCAAGTCCGAGGCCGCCAAGGAAGCGGGCGTCTCGGCGGGCGTGATCGACGGCCTCGTCGACGAAGGCACGCTCACGGTCGAACCGATGCCGCCGCCTCCGCCGCCGCCAGCACCCGATCCGGATTTTGGCCGGCCGGATTTCGCACCGCTCCAACGCGCGGCGGTCGATACGATGCGCGCGCTCGCGGCCAACGGCACCTTCCACGTCGCGCTGCTCGACGGCGTCACCGGCTCGGGCAAGACACAGGTTTATTTCGAGGCGGTCGCGGAAGCCATTCGTCGCGGAAAACAGTCGCTGATCCTGATGCCGGAGATTGCGCTCACCGGCCAGTTCCTCGACCGCTTCGCGCAGCGCTTCGGCGTTCGGCCGCTGGAATGGCATTCGGAGCTGACGCCGCGCACCCGCGCGCGCAATTGGGCGGCGATCTCCGCCGGCAGCGCACCGGTCGTGGTCGGCGCGCGCTCGGCGCTGTTCCTGCCTTATGCCGATCTCGGCCTCATCATCGTCGACGAAGAGCACGACCAGGCCTACAAGCAGGACGAGGGCGTGCATTACCACGCCCGCGACATGGCGGTGGTGCGCGCGCATATCGCCAAAATACCGGTCGTGCTGGCCTCCGCGACGCCTTCGGTCGAGTCCGAGGTCAACGCGCGCAAGAACCGCTATCAGCGCATCGCGCTGCCCGCGCGCTTCGGCGGGCAGCACATGCCGCATATCGAGGCGATCGATCTCCGCCGCGAGCCGCCGGCGCGTGGCCGCTTCATCTCGCCCCGGCTCGCGGGCGAGATCAAGACCGCGATCGAGCGGCGTGAGCAGGCGCTCTTGTTTCTCAATCGCCGCGGCTATGCGCCGCTGACGCTGTGCCGTGCCTGCGGCCATCGCTTCGCCTGCACCATCTGCGACGCCTGGCTGGTCGATCACCGCTTTCGTCAGCGCCTCGTCTGTCATCACTGCGGCTTCTCGATGCCGCGCCCGCACGTCTGCCCGAACTGTTCTGCGGAGGAATCGCTGGTCGCCGTCGGCCCAGGTGTCGAGCGCTTGCAGGAGGAGGCGGCCGCGCTGTTCCCGGACGCGCGCACCATGGTGCTGTCGAGCGATCTCATCACCTCGATCGAGACGATGCGCAGCGAGCTTGCCGAGATCGCGGAGGGCCGTGTCGACATCATCATCGGCACGCAGCTCGTCGCGAAGGGTCACAATTTCCCGCGGCTTAATCTGGTCGGCGTGGTCGATGCGGATCTCGGCCTCTCCAACGGCGACCCGCGCGCGGCAGAGCGCACCTGGCAATTGCTCAACCAGGTGATAGGCCGCGCCGGACGCGAGCAGGGCCGCGGCGTCGGCTATCTCCAGACCCACCAGCCCGATCATCCCGTGATGAAGGCGCTGATCGCCTGCGACCGCGAGGCCTTTTACGACAGCGAGATCGACCTGCGCGAGAAGACGCTCTATCCGCCGTTCGGCCGGCTCGCCAGCCTGATCATCTCGGCAGGCGACCGGCCGAGCGCGGAAGGCTTTGGCCGCCGCCTGGTGGCGCTGGCGCCACGAGACGAGCGCGTGGTGGTGCTGGGGCCGGCGGAAGCACCGCTCGCGGTCATCAAGGGCCGCTATCGCTTCCGCATCCTGGTGAAATCGGCGCGCGGCTTCGATCTGTCGGATTATCTGCGGAACTGGCTCGCCGTGTGCCCGAAGCCGACGGGCAATCTCAAGCTCGAGGTCGACGTCGATCCGCAGAGCTTTTTGTAGGATTTGCCCCGGAATGACAGAACGTAAAAAAAAGCCCGCGGTCCCCCAAGACCGCGGGCTTGTTTCATGCGCGCATCAAACTGATGAAAACTGCGCGGCTGAGATGAGGCGCTGGTTCGCGCGTTAGGAGACGACTTCCGCGGTGACGCGGCCGACGCCGGCGCCGGTCAGGCCGATGGCGCGGGCAGCGCCGGTGGAGAGGTCGAGCACGCGGCCACGAATGAACGGGCCGCGGTCATTGATGGTGACGATGACGCTCTGTCCGCCATGGGTGACGCGCAGCTTGGTGCCGAACGGCAGCGAACGATGCGCGGCGGTCATGGCGTTCTGGTTGAAGCGCTGGCCCGAAGCAGTCTTGCTGCCGGATTCGTTGCCATAATAGGAGGCCATGCCGGAGAAGCTGCGGCCCGTGCCCGACGACGGCGTCACCGACGCATTGGCGTTGCGCCAATCGGAGCTCGCGTTGGTATCGTTCTGGGCGTGGTGGCGGTGATGATGATGGTGATGCCGGTGATGTCTGGATTTCGCGGAAGCCTCGGTGGCAGTTCCACCGATGAAGAGAGTTGCGGCAACGAATGCGATCGCCGTGCGCGGCCGGGTCGCAAAGCCCAGCGTCTTCAAAGACAGCATTTAGTGGTCCCTAAGCTAGTATTGCCACATATGTGGCTAGTGGAGCCCCCATCAGTTTGTGAGCGGTATGGCGTTTCCTTTCGCAATGCGGCGTGAATTGGGCAGTAAATCCGCTCTGTGTCGTCATGAAACATCTTGTTACCTGTGCCGGTATTCAGGCGGTGTTCCGTAATCCTATGCTTTAACGATTCATTAACTAGATGATTACTTGCGAATACTGTAAAATGAAGTCATTTCCGCCGCTATTTAGAATTGGGTAAGTATTCAGCGAACGGAACTGACGCGGCGGGATTCACGCCTCAGCGATCCGTGTTCATGGCGGCTATGCGCTGAGGGCAGGAACCAACGGGTGCCGAGCTGCTGCGACGGCATTCCGTGAGCTCATCGTCACGTCGTCGTGGCGTGCGACGAACTGGCGACAGATCCTCGTGCCTTTAATTTGGCGTCATGTTGCACCTGCGCGCCTGCTATGTTAGCAAAGCCGCGATTTTAACGAGCCCGGCACCTCCCGTGTTGGTCGAAAAATCGAAGTCCCGCTTGAATTCCAAGGGCTTGGATCGCTAGGCGCCGCTTCGTGGCGACGGTTTTTCCCTTGCGAGTTTGACAGCAAAAAGAGCGCGTCTGTGGCTGCAGAAGATACGTCCGTTTCCGGTGTGTCCGGCCGTTATGCAACGGCCTTGTTCGAACTGGCCCGCGACCAGAAAGTGGTCGACGAAGTCAAAGCCGATCTTGAGAAATTCGAGGCCCTGCTGACCGAGAGCGCCGATCTCAATCGCCTCGTCCGCAGCCCGGTGTTCGCGGCTGACACCCAGTCCAGGGCCTTGTCGGCCGTCCTGACCAAGGCCGGCATCGCCGGCATCTCCGCCAATTTCCTGAAGGTGCTGACCGCCAATCGCCGCCTGTTCGCGGTGTCGGACGTCATCCGCGCCTACCGCGCCCTCGTCGCCAAGTTCAAGGGCGAGACGACGGCCGATGTCACCGTCGCGGAAGCGCTCTCGGGCAAGAATCTCGACGCCCTCAAGGTTGCCCTGAAGTCGGTGACCGGCAAGGACGTCGCGCTGAACGTGAAAGTCGATCCCTCGATCATCGGTGGCCTTGTCGTCAAGCTGGGCAGCCGCATGGTGGATAGTTCGCTTCGCACCAAACTCAATTCGATCAAGCACGCGATGAAAGAGGCAGGCTGATGGACATCCGCGCCGCGGAAATTTCCGCGATCCTCAAGGACCAGATCAAGAATTTCGGCCAGGAAGCTGAAGTCTCCGAAGTCGGACAGGTGCTGTCCGTCGGCGACGGTATCGCTCGCGTCTACGGTCTGGACAACGTCCAGGCCGGTGAAATGGTCGAGTTCGAGAACGGCACCCGCGGCATGGCGCTGAATCTGGAGACCGACAACGTCGGTGTCGTTATTTTCGGTGCCGACCGCGAGATCAAGGAAGGCCAGACCGTCAAGCGTACTCGCGCCATCGTGGACGCGCCGGTCGGCAAGGGCCTGCTCGGTCGCGTCGTCGACGCGCTGGGTAACCCGATCGACGGCAAGGGTCCGATCCAGGCCGACAAGCGCATGCGCGTCGACGTCAAGGCGCCCGGCATCATTCCGCGCAAGTCGGTGAACGAACCGATGGCGACCGGCCTCAAGGCGATCGACGCGCTGATCCCGATCGGCCGCGGTCAGCGCGAGCTGATCATCGGCGACCGCCAGACCGGCAAGACCGCGATCGCGCTCGACACCATCCTGAACCAGAAGCCGCTCAACGCGCAGCCGGACGAGAACATCAAGCTGTACTGCGTCTACGTCGCGGTCGGCCAGAAGCGTTCGACCGTTGCCCAGTTCGTGAAGGTGCTGGAAGAGCAGGGCGCGCTCGAATACTCGATCGTCGTCGCCGCCACCGCCTCGGATCCGGCACCGATGCAGTACATTGCGCCGTTCACCGGCTGCACCATGGGCGAGTACTTCCGCGACAACGGCATGCACGCGGTCATCATCTATGACGATCTGTCCAAGCAGGCCGTCGCATACCGCCAGATGTCGCTGCTGCTGCGCCGCCCGCCGGGCCGCGAAGCCTATCCGGGTGACGTGTTCTATCTGCACTCCCGCCTGCTCGAGCGCGCGGCGAAGCTGAACAAGGACCAGGGCTCGGGCTCGCTGACCGCGCTGCCGGTGATCGAAACCCAGGCCAACGACGTGTCGGCCTACATTCCGACCAACGTCATCTCGATCACCGATGGCCAGATCTTCCTGGAAACCGATCTGTTCTTCCAGGGCATCCGCCCCGCCGTGAACGTTGGTCTGTCGGTGTCGCGCGTCGGCTCCTCGGCGCAGACCAAGGCCACCAAGAAGGTCGCCGGCAAGATCAAGGGCGAGCTCGCGCAGTACCGCGAAATGGCGGCGTTCGCGCAGTTCGGCTCCGACCTCGACGCCTCGACCCAGCGCCTGCTCAACCGCGGCTCGCGTCTCACCGAACTCCTGAAGCAGCCGCAGTTCTCGCCGCTGAAGATGGAAGAGCAGGTCTGCGTGATCTGGGCCGGCACCAACGGCTATCTCGATCCGCTGCCGCTCAACAAGGTGCGCGCGTTCGAGGACGGCCTGCTCTCGCTGCTGCGCGGCAAGCACGTCGACATCCTCAACACGATCCGCGACAGCCGCGATCTCTCCGACGATACCGCTGCCAAGCTGAAGTCGGTGGTCGAGGGCTACGCGAAGTCTTTCGCATAAGAAGGCCGTCAGGGCCGGGCTAAGGCGCGAAGCGCGTCTTCGCATCTGAAGTCCCGGCCAATCCACGCCTTTCGCGTGGTTTATGAAGACGTGGATGCCCGGGACGAGCCCGGGCATGACGACTGGGATAGGCTAGCGGCTTGACCGTAAGGCTCGAACCGCCGGGGTGAACGAAGAATGGCGTCACTTAAAGACATGCGCGTCCGCATCGCCTCCACCAAGGCGACGCAAAAGATCACCAAGGCCATGCAGATGGTCGCGGCGTCGAGATTGCGCCGCGCCCAGCAAGCGGCCGAGGCGGCGCGGCCCTATGCCGACAAGATGGGCGCGGTGATCGCCAATATCGCCAGCGCCGCCGCGGGCTCGCCCGGCGCGCCGGCATTGCTGGCCGGCACCGGCAAGGACCAGGTTCACCTGCTGCTCGTCTGCACCGGTGAGCGCGGCCTGTCCGGCGCCTTCAACTCCTCGATCGTGCGCCTGGCGCGCGAGCGCGCGCAGGCGTTGATCGCGCAAGGCAAGGAAGTGAAATTCTTCTGCGTCGGCCGCAAGGGCTATGAGCAACTTCGTCGCCTGTTCGATAAGCAGATCGTCGAGCACATGGATCTGCGCAGCGTCCGCCAGCTCGGCTTCGTCAATGCCGAGGACATCGCCAAGAAGGTGCTGGCGCGTTTCGACAACGGCGAGTTCGACGTCTGCACGCTGTTCTACGCGCGCTTCCGTTCGGTGATCGCGCAGATCCCGACCGCCCAGCAGATCATTCCGCTGACCGTGGAAGAAAAGGCGGCGAACGCGCCGGTGACATCCTACGAATACGAGCCGGAGGAGGACGAACTCCTCTCCCGCCTCTTGCCGCGCAATATCGCGGTGCAGATCTTCCGCGCGCTGCTCGAAAACAATGCCTCGTTCTACGGCGCGCAGATGAGCTCGATGGACAACGCCACCCGCAACGCCGGTGAAATGATCCGCAAGCAAACCCAGATCTACAACCGAACCCGTCAAGCCCAGATCACCAAGGAGCTGATCGAGATCATCTCCGGCGCCGAGGCGCTCTGACGCACCAATTAAACGACGGTCGTTCAAGTACAGAATTTCGAAGGAGAGCTTCATGGCTACAGCAGCTAACCCGGTCGGTCGCGTCACCCAGGTCATGGGCGCCGTCGTCGACGTTCAGTTCGAAGGCCACCTCCCGGCCATTCTCAATTCGCTGGAAACCAAGAACGGCAATATCCGTCTGGTACTCGAAGTTGCGCAGCATCTCGGCGAGTCCACCGTGCGCACGATCGCGATGGACGTGACCGAAGGTCTGGTGCGCGGCCAGGAAGTGACCGACACCGGCCAGCCGATCGCGGTTCCGGTGGGCGCCGGCACGCTCGGGCGCATCATGAACGTGATCGGCGAGCCGATCGACGAAGCCGGCCCGATCCAGGCGGAAGGCAAGCGCGCCATCCACCAGGAAGCGCCCACCTACACCGACCAGTCGACCGAAGCTGAAATTCTCGTCACCGGCATCAAGGTCGTCGATCTCTTGGCCCCCTATGCGAAGGGCGGCAAGATCGGCCTGTTCGGCGGCGCCGGCGTCGGCAAGACCGTGCTGATTCAGGAGCTGATCAACAACGTCGCCAAGGCGCACGGCGGTTACTCCGTGTTCGCCGGCGTCGGCGAGCGGACCCGCGAGGGCAACGACCTCTATCACGAGTTCATCGAATCCAAGGTCAACGCCGATCCGCACAATCCGGATCCGAGCGTGAAGTCGAAATGCGCGCTGGTGTTCGGCCAGATGAACGAGCCGCCGGGCGCCCGCGCCCGCGTCGGCCTCACTGGTCTGACTGTCGCCGAGCACTTCCGCGACCAGGGCCAGGACGTGCTGTTCTTCGTCGACAACATCTTCCGCTTTACGCAGGCCGGCTCGGAAGTGTCGGCGCTGCTCGGCCGTATTCCTTCGGCGGTGGGTTATCAGCCGACGCTCGCCACCGATATGGGCGCGCTGCAGGAGCGCATCACCACCACGCAGAAGGGCTCGATCACCTCGGTGCAGGCCATCTACGTGCCGGCCGATGACTTGACCGACCCGGCGCCTGCGACCTCGTTCGCGCATTTGGACGCCACCACCGTGCTGTCGCGCGCGATCTCGGAAAAGGGCATCTACCCCGCGGTCGACCCGCTCGACTCGACCTCGCGCATGCTCTCGCCGCTCGTCGTCGGTCAGGAGCACTACGACACCGCGCGCCAGGTCCAGCAGGTGCTGCAGCGCTACAAGTCGCTGCAGGACATCATCGCCATTCTCGGCATGGACGAGCTCTCGGAAGAGGACAAGCTGACGGTGGCCCGCGCCCGCAAGATCGAGCGCTTCCTGTCGCAGCCGTTCCACGTCGCCGAAATCTTCACGGGTTCGCCGGGCAAGTTCGTCGACCTCGCCGACACCATCAAGGGCTTCAAGGGCCTGGTGGAAGGCAAGTACGACCACCTGCCGGAAGCTGCCTTCTACATGGTCGGCACCATCGAAGAAGCCGTCGAGAAGGGCAAGAAGCTGGCGGCCGAGGCGGCCTAAGGCGCGAATGGCGAATAGGGAGTAGCGAATAGAAGCGCTGCTCTCTTCGCCACTCGCTATTCGCTACTCACCATTCGCAAGGTTTCTCATGGCCACCTTTCACTTCGACCTCGTCTCTCCGGAAAAGCTCGCCTTCTCGGGCGAGGTCGACCAGGTCGACATCCCCGGCGTCGAGGGTGACTTCGGCGTGCTGGCAGGACATGCGCCGGTCGTCGCTGCGATCCGCCCCGGCATTCTCACCGTGACCACCGGCGGCAGGCACGAGAAGGTCATCGTGCTCGGCGGCCTTGCCGAAGTCTCCGAAAGGGGCCTGACCGTGCTCGCCGACGTCGCGACGTCGCTGGCCGAGCTCGATCGTGCGCAGTTCGCCGAGACGATCGCGGAGATGGAAGAGAATCTGAAGGAGCACGAAGGCAGCGAGCTCGATCACGCCATCGAGCGGCTGGACCACTTCAAGAGCATCCAGCACCAGCTCAACTCCACGGCTATGCACTAAGCCCCGGGGCACCGCTCCGGGGCTCAAGCCTAGAATTCGTGAACAGCTTCAGCGCTCGTCACATCCGTGGCGGGCGCTGAAGCTTTGATGCACCGTGCCGTGCGCGCCTAATTGAGCTGGCCCAATGCCGACGCAAATGGCGAAGGCACCGATGAGCCGCGGAGCGCCGCGCGGCGATGGCGCCGATGTCGGCACCTTCACCATTCGATTGCGCTTTGCCGCCGATTCTATCCGACGCTTCAAAGGCTTCGCACCAACCACAGCGCATTGCGCCGGCGGTGCTCGGCTACTGTGCATGGGGTTGTTTTCGCAGTTTTAGTTTCCGAACCCCGCGAACTGCCGTGCCACGGCGCGGTAGACGTCGCGGCGGAACGGGACCACGAGGTCGGCGACGCGGTCGAGGCGCTCCCAGCGCCAGGCGTCGAATTCCGCCGGCTGGCCGTTGCGCGGCGTCAGCGGATCGATCTCGTCGTCACGGCCGGTGAAGCGCAGCGCGAACCATTTTTGGCGCTGGCCACGGAATTTCGCCAGCCGGTGCGTCTGCGGTCCGTCGTAAGGTGGGAATTCGTAGGTGAACCAGTCGGTCTCGCCGAGATAGTCGACGCTGACGACGTTGGTCTCCTCCCAGAGCTCGCGCATCGCCGCATCGCGCAGGTTCTCGCCCTCATCGACGCCGCCCTGCGGCATCTGCCAGTCGAGGCCCGGCAGGATGATCTCGGGCCCATCGCCCTTGAAGCGGTGGCCGATCAGCACGCGGCCATCGGCGTTGAACAGGGCGATGCCCACATTTGGGCGGTAGGGCTTTTCCGTCACGCGTGCATCTTTCGTAGTCACTCCGCGCGATGGATTAGCACCGAACCTGGAACGGCAACTCGAATTATTGATCCGCCAGCGCGGAAAATTCCTTCACCACGCGTTCATAGACCGGACGCTTGAACGGGATGATCAAGCCTGGGAGGTTCTTCATCGGCTCCCAGCGCCAGCTCACGAACTCGGCCTTGTGGCCGCCGCCGCCGGGCTTTTCGACATTGATCTCGCTGTCCTTGCCGGTGAAGCGCACCGCGAACCATTTCTGGCGCTGGCCGCGGTAGCGGCCCTTCCAGGTGCGTCCGGCCACCGTGCGCGGAATGTCGTAAGTGAGCCAGTCCGGCACCTCGCCGAGCCGCTCGACCGAGCGTACGCTGGTCTCTTCATAGAGCTCGCGCTTGGCGGCTTCCCAAGTGTCCTCACCGGGATCGACGCCTCCTTGCGGCATCTGCCAGACATGGGTGTCGTCGACATGTTCGATGCCGCCGGCGCGGCGCCCGATGAACACCAGGCCTTTCGGATTGATCAGCATCACGCCGACGCAGGTCCGGTAGGGCAGATCCTCGTAACGCGCCATTCGGCCAGACCTCTCGCATGCCGTCGGTAGCACTCAAGTGGCCCCGCGAGGACCCGTGCCGTACCAATCCGTTGATTTAGCTGGATTTTGATTTCAGCATCGCGGTTGTCAATGGCACCAAAAGGATACCCCGGTCGCCCAGCGACTTGGTCCAGGCAGCGATGCGCTCAATCGAGACCGGCAGGGCCGAGGCCGTGCCGATGGCGGCGCCGCGCTCGCGCGCCGTCGCTTCGAGCTTGTTCAGGGCGCGGTCGATCTCGGTCGGCGTCGGCACCACGTCGATCGCGATGTCGCCCTTGCCGAACGGCATCGCCTGGTTGGCCGCGGCTTGGGACGCGATGCTGCGGGGTGAGGAGCCGTCGTCGAAGAAGCCGAGCCCGCGCTTGGCCGCCTCGCGGATGATCGGCTGCATCGCCGGCTCGGTCGCGATGAAGCGGGCGCCCATGAAATTGGCGAGGCCGGCATAGCCTTGCATCCGGCTCAGGTGCCAGTACAGGCGGTCCATGTTCTGATCAGTGCTGAGCGAGGTCAGCAATGTTTGCGGCCCGGGATCGTTGTCGGGGAAGTCATAGGGCTCCATCGGGATCTGAAGGAAGACCTCGTGGCGCTGGGCGCGGGCCCGCTCGGCAAGCTTGCCAGGGTCTGACCCGTAGGGTGTGAAGGCCAGCGTCACCGCGGGCGGCAGCTTCATGATCGCATCGGTGGTCTTGGCGGCACCAACCCCGAGGCCGCCGATCACGATGGCGACCACCGGCATCTTTGCAGCTTTGGCGCGGTCAGCATCGGCCGCGTAGACGTTGAACGGCTTCAAGTCCCCGGCGACCACCGGGATCATGCCGTAGCGCGACTTCTCCAGCAGTTTTGGTTCGATCCCGGCCATGACAGGAGGCGGTGCCGAAGCCGCCCCGCCTTTGTCGGTGGCCTCGCCAGCGCCGATCACCACGTCATGGCGTGCGCCGGTCGAACCGTCGATCATGGTGACGGTCTTCTGCTCACTGGGAGCGGCCTGCTTCGCCGTCTCCTTGGCCTCGTGCTGGCTGTCATGACCATGGCCGGCGGCGGCCGGCTTCTCTTCGATAGCCTTGTCCGTTGTCTTGGGCTCGTGGATCGCGATCCGCATCATCGGCTCGCCGCCGAGCGGATCTTTGTTGAAGATGGCGAAGCCGGCAAAGGTGACCAGGAACAGGAAAAGCAGGACGGCAAGCAGCTGCATGGCCGTGAACGGCAGCCGCAGCCGGCGTTTGCGGCGCGGCTTATCCTGTCCGAGCGGGGCGCTCAGATCATCGGCCGTTTCAGTCATGCGCGATCCCGAATCACTCGCAACGACGATACCACGCCGAGGTCAAGCGGCGGCAGGCCGGGATCGGCCGGGGGCATCGGGAGTTCCAAGCAAAAAGGGCGGCTTTTGCAGCCGCCCTTTGCAAGAAGTTCGTGTGCGCCGATTCTAGTTCGCCGCTTTGGGCTTGTCGGCGGCGGCCTTGTCGCCGCCCGGCGTCGGCGCGGCCGAGGCGCTGTTCTTGATGCCGTGGAGCAAATCGTCGGCAAGCTTGAGCGCCTTGTCGTCCTTGGCGTCCGGCGGGACGTAGGACTGCGAGCCGGTCTTCTCGTCGCCATCGTTCTTGAGGTGGCCGCGCAGCGACGCCTCACCCTTGGTGTCGGTGCGGGACTTCAGCTCGTCCGGCACGTCCTGAAGCACTTCGATGTCGGGCACGATGCCCTTGGCCTGGATCGACTTGCCCGACGGCGTGTAGTAGCGCGCGGTGGTCAGGCGCAGTGCGCCGTTGCCGCTTCCGAGCGGAATGATGGTCTGCACCGAGCCCTTGCCGAACGAGCGTGTGCCGACGATTGTCGCCCGCTTGTGGTCCTGCAGCGCGCCGGCGACGATCTCGGAGGCCGACGCCGAGCCGCCATTGACCAGCACGATGACCGGCTTGCCCTTGGTGAGGTCGCCCGCATGCGCGGTACGGCGCTGGGTCTCCTCAGCATTGCGGCCGCGGGTCGACACGATCTCGCCCTTCTCCAGGAAGGAGTCGGAGACGGTGACCGCTTCCTCCAGCAGGCCGCCCGGATTGTTTCGGAGATCTATAATGTAGCCCTTCAGCTTGTCGCCGATCTGGTTCGAGAGATTGCCGATCTCGCGCTTCAGGCCTTCGGTGGTCTGCTCGTTGAAGGTGGTGATGCGGATATAGGCGATGTCATCGGCTTCGACGCGCGCGCGCACCGAGCGCACGCGGATGTTGTCGCGCACCAAGGTGACGTCGAGCGGATTGTCCTGGCCCTTGCGGATGATCTTGAGCTTGATCTTGGTGTTGACCGGACCGCGCATCTTCTCGACCGCCTGGTTCAGGGTCAGGCCCTGCACCGCCTCGTCGTCGAGATTGGTGATGATGTCGTTGGCCATGATGCCGGCGCGCGAAGCCGGTGTGTCGTCGATCGGCGAGACCACCTTGATCAGGCCGTCTTCCATCGTGACCTCGATGCCGAGGCCGCCGAACTCGCCCCGGGTCTGCACCTGCATGTCACGGAAGCTCTTGGCGTCCATGTAGCTCGAATGCGGATCGAGGCCGGTGAGCATGCCGCTGATCGCGGATTCGATCAGCTTGGTGTCGTCGGGCTTCTCGACATAGTCGGAGCGCACGCGCTCGAAGACGTCGCCGAACAGATTCAGCTGGCGATAGGTGTCCGCGGTGGCGGCTCGCGCGCTGGAGCCCATGAACACGGCGCGCGGCTGGGTCACGAACAGCGTCAGCGCCGCGCCAGTGGCCGCGCTGAGGAGGATTACTGAAGTCTTGCGCATCATCCGCGAACCTTCTCGCCTTCATTTGCGGCCCACCATGGGCCTGGATCGATTGGAGTGCCGTCTTTACGGAACTCGACATACAGCACAGGTTGACTCGCGTTCGTGGCGAGAATGGAGGCGACCTGAGAGGTCGACCCCATGGTCGCGACCGGCTCCCCCGTGAGCACAAACTGTCCGATGTTGACCGAAATGCGCTCCATCCCGGCGATCAGGACATGATACCCGCCCCCGGCATTGAGGATCAAGAGTTGTCCATAGCTGCGGAAGGGGCCGGCATAGACCACCCAGCCGTCACACGGCGTTGTGACCTGAGAGCCCGGCTTGGTGGCCAGTGAAATGCCCTTCTGGACCCCGCCGATCCCGTCGGAACCACCAAAGTCCCTGATCTTGTTACCATTAACCGGAAGAGGCAGGAGCCCCTTGGCCGACGCGAAGGCCATCGCGGGCGTGGTCCGGGACCGGTCCTTGAAAGCGCCCGGGCCGGACTTGGCGCTGGCGGCCGCCTTCGCCTCGGCCTGCCTTGCCGCCTCGGCCGCCTTCTCAGCGGCCTTGGCGGCGCTTTGCAGATCCTGCTCCATCTTGGCGATCAGGCCCTGGAGATCGCCGACCTGCTTTGACAGCATGATCGCGCGCGAATTCTCGGCGTCGAGATCCTTTTCCCGCGCCGCTTGCAGGCGCTGCCGCTCGTCGACCAAAGCAGTGAGCCGGCTCTGGTCGTTGCGGACCCGGTCGCGGTCGAGGGCGAGCTGGTCGCGTTCGGTGGCGATGTTCTTGCGCAGGGCGACGAGCTCGCCGAGGTCGCCGGCGATCTTCTCGGCGCGGCCGCGCAACTCCGGCACGACGGCGCCCAGCAGCATCGCGGTGCGCAGCGACTGCAGCGCATCTTCGGGGCGCACCAGCAGCGCGGGTGGCGTGCGCCTTCCGGCGCGCTGCAAGGCGGCCAGCACTTCGACGATGTCGGCGCGGCGCGAATCGAGCGAGGCGCGCAGCTGTTGCTCGCGGCCGTTCAGGGTCCGCAGCCGGGCTTCGGCTTCGTCGATCTTGGTCTCGACGGTGCGCACATTGGCGGCGGTGTCGATCAGCTGCTGATTGAGTTGAGTGCGGTCCTGGCCGAGCGCGGTGATCTCGGCCTTGAGCTTGGCCTGCGCTTCCTCCGCGCTCTTCTGCCTGGCGCGCGCGGCCTCGAGCTCCTGCTCGCGCTGCTTGATTACATCGGGCGAGACAGCCGCGGTCTGCGGCGGCGTCGCCGTCTGAGCGTGCGCGAGGCTTGTGCCTGCGAGGCCAGTGATCAGCAGTAGGTTGAGAATCGGCGCACGCATCTCGTCGGCAAAGGTGCTCGTTGTGGCGCGCATCACGCGCGGTGATAGGGGTGGCCGGCCAGAATGGTGGCGGCCCTATAAAGCTGTTCCAGAAGCATGACGCGGACCATTTGGTGCGGCCAGGTCGCAGAGCCGAACGCGATCGCGAGCTTGGCCTTACGGCGCAATTCGGGCGAAAGTCCGTCCGCCCCTCCGATCACGAAGATAGTATGTCCGGCGCCTTCGTCCCGCCAGCGCGCCAGATGCCGTGCGAATACGGTGGAGTCCAGATTCTGACCGCGCTCGTCCAGCGCCACCAGGACCGCCTTCTCCGGAATATGGGCCGAGATCGCCGCGGCCTCTTCAGCCATCCGCGTTGCTGCGTCGCGCGCCCGGCTCTCCGCAAGTTCGTAAATCGAGAGGTCGCGAAATCCGAGCTTGCGGCCGGCCTCGGCGAACCGCTCGAAATAACGGTCGGCAAGCTCCCGTTCGGGGCCCTGCTTCAGCCGGCCCACCGCAATGACAGCAACACGCATGGTAGCTTCAGCGTCGTGTTTTCAAGGTCGCGCGCATCAGACGCGCGCACGACGCTAGCATGCGCGTCAGCCGATTCGAAATCGGCTCGTCAGGCCTCTAGATCGCCTTCGCCGCCCCTGGGCCCTGCGTGTACAATCGCTCGAGATTGTAGAACTCGCGGACCTCGGGTCTGAACACGTGCACGATCACGTCGCCGGAATCGATCAGCACCCAGTCGCAATTGGGCAAGCCCTCGACATGGATGTTCTTGATGCCGTTTTCCTTGAGGCTTTTGGTGACGTTTTCCGCGATCGCGCCAACGTGCCGGTTAACCCGGCCGGTGGTAACGATCATGTAGTCGGAGTACGCCGATTTGCCGCGAAGGTCGATGGTGACCGTCTCTTCCGCCTTCATGTCCTCGAGGCGGGAGAGGATCAGGCTCAGCGTCTTGTCGGCGTCGGGTTGCGCCGTCAAGGCAGCTTTGGGCGATGTTTTACGCGTAGGCTTAGCAACCTTGGGTAAAACAGACTTGGACAATACAGATGTGGCCAGGGACCATTCCTTTCACTGTATCGCGAACGCCGAATCCGGCGCTCACCGGTTACACTACATCATGTGGGGTTAAGGGTTTCAATATGCCAGAGAGCCCCAAATCCACACACTCCGTCTCACTTCGTACCTATTCTCACTTCGTACCTTTCCAGCTCCCGTCCGGGTTCCGCAGGCCCGTCGACGAGAGATTCAGCTTCAATCCGGTCAGGAACACCCAGGCCGGCGCCGGCCGATCCGCAAGCAGTGCCGCCTTATTCTCGGGCAAGCGGTAGCGCGCCAGTGCCTTGGCGGCAGGAGAGGCGAGGGCACGAAAACTTTGCGGCGGGCGATCGATGACCGCAATCGGCACCTGGGCGGCGATCCGCCGCCAGTCCTGCCAACGGTGGAATTGAGCGAGGTTGTCGGCGCCCATGATCCAGACAAAGCGCAAGCCGGGCAAACGGCGGCGCAAGATGTTGATCGTGTCGATAGTGTAACGCGTGCGAATGACGGATTCGAGACAGCTCACCTCGATCCTGGGATCGGCCGCGACGTCACGCGCCGCCTGCATGCGCGCGCCGATCTCATGCAGCGTGCCGTTCTCCTTGAGCGGATTGCCTGGCGTCACCAGCCACCAGACGCGATCGAGCTGTAATCGCTTGAGCGCGAATTGGCTGATGGCGCGATGGGCCTGGTGCGGCGGATTGAACGAGCCGCCGAGCAGGCCGACGCGCATGCCCTGGGTGTAGGGCGGGATCGCTTGCGCCACAAAACGCGGCACGACGAAATTGTTGCTCAATGCCCGCCCCGAGCGGCTACGGCCGCGTCTGCCCGGTGCCAAGGACCCGGTATTTGAAGCTCGTCAGCTGCTCGGCGCCAACAGGTCCGCGGGCATGGAAGCGGCCGGTGGCGATGCCGATCTCCGCGCCGAAGCCGAACTCGCCGCCATCGGCAAACTGCGTCGAAGCGTTGTGCAGCACGATCGCGGAATCGACCTCGCTCAGGAACTTCTTGGCGGCGACCTCGTCTGCGCTCACGATCGCGTCGGTGTGATGCGAGCCGTGGTTCCGGATGTGCGCAATCGCGCCGTCGACGCCGTCGACCACTTTCGCTGCGATGATCGCGTCGAGATATTCAGTATCCCAATCGTCTTCGCTGGCAGGCTTTACGCGTGCGTCGGTCTTCTGCACGGCATCGTCGCCGCGCACTTCGCAGCCGGCGTCCAGCAGCATCTCGACCAGCGGCTTCAGGCTCCTTGCGGCTCCCGCACGATCGACCAGCAGCGTCTCGGCGGCGCCGCAGACACCGGTGCGGCGCATTTTGGCGTTGAGCACGATCGATTTTGCCATGGCGAGGTCGGCGCTGGCATCGATGTAGACGTGATTGACCCCTTCGAGATGCGCGAACACCGGCACCCGCGCTTCCTGCTCGACGCGCGCGACGAGGCTCTTGCCGCCGCGCGGCACGATCACGTCGATCGCGCCGCTCAATCCTGACAGCATCATGCCGACCGCCGCGCGGTCGCGCGTCGGCACCAGCGTGATCGCGGCTTCGGGCAGGCCGGCTTCGCGCAGGCCTTGCACGAGGCATTCATGGATGGCGCGGCAGGAGCGGAAACTGTCGGAGCCGCCGCGCAGGATCACGGCATTGCCGGACTTCAGGCACAGCACGCCGGCATCGGCCGCAACATTCGGCCGGCTCTCGAAGATCACGCCGACGACGCCGAGCGGCACGCGCACGCGCTCGATGGTCAGGCCGTTCGGCCGCTGCCAGCTCTCGGTGACGACACCGATCGGATCGGCAATGCCGCGCACGGTGCTGATGCCCTCGGCCATTCCTTCGACGCGCGCCGGCGTCAGCGTCAGGCGGTCGATGAAGGAGGAGGTCGCGTTGCCGGAGGCGCGGGCTTCAGCGACGTCCTCGGCGTTGGCGGCGAGGATCGCCGCAGCGTTGCCGCGGATCGCCCGCTCAATGGCTTCCAGCGCCCGGTTCTTCTGCTCCGGCGGCGCCAGCGCGAGCACGCGCGCGGCAGCGCGGGCACGGGTACCGAGATCGGACATCAGCGCCTGGAGATCGGCATTGCCGTCAACGGCTTTGAGGGGGGCGGCCATGGGAGTCAACCTTCTGCTAAGGCGGTGTCCTAGCACGGAAATCCTGCGTCTGCGAAGGGCGGGGACGGTATGGCTGGTCTCCCGGCGAAATGGTGCAACAAGGCCATTGGCCCAACCGCGATGTCATGGCCGGGCTTGACCCGGCCATCCACGCCTCTTGCGGCTCGAAGAAGGTGAATGCCCGGGACAAGCCTGGGCCTGACGGCAAAGGCCTACCCGCCCACCACCAGGTCGTCGCGGTGGATCATCTCCGACCGCCCGCTGATGCCGAGGATCGCCATCACGTCCGGGGAGGAGCGGCCCTTGATCCGCTCGGCGACATCGGCGTCATAGGCGATCAGGCCGCGGCCGACCTCGCTGGCGTCGGGACCGCGCACGATCACGGCGTCGCCGCGGGCGAACTGGCCCTCGACCCTGATCACGCCGGCCGGCAGCAGGCTGGCGCCGGCGCGCAGCGCCGTCACCGCGCCGGCATCGATGGTCAGCGTGCCCTTCGGCTCCAGCGTGCCCGCGATCCAGCGCTTGCGCGAGGTGATGGGATTGGCCGGCGTCAGGAACCAGGTGCAGCGGCCGCCATCGGCGATGGCCTGGAGGGGGTGCTCGATCTTGCCGGAGGCGATCAGCATGTGCGTCCCGCCCGTGGTGGCGATCTTGGCCGCCTCGACCTTGGTGCGCATGCCGCCGCGCGATAGCTCGGACTCGGCGTCCCCGGCCACCGCCTCGATCTCTGAGGAGATGCTCTCGACCACCGGAATGAGTGTTGCGTTCGGATTGTTCTTGGGCGGAGCGTCGTAGAGGCCATCAATGTCGGACAGCAGCACCAGCAGGTCGGCGCTCGCCATGGTGGCGACGCGCGCGGCAAGGCGGTCATTGTCGCCGTAGCGGATCTCGTTGGTGGCCACCGTGTCATTCTCGTTGATCACGGGAATGGCGCGCCATTCCAGCAGCTTGCCGATGGTGGAGCGCGCATTGAGATAGCGGCGGCGCTCCTCGGTGTCCTGAAGCGTCACCAGGATCTGGCCGGCTTCGATGCCGTGCGCCCCGAGCACTTCCGACCAGATTCGCGCCAGCGCGATCTGGCCGACGGCGGCGGCGGCCTGGCTCTCCTCGAGCTTCAGCGGGCCGCGCGGCAATTTGAGGCGGCTGCGACCGAGCGCGATCGAACCGGAGGAGACCACCAGCACATCGCGGCCCTCGCGGTGCAGCTTGGCCATGTCGTCCGCCAGCGCCGCGAGCCAGGACGCACGCACTTCACCCCTGTCGGAATCGACCAGCAGCGCGGAGCCGACCTTGACGACGATCCGGCGGAATTGACTGAGTTCGGGGCTGGCCATGTGGGTAGATGTGTTGGCGCTGGATGCAAATTGTTCGGAAAATGGCGGAGCGACAGGCGGAGCCGATGAGCTCTGCTTTTGCAGCAGGACGGTGACGGGCGCAAGGCAGCCGCCATGGTAAACGGCGAATGTCGGCCTTGTGCCGGGCGTCCGCCCGGCTCTAATTGCGGCTCAACGATAAAGGGCCGAAGAGGAAACGAATGGATCGCCGCAAATTCATGGCCGGATGTCTCGGGCTGCCGCTGCTGGCGCAGGCGGGTGGGGCGCAAGCGCAGGTCGGGCTCACAAAGATCATCTTCCCGTTCGCAGCGGGAGCAGGCGGCGACACGCTGTGCCGGCTGATCGCGCTGGAGATGGCGCCGGTGCTGCAACGGACCATCGTGGTCGAGAACCGCACCGGCGGCGACGGGCTGATCGGCATCAAGGCGGTCAAAGGCGGCAGTCCCGACGGCAGCATGGTGCTGGTGACGACGGGGCCGACCATGTATCTGCTGCCGATGGTGGAGACGACGCCGAGCTTCGACACGGCGAAGGACTTCTTGCCGGTGTCGCTCTTGGCGCGGTTCGAATTTGCGCTGGTGATCAACCCGGCGGTCGAGGCCACTGATTTCAAGAGCTTTGTGACGTGGCTGAAGGCGCATCCGGACAAGACCTCGTTCGGTGTGCCGAGCAATGGCACCATCCCGCATTTCATGGGCTCCAAGCTCGAGAAGGATCTCGGCATTCCCCTGACCCGCGTGCCCTATCGCGGCAGCGCACCCATCCTCAACGACATCGTCGGCGGCCACATCTCGTTCGGCATCACCACGTTGGCCGATGCTCTGCCCCAACATCGTGCCAAGGGCGTGAAGATCATCGCGGTCGCGAGCGCGGAACGATCGCCGTTTGCACCAGACGTTCCGACGCTGAGGGAGAGCGGCATCGATCTTGTCGCCGACGCCTGGTACGGCATGTGGCTTCCGGCGGGCAGCTCGCCGGAGTTCGCGAGCAAGCTCGGTGCCGCCGCGCGCGCTGCGCTCGCCAAGCCCGAGGTGAAGGAGAAGCTGACGGCGATCGGGCTCATTCCGGTCGGGTCGACACCGGAAGGCTTGACGAAAGAGCTCGCAGCAAACATCGCGCTATGGCAACCGATCGTGAAGGCGACGGGATACCGGATCGAGAAGATCGGGAGGCGCGCCCCACACTCCACCGTCATGGCCGGGCTTGACCCGGCCATCCACGTGCATCCGCAAATGACGTGAGACGTGGATGCCCGGGTCAAGCCCGGGCATGACGCGTTGAGAAAGCGTCGCGCGCCCTCTTTCTCCTCATCCTGAGGAGCGCGCTCTTGCGCGCGTCTCGACGGATGAAAGGCTCGGCTGGCGCAGCGGGGCCTGCATGGTTCGAGACGGCGCTTCGCGCCTCCTCACCATGAGGGGCTTAGAGCTTCCCTCGCTGCGCGATGCCGTCCTTGATCGTCGCCAGTTCGGCTTCGTCCCAGACGCCGATCAGAATGCCGCCCTTTACCTGGAGCTGGTTGTCCGCATAGGCCGCGATCTTCTCGCGCGGCGTCGTAATGTGGTCGTTCGGATGCAGCGCCCAGTCGAACAACTCGGCCTGCAACCGCGCGATGATGCCGGCGCACTCGGGGTCGTCGCCGCGGTCCACAAATTCGGCCGGATCGGTTTCGAGGTCATACAGCATGGGGCGGAAGCCGGAGGCGTGGATATATTTCCAGCGGCCGTCAAACACCATGAACAGGCGGCAGCGCTCGATCGGCTGGTTCAACTTCAGCCGCACATCCTGCATGGCGTAGTCATATTCGGAGAACGCCACCTTGCGCCAATCTGATGGCGTGCGGCCGCGCAGCAGCGGCAGCAGCGAACGCCCTTCGAGAATGTGTCCCGGCACCTTGCCACCGAAATAATCGACGAAAGTCGGCGCGAGGTCGATGGCCTCGACCAGCGCGTCGCTGCGTGTGCCGCGCGTGGCGTCGGCCTCTTGCGACGGATCGATCACGATCAGCGGAATCTTCGCTGATTGCTCGTGGAACAGGTCCTTCTCGCCCATCCAGTGATCACCGAGATAATCGCCGTGATCGGAGGTGAACACGATCATGGTTGTCTCCAACAGGCCGCGCGCCTCCAGGAATTTCATCAGCACGCCCATCTGGTCGTCGATCTGGGTGATCAGGCCCATATAGGTCGGGATCACTTTCTCGCGGGCAACGTCGCGTGCCATGTTGCGGGAGTAGCGCATGTCCATGTAGGCGCCGAACACCGGATGCGGATTCTGGCGCTCGCGCTCGGAGCGGATCACCGGAATCATGTCTGACGTCGAATACATGCTGGCGTAGGGCTCTGGCGCGATATAGGGCCAGTGCGGCTTGATGTAGGACAGATGCAGGCACCACGGCCTGCCATCGGTCTCGGCCTCGGTGATGAAGTCCATCGCACGCCGCGTCATGTAGGGCGTCTCGGAGTGCGCGTCCGGCACGCGCGCGGCCTTGTCGGCATGCACCAGCAGCCAGCCGTTCTGCAACGAGCCGTCGTCGGCCGCGCCGGAATTGGCCCAATGCTCCCAGGGATTGGTAGCCTCAAAGCCCTGCTGGCGCAGATATTCATCGTATTTCGGGCGCGGTCGACCGGTCGGGTGCAGGCCGTCATCACGCTCGTAAGGTTCAAAGCCGCATTCGGCGACATGCACGCCGATGACCGATTCCGGCGGGATGCCGAGCGCCTTCATGCCTTCCAGATCGGGCGCCATGTGGGTCTTGCCAACCAGCACGTTGCGCACGCCGATCTTGTTGAGGTGATCGCCGAGCGTGGGCTCGCCGACGCGCAAGGGCCAGCCGTTCCAGTGCGAGCCGTGCGAGCGCATGTAGCGTCCGGTGTAGAACGACATCCGCGACGGACCGCAGATCGGCGACTGCACATAGGCCTTGGTGAAGAGCACGCCGCGCTGGGCCATGGCATCGATATTCGGCGTTTTCAGCGTAGGATGGCCGGTGCAGCCGAGATAGTCATAGCGAAGCTGGTCGCACATGATCCAGAGAACGTTCTTCGCGCGCGCCATGCGTCTCGCTCCTGACTTCGTTTGCTGGATATTGCGCTATCGATGGCGCGAAGAAAACCTCTCCCGAACGGAGATGTCGGCATAGGCTGCCTGTGGCGGCCGTCCTCAAGAGAGCTTCGGCTACGCGCCGGGTGAGGAGGGGTCCGCTCTCTTGTCGGACGTTGGCCCGCTGCGCAGAGGTGTGGAGGGAGCGCGTCGCTCTCCTCAAGCCGACCACGGCTCCGCTTCGGCGGCGCTCTTGGCCTTGGCGGAGACCGGGTTCTCGCCGATCACGTCGGCCAGCGCGCGCAGCGCTTCCTTGACGCCCTGGCCGGTCACGGCGGACAGCAGCAGCGGCGTCTTCCTGGCGGCGCGCTTCAAGCGGTCCTTCTGCTTTTTCAATTCGTCCGGCTCGACCGCATCGATCTTGTTGAGCGCGACGATCTCGATCTTGTCCGTGAGCTGGCCGCCATAGGCATCGAGCTCGGTCCGCACCGTCTTGTAGGCCTTGCCGGCATGTTCGCAGGTTGCGTCGACAAGATGCAGCAGCACGCGGCAGCGTTCGACATGGCCGAGGAAGCGGTCGCCGAGACCGGCGCCTTCATGCGCGCCTTCGATCAGACCCGGAATGTCGGCCAGCACGAATTCGCGGCCGTCGGCATTCACGACACCGAGCTGCGGATGCAGCGTGGTGAAGGGATAGTCGGCGATCTTCGGCTTTGCTGCGCTGACCTTGCTGAGGAAGGTCGACTTGCCGGCATTGGGCAGGCCGACGAGTCCGGCATCCGCGATCAGTTTCAGCCGCAGCCAGATCCAGCGCTCCTCGCCCGGCTGGCCGGGATTGGCGTTGCGTGGCGCGCGGTTGGTCGAGGTCTTGAAATGCGCGTTGCCGAAGCCGCCATTGCCGCCCTCGGCTAGGACGAATCTTTCGCCGACCTTGGTGAAGTCGTGGATCAGCGTCTCGCGGTCTTCGTCGAAGATCTGCGTGCCCATCGGCACTTTCAGCACGATGTTCTTGCCGTTGGCGCCATGGCGGTCCGAGCCCGAGCCATTCTCACCCTTCTGGGCTTTAAAATGCTGCTGATAGCGGTAATCGATCAGCGTGTTGAGGCCATCGGCGACCTCGATAATGACATTGCCGCCGCGGCCGCCATTGCCTCCGGAGGGGCCGCCGAATTCGATGAACTTCTCGCGGCGGAACGCCACGCAGCCGTTCCCGCCGTCACCGGAGCGGATATAGACCTTTGCTTCGTCGAGGAATTTCATGGGCCATAGGTAGGCCAGCCGATCCCGCGCGGCAACCCGAACTTCTCCGTGAATCGGCCGAATTTCGGCGATTTTGCCCCGTGCTTAACCCGCTGGTCGCCGCCGGATCAGGAATTTCTGCGTGCCCTCCAGCACCAGCTCCTTGCGCTGGTTGAACACGGTGCTTCTGAGCGTCACGGCGCCGGTCGTGCGCCCCGGCACCAGCTCGGTGACTTCAAGCGCGGGATAGATGGTGTCGTCGGCGAACACGGGCTTGAGGAACCGGCTTGATTGCTCGAGGAAGCCGACGAGGGACTCCTCGACCATGAACGGAAACAGGCCGGCCCCGGGCGCGGTGTGGATCAAGGTCTGGAAGCCGTGGGCGAGCAGATGCGGCATGCCGCGGCTGCGGCAATATTCCACGTCGTAGTGCACCGGATGAGTGTCGCCGCTCGCGGTCTGGAACGCTGCGAACACGGCGGACGTCTGGGTGCGGCTGGGCAGCACGAAGCGTTCGCCGACGACGAAATCTTCAAACCAGCGTTGTGTGGGGATCATGCGGTGCTGGGAGGGATCGAAGTCGGTCATGCGCTGCACCATTCGGAACGGACTCGGTGCATGATGCGTATCGCGCTCCGCGCAGTGCGACAATGCGTTCAATTCACCAGAGGTGGACTTGTCCGGCGCGCCCACGCGATTAAAACGACGCATATGCCCTTCTTCAAGTCTCTCTCCGCCTATGACGACCGCTCGGCACGGCTCGCCGGCATCGCCTTGATGGTGCTGTCGATCTTCCTGTTCTCGTTCGGCGACGCCATGGGCAAGTTCCTGGTCGGCACCTATTCGGTGGGGCAGCTTTTGTTCCTGCGCGCCTGCGCGGCGCTGCTCTTGCTGTCGCCGCTGATCTGGCGGCAGCGTCGCCAATTCTTGGAGCTGGAGCGGCCGCGGTTGCAGCTGTTTCGCGTCGTGCTGTCGACGCTGGAGGTGGCCGCCTTCTTCCTCGCGACCGTCTATCTGCCGCTCGCCGACGTCATCACTTATTATCTGGCCGGCCCCATCTTCGTCACCGCGATGTCGGCGGTCTTTCTGGGCGAGCGGGTCGGCTGGCGGCGCTGGACCGCGATCCTGATCGGTTTCTGCGGCGTCTTGATCGCGCTGCGGCCATCCGCGCAGACCGTCAGCCTGCCGGCGCTGATCGCGCTCGGCGGCAGCCTGTCGTTTGCGACGCTGATGCTGATCACGCGCAGCCTGCGCAAGACGCCTGACATCGTGATGGCGTCCTCGCAATTCATCGGCACGTTTTCGCTGGGGGCCGTGCTCTCTGCATTTCACTGGGTGCCGCCGACATCGGGGAGCCTCGTGATCTTCGCATTGGCGGGATGCGTCTCGGTCACCGCGCTGTTCTGCGTCAACCGCTCGCTCAAGCTCGCGCCGGCCAGCGTCGTGGTGCCCTACCAATATTCGATGATCGTCTGGGCTGTGATCTTCGGCTTCGTCGTGTTCGGCGACGTGCCTGAGGTCGCGACACTCCTCGGCGCAGCCATCATCATCGGCGCCGGGTTCTATATCTACTTGCGAGAGCGCGATCTCGGGCGTGAAAGCGCAGAAGTGAATCCGCCGGCGTGATCCCCACCCTCCTCCTCAAGCGCCCTCAAGGGGGAGGGTGATTCGCGCACTACCTCATCCGCCTTGCGCTGCTCCAGCTCTTCAGCGACGCCCACACGCCGCGCGACAGGCGGAAGCAATCGACGGGCGTGGACGATCCCAGCGCCAGGAAGCGGTGCAGCTGGACGCCGCTCCACTGGAAGCCACACTTCTCCAGTACCTTGCGCGAGGCCGGGTTGGTGACGCGCGCGCCGGCATAGAGCTGGTCGTCCTCGAACTCCTCGAAGAAGAAGTCGATCGCGCCGCGCGCGGCCTCGGTCGCAAAGCCCTGGCCCCAATGCTCGACGCCGAGCCAGTAGCCGAGCTCGGCATTGTCGGGTGTGGAGCAGTCGATGCCGACCATGCCGATCGGCCCAGAATCGTGCTCGATCAGGAATACGGTCTCGCTGCCGAGCGCGGCGGTGGCGCGGATGAATTCGACAGCGTCATCCTGCGAATAGGGATGCGGGAGGCGGCGGGTGTTTTCTGCGATGCGGCGGTCGTTGGCGAGCCGCGCGATGGTCCTGACGTCGGCCAGTGTCGGCCGCCGCAAGGTCAGCCGCTCGGTGGCGACGACGGTCGGTCTCGCCTCCTGCAAGGTCACGCTCGAGAAATCCTGCAACATGTCCGGCTCCTGGAAAGTCACTAATTCCAAAGTGAGTAAGTCAAAGAAAAGGGGAGGCCGGTTTCCCGCCTCCCCTGGAGCCTTCGATCACTTGATCTTTAGGACTCCGCCGGTTTGGTCAGGACCCGGCGGACTCCAATTTGGTCCACCGTCTATTCAGCCGCCTCAGCGATCGGGAGCACCGATACGAAGGTGCGGCCGTTGGCTTTGGCCTGGAACGCAACACGACCTTCGACCTTGGCGAACAAAGTGTGGTCCGTGCCCATGCCGACATTAAGGCCGGGGTGCCAGGTGGTGCCGCGCTGACGCGCAATGATGTTGCCAGGGGTGACGAACTCCCCGCCGAACGCCTTGATGCCGAGGCGCTTGCCCTTCGAATCGCGTCCGTTACGCGATGAACCGCCTGCTTTTTTGTGAGCCATGGCTCGTCTCCGAAATCCTACGTATGTCTAGATCAATTCCTTGACGGAATCATTTCACGATTTCTCACGCATCAATTCGTGAATTGGCGTGATCAAATCTTTTATTCGGCGGCTTCCTGTGCGGACTCCTTGGCCACCTTCTCCTTCTTCGGACGCGGGCCCTTGGTGGGCTTGGCGCCGTCCGTCAGGATCTCGCTGACGCGCAGCACCGTGATCTCGTCGCGGTAGCCGCGCTTGCGGCGCGAGTTCTTGCGGCGGCGCTTCTTGAACGCGATGACCTTTGGTCCGCGCTTGTGGTCGAGCACCTCGACCGCAACGGACGCGCCTGCGACCGTCGGGACGCCCAGGACCGGCGTGTCGCCGCCGACCACCAGAACGTCATTCAGCTGCACGATCGAGCCGACTTCGCCTTCGATCTTGCCTACTTCGAGAACATCATCCGGCACGACGCGGTATTGCTTGCCGCCGGTTTTGATGACTGCGAACATCGTTTTTTCCTTCGTGTTCAATCCCGGCCTCGCGACGAGACGCGTCGGGGCCGGCTTTTTGTCAGTCGCTACGGGTTTATGCGAGTTTTGTGCGGGTGGGACTTATCCCCTTGAAAACCCACGCAAAAACAAGCGGCGCGAGAAACGCCCCGCGCCGGTTGTGGGACTTATAGCCGCCGGACGCCACAAGTCAAGGAAAACCGCCGAAAACGGCCAGAATTGAAGGATTTTGGGCCCATTGCGGTGCGTGGGCTGAATCTGCGTCCGGCTTGCAACCAACGAGTTCCCTCCCCGTTGTGTCCTCGCAAATCGGACACGCGGGCAAGGGCTATCATGGCAACAGACGAGCTGGTCAAGACGACGGGTATCGCCCAGCATGGGGCGAGCCGCCTGCCGTCGGTCGACGTCGACAGCTTCAACATCGAGATCAAGGACGACGAGGGCTTTCTGGGCGATCGCGCCAGCAAGGGCGCGTTTCGCGAGATCCTCGAAGAATGGCGCAAACCGCTTCGCAAGAGCGGCGAGGATCCCTTCGGCGACGAGCCGTCCGACAAGATCAGCAAGAAGGCCCTCGATGCCGTTCTGGTCGGCGACGATACCGAGGCCACGGCCGTCGTGCACAGCGCGATCGAGGATTTCGCGCAGGAGCTCGCCTACGTGACGCGGCGGTTCCTCAAGACCAAGGCCTGGGCCAAGACCGAGTGCATCGTGGTCGGCGGCGGCTTTCGTGCGAGCCGACTCGGCGAAATCGCCATTGCCCGGGCCGAGATCATCCTCAAGTCGGAAGGCTTCAAGGTCGATCTGGTGCCGATCCGCTTCGATCCTGATGATGCCGGGTTGATTGGAGCCCTGCACCTTGCCCCGTCCTGGATTTTCGAGGCCTATGACAGCATCCTCGCGGTCGATATCGGCGGCACCAACATCCGCTGCGGCATCGTTGAGACGCGCTGGAAGAAGGCGCCCGATCTGTCCAAGGCCGTCGTCTTCAAATCCGATCTGTGGCGCCATGCCGATGATGAGCCGAGCCGCGAGGCCGCGGTGAAGCGGCTCGTCAAGATGCTCGAAGGCCTCATCGAGGATGCCGAAGCCGAAGGCTTCAAGCTCGCGCCGTTCATCGGCATCGCCTGTCCCGGCGTGATCAACGCGGACGGCTCCATCGAGAAGGGCGCGCAGAACCTCCCGGGCAATTGGGAGAGCAGCAAGTTCAACCTGCCGGCGAGCCTCACCGAAGCCATCCCGCAGATCGGCGAGCACGACACCGCGATCCTGATGCACAATGACGGCGTGGTTCAGGGCCTTTCGGAAGTACCGTTCATGCAGGACGTCGACCGCTGGGGCGTCCTCACCATCGGCACCGGGCTCGGCAATGCGCGCTTCACCAACCGCCGCAAGGACAACGGTAATGGCAAAGACCGGGATTCCACGGAGAACGGGAAGAAAAAGGGCAAGGACAACTAGCTAGCGTTTTCGAGCGAAGTGGACACCGGTTCGCGTCAAGAAAACGCGTCCAACAAGGATCTGGAGCTCGCTTTCGGGCTCCGGGGTAACCTTGACTGGCAAGGTTAAGGGGCGGATTGCATTGCGCCATGCCGGCTGCGCGCTACCGTCGAACCGTCGCTTCACTCGGCCGGCGAAGCCGCCCTTCCTGGCCAGTATTTCAATGAGCGGCATCGGGACCGCCAGTGTTTACCGCGTCTGGCGGTCCCACCCCGTTTTTGGACCCGGGCCTCAATTCCAGCCGATGCGCTGAAAGAACGCCGCGATCTCCGCGGCCGCGCGATCCGGATCTTCCCGATGCGGGAAGTGCCCGACGTCCGGAAACATCGCCAGATCGAGCTCGCTGAAGGTTTCCCTGAGCCGATCGGTCCAGGCATAGGGAAACAGCGGGTCGTGCTCGGCCCAGCGCACGCAGGTCGGCACATTGATCGGCGGCAGGCGTGGCGCCTCACCCTTCATCATCGCGATGCGCCCGGCATGCGAGGCGCGATAATGCGCAAAGCCGCCGGCGAGATTGCCGTCTTTGAGGAAGTTGTCGGCGAAGGCGTCGAGCACGTCGTCGAAAGCATTCTTCCGGTGCGCCCAGCCTTCCAGGAAATGGCTGATATAGAGCCAGCAGGTCTCGCGGCTGGCGCCGACGAGGCTGGGTGCTATCTCCATCTGGTGAAAGGACTGGTACCAGATGTGGTTGAGCCGGTCGGGCGCCGCCATGCGCGGCCCGATGCCGGGATAGACAAAATCGAAGAAGAGCAGCCCGGCAAGCCGCGTCGGTGCCTGCCGGGCCAGGGGCTGCATCACGGCGCCACCGACGTCATGACCCGCGACGCCGAATCGCTCGATGCCGAGTCGGTCCATCAGCGCCAGCATGTCCGCCGCATGGCCATCCGGCCCGTAAGGGCCGTCAGGCTTGTCGCTGTCACCGAAGCCGCGCAAATCGGGCGCGATCAGCGTGAAGCGGTCCGAAAGCCGCATCATCACCGGCTCCCAGGTCAGCCAGAATTCCGGCCAACCATGCAGCAAAAGCAGCGGTTGGCCCCGCCCGGTGCGGACCAGGTGGAAATTGGCGCCATTGGCGGGGACGGTCAGATGCTCCACGGCGGTTCCTTTCGGAATGCAGCGGCGTTTTCGAGCGAAGTGGACGCCGGTTCGCGTCAAGAAAACGCGTCAAAACAAGAATCTAGAGCTCCGTTCGATTCCCCGGAGCGGAGCTCGAGGTCAAGGGATGAAACAGGCGGCGGATTTTCGCCTTTCGCGCCTTGTCTGGCCGGCCATCCTCGCCTATTACACGCCCGACCACAGGGGGTTCCTACCTCTTATCGGCACCTTCAGGAGAGGTGGCAGAGTGGTTGAATGCACCGCACTCGAAATGCGGCATAGGTGCAAGCCTATCGGGGGTTCGAATCCCTCCCTCTCCGCCATTTCAGCGACGTCGGAGCGTACCGGTCGAGGAATTCCGCGAGCGGATTTGGTCACGCCAATGAAGATCGGGCCGCGGCCTGACAAACGGCTGCGAAAGAACCAGCGCATGCGCGGTTTTGCCGTCCGGACGATCGCCTTCTACGGTCCTGACAACACGTTCGCTTCCAAGGTTGCTGTCTCTCCTGTATCCGGGCTGAAGGAGCCGAGCCTGAGTTGCGCCGTTTGCTTTCGAATCCGCAGATGTGCGGTCGGATAAGACCAGGCTTGCGGAAATTGTCGGTTTTCTTAAGCGGCATTCGGTGCGCATCGATAGCGGTGGTCGACGGAATTATCGGTTGCCCGCACGAAGAAGGTGTATTGATTCCGAGAGAGAGTCCTGTCCGCGCTGTCGATGTTGGAGGGGCAGGGATCGCTGGACGGGCGAAGTGATCCTGACTGTCACGGGGCTGCCCAAGTCACGCCGCGCCACCCGCCTTTAACGCCCGCCGCATCACATCCCATACTCGCGCATCGCTCATCTGCGCTACGTTGAACCGCATGAAGTGCGACGCCGTCTGCGACACGCTGAAGACGTTGCCGGGTGCCAGCACCACATCCGCTTCGAGAGCCGCGCGTGCAACTGCCGTAGCATCCTGGCTGTCCCGGAGACGGCACCATAGGAAGAAGCCGCCGCGCGGCATCAGCCATGGCTCGATGCCGAGCGCCTGAAGCTTGCGCGCGACGTCGCGCCGGGCGCGCATGAGCTTTTGCCTGAGCTCGTCCATGTGCTTGCGATAGCTGCCGCCGGCCAGCACCGTTGCGATGACCTGTGTCGCGACCGGGCTCGGGCCGCCAAAGCTGGTTGCGACCTGGAGGTCAACGAGTTGCTCGATCCAGTCGGCTCGCCCTGCGATGTAGCCGCAGCGCACCGAGGCCGAGAGTGTTTTGGAGAAGCTGCCGGTGCGGATCACGCGATTGAGACCGTCCAGCGCAGCAAGGCGCGGCGAGCGTTCCGGCTCGAAGTCGCCGAAAATGTCGTCCTCGATGATGGTGAGGTCGTGCGCGGTGGCCGCGGTCAAAAGCCGATGCGCGGTCGGAAGCGACAGCGTCGCGCCGGTCGGATTGTGGAGCGTTGAATTGGTGATGTAGAGCCGCGGCCGCTCGCTGGCGAGGATCTGCTCGAAGCTTGCAACATCAGGCCCCGATGACGTGTAGGGCACGCCGACGATTTTTGCCTGATGCGCCCGCAGCAAGGCGCGAAAATTGAAGTAGCAGGGATCGTCCACCAGCACGGTGTCGCCGGGATGGAGCAGGAAGCGGCAGACGAGATCGGTGCCTTGCGTGCCTGAACCCGTCAGCATGAGCTGGTCGACCGACGCCTCGATCGCGTCTTCCGCGAGGCGCGCAAGCAACAGCCGGCGGAGCGCAGGGGAGCCGCGCGTGCTGCCATAATCCGTCAACAGGCTCTCGTCGGCGCGCGCGAGTGCGCGGATGGCGCGTCGCAGCGCTGCCTCGGGCATCCACTCCGGCGGCAGCCAGCCGCAGCCGGGCTTCAGCACCGTCGTGTCCACATCGAGCGACTGCCGCGAGACCCAGAACGGATCGACTTCCCGGTCGCGGCGCGGCTCGGCCTCGGTCAATGCGAGCGGCGGCATGATTGCCGGCGAGACGTAAAAGCCCGAGCCGCGGCGGGCGCGGATCAACCCTTCCGCAGCCAGACGGTCGTAGGCTTCGACGACGGTCGAAGGCGAAACCCGCATTGTCGCGGCAAGGCTGCGGATCGACGGCAAGCGGTCGCCGGCACCGAGCGCGCGGCCCGCGACCTTGGCACGAATCGCGCTCATCACGTCTGCGGTCCGCGTTCCGTTGCGCCCTCTCGCTGATGCGTCGTTGTCCAAGTGTATAGTCTTCCGTATCCATACAGTTTTGCCAGATTGTACTGAACTGTCGCTGGCCTTGTCATCTGCGATGCGCCAGGATTGCGAGCCAAAAGCGAGACAGGAATGCAATCTTCCGGCAGCGGCTGGGGCAATGGGCTTCTCGGCGTCATCATCTTCAGCGGCTCGCTGCCGGCGACCCGCGTGGCAGTCGGCGGCTTCTCGGCGCTGTTCTTGACGTCCGCGCGCGCGCTCATTGCGGCGTTGATAGGCCTGGCCGTGCTCGGCTTGCTCCGTCAGGCGCGGCCGACGAGGCAGGATCTCGCCTCGCTCGCCATCGTCGCCATCGGTGTCGTGGTCGGCTTTCCCTTGCTGACCGCGCTCGCGCTCCAGCACATCACCTCGGCGCATTCGATCGTCTTCATCGGCCTCCTGCCGCTATCGACCGCGATCTTCGGCGTATTGCGCGGCGGTGAGCGGCCGCAGCCGCTGTTCTGGCTGTTCGCCGTCCTCGGCAGTGCGACCGTGGCGGGCTTTGCACTGTCGAACGACGGCTCAAGCTCGCTGACCGGGGATCTTCTGATGGTGGCCGCGATCATCTTGTGCGGCCTCGGCTATGCCGAAGGCGCCGCGCTGTCGCGCCGCCTCGGCGGCTGGCAGGTGATCTCCTGGGCGCTGCTGCTCGCGCTGCCGCTGATGGTGCCCGTCGTGATTTGGACCTGGCCACCGACATGGAGCGGCGTCAGCGCGCCCGCCTGGGTCGGGCTTGCCTACGTCTCGGTCTTCAGCATGTTCGTCGGATTCATCTTCTGGTATCGCGGGCTCGCGCTCGGCGGCATCGCCCGCGTCGGCCAGTTGCAGCAACTCCAGCCATTCTTCGGTCTCGCGCTCGCCGGCCTGTTGCTGCACGAGCCGGTTGCCTGGAACATGATCGCCGCGACCGTCCTCGTGGTCGTTTGCGTCTTTTTCGCGCGGCGGTTTGCGTGACGATGGCCGGCTAGTCCTGCCTTCTGCCCGGCGATTTTTCGATCCCGGGGATTTGCGCGATCTGCTCGGCGAGAAAATCGACCAGCAGCCGCACCCGCGCGACGCCGGACCGCTCCGGCACGATCAGCATGTTCAGTGGAACGGGAGGCGGCGAATAGTCCGCAAGCACGCGTTCGAGTCTGCCGGTCGCGAGAAGGTCGCCGACGAGCCAAAGATGTGCGGGTGCAATCCCGCGGCCCGCCGCGAGCGCTTCTCGCGCGGCAAGTCCGTGATCGACGCGCAACCGTCCGGCGAACGGGACCGCATGGCGGCCGCCACGACGTCCTTGCAGGACAAGCACATCGCTGCCGGCGATGTTGGACATCCTGATGGCCTGATGATAGGCGAGGTCTTGCGGACGCGCGGGCCTGCCACGCTCGGCAAGATAGGTCGGTGCGGCGACAAGCACCCGCCGCGACTGTCCCAGGGACTTGAGCTTCATCGAACTCTCGGCAAGCGGCCCCAGACGGAGTGCGACGTCGACACCTTCCCTCACAAGGTCGATCCGTTCGTCGGTCAGGCTGAGATCCACCGACACGTCCGGATAACGGTCCTGGAACGCGAGGATGAAACGGCTGACGTGCAGCACGCCGAAGGCCGCAGTGCAGGATATCCGTACCATTCCAGCGGGCGCATCGCGCGTGCTGCGCGCCTCGTCGCCGGCGTGCTCGACCAGGCGCAGGATCTGCACGCAGTCGGCATAGTAGCGGCGCCCCTCCTCTGTCATCGTCACCCTGCGCGTGGTCCTGGTGAGCAGCGGCACGCCGACGGCTTGCTCCAGTTCGCGGATGTGCCGTGTCACCGTGGATTGGCCCAAATCAAGCTCGCGCGCGACGGCCGACAGGTTTCCGCGCTCGGCGACCCGCACGAAGCTGCGCATGCGCTCGAGCGTGACCTCCGATTTATCCATTTTCCGGCACAATTCTATCCATTGCCGACATCTACCGGTTTGCAGCCCGCCGCGCTAGCTGCGGGACATCGTCAACGAATGGTGCTGATCATGAAAGTGTTGATTGTTTTTGCGCATCCCGAACAGCGTTCGCTCAATGGCTCGCTCCGGGATGTTGCCGCCAGAGAGCTCGAGGCCCAGGGCCATGAGGTGCGGGTGACGGACCTCTATGCCCAAGGCTGGAAATCGGAGGTCGATCGCGCCGACTTCCCGTCGCTGCCGGCGGACGCGCGGCTGGCGCCCGCCGCTGCATCCAAGCAGGCCTTCGAGGCTGGTACACTCACTCCTGACGTCAAGCGCGAGATCGAGAAGCTGCTGTGGGCGGACGCGCTGATTCTGCAATTCCCGCTGTGGTGGTTCAGCATGCCGGCGATCCTCAAGGGCTGGGTCGACCGCGTGTTCGCCTATGGCTTCGCGTATGGCGTCGGCGAGCACAGCGACAAGCGGTGGGGGGACCGCTACGGCGAGGGCACGCTAGCGGGCAAGCGCGCGATGCTGATCGTGACGGCCGGCGGCTGGCAGGAGCATTATTCGGCCCGGGGGATCAATGGGCCGATCGAGGATCTGCTGTTTCCGATCAATCACGGCATCCTCTATTACCCCGGCTATGACGTCCTGCCGCCGTTCGTTGTCTACAAGGCCGACAAGCTCGGCGAAGCCGGTTTCGAAGCGATCGCCGAACGTTTGCGCGAGAGGATGAGAACGCTTGCGACGGCCTCGCCCATTCCCTATCGGCGCCAAAACGGCGGCGATTACCTGATTCCGAGCATGCAGCTGCGCGCCGGGCTCGAGCCTCCCGAGGCGAACGGTTTCGCGCTTCACCTCGAGCGAGCCGAGGCGCGCGTCTCGCGTGGTGAGCCGGGCGCCGTGCAGTCGCCGACCGATATCAGCGCCGCAATAGCGTAAGTGCCCTGCCAGGCAGACCGGCGAACGCGCGCGAGCTTGACGATTCTCGCGCGTCTCCAGCGACGTACGAGCCGCGAACGAGCTCACTCCATCACCGTTTTCGTCAGCGTCGAGCGGGCGAACTTCTTCAGCGGCATCGGCTTGCCGAACAGAAAGCCCTGCACGAGATCGAAGCCGAGCTCGTTCGCGGCGACGAGGTCGGTGCGGCTCTCGACGCCCTCGGCGACCACGCGCGCGCCGTAGCCCTGCGCGAGCTCGACGATGTGACGGCACACCGTGCGCTTCAGCCGGTCATTGCCGCTGCCGGTGACGAAATGCCGGTCCGCCTTCAGCATGACGAAGGGAATCTTGTCGAGGCCCATCAGCGCCGGCCAGTCGGCGCCGAGATTGTCCACGGCGAGGCCGATATTGTGCAGACCCACCTCGCGCGCGATCTCCGTCAGGTGGTCGAGATCGCGGGTCGCCTCTTGGCTGTCGATTTCGATCGTCAAGCCGCCGAAGGCCGGATGCGTCGGCATGCGGCGACAGAGATCGCGCACCGCCTGCGGCTCCTTCAGGTAGGACGCCGGCAGGTTGATCGAGAGATCGACCGGACTCTGCTGCTCCAGCAGATAGTGCCAGTCCTGCATGGCGCGCTCGATCACGAATTCCGAGAGGTCACGCAGATGCGGATCGTGCTCCTCGGGAATGAAATAGGCCGGCGGCACGACGCCCCAGGTGGGATGGCGCATTCGCACCAGCGCCTCGGCGCCGCTGCGGATCAGCGTGCGGGCGTCGATCTTGGGCTGGTACCAGAGCTCCAGCCAGCCGGCATGCAAGGCCTCGCCGACATGTACGGCCGGGCTCGGCGCCGGCTCCTCCGGCAGCAGCATCGCGACACGCTCGCGCAGCGTCTCCGCGGCAAAAGGCGTGGTCAGCGGCGGCAGCATCGCAAGGCCATATTCCTCGCCGACCTGCCGCACGGCCCTGACGATGATCGATTCGCGGGCGCCGACCGCGAGAACCTTCCCCGCAAATGCCTCGCGCACCAAAATCTCCAGGAATCTTCCCGGCTCGATGCCATCGGTGGCGACGCCGAGCAGGATCAGGTCCGGCAATTCGGTGGCGAGCACGGTTTGCAGCTCGTCCGCGCTGGCGCATTCGCTGGTGACGAAGCCCAGATCCTCGAGCACCTCACTGAGGAACGCACGCAAGTGGCGCTTGCTGTCGGCCACGCAGGCGCGCGGCGTCACCTTTCGCCGTCCGAAGGTCACAGGCCTTCGTCCGACGAGTTCAATAATCCCATCGTTCATCTCATACCACTCCCGTTCCGTGACAGTTTCATAAACGGCGAGCGTGGGTTCAAATAAGGAGAGCTTCACATCGTTGTTGAATTATCTGAGTAACGTTAAGCGCTGCAATTCGAGCTAATTTGTCGACAGAATCTTCGAAAAGAATTTGCATACTCAGGCACCGCACGGACAACGACAGCCAGCGCATGCTAAATTTCTCCCGCGCGATCGATCGAAGCGCGGCTCGCCGATGCCACGCATCGAGCGATGCGGTTGCGTAGCCGTTTGCTGCAATGACAGGGCGATTAGAGAATTAATTTCCGGCGGCTTTTTCGTGTTGGGCCATGCCACCGCCTTGTAGTCATAGGTCGGATGGAATTCGGTGCGGTAAGGGCCCCATGCCGTGTCCTCGATCACGCGGTTGACCTCGCGCAGCCGCGACGCCGGCAGGCGCAGCGTGATCACCTGGCCAATGCCCATCATCACATACCAGCTCAAGACCTCGACGCCGGGCGGCGGAAACGCCTTGTAGAAGCCCTGCTTTTCGAGTTGCGTATTCAGCTCGCGCAGCGGCCGGGATTGATCGTGCTTGAAGAAGACGGTCAGCAGCACCGCGTTGTCGGCGGTCGGCACAGCATCGCCTTGCGGCGTCGTTTGCGCCATCGTCGTCGATGTGAGCGCGAGCGCACTCACGAGCAACGTCACCATCGTCAGGATCCGTCGGTGCGATCTCATCGGGACCTCCTTGCGGTTTGTTCTTTCACTGCATCGGAGGATAGGAGGGACAGCTGCGGCCGCGGAACTCATTTTCGCGCGATACGGGCATGTTCCACCTTCGCTCGTGACGGTTCTGCGACGATGCGTCCCGTCCCTCGGCACAAATGTGAAACACATCACATGCGCATTGCCGCGCCTGCGCTATTGCTCCGCCCAGCCGGTGGTGGGCTGTCGAGGAGTGCAGCAATGACGATGCGGCGAATGATGTATTGGTGGTTCAGGTTCGTGCTGTCGGGCCGATTTCTCGATCGCTTCCTGTGCCTGCCGCGCGCGCATTAGGACATGATCGCTCACCGATAACGCGAAAGTCCCTCGCGCTTGATGACTGACCGATATCAGGTCTGCCCGATCAATTTGCGAAACGCCGCCGCGCCGTCCTGCATGGCGTCGCGTCCCTTCCAGGCCAGATAGGTCAGCTTGCCACCCAGGGTATCGTGGCTGCGCAGCCGGCGCGATCCGAGAATGTGACCGACATTGGCGGGGAAGCGGCTGACCTCGGCGGACACCAGCGCCGCAATCGCGTCCATCAATTGCTGGAGGCGGATGCCCCAATCGCAATGTTCGATGCCATCGATGCGGACCTTGAGCGCGTATTCGGTGTCGTAGATCTCGGCGAGCAGGTCGCGGGCGACCAGCACGCGATTGTGCCGGAGCGCGACCCGAAGAGCGAGGCGCTTGTCGTCGAGACGGTCGAGCACCATGGGGACGACGCAGGCATAAGGCGCGGCGGCGACGTCTGCGGCGGTCTTGCTAGCGGCGGCCTTGGTGGCGAGGCGTACCAATTGCCAGGGCGTCTTCAGCCGCCTTGCCACCAGTGTCAGCGCGAAGGGCATCGCGCGGGGATGGGACTTCCTGAAGGCGTCAAGTTGCAAGGTGATCTGGGCCACCTGGTTGTCATCGAACTTCGCGATCCGTTCGGGCAGCTTTTCGTTGAATTTCGGCAGCGCGTCGCCGGCGCGCAGCACGTCCAGCATCTTCATCACGTCGTCGAAGGCGGTGCGCGATGCGGTGTACTGCGCGAGCTTGGCGCGTGCGAGCTGGGCGCTCTCCGCCGACGCCAGGGTGCTCTCGAGGACCTTGAGGACCTTGGTCTGGAAGGTCGACGCGATTTTCTGCACTTCCTTCGGGTTGTTGGCGGCAACCTGGTCGTTGATCGCCTTGATGTAGTCGCGGGCCATGGTCGGCAGCAGGTCGCGGCAGATCCACTCCCAGATCGGGGTGAGGGTGTTGCGTGAGATCCGCCCCGCATTGGCGTGCTCGGGTGCGCCATCGATCAGGAGCAGCTCGAGCGGCGCGAAGAAATAGCGCGAGGGGCTGGTGGCGCGCGAATGGGCCGATCCGTCCTTGCGAAACTCGGCGCGCAAGCGGGACTGAATGTCGGCGGAGCCCGGCATGTCGATGCCACACAGCTCAAGCCGCTCGAGTTCGCTGAGCAGACAGCTCCGCGACATCGGCGTCAGCCTCTGCAAGAATTCCGACAGCCGATCGATCTCGTTCATGGCACGCAATCTTTCGCAGCGTCTCCCGCAGGCTTGCGGGCCCAATGCGTGGAGGCATTTGCGCGCTCTCAACCTCGCTTAGAGAAGCAAGTCGCCGTTAATTAATCCGTAAAATCCGGGGGACTGGCAGGAGCGGAGGTGCCGGTTGAGGGTTCTTCGCCCGCCTGCTCCAGAATCTGAGCCGAAATCTCAACCTCAGCGTGGCCGAGAGCGGCGCCGTGCAAGCATAAATTGTGCCGACGCCGCGGATTTAGCGCAAAGCTGCCGAAATCACCGTAGTCTTACGGAGCAAAAAGTTAATCACAGACCGGGCTCGGTTCCGCTAAACGAGTGACATGGCGTCACAGAATGATACGGCCACTGATTCGCGGCCGTCGGAATGGTACGAACGCAGCGCTGCTCCAGCTGAAGAGCTCGATTTCGTCCGCCTGAACGCCGTCCGTGCCAAGGCCGCCGACGACATGGCCGCCGCCATTGCCCGCGAGCTCAACGGCCCCCTGACTGCGCTCCTGCTCTACATGGGCGAGATCAAGCATCATAGCGATCAGCTCGCGCCCGTCACCGGCGACCGCGCCTATTTGCAGCGCGTTGTCGAGAATGCGCTGGCGCAGACTGAGCGCGTTTGCGGCCTCGTCAAGCAGCTTGCCGGTCCTCACAAGGGCGGCCTGCCGATCCCATCCGGGACCGGGGACGCCGCAGCGCGGATCCCGCGCGTGCCGCTGCCGCAGCGCGTGCCCAGCGCCGAATTGATTGGCCTGTCGGGCCAGAAGCGGCTGACCAAGCGCGAGCGCGAGGTGCTGAGGCTGATCAGCGAAGGTTATTCGAACAAGCAGGGCGCGCTTCGGATGCAGATCAGCCCACGCACATTCGAAAGCCACCGCGCCGAGGCGATGCGCAAGCTCGGTGCGCGCAACACCGCGGACCTCGTCCGTGCGGCGCTGCTGCATTCGATCGATTGAGGTTGATGGTCGCTTTGTGCCCGGCCGGCGGCGCGGCCCGGGAGAACGCCGATCCCGCTCAGAAATAGTCTTCGGCGAAGGGGCGCGTGCGCGATACGGGCCGCAGCGGCTTGGGCTCGTCCTTCGGTGCGTTCGGGATGATCGTGATGGTCCAGCGGGGAGGGATGCTCGATTCTTGCTCGAGTACCGAGCGCACGAAGCCAGTCACCGTCGACCCGCCAGCGTTCACCGTCGCCATCCGGCCGTTGAACTGAGCGATGCGGAAGCGACGGACCTCCTTCTGGTCCGCAGTCTCGTAGGTGAACATGGAAACCCTCCTGGTTTCTCGCGACTATCGCCAGCTATGATTAGCCATCTGTGAAAATCCCAAGCCGTAGAAGTACGGCGGGAATGCACGCGCGGGTGGTTTACAGCGTTTTCGAGCGAAGTGGATGCCGGTGCGCGTCAAGAAAACGCGTCAAGCCAGGAGTAGAACGTCCGCTTCGATTCCATCGGAACGGAAATGGCTCTAGCCTTCCGGTTCCTGCGCGCGCGCCGCGGCGTAGGCGGCATCCATCAGGTCCAGGAGCTCGCAGAGTTCTGTGTCGTGAAGCGTCTGCGCGGACTTCTCCAGCCGCAGCGCCAGCGCCGCGAGCCTGGCATAGCCGAACGTGCCGGCCGTACTCTTCAACGAATGTGCTTCGCGCGCGAGCCTCGCCTGGTGCTGCTCGCCCGAGAGCGTGCGCAACAGTTGCAGGCGCGCGCAGGTCTCGCTCCAGAACACCGCAAGCACCTCGCGGGCCCCGATCTCGCCGATTTCGCGCACCAGCGTGGCGTAAGCATTCGGGTCGCGCGCGGGCGCGCCATCGAGCACATTCTGCGCTGGCGCGACGCTCACTTCAAACATGGCCAGGCCTGCCTCGATCACGATTCCATGCCGCGCGGGCCGGGATCGGTGCGAGGCTCGCCATGTCTACGGCATCCGGATTTCAGTTCCGGAAGCAGGACGACTCGTGTTTGCGGGCCGGCATTAGCCGTCGGTTTACCACGCGCGCCGGCCGAGCAGCCGGTCGTAATGCGCCTTCACGGTGGCGTAGCATTCGCACGCGGTCTGACGCAGGCCGTCCAGGTTCATGATCTGGATGTGTCCGCGGCTGTAGTGGATGAAATTGGCCTGCTGCAAGGTGTTGGCGACCAGCGACACGCTGTTGCGCCGCGCCCCTATCATCTGTGCCATGGCCTCCTGGGTCAGCAGCAGCCGGTAGTCGCCCGACAGGTCGTGGGTGTGCAGCAGGCATCGCGACAGCCGCGACTCCACCGAATGGGCGGCGTTGCAGCCTGCGGTCTGCTGGACCTGCGCGTAGACGGCAAGGCCGTGGCGCGTGAGCAAGGTCCGCAAGCTGCTGCTCTGGTCGGCCGCGCCGCGCAGCCGGTCGAGATCCATCATGGATGCGACCCCGGGGATCAGTACGACGGCCGTGTTCAGCGCGCATGCATCGCCCATCGTCGAGAGTGTCCCGAGCAGGCTGTCGCGGCCGATCATCGCGACCTGCACATGCTCGCCCTTGGCGAGCTTCACCACCAGCGAGATGACGCCGCGGTGAGGAAAATAGGCGCGCTTGAGGGTCTCGCCGGCCTCGACCAGCACCGCGTCATGGGGCAGATCGACCGCACGCAGGTGCGGGCGGATCAGCTCATAATCGTCTGCCGACAGCGCAGACAGGAAACCGTTGGATGGGCGCCCCGTCGTTTCCAAAGCTGCCTCCTCGCCTTCTGAACCATCGCTCCTTGTGCGAGTAAGTTCCAACATGTTCACGTTGGGCTATGTTAGCAATTGGGACAAGATGTCCGGCCTCGGCATGAGGACACGTCGTGCGGAAAGTAGACGTGCATCAGCGCGGCGCCCGCCGGCGCCGAGATCGACTCGTCCGCGCGGCTGGTTAGCGCGGAACGAGCCGCACCGGCCACGGGGTAACGGTTCGTTTACCGCAAACCCGAACTTTGCGGATCTCGGCAAAGCACGAAGCGGCCCTCGTGAGGTCGGGCGCGATCGCGCGCCGGCTCCATTCAATTTCACGCAGGCCGTGCCTATCGTCTTCACGGATAGAACTTTCTCGCGCGCGCCGTTGCGCCGTAATTGGCGCGTTTACCTCACGCCCTTTCCCCGTCGCGGTCCGGTGCCGGTTTTGCCGAAATGTGCCATGGCATGCCGCCGAACGGCAAACTTGTCTTCAATATCCGTATTAGCACGGAGGCTGAAATTAACGGGACCGTGAAAGGGGATGTCTAACGATCGAAAGAGGGCTTCCGTCGATTCCAAGCGCGGCTCAGCCGCGGAAGTCCAGCTCAGTAAGGCGTACCTCATGGATGATCTGTTGCGGGAGTTTTTGACGGAGACCAGCGAGAGCCTGGACACCGTCGACAATCAATTGGTGAAGTTCGAGCAGGAGCCGAACAACG
>NZ_JADPKD010000040.1:0-545 GCF_023073735.1 Bradyrhizobium sp. 160
CGGTCCAGCAATTTCCAAATTTACTTCGACGGTCCGGCTGGCGAACCGACCTTGCCGGCAACGATCCCCACATCGCGGCGTACGCCCGAGCCCATCACCTTGGCGTTTTGCCGGACGATCTCCGCTCGGAGGTGGCCGAAACCCTGGAATCCGCCGTGCTCACGAATCTAGATACTTCCTTCTTCGACGAACCGGAGATGCTAGCGCTCGTACCGACGCTGAGACTGGTCGGCATTGGTTTGGCACTGCGCACAACTGTGTTGCCCTCGCTCGAAGAGCGGATCGACGAGATCGCCGCTGACGCTGACTTGGACGAAGAGCCTGACAGCCACTTCAAGAAGCTTCTTGGCGTGCTCGATCGCATCGAGGCGTTTGGCGTGGACGCGGACGCCACAGCCCTGATCGACGATGCGCGCAATCAGGTGAAGCAGTCCGTCAAGGTACTTGAAGAGCGCAAACGCGAGCAGGAGGATGGCTCGGAAGACGAAGCGGATTGGACGCACATCGTGACGCAAAAGAAGGAGGAAGCTCCGGCTCCCACTCCC
>NZ_JADPKD010000027.1:0-542 GCF_023073735.1 Bradyrhizobium sp. 160
TTTGCCCGACACGGCTATAACGGCACCACGACCAAGAGCGTGGCGGCCGCCGCTGCTATTTCCGAGGCGCTGCTGTTCAAGCATTTCCCCTCCAAGGCGGCGCTCTACGCCGAGATCCTGAGCGACGAATGCGAGGCAGATCCAGCCCTGATGGAGCTGCTCGAACGGGAGCCCTCAACTGCCACCCTGGTCGAGGTGATCCGCGGCATGGTCGAGCATTTCCTTCACATCGCCGACGGGCCCGACCAGGAGGAGGCGCAGCGCCTGCGACTGATGGCCACGAGCCATTTGGATGATGGCGAATTCGCCCGCTTGCTCTATGCCAAGATCGAGACGCTGATCGGGGCTGTCTTCGTCGCCTCGCTCGAGCGCGCGGTGGCCGCGGGGGACGCACGGCCGTGCACTGGCGATCCGCTCAACCTGTTCTGGTTCGCGCATCATTCGCTGATGACGGCGGCGCTGACCAGGCTGCCGGCCACGCCCTGTCTCGCTTACGGCAAGGCAAACGATCTGGAGCGGCAGCTCTGTGAGTTTCTCCTGAG
>NZ_JADPKD010000055.1:0-204825 GCF_023073735.1 Bradyrhizobium sp. 160
CGCCATGCCCGCCGGCCTCCAATCCCGGCGGCAAGCTTGAATCATCAAAACGCTGATTTGTGAATCCCCAGCGATTCAGTCCGATGGGCTAACGCTCTAGCCTGGATCCCGCTCACACGCTCATTGACGTCGAGGAAGCGGTGGACGCGGTCTGCGCCTGGCGCTGCATCATCTGCCCCAACCAGTCATACGGCGAATTGCCGCCACCATTCGCGGTTGACGAGCGGGACGCGCCAGGGACCATCGTCGACATCTTGAAGCCGTCCGCATAGGTGACGGTCGTGATGGTCGAGCCATCGGCATTGGTCGTCGTCGAGGTCGATCCTCTGCTTGCCTTCGACGAGGACTCCGATCCGCCGCCCGACGCATCGCCCGATCCGCTGGCGCCTTGCGCCTGATGGCGGCCATGACCGCTCGTCAGCGCCTTCGTCATTTCGCCGAGGTTGATGCTGCCATCCGAATTTGCATCCATCTTCGAGAACACGTCATCGGCCTGTGCGAGATTGGTGCCGCCGGCACTGAGCGCGTCATCGAACTCGGCCTTGGTGATCTTGCGGTCGCCGTCCGCATCGATCTGCGAGAACAGATCTTTCAGCGCCGCCTCCCGGCCCTTCGAGGTCGAGTGCGCCGAACTCGATGAGGTCGAACCGGTCGCGCCGCTCGCACCATCGGTCGACTGACTCTGCGCGGCGAGCAGCGCCGTCATGGTCACGGGCGCGATCTGTGGCGGACTGGCTGAGCCGACCAACGAGGTCGTCATGCTGCTGCTGTCGATCGCGAACGGGTTGGTCGCGCCTTGCGAAGTTCCGATCTTATGCGTCGACCCGGCCTTCTGCGTTGCCGACGACGACTTCGAGTTCGTCAACGACTGGATCGCGTCGAGCGCACTCGATACCGCGCCAAGGGCAAACAACATTGCACAACTCCAAGCGATGCGGCATGCCGCGGCCAATGTTCCGACGACGTCAGCAAGCGTCGTGCCAGCGTGAAAAGCTCAACAAAATCCGCCTTCGCTGCGCCTTGCACGGCCCGGGAACACCGGCAATTCGTGCCGGTCGCGGCAGAAATTTCCGCCCACAGGAAGCAGCCTCCCCCTGCATTGCCCGCCGCAGAGGCCCATGTTAGGCGAGGCCATTCTTCTTCGGCCGCCACCCGGAAAACGCGCCATGACCCAAGCTTTCGCCCCCCGTCCCCTGGCCATCGCGCCCTCGATCCTGGCCTCCGACTTCTCAAGGCTCGGCGAGGAGGTGCGCGCGGTGGACGCGGCAGGCGCCGACTGGATCCATCTCGATGTGATGGATGGACACTTCGTTCCCAACATCTCCTACGGTCCCGAGGTCATCAAGGCGATGCGCCCGCATACGAAGAAGATCTTCGACGCGCATCTGATGATCTCGCCCTGCGACCCCTATCTTGAGGCATTCGCGAAAGCCGGCTGCGACCACATCACGGTGCATGCGGAGGCAGGTCCCCATCTGCACCGTTCACTCCAGGCCATTCGCGGCCTCGGCAAGAAGGCGGGCGTGTCGCTCAACCCAGGCACGCCGATCAGCGCGCTCGAATACGTCCTCGACCTGGTCGACCTCGTGCTGGTGATGTCGGTCAATCCCGGCTTCGGCGGCCAGGCCTTCATCCCCTCCGCGATCGGCAAGATCCGCGACATCCGCGCGATGATTGCGGGACGCCCGATCGACATCGAGGTCGATGGCGGTGTTGGTCCTGACGTTGCCGGCGCGCTCGCGGCCGCCGGCGCCAACGCCTTCGTCGCCGGCACCTCCGTGTTCAGGGGCGGCACGCAGGAGGCCTACAAGACCAACATCGCGGCCATCCGCAACGCGGCTGCAGGCGCACGCGGCGAAGCGATTTGAGCTGGATCGGGAGTCCGCAAACCTGCGGCTCCCAACTCTTGCGGCGGGCAATGCCCAAAACGGAAATCTTGATCCGTACTCATCCGGACTTCCCTGATTCGCGCAAATCACCGCAAGTGACTCCTGCCTGCTTTTGACGGGAGCACATCATGACGACGACCCTGGTTTGGACTGGCGTAGCGTTATGGTTTGGATTGAATGCTGCGATTGCAGCTCGCAGCCTCTACATGGCGCGACCGGTGAAGGCCGCATCCTCTGCCCGCATCATTCACCTTCAGCGTCGCCGGGAGTGATGCCATGCAGCTCGCACTCGTGAAACGTCAGCCGAAGCGCAGGTGCCGTATTCCGCGGCGACCGCATCCGAATCTCGACTACTTCTTCGGCCGCCTCGAACGCGCCGATCGCACGCGGAACGACGATGCCCGGCCCGACAATGCGGACGTCGACCATTCGCTTGCCGCGCAGCGCAGACACTGAGATCTCCTTTTCTGGACCGTCCCATGAGACCGCATTGCCCGAACTGCCTGAAGGAAATGACCAAGGCATCCGCGTCGCGTAACCTGTTCAATTGCGAACCCTGCCGCGAGATCATCCAGTATTTCGGCGGCAGCGCGGATCAGGGCGAGGCCGGCCCGCAATTCTCCTGGCCCATCCGCCGTAAGCACGCGGCTCACACCGCCCACGCGGCCTGATCCGCCGTTTGAAGGCGCAGCCCTATCCGGCCGCCTCACCGTCATCCGCTTCAGCCACATCCCCCGCCATGCGCGGCGGCCGCACAATGGTGACGGTACAGCTCGCCTCCGAGGCCACCTTGGCCGAGACGCTGCCGAGCAAGGTGCGCCTGAACGAGCCTTGCCGCGCGCCGATGATGACATGGTCGACATGGTTGACCTCGGCGAACTCCAGGATCGCAGCGGCGGGATCGACGGCCTCCAGCACATGGACCGACAACCGGCTCTCGTCCAGCTTGAGCGGCGCCGCCCAATGCCGGAGCGCCACCAGGCGGTCGATATGCTTGTTGGAGCCCTGCTCGTCGAGCGTCCGATCGATCGCGATGCGATTGAGCTTGAGCACGTTGAGGCAGGCCAGCCGCGCCGAGGGCAACGTGGCGAGAATGCGCTCGGTCGTCACGCGCAGTGCCTCGTTTAGCTCCGGTGCGCCCTCCACCATGTCGAGCGCGATCGCAAGAATTGGGCTCGACGCGATCTGCGCCGCGACATCCGATTTCGCTCGTGGCTGCATGACGCCTTGATTGAAGCGGCGCCGCCACACCACGCCAAGGGAATCACGCTTCAGCCGTTCCGCGCGCGCGGTGAGCTTGACCTGGTCCGGATGGGTGAGATCGAAGGCGAGCTGGGACGCCGTCGGATAACGCCACACCGGCTCGATCTCGAGGCAGCGCAGCACCACCTCCTGGAGCCAGGGCGGATAGTCGGCGCGCAATGCGCGCGGCGGATAGGGATCGCGCCACAGCCGGCGCCGCATCGCGCGCAACGTTTCACCCTCGCCGAAGGGACGCTCGCCCGTGGTGAAGAAATAGAGCAGCACGCCGAGCGAGAACAGGTCACTGCGCGGATCGTCGCGCACGCCTAGCAGCCGCTCGGGTGCCATGTAGGGCGCGGTTCCGTAAGGCAGACGAAATTCTTCCTGCAACAGGTCAGGCAGATGGTTGTGGTGCGACAGGCCGTAGTCGATCAGCACCGCCTCGCCACTGTCGCGGAACATGATGCTGCTCGGCTTGATGTCGTGATGAATCACGTTCTGCCGATGCAGGTCGGCGAGCGCGGCCGCGATCTTCGCCACGAGCTGCCGCGCCTCGTCATAAGGCAGCGGCAAGTCCGGCAGTCGCTTGTAGAGCGTCGCCCCGGGGATACGCTCGATCACGACATAGGCCTGATGCGCGAAATCCCCGGTGCCGAAGCAGGCCGGCACGTGCGGCCCCGCAACCCGCGGCAGGATCATCATCTCCATCTCGAACGAGACGATCGCCGCGGGATCCTCACCTTCCGACACCCGCGGGATCTTCATCAGCAAGGGCATGTCGATGCCGGGATGAGTGACGGTCCACAACGTCGCCATGCCGCCGGCATGAACGCATTCGCCGATGGTGAAACCGTCGATCTCCGCACCTGATCTGACCAGGGATTTCGGCATCGCCGTCAGCGCCCCTGCGACAGGCGGTCGGCCAGCCAATGCGGCAGGCCGTTGTCGCGGATCCTGCCGGCCGCGGTCGCGACGTCATAAGGCGCGCGGCAATAGGTGATCTGGCACGAGACCGTGTCGAACAGCACGAAGGCCGCGGACGGATCGCCGTCGCGAGGCTGGCCGACCGAACCGAGCACGGCAAGCCATTGCCGCCCGCGCAGGAGCTGCACGGAGACATCGGTCTTCGGCACGAAGCTCGTCATCTTCGCCGTCACCGACATCGAATAGAGCGCAGGTCTGTGGATGTGACCGCAGAAGGTGATATGCGCGGGTGTCGCGATCAGGCTCTTGGCGGCATCCGCCGTCGACCGGACATAGTGCCAGCGCTGCGGGCTGGAGGCTTCCGAATGCACGAACAGGCGGCCGTCGTTCTCCACCAGCATCGGCAATTCGGCCAAAAACCGACGCTGCGCGCTGTCGAGCCGGCCGCGAGTCCATTCGATCGCAACCTGCGCCTCGGCGTTCATGGTCTCCGCCGAGGAATTGACCGCCTGGTCGTGATTGCCGCGCACGGCGATGGCGCCGCCGGCAACGAGCTCCATCGCGGTGTCCACGACCCATTCCGGATCGGCGCCATAGCCGACGAAATCACCGAGCAGGATGAAGCGCTCCGCGCCTTTCGCGCGGGCCATCTTCAGGCACGCCTCGAACGCCTGCCGGTTGCCGTGGATATCCGAGAAGATAGCTAGGAGCACGCACCCTCCACCCTCAAAATCTTATCGGAAGCCGATAAGGCCAAATTGAGGGACGTCAAGAACATGCGCCGGCGCGTGCCGGTTTTCCAGCGGGACGCTGCCGCGATGGTGAAGGGCCTATTGCTCGTCCTTTGGCGGCATCCGCGGCGGCGGCAGCGGCGTGAACACGACGCCCTGCGCGCCGGCCGGCGGGGCGTTGAACTCGCCGGTCGAAGAATCGCCGCCGCTGGTCTCCAAAATCGTCTTCGGCGTCACATATTCTCGCACCATGTCGATCAGGCTGCCGTCACCGCCGCCGAAGTCGGCGGCGCGCCCGCCCTGCGGATGCCCAGCCGCGATCTCGTTCTGCGCTGCATGGGTCTTGTCGGCCAGCCTGTCGTCATAGGGCACCCGGAAGGCCCGCGGAATGCCGCTCGGCCGATTGTCCTCGTCGAGCGCCTCGACCCAGAGATAGATCGAGCCGGGATCGCCCTCCAGCGAATGCGGCTCGACGATACGGGCCTGGAGCAGCTTGAAGGCGGTCGGCATCCGGTCGGAGCTGGCCCAGCCGAGCAGCCCGCGCATTTCGGTGAAGCTGACTATATAGAAGGCGCTGGTGATGACGACGGCCGTCGCCTTCAGGACCCAGTGCAGCCGCGCATAGACCAGCACCACCAGCAGCAGCGCGCCGATCACGGCATAGGCGACCGACAAGGTGAGGATGACCGTTTGCAGATTACTCACGGCGCACCCTCACCCGGGTCTTCGGATCGACATCAGCGCCGTTGCGCCAGCTGCTGCGGAACGTCTCCAGCAGCGATTTCGGCCGCTGGTCCACATTGACGACCTTGCCTTCGGCATCGAGCCGGAACCGGACCGCGGTCTTCTCGTCGCCGGTGTGATCGAGCGTGAACTTGTTGTCGAAGACGACCTGCGCGGTCGGATTGAGCTTCTGCACCTTCACATTGGCAGTCACGGGCTCGCCGGTCGTCGCCACGAAATGCGAGACGTTGACGGTGTATTCGCCGGCGACGATGCCCCGCACCGTGACAATCTCCTCGCGGATGGGCGAGGCGATCTTCTTGCCGTTGACGATGATGAAGTCATTCGCCCCGCCGCGGTCGTCGCGATCGAGGGTGAGGAAGCCGGCCTCGCGGTGGCGATACCAGGCGATGTTGCCGGCGGGGTCCTGCACGAACAGGTCGAGATCATCGGGGTGGTTGTCCGGCCAGTCCAGCGTGATCATGAACTCGGCCTTGGAGTCGATCTTGCCCTCCTTGGCGTCCGGGGAGACCGCGAGCAGCGCCAGGAAAAACAGGAAGGCGATCACCTGGAGCGCCTTGAACAGCATCACGCCGAGCGGATCGAACGGCTCCTCGCGCGGATAGAGACCGAAATCATCCATCATGACGGCGATCCAGCACCCTTGTGCTCCAGGACCGGCGTCACATAGGTCTCGGTCAGCACCACCGCATCCGAGAACACACGCTGGGTCGCGGCATCGAGCATGTAGTACTGGATGCGGACCAGGATCGAGCCGACGAGGCCGGCCAGCGTCGTGTACATCGCCACCGCCATGCCGTCGCTCATCAGCCCCATCGAGGACCGCATCGCGGCCTTGTCGGCGGCATCGAGACCCGCGATGGGCGCCAGCATGATGATGAAGCCGATGATGGTGCCGAGCAGGCCGAGCTTCATCAAGGTGTCCGAGACGAAGGCGCCAAAACCGTTGGAGCCGCGCAGCCGGTCGGCGAGCGTCCGCAGCAGCAGCGTCTGGTCGACCGGCCGGTAGCCTTGCGCAGCGGCCTTGGTCACAAGGCTCTCGATGTGATCGCGCACCAGGCCGCGCGGAAGCGCTGTCGCGCTAGTATCGAGCGCCTTGCTGCCGCCGGCGGCCGACAGCACCGCCCGGCAGCGCCGTGCCGCTGCTCCCTCCCGCGCGATCGCGCGCGTCCGCAGGAAGCAGTGGCCGCAGGTGACGACGTAAAGCACCGCGATCACGCTCGAAATGTAGGTGCGGTCCGAGGTCAGCATCAGGTGAATCAGTCCGAAGCGCCACAACAGCACGATGGCGAAGATCGAGAGCCCGGTGAAGATCATCCAGAACAGCAGCGCGCTGCGCTCGGTCGGGTCGGCAGCGTGGCCCGCGATCGGCCCAATCGTCATCGAACTCATGCTGCACTGCTCCTGGCTTGCGACGATTGGCCAAGAAAGATTGGCCTAGAAGGATTCTTCGGCCGATTAGATCAAAACCGCCGCGCCAGGTCCAAAGAGCCATGCCCAATCCGGCTTGGGAAATTTGCCCGAGCTGCCATCCTGCCGTTCCCCGCAATTGGCAAGGCGCGGCGGCGTTGTTAGGCTGAGCTTACCAAAGGTTGGGGGTGATCGCATGCGCCTCGTGCTTCAGCTCGTCGCCCGTCTGCTGCTCATCGTGGCGCTGTGCCTGGGAGCAGCGACGGTATGGGCGACGTTCGACGCCTATCGCAGCATCGACCGGGCGACCGCGGCTTCCGCACAAAGGGTCGCGCAGGCGCTTCAGGCGCTATATTGGCGCGAGCTCTTGTTGCGCAGCAGCAGAGCACGTGAACATCTGTTGCCGGTTCCGGACTGGCGTTCGCTGGAGACAATGAAGCTGATATCGCCCGGTGTCTGCGTCGAGTTCCAGCCGGCTACGGCGTTCGAGAAGCCGCTCTGCGGTCAGAGCCAAGGCATCGGCAAGACGCCGCCGCATTGGTTCGCATCGATCGTGCCGACCTTCCTCGGCAGCCATGCCGAGGTGGTGCGGCCCGTTAGTCCGCGCGCGGCGGCCGCCGGCACGGTGGTTGCAACGCCGGACGCCGCCGCCGCGATCTCGCTCGCCTGGGAGTACATCCTCAACGTGATCGACGTTGCGCTCTTGATGGGGGCGGCAATCGCGCTGCTGGCTTCGCTCGCGATCGCGCACGCGCTGGCGCCGGCACGCACCATCGTCATCGCGTTGCAGCGCATGGCGCGCGGCCAGTATCGCACGAAGCTGCCGCGCTTCCGCTCGATGGAGCTTGCGATGATCGGCAGCGCCGTCGATGCGCTCGGCGGCCGGCTGGAGGAAGCGACCGAGCAGCGCGCGGCGCTGACGCGGCGGCTGATCGAGATCCGCGACGACGAACGCCGCGCGCTCGCCCGGGAGCTGCACGACGAATTCGGACAAAATCTCTCCGCCATCCTCGCCTTCGCCAACACCATCGAGACGGCGAGCGCGAAGGATAACAGGGATAAAGGCATCGCGCAGGATGCGCGGATGATCTCACAGGCCACCCATCATCTGATGGCCTCGCTGCGCGATGCGCTGAAGCGGCTGCGCAATCCCCTGCCCGAGGAGCTCGGGCTCGAGGCAAGTCTCGTAAATTTGGTAGATAGCTGGCGTTCGCAGAGTGCGGCGCGGCCGACAATCCAGCTCGACCTCAGGGGCGATCTTACCGATATCAGCGGCCCGGCGGCCATCACCGCCTATCGCGTGGCGCAGGAATGCCTGACCAACGCCCTGCGCCACAGCTCCGCGCGCGAGATCTCGCTACGCGTTGAGCGGCGCGCGGGCGAGCACGACGCGCTCCTGATCCGGGTCGAAGACGATGGCGGCGGCGATGCCAAGCGCGTCGCGCAATCGGCCGGACTCGGCCTCACCGGCATCCGCGAACGCCTTGCAGCCGCCGGTGGATCACTCTCGATCCTGCCTGCGAATCGCGGCCTCAGCGTGGCCGCCACCATCCCGCTCGCCGCATGAGGCCGACGTGAACGATGTCGCGGCAACAGGCATCTCCGTGCTACTGGTCGACGACCACCCGATCGTGCGGCAGGGCTACCGGCGCGTGCTGGAAAGCCAGGGCGATCTTCGTGTCGTCGCGGAAGCCGACAACGCTGCGGACGCCTATAGCGCCTTCAAGGCGCATGACCCCGACGTCGTCGTGCTTGATATCTCGATGCCCGGCGCGAGCGGGCTGGAAGCGATCCGCAACATCCGCGCACGCAGCCCGCGGGCGCGGATTCTGGTTTTCACCATGCACAACGAAGCCGTGCTGGTGAAAGCCGCCTTCGGCGCAGGCGCCTCTGGCTTCGTCACCAAGAGCAGCGAGCCGTCCGCGGTCGTGAATGCGATCCGCAGCGTGGCGCGCGGCGAGCGCGCCATGAGCGACGACATCGCGCATATTCTCGCCGAGGACAGCCTATCGCCGACGGGTTCAGCGCTGGATCAGCTGGGCGAGCGGGAGATCGAGATCCTACGCCAATTCGCCGGCGGCGCTACCACCGAGCAGATTGCAGCGCATCTCAATCTCAGTGTGAAAACAGTCCAGAACTACCATTATCTGATCAAATCAAAGACCGGCGCACGCACGGATGCACAGCTCGTGCGGCTCGCAGCAACGTGCGGACTGACGAGGATCTAGCAGCAAAGCTGCCGCACTCCGTCTTGAAGCTCGTCAATCTGCCGAACGAATTGGAACGGAGCCCATCCGGCTCCGGTTAGTACGGCAGAAGGAGTAAAGGGTCATGAGTAAGGGTCATCACAACGCAGTCGACCATCCCCCGATCATCACTGTAGGCGAGCTCATCGACGAACTCTGCCGTCTGCCGGACACCGCCGTCGTCCACTTCCGCTGCCCCATGCTCGATCAGGAGCTAACCTTCTACCGCCTGCGCAAGCGGTCAAAGGACGCCGTCGAAATCGCAGTCAATGCATACCCGGAAAGTCCCCCGGTGGTGCCATCGTCCGACCCGAACTTCCATGCGCGGAGACGCTCGGCTTCGGCGCCCCCGGCTCGCAATGGTAGCTTTCTTCACAAGGCGAGAGGTTGATGGCCCTCGCGCCAATTGGGCAGGTGGCGTGGCCTAACCCGCCTTCAATCCGCGCAGCAGTAGCGCCAGCGTTGCATCGACCCGCGCGGAAAGATCGGCGTCCTTCCACTCGTCGGCATGGGCCGGATGGTGGAAGCGGACGGTGGCATCGAAAATGGCGCGCGCGGTCGTCTTGACGTCGTCCACCTCGAATACGCCCTGCTTGATGCCGTCGGCCAGGATCGCCGCGATCTGGTCGATCATGGTGTCCTTGTGACATTTGACGGCTGCGCAGGCCTCGCGCGCCAGCGTCAGATAAGTCTGGAACATCTCGGGGTCGTCGAGGACGCGCGAACGCTTGGCGGCGAACAGCGTGCGCAGCCAGCGGCTGAGCCTATCAGGCGCGGGGCCCTGCTCCTCGGCGATCGCGCGCAACGGCGCGTCGATGCGGTCGAGCCAGCGTTTGGCAACGGCTTCGCGCAGCGAGGCCTTGCTCGGGAAATGGCGATAGACGCTGCCGTGGCTCACATCGAGCGCACGGGCAACGTCGACCACGGTGGCCTTGGCAAGTCCGAAGCGCCTGAGCACGTCCTCGGTGACTTCGAGGATTCGCTCCGGCGTCAAGACAACAGCTTCATTCATGCCAGCACCATTGTTCCCGTTCAGGGCTCAGTTACCCGGCAGTAGGGCTGTTTCCGAAGCGCCCTCGCCGGTCGTTTCGGAAAGCCTATGCCTTAATGAGGCAGTTTTGCAGCCTGCGCCGCGATCTGGCGCGCCACCAGTAAATTGAGCCAATGCCCAATCATGCCGGTGAAATTGAGGATTTCGGTCGTCATGTCTTAAGTCTCCATTCGTCCGCTTTCCCCGTTCTTCAATCGGCCCTCCGATCCGAGCTTGCTTCGGATGTCGGGCTCCCCGGGGCTTATCGCGGGACGCCCGATCGGAGCGTCCGGAGACGGATATACACATAGCGCTGACAGATTTCAATATCTGTCAGTCAATGATCCGTGATTGATAGCTGATCTTTGGTCCGGCGCGGGCCGGCTTCGCCCCACCGGTGGATAGTTGCCCCGTACCCGGGCCCGGATCGTTTGTTTCGTCCTCCCCGCTCTGCTAAATCGCGGCGTAAAAAGCATTTTGGCCGGAGCCCGCGCCCCCAGATCCCCAGGGGTGTCCCGCCCACCTCTTGGAGCCGTCAGATGATCCCCCGCTATACCCGCCCGGAAATGGCCTCGATCTGGGAGCCGCAAACCCGGTTCAAGATCTGGTTCGAGATCGAGGCGCACGCGGCGGACGCGCTCGCCGAGCTTGGCACCATCCCCAAGGAGGCTGCCAAGACGGTCTGGGCCAAGGCCAAGGACGCCATTTTCGACGTCGGCCGCATCGACGAGATCGAGCGCGAGACCAAGCACGACGTCATCGCCTTTCTCACCCACCTTGCCGAGATCGTCGGTCCCGAGGCACGCTTCGTGCACCAGGGCATGACCTCCTCCGACGTGCTCGACACCTGCCTCAACGTCCAGCTCACCCGCGCCGCCGACCTGCTGCTCGCCGACATCGACAAGGTGCTGGCCGCCCTGAAGAAGCGCGCCTTCGAGCATAAGATGACGCCGACCATCGGCCGTAGCCATGGCATTCACGCCGAGCCCGTCACCTTCGGCCTCAAGCTCGCTTATGCCTATGCCGAATTTACGCGCGCGAAGGAACGTCTGGTCGCGGCGCGCAAGGAGGTCGCGACCTGCGCCATCTCCGGCGCCGTCGGCACATTTGCGCAAATCGATCCGCGCGTCGAAGAGCACGTGGCCAAGGCCATGGGCCTCGTACCGGAGCCGATCTCGACCCAGGTGATCCCGCGCGATCGCCACGCGATGTATTTCTCGACCCTCGGCGTGATCGCCTCTTCCATCGAGCGCATCGCCGTGGAGATTCGCCACATGCAGCGCACCGAGGTGCTGGAGGTCGAAGAGTTCTTCTCGGAGGGGCAGAAGGGCTCGTCCGCGATGCCGCACAAGCGTAATCCGGTGCTGTCGGAAAACCTCACGGGCCTGTCGCGCATGGTGCGGGCCTATGTGACGCCGGCACTGGAGAACGTCGTGCTCTGGCACGAGCGCGACATCTCGCACTCTTCCGCCGAGCGCATGATGGGCCCGGACGCGACGGTGACCCTCGACTTCGCGCTGGTGCGCCTCGCCGGCCTGATCGACAAGCTCGTGGTGTACCCCGCCAACATGCAGAAGAATCTCGACCGCCTCGGCGGCCTCGTGCACTCCCAGCGCGTCCTGCTGGCCTTGACGCAGAAGGGCGCCAGCCGCGAGGATTCTTACAAGCTCGTGCAGCGCAACGCGATGCCGGTCTGGCGCGGCGAAGGCGACTTCCTTCAGCTTCTGAAGAAGGACACTGAGGTGAAGAAGTATCTTACCGACGCCGAGATCGAGGAGCAGTTCGACCTCGGCTATCACCTCAAGCACGTCGACACGATCTTCAAGCGCGTGTTCGGACAGAGCTGAATTTTCTTCGTCATTCCGGGGTACGCGAAGCGTGAGCCCGGAATCTCGCGCTACAATCTCCAGATTCTCTGGTGCACAGATGCGCACCATAGCTCGATGCTTCGCATCCCTCCGGAATGGCAAGAACCCACAAGAGACGGATCCCTCATGCCCATCGTCAATCGCGTTGCCGCCCTCTCCGACGAAATGGCCGCCTGGCGCCATGACTTCCACGAGAATCCGGAGCTGCTCTACGAAGTCCACCGCACCGCCGGCATCGTCGCCGATAAGCTGCGCGAGTTCGGCTGCGACGAGGTGGTGACGGGCATCGGCCGCACCGGCGTGGTCGGCGTGATCCGCGGCCGCAAGTCGGCGTCTGGCAACACGATCGGCCTGCGCGCCGACATGGACGCGCTGCCGATCATGGAGACCTCGGGCGTGCCCTACGCCTCCAAGGTCCCGGGCAAGATGCACGCCTGCGGCCATGACGGCCACACCGCCATGCTTCTCGGCGCTGCCAAATATCTCGCCGAGACGCGCAATTTCGACGGCACGGCCGTGTTGATCTTCCAGCCGGCCGAGGAAGGCGGCGGCGGTGGCAAGGCCATGGTCGAGGACGGGCTGATGACGCGCTGGAACATCCAGGAGGTCTACGGCATGCACAACATGCCGAACCTGCCCGAAGGTCATTTCGCAACTACCCCTGGCGCGATGCTCGCCTCGTCCGACAACATCCAGATCACCGTTCACGGCAAGGGCGGTCACGCCGGCGCGGGTCCGCACAAATCGATCGACAGCGTGCTGATCGGCTCGCAGATCGTGGGTGCGCTACAATCGATCGTCGCTCGCAACGTCGATCCGCTGAAGTCGGCCGTCATCTCGATCACGCAATTCCACGCCGGCACGGCCTTCAACATCATCCCGGAGGTCGCCGAGCTCGCGGGCACCGTGCGCACGCTCGATCCAGAAGTGCGCGATCTCGTCGAGCGCCGCATCGGCGAAGTCGCCGACAGTGTCGCCCGCGCCTATGGCGGTTCGGCCGACACGAAGTACACGCGGATGTATCCGGTGACGATGAACCACGCACGCGAGGCCGGCATTGCCGCCGACGTCGCCCGCGACATCGTCGGCACCGAGCGCGTCAACGACAAGTTCATTCCCATAATGGGCGCCGAAGATTTCTCATTCATGCTGGAAGCCCGCCCCGGCGCGATGATTTTGGTCGGCATGGGCGACGGCAACGAGTGCCACCACCCGGCCTATGTCTTCAACGACAACATTTTGGGCCACGGCGCCTCGTTCTGGGCGCGGCTGATCGAGACGCGGCTGCCGGCGTAGAGTCTGTAGTGGACTAGCCGAAGGCGTAACCCACCATTTTTCTGTCGACGCGGACGTAAAGTGGTCGGCTACACTTGCTAACTCACCCGACTCAATCGCAGACGTCTCTCGTCCGGCCAACCCTCACTGAACTCGCATCAGCGGTGCTAGCGCGCTCCATTCTGCATCCGTTGCCGACAAGCTGGCAGCATTGCCTCAACCTGGGCGCGCTCGGCAACGAGCCTCACCTTCTCCTGCTCGGCCGCCTTCGCCTTTTGCTCGGCTGCGGCACGCGTGTCTTCCGGCAGTGCTCTTCAGCACATCATCGCGCACGAAGCCAAACGCTTTGCGCAGGTCCAGGCCGAGAGCTCTAAGCGCGACGAGTACGCTCGAAATGAACGCTTGATCATCAGTTGCATATTTCGGCAGGTATTTTAGACGCCGGATTGGAAGGATGATTGGCCGTCCCGAGCCGGCACCCTTTGGCAATCGGCCTGCACCCGGCCGCGTTGCAGATCACCTGACCAGATGCCTGCGGCGCTGAGGGCGCGGCTTCCGTTTGTTTTCGGTCCCGATCCCGCCTCTTCGAATCCTCGCGCGTCGCAACCGGCTTCTTCTCCGGGATCTTCGCGCACTCATTGTCGTCACCGACGCGATAGCCGGCACGGCAGGTGATCTTCACGCATTGGTCGCCGTCGGCCTTGAAGCCGAAATTGCACACCAGCGGGCAGACGCGCCCCGGCTTCGCCTTCAGCGCATCGAGTGCGTCGCTGCTTGCGAGCTTCACGTCGAACTGGGTGCCGGCATATTTGTTGAACAGCGTCAGCGAGCGCTGCGCGGCCGAAGTCCACTCGCCCTCTGCAGCCGAGGTGAGGCAGCCGACCCGGCGCAGTTCGCTCTGCACCGATTTGGCGAGCTCAGCTGCGGATAATGTCGAGGTCGGTGCAGGCGAGAGCGCGGCCACCTTCTGGTTCTCAACTTCGGGAATCTGCCGGTCGGCCGCCGGCTTTGCGGCCTGCTCCGCTTTCCCTGCCGCCTGCTTTGCAGCGAGTTCGGCCTTGGCTTTCTCCGCTGCTTGCTTCTCGGCCAATGCCTTCGCCGCCGCCGCTTCGGCCACCTTGCGCTGTTGCTCGGCGGCCTCGGCCCTCGCCTGCTCGATCTGCTTCTGCTTCTCGGCCGCAATCCGCGCCTCCTCGGCGGCCTTGGCCGCCGCGGCCGCCTTCTCCTGCTCGGCCTTCTGGGCGCGCTCGGCAACGAGCCTCGCCTTCTCCTGCTCGGCGGCCTTTGCCTTCTGTTCGGCCCCCGCGCGCGTCTCCTCGGCGGCGATCTTGTTCAACTGCCCCTTGGCGAGGTTGGCGTAGAAGCCGTCCGGATACGCCGCCAGAAACGCTTCCCAGCCGTCGCGCGTGCCGAGTTGGAGCGCCAGCTCGTAATCCCTGCGAACGGCCTCCTGCGGGTTAGCCTGCGGACCGGTCGCGGCCGGCTTGACCGCGACTAACGGCACGTCGTCGCCGCCGAGTGAGCCGTAGACATAGGGCTCCTGCTTGTAGCTGGTCGCCTTGAGCACGTCGTCGCGCACGAAGCCGAAGGCCTTGCGCAGATCAAGACCCGGCTTCGGCAGGTGCTCGACCAGCGCGGCGGCGAACGGGCTGTTTCGGGAATCGCCATCCGATGCCGTCGATCCTGCTTTGGCGGCGAATGCGATCATCGTATTCGGGCTGGTGGGCTCGACCTTGGCCAGGCCGCGCCCGACCGCGCGCGAGGCCAGCGTGCGCTTCATCGTTTTCGCAAACGGATTGTCCCGGCACGCATCCAGGATGATCAGGCGCAGCTGCTTGGCCGGCTCGACTGCGAACAATGCCCGCTCGACTGGGATGGTCTCGTCGAGAACGTCGCCGTCCGTCTCCAGCGTGGCGTCGGTCGGAATGAGATAGTTGTTGCCGTCGAGCTCGATACCGTGGCCGGCGTAATAGATCACCGCCATCTCCGCATCACGCGACCTGCCGGCAAATTCGCGCAGCATACGCCGCATCTCGCTGGCGCTGAGGTCGAGCCTGACGTCCACAGAATCGAAGCCAGCCTTCTTGAACATGCCGCCGACCAAGGTGGCGTCGTTCACGGGATTGCCGAGCTTCGGTGCGCTCTTGTAGGCGGAATTGCCGATGACGAGCGCGACCCGGCGGTCGGCATGCGCCGGTCCGCAGGCAAGGCCCATCGCAAATATCAAAAAAGCAAACAGCCGAAACGGAATCACTTGCGTCCCCCCGGATGCAATTCCCTGAGACTATTCGGTAGCGTCGCCGATTGCTAATTCTTCCTATGTGATACCGGTCACAGAGAGGTCCTCAAAACAGGGGTATGGATAATGCGGCGAAGCGTCGCCCTGCTGCCCAGCTGACCCCGCGGCCTTTCGGGCCGCTACGCTTGCACCACCTCGTGGCGCATCACGAATGGTGCCAGCAGCGCGTGCACCTCGCCCGCGACCGCTTCGCGCTGGCCCGCCGGCAAGCCGGTCAGCGTCACGATGGCGATGGAGCCGTGGCTGCCGTGCGGACCGACCTTGACCTTGCAATCGATGCCGCGCTCGACCAGCGGTGCCAGCACCTTAGTGAACACACGCTGCGCTGCGTCCCAGCGCAGCTGCGGCTTGAACACTTTGCCGACGCCCGTCAGCGGCATCGGATCGATCGGAATGACCTGCACCGGCACGGCGGCGCGCTCCGGCGTGCGCTCGCGCACCCACGCTTCGAGCTCGCCCGGCTCGACGCTCGCGCCGGGCTTCAACTGCACGTACCCCACCGGCAATTCGCCAGCATAGGCGTCGGGCTGGCCAACCACGGCGGCGAAGCCGACGGCGGGATGTCTGAACATGATCTCCTCGATCGGCGCCGGATCGATGTTGTGGCCGCCGCGGATCACGAGGTCCTTGGCGCGGCCCGTGATCCAGAGATAGCCGTCAGCATCGAGGCGACCGAGATCGCCGGAATTGACCCAGACCTCGTCGATGAAAGCGCCCTTGTTGTGCTCGTCGTTGAGATAGCCGCCGAACACGCCGGGCCCGGCCATGATGACGACGCCGATCTCGTCGGGCGCGCAATCGCGGATCAGGCGTCCCTCGGCATCGAGCTGCACGATGCGCACGCGCGCGTAAGGCATGGGAAGGCCGACCGAGCCAAGCCGGATCGGCCGCGACGGATAGGCCAGCGTGTGCACGCTCGAGGTCTCCGTCATACCGTAGACCTCGATCACCGGCAGCTTCAGTTTCTCCTGAATCGCCGAGCCGACCGCGACCGGAATCGACGAGCCGCCACCTGCCGCATATTTCAGGCTCGAAATATCCGCGTTACCCGGCGGCACCGCCAGCGCGGCAGCGAGCACCGTCGGCACGCTCGACAGCGCCTCGGGCTTGAAGCGCTCGACCAGCCCCCAGATGTTCTTCACCGCATTCGGATTGCGCCAGCCGCTCGGCGACAGCACGACCAGCGAGCCGCCGCTTGACAGCGTCAGCAACGCCTGTGTCAGCGAGCCCCCGACGTGGAACAGAGGCATGCCGAACAGCAGGTTTGCGCCGGGCTTGGGCTTCAGCAGCAGATTGAGCGCCCAGGCCTGATAGACCTGGTTGGCATGGGTGTGCCGCACCAGCTTCGGCGTGCCGGTGGTGCCACCGGTGTGGAAATAGGCGGCGATGTCGCTGCCCAAGATCTTGCGGCCGCTGATAAGCCGGTCCGCCGGTTGCTGCTTGATCAGGTCGCTGAAGGTAAAGATGCCATTCGCCGGATCGCCGCCGCCGAACACCTGCACGATTGCCTTGAGATGCTTGAGTTGCGGCCGGATCTGCTCGACCTTCTGCCAGATGTCGGTGCCCGGCATCGGCCCAAGCGCCACCAGGATTTTCGTGTTCGCAGCCTCCAGGATCTCCGCGATCTGGTGCGGCTGGAGCAGCGGATTAACGGGATTGGCGATGCCGGCGGCTTCGGCGCCGAACAATGTCACGAAGGCGTCCGGCACCAGCGGCAGCATGAAGCTGATGACGTCGCCCTTCTCCGCGCCCAGCGCGTGAAACATGTTGGCCGCCTGCGTGACGCGCGCCATGAAATCGCGATACGTGACCACGACCGGCGTGTCGGCAGGATCGGCGTTTTGCAGGAACTGGATCGCCGCCCCGTCGGGGTTGCGCGCTGCACCCAGCCGGATCGCGTCATACGTGCTCTCGGCTGCGACGCGATCGGCGTAAGGAACCTGCTCGAAGGCCCGGACCTCCGCGTCCGTCAACAAATCCGGATAGTCGTTGCCGATGAGCCGATCGAGCGCATGGATGCCCGCCATGGATTTCCGTCCTCCCTCAGATGCATGTCCCCACCCTTCTTGTGACATTTTGGTTCGGCGGGGCCTCGACCGATGACCCGTCGAGCGCGGACAGAATGATGGATGATTTGGCGTTCGTCCATGGCCGATGCCATTGGCCACACGCTGCGACCCGCCGTTGTCCCCTTGAGGAGTTACGGGCGGTCGGGCGTCCAGCCCACCGCGTTGAAATCGGCTGGAGCCGGCATCACTTCCGGCTCGGCAGTCGGCTTTCGCAGGATTGCATTCGCGAGGTCCGAATCTGCGACCTCGAGCGGGACGCTCGCCTTGCTTACGGCAAGTATCCCGATCAGCTCCGCCGGCGCGGCCATCACGTAGCCGTCCGCAATTTCAATCAGACGAAGCACCTCGTCACGAATGAAAGGCGCCGACCATTCCGACGGCAGGCCCCTTACGGCGGCAAATTCCTCGGCCGGGATCGACAACGCATGCCGACGGACTTCTTCGATGGTTCGACGCGGAGAGAAATTGGGCGGCTTGCCCGCCGCAGCGAGCACGAGCGGCCCGAGCGGACAGTAGTCGCGACCGATGGCCACGAGATCGGCGATGTCGCGCGCCTTCGAACGACCTGCGGCGGCTAGCACCTTGTTGACGGCAAGATCGGCTTGATGAAGGCGGGCCCCCCATTCCTCATCTCGAATGAGCGGAAAGAATCGGAGCTTCGTCTCGGCGAACCATTGAATGATTGTCGACTCGCCATCGCGCGAAACGGTTGCATCGACGCAGCCATAGATGATGAAGTCCCGCTGCGCCTTGAAGCCGGCTGCATCGAGGGCGGCCAGATCGGACTTTGCCGCCTCGGTCACTTCCTCATCGCTGTCGTGGAAAATGTCGATGCCGTCGGATCGTCTCTGCCAATCCTTGTTGAGCATCAAACCGCCGGCAAGATAGCTGCTCTCCGAGCGGTTCTTGGCAAGAAGCCGCAGGATGTCGCTCTGTAGCTTGCTTAGAGCCATCTTAGTCCTCGCACGCGTTGACCCGATCCAGCATCTTCCTGCCCATCGCAAACGCCCTTGCGTCGCCGCGATCGATCATTGCGCGGGCAGCGACCGCGGCACGTGACCGGAGATCGGGAAGCCGATCGAGATCGACATTGTCGAGTATGCGCGGTCCATACAGACGAAGCGCATTGTCGAGGAGTGATTGGAGCTCTTTGGTCAGGCGATATTCCGCCCGCATGCGCGAGGCCATCACCAGAAGCTCGTTGCGAGCAGTCGGCGGAATCAGGACCTCGACACGCACCAGATCTGCGGCGCCGCCTTCGCTTCGGTATTTCCTAACACGCTTGTTCGCGGGAACCACGTCGGCCTTGCTCCTTTGAACAAGATCTATCACGCGTATCCCGGTTACGCAACTTCGTAACCTGGTTACGTCATCAAGTATTTGAAAATGCTGATGAAAAGTGCGAGCTGCGATGAACCTCCTCGACCGATTGCGGGACCAAGAATTGCCCCGACCGCAACACGCGAGAACATTATGCCTGCGCATCTGCGGAACCGCATCACAAGGCTGCTCGTCGTGCTCGCGATGGCATCGGCGATCGTGCTGCCTCGCGCGGCGTTCGCCGACACTCAATTCGACAAGATGCGCGCCAAGGTCGCGGCTTTCGTCGCCGAAAAGATGGAGAAGCTGGGCGGATCCCGCATCATTTACAAGGTGGACACCGACGCTCTGCGCGAGGTGGTCGTCACGGACCTGCGCGACGACGTTTACAAGATCCTGCGCGAGGGCCGGATCGCCTTCTCCGGCCTTCCGATCCGTGACGGCGGCGTCGAGGTGAGAATCCCGGACGCGAAGGGCCGCGAACAGCTCACGCGCAAGCTCGCCTCGGCGGCGGAGGGGCTGGCCACGCAAGCGCTCAGCGTGACCGATGCCGGAGATGGACTGATCAGGCTCGCGCCGACCGACGCCGCATCTGCCGCACGGCTGCACGACCTCGTCGAAGATTCCATCGCGATGATCGAGCAGCGCCTCAAGGACGCCGGCATCACGCTTGCCAGCGTCCAGGCTGAGGGAACAGACCGCATCCGCATCTTCCTGCCGGGCACGATGGAGCCCGAGCGCGTCACCGCGATCTTCGCCAAGAAGGTGCGGGTTAGCTTCCGCCTGATCGATCTCTCGATGTCGCCAGAGCAGGCGCAATCCGGCACGCCGCCCGCTGGCACGAAAGTCCTGCTCGGCTTCAAGGACAAGCTCCCCTATCTGGTGAAGGCCAGCGTGCTCGACGGCGACGACATCAGCTATGCGGGACCAGGATTTGCGAGCAGCACGAAAGAGCCGATCGCCTCGTTCCGTTTCAACGGCCGCGGCACGCGGCGCTTCGCCCACCTCACCGCAGAGAACGTCGGCAAGCCCTTCGCCATCGTGCTCGAAGACAGGGTGCTCTCCGCCCCCGTGATCCGCGAGCCCATCACCGGCGGCTCCGGCCAGATCTCCGGCAACTTCAGCCTCGAAGAGGCCAACAGCATCGCCATGCTGTTGCGCGCGGGCTCGCTGCCCGGACGCCTTGGCCTCGTCGAGCAGCAGGTCGTGCAGCCCGCCGCCAGGCCCTGAGGCGGAGATCGGGCGGCCCCGCCTTGTTGCGGCGCGCGGGTCCATCCCCAGCACCAAAGCCCGCCCCAGGCCTCGAATCATCGGCCAGACGCGCAAACCAACGAGCAATTGCCGAAACGCCCGATCAAGCTAAAATTTGCCTCTTGCGGCGTGACGGCCAAAGGCTTCATTTCAGCCGGCCGTCATTCGATTTGGGCTACACGTGTCGAGCATACCGACCAGGACTGAAGGCCTTACGCGGGGTTAGTATCATGCCGTCCGGCAGCGCAGACGTTTCGTCGATCCTCGACCGCATTCTCGATGCGGCAACGGACAATCTCAGGATCGCGAAGATCCTGGTCCAGATGGGCCTCGATCCAAACAACGTAACCTACGACGCCATCTTCAATCGGCTGCTGGAGATCTTTGTCCAGAACATCACGCTGGCCAATCTGTTTGCCGCGGTCGGCGCCGGCTTCTTCGTCGCCACCCTCTTGATGCGGACGATGGTGCCGCTGCGCGTCGCGAACATGGTCGGCTGCGCGTTGTTCGCCGTTTTCGGCGCGCTCTCCGCCAACGTCGCGACGTTCCTGCTGTATCTTCTGTTGCTTCCGATCAACGCCCTGCGCCTGCGGCAGATGCTCAAGCTGGTCAAGAAGGCGCGCCATGCCGCCGAAGGCGACATGTCGATCGAATGGCTCAAGCCGTTCATGACCGAGCGCAAATACCGCCGCGGCGACATCCTCTTCAAGCTGCGCGACCCCGCTAACGAAATGTTCCTCACGGTCACCGGCAAGTTTCTGGTCAAGGAGATCAACGTCGAAATTTTGCCCGGAGCTCTGATGGGTGAACTGGGCTTCCTCACGCCGGACAACCGGCGTACCGGAACGGTCGAATGCATCGAAGACGGACACGTGCTGACGATCACCTATGACCGGCTGCTCGAGATTTATTTCCAGGATCCGCAGTTCGGCTATTACTTCCTGGTGCTGACCAGCCAGCGCCTCTTGCAAAACATCGAGCGTCTGCAGAGCCAGCTCGCGGCCGAGCGGGCGGCAACGACGAACAGGATTGCGTGACCGCTGCGCCGTCCCCGCCGATACGGATGGCAGTGACACATCTGCTCCGTCGTTGCGCGTGCCACATTTCCTCCTGCGCCGGACGCAGCGCAGCGCTTCAGCGGTGCCCCCGGAATTTTGCGGATGTGTGCCCTCCGCGGCGCATTCAGCCGATCCACATTCGCCCCAAGCGGCCCCGCCGCAAAACCGCCCTAAAAACAGATTGGTAACCATGGCGCCTTAGGATAATGACGTGACCAATTCTCCGACGATCCTGGTGTTCGATTCCGGCCTTGGCGGACTCACGGTGCTCCGTGAGGTCGTCGCCGCACGCCCGGACGCGCATTACGTCTATGTCGCCGACGATGCCTTCTTCCCCTATGGCCACCATGGCGAGGGCGAGATCATCGCCCGCGTGGTGCCGTTGATGGGGGAATTGATCGGCACGCATGATCCCGACCTCGTCGTAATCGCCTGCAACACGGCATCCACCCTGGTGCTGTCTCACTTGCGCGCCGCTTACTCCCTGCCCTTCGTCGGCACGGTGCCGGCGATCAAGCCGGCCTGCGCGCAGTCGAAGACCCGCCGCGTCTCGGTGCTCGGCACCAAGGGGACGGTGAAGCGGGAATATACGAAAGCTTTGATCCGCGAGTTCGCGCAGGGCTGCGAGGTGACGCTGGTCGGCTCGCCCGAGCTTGCCTCGCTGGCTGAAGCCGAGCTGAGCGGCGCTCCAATCAGCGACGAGGCCATCCTTGCCGAACTCGCTCCCTGCTTCGTCGGCGACGCCGGGGATGCGACATCGCGCACCGACACGGTGGTGCTCGCATGTACGCATTATCCGCTGCTGCTCGACCGGCTCAAGCGGCTGGCGCCCTGGCCGGTTGACTGGATCGACCCGGCGCCCGCGATCGCCCGCCGCGTCTCGGATCTGCTTGGCCCGCGGGTCGTCGGCATCGCGCAGTCCGGCGCCGAGATGATCTTTACTTCGAACCGCGTGCATGGCCTTTCGGCGATGCTGACGCCGTTCTTCGGCGGCCGCGCCCTGGCCTGACTTTGCGCCGCAATGGCGCGCTGCTAGGCTTTGCCGTCGTCACCTTGCCGCAGGCCTTTCCATGTCGGTCCCGTCCACACCACTCAACCGTCTTCGCCAGCTCTGGCGCGAGGGGCGACCCGCCTTTGGCGCGATCGCGACGATCCCGAGTGTGCAGATGGTGCAGATCATGGCGCGCTCGCTCGACTGGATCATCATCGATCTCGAACATGGCCCGATCGGATTGACCGAAGCACATGCGATGATCGCCGCGACCACAGGCACGCCGTGCACGCCGCTGGTTCGGATTGCCGCGAACGAGCCATGGCTTGCGAAAGCACCGATGGACATCGGTGCCTTCGGCATCAACTTCCCGATGATCACCAACCGCGACGATGCCGAGAAAGCGGTGCGCAGCGTGCGCTACCCGCCGCGCGGCGATCGACTCTGGGGTCCCTTCCACGCGCCATTCCGCTGGGGCCAGTCGATGCCGGACTATATGGCTACAGCCGACGACGAGATGATCTGCATGATCACCATCGAGCATGTCGATGCCGTCAACCGCATCGACGAGATCATGGCGACGCCGGGCGTCGACGTCGCGGTCATCGGTCCCGGCGATCTCGCCACCTCCATCAACAAGCGCGGTCAGATGGACGATCCGGAGCTGCTCGAGCTGGTCGCCCGTGCGGAAGCCGGCATCCTCAGAAGCGGCGTGCCGATCGGCGGTGTGGCCCGCACCGCCGACCAGGCCAACGCTCTGATTGACCGTGGCTACCGCGCGATCGCGCTCGGCTTCGACTGGTCGCTGTTCCAGCGCGGCATCATGGCGGCGTTCGACGGGGTCAGGCGCTAAATCGCCGATACGGCCTTGCTGGGCACCGCGGCGCTGCTAGGGTCGTCGGCTCCAGGGAGGAAAAACCATGCTCAGAAAGACTTTGCTTGCGCTCGCTTTCACTGGCATCGCCGTCGCGGCCTCCGCCCAGCAATCCGGCATCAAGCGCACCCCGCTCCAGAAGATCGACTTTCCGGAGGGCTACACGACCGTGACCGCCATCGCCGAAGTGCCGGCCGGCGGCGCCGCCGGCCGGCATACCCATCCGGGAATCGAGACGGGTTATGTCCTGGAGGGCGAGCTCGACCTCCTCATCGAGGGCCAGCCGGACAAGCGCCTGAAAGTCGGCGATTCCTACCAGATCCCGGCGGGCGCCGTGCACGACGCCAAGACCCATGGTGACAAATCATTGAAAGTGCTTGGAATTTACGTCGTCGACAAAACCAAGCCGCTGGCGTCGCCGGCACCCTGATGCGGCGAACCGACCGGGTCCAAACCCGTTGGTTCGTGCTAGAGCACGCGGCGAGCGGACGACCCGCTTGCTGCACATACTTTAATCTTTGATCCCTAGGACCCGGAGACCAATGCGCGGGACGCCCAAGACCATCTCCCTGCGGCGCCGTCTGATCTGCGACCTCATGCACGCTTCGATGGGCGTGCCCTTCGTTTCGCTATCCCGTTCGCTCAATGTCCGCCCTCTGCTGGAAGCTCGCGCGGGCGCAACGGCGCCCGCCGGCTGGGCAGCGATGTTCGTGAAGGCTTTCGCCCTGGTCGCAAGGGAGGAGCCGATCCTCCGCACGGTCTACGCCAAATGGCCCCGGCCAGCCCTCTATGAACTGCCCAGGAGCGTGGCACTGGTGGCGGTCGCCCGCGTCGAGGATGGCGAGGAATGCGTGATGCCGCAGCGGATTGCGGCCCCCGAGGCCATGACGCTGGCGGCGGTCGATGCCGAGATCCGGCGCGCCAAGACGGCACCGGTTGAGGAGGTTCCCATGTACCGCAAGATCATGCGGGCGACCCGCCTCCCGTTGCCGCTGCGACGCCTGTCCTGGGCGGTGGGACTGAATTTCGGCCGGCAGCGCGGCAACTGGTTCGGCAGCTTCGCGGTGAGCTCGGTGGCCGCCTATGGCGGCGGCGAGCTCCACCCCATCACACCGGGACCCTTCATCGTCAGCTATGGGGTGGTCGAGGCCGACCAGACCATCCATGTCGTGATCCGCTGGGACCATCGGGTGACGGATGCCGCCCCGATCGCTCGGGTCCTGACCCGGCTGGAACAGGTCCTGAACACTGAAATCGCTAGCGAATTGCGTGCGGCCGGGCCAAAGCCGGTCCGGGCGGTGGGTACCTGATTCCGGGTTCATTCGCATTGACAGCGAGCCCCAAACTCCCCTAAAAGCCGCCTGCTCGCGGGCCGATTTCGGCCCGCGAAGCGTTTCGCGACCCGTGGTCCTATCCCCCCGCTTTGGGGATCGGACCTGTCGGTGCCGGGATCTCCCCGTCACACAGGAGGGCGCGTTTCCTCAAACCATGTACCTGAAGAGGACGCGATGACTAAGCGCAGTGAGGCGAAGTACAAGATCGATCGCCGTATGGGCCAGAACATCTGGGGCCGCCCGAAGAGCCCCGTGAACCGCCGCGAATACGGCCCTGGCCAGCACGGCCAGCGTCGCAAGGGCAAGCTCTCCGACTTCGGCGTGCAGCTGCGCGCCAAGCAGAAGCTGAAGGGCTACTACGCCAACATCAGCGAGCGCCAGTTCCACGGCATCTACGTGGAAGCCAGCCGCCTCAAGGGTGACACCGGCGAGAACCTGATCGGCCTCTTGGAGCGCCGTCTCGACGCGGTCGTGTACCGCGCCAAGTTCGTCTCCACCATCTTCGCCGCGCGCCAGTTCATCAACCACGGCCACATCAAGGTGAACGGCCGCAAGGTCAACATCTCGAGCTACCAGCTCAAGGTCGGCGACGTCGTTGAAGTCAAGGAAGCCTCCAAGCAGCTCGCCCATGTGCTTGAAGCCAGCCAACTCCCCGAGCGTGACGTGCCCGACTATCTCGAAGTCGACCATGGCAAGATGACCGCGAAATACACGCGCATCCCCAACCTTTCCGACGTGCCGTTCCCGGTGCAGATGGAGCCGCATCTGGTCGTCGAATTCTATTCGCGCTAATCGTTTCGGCAGATCGAAGTTCAAAGGCCCCGGTTTCCGGGGCCTTTTTCGTTCAGGCAGCCACTCCGATGTCTCAGCCTATCCGCATCCTTATGCAGGACGGCAGACCACGCGTGCATACGTCCGTCGCTTGCCGCTCAACGCTTATCCTCATCTGATCGATTATCGTGTGACCGAGACAGAAATCGCTATTATGCCGTTTCGTCACGCCGCCGGCGTCCACCTAGAACTCGCTGACCGCGAGTGAATGCCAATCCCTCAGGGAGCAAGTTGATGCTCTACACCCCTCCCCCCATCGACCCGAAGGCACCCCCGGTGCACATCAATCTGCTCTCGGACACCCAGACCAAGCCGACGGCTGCGATGCGCGAGGCGATGGCACGGGCGGAGGTCGGCGACGAGCAGGTCGGCGACGATCCGACGGTGAACGCGCTGTGCGAGCGCGTGGCGGATCTGCTCGGCAAGGAAGCGGCGGTCTACATGCCCTCGGGCACGATGTGCAACGTCACCGCGACGCTTGTGCATTGCCGTCCCGGCGACGAGATCCTTGCGCACGAGACCGCGCACATCATCGCCCGCGAAGGGGGCGCGCATGCCGCGATCGGCGGCTTTCAGGTGAGGCAGCTCAAGGGCGAGAACGGCCAGTTCACGCCGGAGACTCTCCGTCAGGCGCTGCATCCACGCACGCGCTATCAGCCGCCGCAGACCGTCGTCAGCGTCGAGCAGACCGCCAATATCGGTGGCGGCACGATCTGGAAGAAGGCGGCGCTCGACGAGATCGTCGCGATCGCCAAGCAGCACGGCCTCATCACGCACATGGACGGCGCGCGCCTGCTCAACGCCACCGTGGCGAGCGGAATCTCGCCGCGTGACATGACCGTGGGATGGGATTCGGCCTGGATCGACTTTTCCAAGGGCCTCGGCGCGCCGATTGGCGGCGTGCTTGCAGGCTCACGCGTCTTCATCGACGCGGTGTGGCAATGGAAGCAGCGCCTCGGCGGCTCGATGCGGCAGGCCGGCATCTGCGCGGCCGCCTGCATCTACGCGCTCGACCATCACGTCGAGCGTCTTGCCGACGATCACGCCAATGCACGCGCGCTCGCCCGCGGGCTGTCGCAGATCGCAGGCATCGAGGTGCAGGAGCCCGAGACCAATCTGGTGTTCTTCAAGCCCGACGGCGCCGGCATTCCCGGCGACAAGATGGTCGCAGCGTTGCGCCAGCGCGGCGTGACGCTTGCGATGATGGACGGCCGCATCCGCGCCTGCACCCATCTCGATGTCAATGCGCACCAGATCGAGGAGACGATCGGATACGTGCGCGAGATCGTGCGCGGGGCGTAAAGTCGCGTAGATGGAGTAACGGGCCGACCAACCAACGCTCGCGATCATCGCCCCATTGCTTGATAGATCAGCGTCTTCAGCGCCAGCTGGATCCGGCCGCGCTGCGAGGGGGTCTGCACCATGAAGATCCCGAACAGATCGTCTTTGGGATCGATGAAGAAGAATGTGCCGCCGACGCCGTCCCAGCGATATTCGCCAAGCGGCCAGGAAGTACCCGACGGCACTGCGGTACGTACGGCGAAGCCGAGGCCGAATCCGCTTGTGGCGCCCGGGTAATAGTTCTGGTCGCGCGCGATCTTCGTCTCAGGTCCAATGTGATCGGATGCCATCAGCGCGATCGTCTCGGGCTTGAGATAACGCCGTCCCTCATATGTGCCGCCACTGAGCAGCATCTGCGCGAAACGGGCGTAGTCGCCGACCGTGCCGACCATGCCGCCGCCGCCCGATTCCCACTTCGACGGCCGCCTGATGTCGCGAACCGGCGTGGTCGGGTCGATGTTGCGATCCTCCGGCATCGGCTCGGCAATGCGCGGGAATTTGGCGGGATCGGCGACGAAGAACGCGGTCTCGGTCATGCCAAGCGGATCGAGCAGCCGCTCTTTCTCAAACTGAAGCAGGGTCTTTCCCGCGACCACCTCGATGACGCGGCCGAGCACGTCGGTGGAAAAGCCGTAATCCCACGCGGTGCCCGGCTGCTCGACCAGCGGCAGCGTGGTGATCTTCGCGACGAAGTCGGCATTGCTGAGATTGCTTTGGAACAGATTGGCCTCGGCATAGAGCTCCCGCACCATGCCGCCACCATAATAGCCATAGGGCAGACCCGACGTGTGGCGAAGCAGGTCCTTGATCGTGACGGGACGATTCTGCGCTTCCAACGCCAGCGCGACCTTGCCGTCCTCGGCCTTCTTCTCGACGCCGACCTTCATCTTGGCAAAGGCCGGAATGTATTTCGAGACGGGATCGTCGAGCGAAAGCTTGCCCTCCTCGACCAGCATCATCGCCATGACAGAGGTGATCGGCTTCGACATCGAATAGAGCCGGAAGATCGTATCCGCGCTCATCGAGATCTCGGTCGCGACGTCGCGGACGCCGAAATTTTCGTAATAGACCGGCTTGCCGTGCTGCTGAAGGAGCAGGATGGCGCCGGGGATCTTGCCGGTGGCGATCTCGTTTCGGATGTAGTCGGAAACCTTCGCCAACCCTTCGCGCGAGAAGCTGCGCGCGGCCCGTCCCTCAGAGCCGGCCTTCGCACCGCAGGCACCGACCAGAACAACGAGCCCCGCGATCAGCGCGCGGCGCCCGCGCACTTCACTTCTCCATGGCTTCATAGACCAACTGCTTCAATGTCCGTTGCACGCGCTGGCGCTCGGTCGGGGTTTGTTCCAGGAGGACGAAGAACATGTCCTGCTTGGGGTCGATCACGAAATAGCAGCCGGAGGCGCCGTCCCACTTCAATTCGCCGAGATTGCCCGGCGGCGGCGGCTTGGCATTGCCGGGATCAGTGCGGACGGCAAGGCCGAGGCCGAAGCCAAACCCGTCACCGGGAAAGTAGAAGTAGTCGCGCTCGACGCCGGAGCCTGGTCCGACCTGATCGGTCACCATCAGCTTGAAAGTCTCGGGTTTGAGAATGGTCTTGCCATGGAGGCTGCCGCCGTTGAGTAGCATCTGCGCAAAGCGCTCATAGTCGGCCATGGTCGTGACCATGCCGCCGCTGGCGAATTGGATCTTCTTGACGACTGTTGGATCGTTGATACGGCCGACCCGGAAATCGCCGTCGTTCGGCACCGGCTGCGCTAGCAGCTTCTGCTTCTCCGGGTCGGTGACGAAGAACCCGGTATCGACCATGCCGAGCGGATCGAGCAGCTTTTCCCGCATGATATCGATCAGCGGCTTGCCGGCCGCGATCTCCATCACGCGCGCCAGCACGTCGGTGGAATGGCCATATTGCCAGAGCGCACCCGGCTGGTTGTGCAGTGGCAGTTTTGCGATCCGCTCGGCGAACTCGGCAAGATCGAAATCGCCGGCATAGATGTTCGCCTCGCGATAGGCTTTGCGCACCAGGCTGTCGCCATAGAAGCCATAGGTGATGCCCGAGGTGTGGCGCATCAGGTCGAGCACCGTCATCGGCCGGTTGGGCGGCACCAGTTCGAGCGACCTGCTGCCGTCCTCGGCCTTCTTCTCGACGCCGACCTTCACATTGGCGAAGGACGGGATGTATTTCGCGACGGGATCGTCGAGCTTGATCTTGCCCTCCTCGACCAATTGCATCGCGACCACTGAGGTAATCGCTTTGGTCATCGAGAACAGGCGGAAGATCGTCTTATCGGTGATCGGCGCCTTGCTGACCACGTCCTGAACGCCGAACGCTTCGTGAAAGACCGCCTTACCGTGCTGCTTGATCAGCACGGTTGCGCCGGCGATCTTGCCGGTAGCGACTTCGTTCTTGAAGAACTCGCTGATCCTCGCGAGCTTGTCCTGGTTGAGATGCGCGCCGGCTGGAATCTCGTAGGTGCCCTCCGCCCGCGCCAGCGACACGGGGCCAAGCGACATCAGCGCGCCGCAGACCAGCGCACGCAATCCTGATTGTGAAATCATATCCCCTCCCCGGAACATGGCCCGCGGAGTGTACCGACCGCGTTGTCAGGCACAAGGGCTGCCGTATCGCGCCAGAACGGCCGTGTGAAGAGCGGCGCTTATCTCCGAGAAACAACAGAATATGACGCGGGTGACCGAGGGCGTGGCCGGCAGCGTGTCGATGGTCGTATGAACTGCAATCGTCGCGGCCTGGTCGGCCGGGAAACGATACACGCCGGTGGAGATCGCGGAGAAGGCCAGCGAAGTCAGCCCGTTGGCCTGACAGAGCTCGAGCGCGCGCCGATAGCACGAGCGCAGCGCCTCCGCCTCGCCGCGGCCGCCGCCGTGCCAGACGGGGCCGACCGCATGGATCACATGCCGCGCAGGCAGAAGATAGCCCTTGGTGATCTTGGCATCGCCGGTCGGGCATCCTCCAAGCGTCCGGCACTCGGCGAGAAGCTCGGGACCGGAAGCGTCGTGGATCGCCCCGTCGACGCCGCCTCCACCAAGGAGAGACGAATTTGCGGCGTTGACGATGGCGTCAACGCCGAGCGTGGTGATGTCGGCAACGATGACCTCGAGCTCGGCGCCGCCGATCCGGCGCGTCAGCTGGGCCATGCATCAAGCCGCGACGACGACGCCCTTCTCAGAGAGGAGCTGCTGCAATTCGCCGGCCTGAAACATCTCGCGGACGATATCGCAGCCGCCGACGAACTCGCCCTTCACATAGAGCTGCGGGATGGTCGGCCAGTTCGAGTATTCCTTGATGGCGTTGCGCAGCTCGGCGGATTCGAGGACGTTGAGGCCTTTATAGCCGACGCCGATGTGGTCGAGGATCTGGACGACCTGGCCGGAGAACCCGCATTGCGGAAATTGCGGCGTGCCCTTCATGAACAGAACCACGTCGTTCGACTTCACTTCGTTGGCGATGAATTCCTCGATGCTCATATCCGTGTCCTTCTGGGGCGGAGCCCTTCTTTCACGTCGGGCCGGCTCAGCCGATCTAACCCGATATCTGTCATATATGTAGCCCAAACCGTTGTGCATCCAAAGCAAAATGGCGGCGAACGGTCGGCGGCGGCCGGTCTGAACCGCCCCCGGTGCATAGGCTGATGACAACAATATCATCGCCGGGGAGGACTTTCATACCGTAACGGAGCCCCTATCTAGGACGAACCCTGGTCATGGAACCGGGAAACGCGAACAACGTTCTCTTGTCCTGTCTGGAGAAAACCGTGACGAAACCAGCCTCCGCTACGGCCGCCCCTCAGCTTTCGTCGCTGTCCTCCGACCCGGGCAAGTTCGCCCAGCGGCTTCAAGACGCGTTTCTGACCGTACGCGACGAGACCGAGCGCCGTGCCGCCCCGCTGTCGCCGGAGGACCAGCAGATCCAGTCCATGCCCGATGCGAGCCCGACGAAATGGCACCGGGCGCATACCACCTGGTTTTGGGAGCAATTCCTGCTCGGCGAGCACTGTCCTAATTACCGGCCCTTCCACCCCGATTTCGCGTTCCTGTTCAATTCCTATTACGTCAGCGCCGGCCCGCGTCATGCCCGGCATCGCCGCGGCGACATCACGCGTCCCAACGCCGACCAGGTCGGCGCCTATCGCAGCTATGTCGATGCAGCCGTCGTCAAATTCTTCCGCGAGGCCGGCTGGGACAAGCTGCGCGAGATCGCACCGCTGGTCGAGGTCGGGCTCAATCACGAGCAGCAGCATCAGGAATTGATGTTCACCGACATCCTGCACGCCTTCGCGCAAAACCCGGTCTCGCCGGCCTACGATCCGAACTGGCGTTTCCCGGCCGCGACCCGGGGCGGCGAGGACTGGCTGACGCTGAACGAGGGCATCCACACCGTCGGCCACGTCGACGACAGCTTCCATTTCGACAATGAGAAGCCGCCGCATCGCGCCCTCATCGGCCCGGTCAAGATCGCCCGCCATCTCGTCACCAACGGCGAATGGCTCGCCTTCATGCGCGACGGCGGCTACCGGACCGCAACGCTGTGGCTGATGGACGGTTTTGCCACCGTGAGCAACGAGGGCTGGGACGCTCCGGGCCATTGGCGCGAGGTCGATGGCGCCTGGCACGTGATGACGCTGGCCGGCCTCAAGCCGATCGATCCGAACGCGCCGGTCTGCCACGTCAGCTATTACGAGGCGGATGCGTTCGCGCGCTGGGCCGGAAAGCACCTGCCGACCGAGATAGAATGGGAGGTCGCGGCCCGCACGGGCCAGCTCAACGATGCTTTCGGCATTGTCTGGCAATGGACCCGCTCTTCATACGCGCCCTACCCTGGCTACCGCGCCGTCGAAGGCGCGCTCGGCGAATACAACGGCAAATTCATGGTCAACCAGTTGGTGCTGCGCGGCTCCTCGCTTGCAACTCCCGAAGGCCACAGCCGTATCACCTATCGCAACTTCTTCTATCCGCACCACCGCTGGCAGTTCACGGGGCTGCGGCTTGCCGACTACGAGTAAAAAAGCTTCCGACGACAAATGCGCGCCGGACAGCGCGTTCAGGAGAGTATCATGAATGTGCACGCCAGCGCTTTGGCCGAAGCCCATCTCCCCGACGAGCAGACGACTGCCTTCGCCCGCGAGGCGATCGAGAATCTCTCGCAGCAGCCGAAAAAGCTGTCGCCGAAATATTTCTACGATGCGACCGGATCGGAATTGTTCGAGGCGATCACGCGCCTGCCGGAATATTATCCGACGCGCACCGAGCTATCCATCCTGAAAGAGCGCGGCAGCGAGATCGCGAAGATCATCCCAGAGCATGCGGCCCTGGTCGAGTTCGGCGCCGGCGCGACCACGAAGGTCCGGCTGCTGTTGAACCACTGCAAGTTTGCAGCCTATGTGCCCGTCGACATCTCCGGCGATTTCCTGAAGGCGCAGGCAAACGGCTTGAAGCGGGATTTTCCCGCGCTCGGCATCCACCCGGTGGCGGCCGACTTCACCACGCCGTTCGAGCTGCCCAGGGCGGTCGCGTCCATGCCCAAGGTCGGCTTCTTCCCTGGCTCGACCATCGGCAATTTCGAGCCGCAGGAAGCCGAGGGCTTCCTGAAGAGCGCACGCAAGATCCTCGGCCGCGGCGCGCAGATGATCATCGGCGCCGATCTCGAGAAGGACGAGCGGGTGCTCTTTGATGCCTATAACGATGCCGCCGGCGTCACTGCGCGCTTCAACCTCAATGTGCTGGTCCGCATCAACCGCGAACTCGGCGGCAATTTCGATCTCTCCGCGTTCACCCATCGCGCGATCTACAATCGCGAGCGTCATCGGATCGAGATGCACCTGATCAGCAAGAAGAGCCAGATCGTGCGCCTGCTCGGCACCAGCTTCTCGTTCCGCGCCGGTGAGAGCATCCACACCGAGAACAGCTACAAATACAGCCTCGAGCGCTTTGCTGCGTTGGCGCAAGACGCAGGCTGGCGCGTGCGCGAAAGCTGGACCGATGCGGCCAAGATGTTCTCGGTGCACGCGCTGGAGGTCGCCGACTAGGCCTCCGCGCTTAGGCCTCGGTTGCCGACCCGAGCGACACCGATTCCCACACCGCAACGACAATCATGATCACGGACGTCGCGACCGACAGCCAGAGCGGCGAGAGGTCGGCGGCGAACCACCACAGCACCAGCAGCAGGATGATGCCGATGCCGTGGGAGAGCTGAAGGAAGCCGCGAATGGCGTGCTTGAACAGGATGGTGCCGACCAGGAATACCAGCGGCCCGCCGATCGTGCTCAGGATGATCCGCAGGTCGGAATGACCGGTGGGATGCTTCAGCACCAGTTCGTCCGAGACCGCGGTCAGGATGATGCCGGCGACGATCGGCATGTGCAGATAAGTGTAGGCGAGCCGCGCCAGCCGCCCGGATTCGGTGGACTTGGAGATGCGCTCGGAGCCGGCCTCCGCGCCCTTGTGGAAATAGACCCACCACATCGCGATGGCGCCGACCAGGGCCGAGACGAAGGCGAGGATGTTGCCCGCGGTCCAGGTCAGCTCAGCAAAAGTGGCGCCGTTGACGACGACGGCTTCGCCAAGCGCGATGATGACGAACAAAGAGCAGCGCTCGGCCATGTGCGCGCCTTCGACGGCCCAGGCCTCGACCGACGAGAAGCCCAGCTTCGGGACCCAGAAGCGTGCGGCCGGCGAGATGTACTCCCAGGTCACTGCTGCGATCCACAGCCATAGCCGGGTGTCTCCCTCGGACAAGCCGCCTGCGATCCACAACACAGCGGAGAGCGACAGCCAGGTCAGGATGCGAATGGCGTTGTGCCGCACCGCGGTGCGATGATGGGGGGTCGCGAACAGCCAGAACGCCGTGCGTCCGACCTGCATGGCCGCATAGGCAATCGCAAACCACAGGCCCCGGCCCTCGAAGGCGGTTGGGATGGTCGTCGACAGCACGAGGCCGCCCAGCATCATCGCAAACAGCAGGATGCGGACCGGCGTCAGCTCGGGATTGAGCCAGTTGGTGACCCAGGCGGTGTAGACCCACACCCACCACACCGCCAGAAACAGCACCGCGACATGGACCGCGCCGAGCGGCGTGAAATGGTGCAGCAGCGTGTGGGAGATTTGCGTGACGGCAAAGACGAAGACGAGGTCGAAGAACAGCTCGGCATTGGTGACGCGGCCGTGCTGGTTCGGACCGATGACGCGAAACATTGCGCCGCGCGGGTTGTCCGCAGCCATCATCGTCCCCCGTCGCGCCGAGATCAGGTGCCGTTCAGATCAGGTGCCCGGCGCCCCGGGTCCGCCAGGTACCCCGGTTTGCAGCGCCAGGGCGTGCAGGACGCCGCCCATCTGCCCGCGCAGGGACTGATACACGATCTGGTGCTGCTGGACGCGGGACTTGCCGCGGAAGGATTCAGAGATCACGGTCGCGGCATAGTGATCGCCGTCGCCGGCGAGGTCTCGGATGGTCACCTCGGCATCGGGGATCGCTGCCTTGATCATCGCCTCGATATCGTGGGCGTCCATGGGCATTTCGGGTCTTGCTCCTTCTGGTCTCGAATCGCTTGCCGGGGTCCCCTCACCGGCTCGGCCAAACTTAGCGTGAACGGCCTTCACCGTCACGCCGTCCGGCACTATATCCCTGATCGCAACAGGAAGGCACGATAAAGTGCCGCGCGCGGCAGGTTGATCGAAAAGGCGTGACATCATGAAGCTTCCAGGGCCCGACCACCCCATCACCATCACCCAAAATCCCCGGCGCGTCCGCGTGTCGGCCGGCGACATCGTGATTGCCGAGACCAGCAAGGCGCTGACCCTAAAGGAGGCCAAATATCCGGCGGTACAGTATGTACCGCGGGAGGACACCAATATGGCGCTGCTCGAGCGCACCGATCGCGTCACCCACTGCCCGTACAAGGGCGACGCGAGCTATTACAGCATCAAGGCCGATGGCAAGACGCTGGACAATGCGATCTGGACCTACGAGACGCCCTTCCCCGCGATGACGGAGATTTCCGGCCATCTCGCCTTCTATCCGGACAAGGTGAAGATCGAGGAAGCGGGCTAGCCCTGGCTAGACGCCGCCGTCACGGCCGGGCTCGTCGCCGGCCATGACGAGTGTAAGCATGGATGCCGCAGGGCTACGCCCTGAAGATCGTGAGCCCCAATATTAGCAGCACCAGGAAGATCACGACGAAGACGTAGAACAGGAAGCGGGCGATATCGGCGGAGGCGGCCGAAATGCCGGTGAAGCCGAGCACACCGGCCACGATCGAGACAAGTAAGAAAATCAGCGCCCACTTCAGGATCGTCATCGCCGCCTCCGAATTGGTGCCGCCCCCTCGCGGCCCTCACACCTTTTTCGCGAACGCTAACTTCGCTGCGCGGAACTGGTTCCTAGGTGAGCCAAAGGGCCCTTGATGAATCTGGTTCCCGGCGGCACAGTCCGCACCGGGAGCGGGAGCGCGGGGCAACGATGATCACGATGTCACATTCAGCGACGATCGGCGCGGAGGCGCATGCTGCGCCCAAGAGCAAGGCGCGCAATTTGTCGCTCGATCGCGCCCGCACCTTCCTGACGCTGGTCGTGCTGCTGCATCACGCGGTGATCCCCTACACGCATTTCGGTCACACCGATCCGGCCTCCTGGGCCGGCTTCGACGTGATCGTGCTCGCCACCGACAGCTTCTTCATGGCGATGTTCTTCTTCCTGTCGGGACTGTTCACCTGGCCGGGCATCGCGCGCAAGGCGCCGTCAGTCTTTCTCCGCGACCGCCTGTTGCGCCTCGGGCTGCCGTTCGTGATCGCGGCCTTCACCGTCATTCCGCTCGCTTATTACGCGATCGCGCTGCGGCAGGAGCCGGAGCTGACCTTCGCTTCGTTCTGGTGGAAGACGGTGACGGCGGGCCCGTGGCCGAGCGGCCCGATCTGGTTCGTCTGGGTGCTGCTGGCGTTCGACCTGACGGCGAGCCTGCTCTACCGGGTCTCGGCGCATCTGGTCGATCCGGTCAACCGCATCTCGGTGCGCGGTTTCGAGCAACCGGCCCTATTCTGGCTGCTGCTCGCGGCCATCAGTGTCATCGTCTACGTGCCGGCGCTGGTCAATTTCGGGGCCAACAAGTGGTTCGAGTTCGGGCCGTTCTCGGTGCAGGCGAGCCGCATCCTGCTCTATTTCGCGTATTTCTTCATAGGGGTCAGCGTCGGTGCGGCGAACTTCGACCGCGGTGTGCTCAGCGCCGAGGGCCAGTTGCCGAAAACCCGCTGGCTGTGGGTGGTCGTCACGCTGATCCCCTACTGCCTGATGTGGGGCATGATCTATGTCAAGCGTGAGATCCTCGGGAATCCGGATCCGCTGCCGCACTGGTATCATGTGTTCTACGGCACGTTTCTCGTGCTGTTCTCGGCCTCGATCCTGCTCGCGATTCTCGCCTTCTTCCTGCATTCGAAGGCGCCAGGGCCGACCCTGCTCGACCGCATGCAGGCGGATGCCTACGGCATGTTCCTGGTGCATTATCCGATCGCGCTGTGGATCCAGTACGCTCTGTTCGACTATGCGTGGCCTGCGATCGCGAAGGCGGCGATCGGCTTCGTGCTCACGGCGATCCTGAGCTGGGGCCTGACTGCGGCGTTGCGGAAGATTCCGGGCGCGTCGCACGTGTTGTGAAGCGTAATCCGGGTCTGAGTATGCGGAAGCCGCTCAGGCCACCTTCCCGCCCATATACTCCGGCAGCCAGCGCTCGAACGACTGACGCAACACGTCGATCGCCACCGGCGCTTCACCTGAGATCGCAACCGCATCGCCACCAGTGGTGCCGATGCGCACGCAGGGCACCTCGCAGCCGCGCATCTTGGCGAGCACGCGGCCGGCCTCCGTTTCCGGCACGGTGACGAGATAGCGCGCCTGGTCTTCGCCGAACCAATAAGCCTGCGGAACGAGCGCGGTCGGTGCTGCGAGCAGTCTTGCGCCGATGCCGCTCGCCATCGCCATCTCGGCGAGCGCGACCAGCAGACCGCCATCGGAGAGATCGTGCACGGCCGTCGCTGTGCCCGCATGGATCATGCCGCGCACGCAATCGCCGTTGCGCTTTTCGGCGCTAAGATCGACCGGCGGCGGGGCGCCCTCCTCGCGACCGCAGATGTCGCGCAGGTACACCGACTGGCCGAGCCAGCCATGGGTCTCGCCGATCAGCAGGATCGCTTCGCCCTCGGCTTTGAAGGCCAGGGAGGCAGACTTGGTGAAATCGTCGAGCAGACCGACGCCGCCGATCGAGGGCGTCGGCAGGATCGCCCGGCCGTTGGTCTCGTTGTAGAGCGAGACGTTGCCGGAGACGACCGGGAAGTCGAGCGTACGGCAGGCTTCCGAGATGCCCTGCAGGCAGCCGACGAACTGGCCCATGATCTCGGGCCGTTCAGGATTGCCGAAATTGAGGTTGTCGGTAATCGCCAGCGGCTTGCCGCCGACCGCGGTGATGTTACGCCAAGCTTCCGCCACCGCCTGCTTGCCCCCCTCGAACGGATCGGCTTCGCAATAGCGCGGCGTGACATCGACGGTGAGCGCCAGGCCCTTCGGCCCGTCCTGCACGCGCACCACGGCGGCATCGCCGCCGGGACGCTGCATGGTGTTGCCGAGAATGACGTGGTCGTACTGCTCCCAGACCCAGCGCTTAGAGCACATGTCCGGCGTGCCGATCAGCTTCTCCAAGGCCGCACCCAGGCCCATCGGCGCCGGCACGTCGCGGGCGTGCACGATCGGCGGCGCGGCGGAGGGGACATGCGGGCGGTCATAGACCGGCGCCTCGTCGCCGAGCTCCTTGATCGGCAGATCGGCCATGACGTCGCCGCCATGCTTGACCACGAAACGCTTGCTCGGCGTGGTGTAGCCGACGACAGCGAAGTCGAGCCCCCACTTCCTGAAGATCGCCTCGGCCTCTTTCTCCTTCTCGGGCTTGAGCACCATGAGCATGCGCTCCTGGCTCTCCGAGAGCATCATCTCGTAGGCGCTCATGCCGGTCTCGCGCGTCGGCACCGCATCGAGATCGAGATCGACGCCGAGGTCGCCCTTGGCGCCCATCTCGACCGCCGAGCAGGTCAGGCCCGCCGCGCCCATGTCCTGGATCGCGATGACGCAGCCCTTCTCCATGATCTCGAGGCAGGCCTCGAGCAGCAGCTTCTCGGCGAAGGGATCGCCGACCTGCACGGTCGGGCGCTTCTCCTCGGACTTATCGTCGAACTCGGCCGACGCCATCGAGGCGCCGTGAATGCCGTCGCGGCCGGTCTTGGAGCCCAAATAGACGATCGGCATGTTCACGCCGGAGGCAGCCGCATAGAAGATCTTGTCGGCATCGGCGAGGCCCACGGCCATCGCGTTGACGAGGATGTTGCCGTCATAGCGGGTGTGGAAGCGCACCTGGCCGCCGACCGTCGGCACGCCGAAGGAATTGCCGTAGCCGCCGACGCCGGCCACCACGCCGGACACGAGGTGCCGCGTCTTGGGATGTTCCGGCGCGCCGAAGCTCAGCGCGTTGAGGCAAGCGATCGGACGCGCGCCCATAGTAAAGACGTCGCGCAAAATGCCGCCGACGCCGGTGGTCGCGCCCTGGTACGGCTCGATGTAGCTCGGGTGGTTGTGGCTCTCCATCTTGAAGACCACAGCCTGCCCATCCCCGATATCGATCACGCCGGCATTCTCGCCGGGCCCCTGGATCACCCAGGGCGCCTTGGTCGGCAGGCCGCGCAAATGGATGCGTGAGGACTTGTACGAGCAATGCTCGTTCCACATCGCCGAGAAGATGCCGAGTTCCGTGAAGGTCGGCTCCCGCCCGATCAGCTTGAGGATGCGCTCATACTCGTCGGGCTTGAGCCCGTGGGCGGCAACCAGTTCTGGGGTGATCTTGGGTTCATTCTTCATGGATTGGGGGCTTTCGGCAGCGTTTGGCCGTTCTTAGGAACATCGGGGGCTCACGAAAAGCCCTTTATGGCGCATTTTCCCGCTGTCCCACGTTTTGCGGCAGGCGAGCTGCGGGAACAGGAATTGCACGGCGCGGACGGATCGGATTTAAGGGCTAAAGACCCGCAATTGAAGGCCCACGTCCGTGCACGAATTGACCAAAGCGCCCCCGCTCCGCCGCCCCGACCTCCACGTCGCCACAGACGGCGAATTCAAGGGCTGGCGGACCTGGATTCGCGACAGTTTTGAATCCCATGTCGGCCCCTTCTGGCACCGGATCGAGGCGGACGGCAGCGTCCGCTGCGCCTTCCGGGTGGAGAGGAAGCACCTCAACGGCTCCGGCAACGTCCATGGCGGCTGCTTCATGGCCTTCGCCGATTATTGCCTGTTTGCAATCGCCACACATGAGTTGGATGGACCTGCCGTGACCACCAATTTCGCCTGCGACTTCCTCGATGCAGCACGCGAGGGCGAGTTGATCGAATGCGTGGGCGAAGTGTCTCGCGCCGGCGGCTCGCTGATCTTCCTGCGTGGCAAGCTGGCCTCCGACGGACGGCCGCTGTTCACCTTTTCCGGGACGATCAAGCGGGTGAAGCGGAAGCCGCAGCCCCAGCCAAACGCATAGCTCGAGGCCTTCCCTTTTCACGCTCCCTCGCCCAGAGTTGGTCAAGCGCTTGTGCGCCGGGGAGCAAGAACAAGGTGCCGCACAGCACATCGGAGGCGGGTCGCACGACGGCGTCCGCATCAACGTTGCCGTCAATCGCCACCACCGGCGCACGCAGCTGGCGCGACTTCGCGCTGCTGCTGGCGCTGGCCTGCTGCTGGAGCTCGACCTATCCGCTGGCCAAGCTGGCGCTGGACACGATCCCACCCATCACCTTCATCGCGGCGCGCTCGCTGATCGCGGCCGCCTTCCTGTTCGCGATCCTGTGGATGCGCGGCGTCACGATCCCGACCGACGCGAAAGCCTGGAAGCTGTTCGCGACCCAGCAATTGATCAACTCGACCTTTCCGTTCCTGATCATCACCTGGTCGCAGCAATATGTGCCGGCGTCGAACACGGTGGTGCTGGCTTCGACGACGCCGATCTTCGCCTTCCTGATCACGTCGCTGATCACGCGGCACGAGCCGGCGACGCTGCTCAAGCTCGCGGGCGCGATCCTCGGGCTTGCCGGCACGATTCTCATCGTCGGCCTCGATGCGCTGCGCGGGCTCAGTCGCGAGATCATCGCGGAGGTCGCGATCCTCTTCGCCACCATCTCGTTTGCCTGCGCCACGATCTTCGGCCTGCGCCTGTCCGATTACGACCCGATGGTGGTGGCGGCCGGTTCGCTGCTGTTCGGCGGCATCATCCTGCTGCCGCCCTCGCTTCTCATCGACCAGCCCTGGACGCTGCACCCGACGCCGACCGCGATCACCGCCACCATCGTCATGGGCATCGTGTCGAGCGCATTGGGCTTGATGCTGTTCTATGTTTGCCTCGGGCGGCTCGGCACGCTCACGACGAACGCCCAAGGCTATTTGCGCATCCCGATCGGCGTCGGCCTCTCCGTGCTGCTGCTCGGCGAGAGCGTGCCGTCGAACCTCGCGCTGGGTCTGCTGCTGGTCATGGCCGGTGTTGCGGCAATGACGGTGCCGACCGAACGGCTGAAGCTGCGCTAGAGCGGGATGAGATGGGGCGTAGCGGCCGCCACGAGGAAGATGCGCCCCCTTCTTCCGCTCCATTTTTGTGACGAGCCCGACCCCTCCTGATTGAGCTGACTTTCGGTCTGGCGCCACTGATGCGCAACCATAGCTGCGCCGCCTGCAAACAAATGAATGATTGTCGATCGAAGGCTGGCCGCTACTTGGCGTCGTCCGCGAGCATTTTCCGGTATTTTTCCACGTCGCGCGTCACGAGCTTTTGCAGCACTTCCGGCGTGTGCTCGTCGGGATCGGGCGCAACGGTCGAGAGGTCAGCGAAGCGCTTCTTCACCGCGTCGGATTCCACAGCCGTGCGCGCGGCGGCATTCAGCTTGGCGATCACGGCCGGCGGGGTGCCCTTGGGCGCGAACAGGCCGTTCCAGCCCTGCGCCTCGAATTCGGCTAGGCCGGCTTCGGCTGATGTCGGCAGATCGGGCAACGAGGCCAGCCGCACGGTCGAGCCGACCACGAGGCCCTTTACCAGCTTGTCGTTGATTGCCTGCGAGACGGAGGCGGCCGCATCGCAGACGCCGTCGATCTGGCCGCCGATCGCATCGGTCAGCGCGGGCGCGGCACCGCGATAGCCGACCAGCGTCGCGTCGATCCCGGCGGCGGTGACGAAGCTCTTGCAGATCAGATAGTTCGAGGAGCCGACGCCGGCATGGCCGAGATTGATCCTGCCTGGATTGGCCTTGACGTAGGCGATGAACTCTTTCAGGTCCTTGGCCGGAAAATCCTTGCGCACGGCGACGACGCCGAACGTCTTCGCCACCATGGCGATCGGCACGAACGATTCCGGCGTGAACGGCAGCTTTGGATAGATCGTGTAGGTCGCCGCGTTGGTGCCGGCATTGCCGATCGCGATGGTGTAGCCGTCGGGCTCGGCGCGGGAGGCGCGTGCCAGCGCCGTCGAGCCGCCGGCGCCGGCGACGTTCTCGATCACCATGGTCTGGCCGAGCGCGATGCCCATCTGCTCGGCCACGGTCCGCGCGATCACGTCCGAGGTGCCGCCGGCCGCGAACGGCACGATCATGGTGATTGGACGCTTGGGATAATCCTGCGCGAACGCAACGGTCGCGAACGACAGCGCCGCGAGCGCGGCGAGCGACCGCTTCAGCACGAACCAGATCACGCGGCTTTTTCCAGATGCTGGACGAGGCCGGCGAACAGGCCGCGGCCGTCAGTGCAGCCCATGATGTCTTCGACGTGGTTTTCCGGATGCGGCATCATGCCGAGCACGTTGCCCTTGTCGTTGACGATGCCGGCGATGGAATGCGCCGCGCCGTTGATGTTATGGGTCTCATCAACCACGCCCTCAGGGGAGCAGTAGCGATAGAGCACCCGCCCCTCGCCTTCGAGCCGCTTGATAGTCTCTTCGTCCGCCTCGTAATTGCCCTCGCCATGCGCGACGGGCACGCGGATCACCTGCCCGGCATTGTAGCCGCGGGTGAACGGCGTGTCGGAACGCTCGACCCGCAGATGCACGTCGTGGCAGATGAATTTCAGCCGCGCATTGCGCATCAAGACGCCCGGCAACAGGCCGGATTCGCAGAGGATCTGGAAACCGTTGCAGACGCCGAGCACGAGGCCGCCCTTGGCTGCATAGTCGCGCACCGCGTCCATTACGGGCGCGCGCGCCGCGATCGCGCCGCAGCGCAAATAGTCGCCATAGGAGAAGCCGCCCGGCACCACCACGAGGTCGGTGCCCGCAGGCAGTGAAGTCTCGGCGTGCCACACCATCGCGGGCTCGCGGCCGGAGATCAGCCTCAAGGCACGCGCCATGTCGCGCTCGCGGTTGATTCCGGGAAAGACGAGGATGGCGGCTTTCATGGCGTAAGGTTCCGACGGTGGCTGGAATCGAGATGGCAGGGAGGGCCAATTCGCCAAGAGACATAACGATTTGACGGGGATTTTACCAGTGCTAGCCTCGGCAAAGGGCCTTGTACACAGGCCATGGCCGCATGCGGTTTGGCCGCTCGAATTGCCCGGGATTGAAGCCATGAACGTCCCGTCGCTGTCCGCATCTCCTGCCGAACCGGTGTCCGCCGAGGGCGTCGTCGCGGCCGGCGCCTATGTCGACGGCCGCCGCGTTGCCAATATCGCCATCAGCGAGGCCTCGAGCTGGCGGGCCAAGCCCGGACACGTGGTCTGGATCGGCCTGCACGAACCCGACATGGCGCTCCTCGGCGCCGTGCAGAAGCAGTTCGATTTGCACGAGCTCGCCATCGAGGACGCCAACCACGCCCATCAGCGGCCCAAGATCGAGCAATATGGCGAGGCTCTGTTCATCGTCGCGCGCACCGCGCAATTGATCGAGGGCCGCATCGCCTTCGGCGAGACGCACATCTTCGTCGGCGAAGGCTATCTGGTGTCGGTGCGCCACGGCGCTTCGACCTCCTACACGCCGGTACGCGAACGCTGCGAAAGCTGCCCGCGGGCGCTGGCGCGCGGCGAGGATTACATCCTCTACGCCATCCTCGATTTCATCGTCGACAATTACTCGCCCGTGCTCGAAAGCATTCACGATGAAGTCGAGGCCATCGAGGACGACGTGCTCTCCAAGCCGATCAGCAAGGCGCAGATCGAGCGGCTTTACATGCTGCGCCGCGACCTGTTGCGGCTCAGGACCGCGATCGGCCCGCTGGTGGAGGTTTGCCGCCGGCTGGAGCACGACGAACTCGCCATGGTGCGCCAGGCCATGCAGCCGCTGTTCCGCGACGTCACGGACCACGTCCGCAACATCCAGGAGCGCATCGATTCCATGCGCGAGGTGCTGGCCTTCGCCTTCGAGGCGAGCCTGCTGGTCGGCCAGGCGCAGGAAACGGCGGTGTCCAAGAAGCTCGCCTCCTGGCTCGCGATCATCGCCATCCCGACTGCCCTCGCCGGCATCTACGGCATGAACTTCAAGCACATGCCGGAGCTGGAATGGGAATACGGCTATTACATGCTGCTCGGCGTGATGCTGACGGCATGCGGCGCGCTGTACTGGCGTTTTCGGCGTGTCGGGTGGCTGTGAGCGGCGCGCGCGTTAGACGATCTCGACCCGATAATTCTCGATCACGGTGTTCGCCAGCAGCTTGTCGGCGGCTTCCTTCAGCGCGGCTTCCGCCTTGCCCTTATCGGCGCCGGCGAGCTCGATGTCGAACACCTTGCCCTGCCGGACGCTGGCGATACCGTCGACGCCGAGCGACTTCAGCGCGCCTTCGATGGCCTTGCCTTGCGGATCGAGGATACCCGTTTTCAAGGTAACGGTAACACGTGCCTTCACGTCAAAGATCCTCTTTCAGCTTTTCACCAGCACCGGGCCGGAGCCCTGCGGACGCTCGTTCTCCATGAGGATGCCGAGGCGCTTTGCGACTTCGGTATAGGCCTCGAGCAGGCCGCCGAGATCCCTGCGGAAGCGGTCCTTGTCGAGCTTCTCGTTCGACTTGATGTCCCACAGACGGCAGGAGTCCGGCGAGATCTCGTCGGCGACGATGATCCGCATCATCTCGTTCTCGAACAGGCGCCCGCACTCCATCTTGAAGTCGACGAGGCGGATGCCGATGCCGAGGAAGAGCCCGGTGAGGAAATCGTTGACGCGGATGGCGAGCGCCATGATGTCGTCGATCTCCTGCGGCGTCGCCCAGCCGAACGCAGTGATGTGCTCTTCCGACACCATGGGGTCGTTGAGCTGGTCATTCTTGTAGTAGAACTCGATGATCGAACGGGGCAGTTGGGTGCCCTCCTCGATGCCGAGGCGCTGCGACAGCGAGCCGGCGGCAACGTTCCGCACCACCACTTCCAGCGGCACGATCTCGACCTCGCGAATCAACTGCTCGCGCATGTTGAGCCGGCGGATGAAATGGGTCGGCACCCCGATGTCGTTGAGGTGCTGAAACAGGTACTCCGAGATCCGGTTGTTGAGGACACCCTTGCCCTCGATCACCTGATGCTTTTTCGCATTGAACGCGGTGGCGTCATCCTTGAAGTGCTGGATCAGGGTACCGGGCTCCGGGCCTTCATAGAGAACCTTTGCCTTGCCTTCATAAATGCGACGCCGACGGCTCATTGGGATGTACCGTGTTTTGTTGAAATCCATGAATCTGGTGTGCTCCGGTTGACTAGGATTACGACCCACAGCGGAGCTGCCGTGAACGGCCTGGAACCTCTGGAAACAGAACAGGAACCAAACCTTCAGGCAACCTATCCGATTGGCTGTCCCAGCACAATCGATCCGGTCCATCCGACGCCGACTTATACCGCCTTGACTGCGGCTTAACGGCCCGTTGTTTTGCCGATATGTGCTATCTATGTAGGCATGCAGTCGGGGCGCCGCAACGGAAGGCTCCCGCTCCATTCAGAGGGATTTGGAACAAGGCATGAGCGAGTTCGACAAGCGGCAGGAAGGTTTCGAGAAGAAGTTCGCCCTCGACGAGGAGCAGAAATTCAAGGCAGAGGCCCGTCGCAACCGGCTGCTCGGCCTGTGGGCGGCGGAAAAGCTCGGCATCACCAGCGATGCCGCCACTGCCTATGCCAAGGAGGTGGTCGCGGCGGATTTCGAGGAGGCCGGCGATGCCGACGTCCTGCGCAAGATCATGGCCGATTTCGCCGCCAAGAACGTCACCGTCACCGAGCAAACGATTCGCGCCAAGATGAGCGAATTGCTCGCGGTGGCGGCCGCCGAGGTGAAGGCGGGGAAATAAAATAGGCGAATAGGGAGTGGCGAATGGCGAATTGGGCGTCCCCATTCGCTACTCGCAATTCGCCACTCGCCTCTATCACTCCTCCCTAAATCCGTATTCCGGCACGTTGCCGCTGGCGCCGTAATATTTGTACGGCAGGAACTTGCCGCTCATAGTGATCTTGACGCGGTCGCCCTTCGGGTTCGCAACGCGCTCGATTCCCATGTCGAAGTCGATCGCCGACATGATGCCGTCGCCGAACTCTTCCTCGATCAGCGCCTTCCAGGCCGGGCCGTTCACCATCACCATCTCGTAGAAGCGGTAGATCAGGGGATCGGTCGGCGGCATCGGCGTGCCGGTGCCGCGCATCGGCACCTCGTTGAGCATCGCAACTTCCGCCTTCGACAGACCGAACAGCTCGCCGGCGTTGGCGGCCTGCGGTTTTGTCAATTTCATCTGGCCGAGGATCGCGCCCGTAATCAGCACTTCGGAATAGCCGCCGATCTTCTCGCAGATGTATTTCCAGCTCCAGCCCTTTTCGCGCTTGATGTCGAGCAGCTTTTCGGTGAGGTCTTCGCGTTTCATGCCAGGGTCTCCTTTTGGTTCGGCATCGTGCCGGCCTGCCGCTTTGGGAGGCACGAAGCGTGCCAATAAATGAGGCTAGCGCTTCACACCGGCGCCTCGCCTCGTGACGGCAAAGTCCGAGAACTGCCCGACCGCCCGCTCGTCGATGATGTCCCTCCCCGCGCGTTCTCCAGCGTCTGCGACAAGAGCAACGTTATCGCGAAGACACTGCTCGACGAAGGCAGCCAATAGTCTTCATTCGACGGTGGCACCCAGTCTGAGGTTACCTGCTACGAAGCGCTCGATCCTTCCGACATCATTCCCTGCAGCCGCACCAGCTCCGCCTCCATATCACGCTCCACATCGGCCGTCCGGATCTCCAGCACGCGATAATCCCGCGCCTCGAGCCAAGCCCGCCGCGACGCGCGATCTGCCGCGATGGCTTCCCCCTCGCCCGCGTTGACGAGCTCGATCGCGATCCGGTGCGGGAACGAGACGAAGTCGGGAATGTGCCGCCCCACCGGGGTCTGGCGCTTGAACTGGCCGGCGAAGCGGCGGTCGCGGGTCAGCGCCTGCCACAGCAGGCGCTCGGCGTCGGTCGGGTTGCGGCGGAGCAGGCGCGCGAGCCCGCGCACAGTCGAGCCGCTGTCAGGCACGCTGCCGCCCTGCCCGTGCTCGGCCAAGAGCGCGCGCAGGCGCGTCGCCTGCTCGCCGTCGAGCACGCCGCCCTTGGCCGGGCCCTTGCGGCCTTCCGCGATCGCCATCACCACGCCGTGCAGCGTGTGCATGTCCTGCTTGGTCGGCTCCATCCGGGTGAAGATGTTGCGCAGGTTCACCAGCATGGTGTCGCGCTTCTCGGCCGGGCGCAGGAATTCGACCTTGTCGAGCTCGCGCACGAGGTTGTCGAAGAAGGCCTGCATCTGGTGCTGCGAGGCGCGCTCGGAGCGCTCGGGCATGCCGTGCGGCAGTTCGCCTGACGTGGCGCGCTTGAACCATTCATAGCCGACCAGCAGCACGGCCTGGGCGAGGTTGAGCGAGGCAAAGCCAGGATTGACCGGGAAGGTGATGATACGGTTGGCGAGCCCGACCTCCTCGTTGGTGAGGCCCCAGCGCTCCCGGCCGAACAGGATACCAGCCTTGCCCTCTGTGGCGATGTGACCCGAGATCTCGGCCGCTGCCGCCTCCGGCCCGACCACCGGCTTGGCCTGGTCGTGGGCGCGCGCCGTGGTGGCGAACAACAGATCGAGATCGGCGACGGCCTCTTCCACCGTCGCAAACAGTTTGGCCTTTTCCAGAATGTGGTCGGCGCCGGCCGCGGCGCGCTGCGCGGCGATGTTGGGCCAGCCGTCGCGGGGATTGACGATGCGCAAGGCGGCAAGCGCAAAATTGCCCATGGCGCGCGCGGCCATGCCGATGTTTTCCCCGAGCTGCGGCTCGACCAGGATCACGATGGGGCCGTCGAGGGAAAGCCCCGCTTTGCTCTTGTCAGTCCCCGACATCTCACTTCGCTTTCACGCTGTCTCTCAAGGCCTTGCAGAGGCCGCTTCAGGAGTTGATTCAGGCCGGCCCAGCGGACCGGCCGCATCGCCGCTTGTCGTTTGCCTGTCCTGACAGAATTCTCAAGGGAAATAACGGGTTGGATTCGACTTTTGAATCTCGCCTGGAACGTCAGTCCCCGCCCGGCCGGGAGCCGGCTGCCGCTTCCCATCTGCGGAAGCTGGATGGGCTAAAAGTGCATAATCCCTTGGCTTTCGCCCGCCGCGCGGCGGTGCTAAGAGGCGCCGGATATACCCGTGGCGCGCCCAAAGCGCCGTTTCCAAGAGGCTTCCCCGATCATGGCAAAAATCAAGGTATCCAATCCCGTCGTCGAACTCGATGGCGACGAGATGACCCGGATCATCTGGCAGTACATCAAGGACAAGCTGATCAACCCGTTCCTTGACGTCGAGCTGCTCTATTTCGACCTGGGGATGGAATACCGCGACCACACCAACGATCAGGTCACCATCGACGCCGCCGAGGCGATCAAGAAGGTCGGCGTCGGCGTCAAATGCGCCACCATCACCCCTGATGAAGCCCGGGTGAAGGAGTTCAATCTCAAGCAGATGTGGAAGTCGCCGAACGGCACCATCCGCAACATCCTCGGCGGCGTGATCTTCCGCGAGCCGATCATCTGCAAGAACGTGCCGCGTCTCGTTCCCGGCTGGACCAAGCCGATCATCATCGGCCGCCACGCCTATGGCGATCAGTACCGCGCCACGGACATCAAGTTCCCGGGCAAGGGCACCCTCTCGCTGAAGTTCGTCGGCGAGGACGGTACCGTGATCGAGAAGGAAGTGTTCAAGGCACCGGGCGCCGGCGTCGCCATGGAGATGTACAATCTCGACGACTCCATCATCGACTTCGCCCGCGCCTCCTTCAATTACGGCCTGCTGCGCGGCTACCCCGTCTATCTGTCGACCAAGAACACCATTCTGAAAGTCTATGACGGCCGCTTCAAAGACATCTTCCAGGACATCTTCGACCGCGAGTTCAAGAAGGAATTCGACGCCAAGGGCCTGACCTACGAGCACCGCCTGATCGACGACATGGTGGCCTCGGCGCTGAAATGGTCCGGCGGCTATGTCTGGGCCTGTAAGAATTACGATGGCGACGTGCAGTCCGACACGGTTGCGCAGGGCTACGGCTCGCTCGGCCTGATGACCTCGGTGCTGCTCACCCCCGACGGCAAGACGGTGGAAGCCGAAGCCGCCCACGGCACGGTGACCCGCCACTACCGCGAGCACCAGAAGGGCAAGGAGACCTCGACCAATTCCATCGCCTCGATCTTCGCCTGGACGCGCGGCCTGTCGCATCGCGCCAAGCTCGACAACAATGCCGAGCTCGCCAAGTTCGCGAACACACTGGAGAAGGTCTGCGTCGACACCGTCGAAGCCGGCTACATGACCAAGGATCTCGCGCTCTTGGTCGGCGCCGACCAGCGCTGGCTCTCGACCACCGGCTTCCTCGACAAGGTCGCCGAGAACCTCACGAAGGCGCTGGCAGCGTAAGCCGGCGTCTCGCCTCAACCGTCATTGCGAGCGAAGCGAAGCGATCCAGACTGTCTCCACGGCGGACACTGGATTGCTTCGTCGCATCAGCGCAAATTTGCTCTGCAATTTTGTCGCGAGCTCCTCGCAACGACGAGACCTGTGCCCGAGGAAGCATCATGCGGGGGGGGACACGGGGTTTTAAGCGCCTGCCATCGCCTTTTCGATCGCCGAGAGCGCCGCGGCCGCATTGGCGCCGTCAGGGCCGCCGGCCTGCGCCATGTCGGGCCGGCCGCCGCCGCCCTTGCCACCGAGCGCTTCGGACGCGATGCGCACCAAGTTCACGGCGTTGAAGCGCGCGGTCAGATCCTGTGTCACGCCGACCACGACACCGGCCTTGCCGTCCTCGGTGACGCCGACGATAGCGACGACGCCGGAGCCGATCTGCTTCTTGCCGTCGTCGGCAAGGCTCTTGAGATCCTTCATCTCGATGCCCTCGACCGCGCGCGCCATCAGCTTGACGTCGCCGACCTCGCGCACGCCCGCCGCCGCGCCGTTGCTCGATGACGCGCCGCCGCCCATCGCGAGCTTCTTGCGTGCGTCGGAGAGCTCGCGCTCGAGCTTCTTGCGTTCCTCCATCAGCGCGGCGATGCGCGCCGGCACGTCGTCGATGGAGGTGCGCAGCTCGTTCGCCGCAATCTTCGCCAGCGCCATGGTGTCATTGGCGTGCTTGCGCGCATAATTGCCGGTCAGCGCCTCGATGCGGCGCACGCCTGAGGCGACCGCGCTCTCGCTCGTGAGCGTGATCAGACCGATGTCGCCGGTCCGCTTCACATGCGTGCCGCCGCAGAGCTCGACCGACCAGCCGAGCGTGTTGGCGCCGCGCTCGCGTGCGGTCCTGCCCATCGAGACGACGCGGACCTCGTCGCCATATTTCTCGCCGAACAGGGCGCGCGCCCCCGCCTCACGGGCTTCATCGACGCCCATGATACGCGTGGTGACCTCGTCGTTCTCCAGCACCACGTCGTTGGCGATGTCCTCGACGCGGGCGAGTTCCTCCGCCGTGATCGGCTTCGGATGCACGAAGTCGAAGCGCAGCCGGTCGGGCGCGACCATCGAGCCGCGCTGAGCGATGTGGTCGCCGAGCACCTGGCGCAGCGCCTCGTGGAGGAGGTGCGTCGCCGAGTGGTGGGCGCGGATCGACGCACGACGCGAATGATCCACCTCGAGCTGGAGCGCGGTGCCGAGCTTCACTTCGCCGCTCTCGACCGTGCCGATATGGACGAAGAGATCGCCGAGCTTCTTCTGCGTGTCGGTGATGCGGACCTTGATGCCGCCCTCGCCGAGCAGCACGCCGGTGTCGCCGACCTGGCCGCCGGATTCCGCATAGAACGGTGTCTGGTTCAGCACGATCGCGCCGGTCTCGCCGGCCTTGAGGCTGCCCGCCTCCTTGCCGTCCTTGACCAGCGCGGAAACCACGCCTTCGGCGCTCTCGGTCTCGTAGCCGAGGAATTCGGTCGCACCCAGCTTCTCACGCAGCGGGAACCAGATCGCTTCGGAAGCCGCCTCGCCAGAACCCTTCCAGGACTCGCGCGCCTTGGCCTTCTGACGCTCCATCGCATCAGAGAACGCCGCCTGGTCGACGCCGATACCGCGCGACTTCAGCGCGTCCTGCGTCAGGTCCAGCGGGAAGCCGTAGGTATCGTACAGCGTGAAGGCGACGTCGCCGTCGAACATGTCGCCCTTCTTCAAGGACGCGCTCTTCTCATCGAGGATGGCAAGTCCGCGCGACAGCGTCTTGCGGAAGCGGGTCTCTTCCAGCCGCAGCGTCTCCTCGATCAGCTTCTCTGCGCGGACCAGTTCCGGAAGGGCCTGGCCCATCTCGCGCACCAGCGCCCAGACCAGGCGATGCATTAGCGGTTCTTTCGCGCCCAAAAGCTGGGCATGGCGCATCGCGCGGCGCATGATCCGGCGCAGCACATAGCCGCGGCCCTCGTTCGAGGGCAGCACGCCGTCGGAGATGAGGAAGGCCGAGGAGCGCAGATGGTCGGCGATGACCCGGAACGAGGCGACGGTCTGCTCGTTCGGCCCGCTGCCGAGTGCGGACGCCGCCGCGTCGATCAAATTGCGGAACAGGTCGGTCTCGAACACGCTCTCGACGCCCTGGAGAATGCAGGCCATGCGCTCCAGGCCCATGCCGGTGTCGATCGAGGGACGCGGCAAGCCCACGCGCTCCTCCTTCGTCACCTGCTCGTACTGCATGAAGACGAGATTCCAGAATTCGAGGAAGCGGTCGCCGTCCTCCTCGGGCGAGCCCGGAGGCCCGCCCCAGATGTGCTCGCCGCGGTCGATGAAGATCTCCGAGCACGGGCCGCACGGGCCGGTGTCGCCCATCGCCCAGAAATTGTCCGAAGTCGGAATCCGGATGATGCGGTCGTCGGAGAAGTCGGCGATCTTCTTCCACAGGCCCGCCGCCTCGTCGTCGGTGTGGTAGACCGTGACGAGCAGCTTGTCCTTCTTCAGCCCGAACTCGCTGGTGATCAGTTTCCAGGCGAGCTCGATCGCGCGCTCCTTGAAATAGTCGCCGAACGAGAAGTTGCCGAGCATCTCGAAGAAGGTGAGATGGCGCGCGGTGTAGCCGACATTGTCGAGGTCGTTGTGCTTGCCGCCGGCGCGCACGCATTTCTGCGAGGTGGTGGCGCGCTGATAGGGCCGCTTCTCGACGCCGGTGAAGACGTTCTTGAACTGCACCATGCCGGCATTGGTGAACATCAAGGTCGGATCGTTGCGCGGCACGAGTGGCGAGGACGGCACAATCTCGTGGCCGTTCTCGGCAAAGAAGTTCAAAAAGGTCGACCTGATCTCGTTGACGCCGCTCATGTTCATCCAATCGGGTATGCTTGGGCCCGCTTCTCGCCATCCAAACAGACGCTAAAGGCTGATATCTGCGGGCCAAAGCGCTTTTAGACAAGGCCAGCTTCGCTGTCCAGAAACTGTGCAAGGAGATGTGCAAGCAGATCAGTAGGTTGCCGCGGTCGCGCAATCCCGGTTGAAAGCCGATGCCGGCCGCGTTGACAGGCTTGGCCAGGCTGTGGTCTTTACATATCTCTATCGTACGGCCACGTCGGGAGAGACCGGCTTTAGGCAGCCGGCGCCGAAGGAGCAACCGCCCCGGAAACTCTCAGGCAAAAGGACCGCGTGGCTTTGACGACATCTGGAAAGAGGCGCCGACGGGGTTAAGACCCGGACAGCGTCCGCCGACGGGATAATACTCTCAGGCACAGCGACAGATGGGGCTTCGATGGGTTGCTGCCGGGGAATCGTCCCCGGGGAACCGCCGAGGGCCCCTGTAATGCCTGCACCCGACGACCACGATTCCCTCCGACACACCCCGCTCCACGCCCTGCATGTGTCCCTGGGCGGCAAGATGGTGCCGTTCGCGGGCTATGACATGCCCGTGCAGTACCCCGCGGGCGTGCTGAAGGAGCATCTCCACACCCGCGCCTCCGCGGGCCTGTTCGACGTCTCCCACATGGGACAGATCGCGCTCCGGCCGAAATCCGGCAAGGTCGAGGACGCCGCCCGCGCGCTGGAGCGGCTGGTGCCGCAGGATATCCTGGCGATTGCACCGGGACGGCAGCGCTACGCCCAGTTCACCAATGCGGATGGCGGCATCCTTGACGATCTGATGGTTGCCAATTTCGGCGACCACCTGTTCCTGGTCGTCAACGCCGCCTGCAAGGACGCGGACGAGGCGCATCTGCGCGCGCATCTCTCCGACGACTGCGTGATCGATCCGCTGGACGGCCGCGCGCTGATCGCGCTCCAGGGCCCGAAGGCGGAAACGGCGCTGGCGAAATGGTGTGCAGAGGCGCCGTCCATGAAATTCATGGATGCCGGCCCGCGCGAGGTCGCCGGCCTCCCCTGTTTCGTCTCGCGCTCGGGCTATACCGGCGAGGACGGGTTCGAGATTTCCGTGCCCGCCGGCGATGCCGAGCGGCTCGCCAGGACGCTGCTCGAAAACCCGGACGTGATGCCGATCGGGCTCGGGGCCCGCGACAGCCTGCGGCTGGAGGCCGGGCTCTGTCTCTACGGCCACGACATCGACACCACGACCACGCCGGTCGAAGCCGAGCTGGAATGGTCGGTGCAGAAGAGCCGCCGCAGCGGTGGGACGCGCGCCGGCGGCTTCCCCGGCGCTGAGAAGATTCTCGCCCATTTCGACCAGGGTGCATCCCGCCGCCGCGTCGGCCTGCGCACTGAGGGACGCGCGCCGGTGCGGGAGGGCGCGCTGCTGTTTGCGGATGCGACGGCGGGCGAGCCGATCGGCAAGGTTACATCGGGCGGCTTCGGCCCGAGCCTGAATGCGCCGGTGGCGATGGGCTATGTGCCCACGCGCCAGAGCGCGCTCGGCACCAAGCTGTTCGCCGAGGTGCGCAGCCAGCGCCTAGCCGTCGAGGTCGCCGCCATGCCCTTCGTGAAAAACACCTACAAACGCTGAGGATTCGACAATGACCACGACGCTGTACACCTCCGACCACGAATGGCTCGCCATCGAGGGCGACATCGCCACCGTCGGCATCACCGATTACGCGCAGCAGCAGCTCGGCGACGTCGTGTTTGTCGAGCTGCCCAAGATCGGCCGCATGCTGAAGAAGGCGGAAGCCGCCGCGGTCGTGGAATCCGTCAAGGCCGCCTCTGACGTCTACGCGCCCGTTACGGGCGAGGTGCTCGAGACCAATCCCGCACTCGCGGCCGAGCCCGCGCTGGTGAACACGGATGCGCAGGGCGCGGCCTGGTTCTTCAAGATCAAGATTGCCGACAGAAACGAGCTCGGCGGCCTCATGGATGACGCTGCGTACAAAGCGCATACGGCGTGAGATGAAGCAAGTAGCCGCCTCACACTCACTGTCATGCCTCGCGAAGGCGGGACATCCAGTCGACGGAGCCGCTTCGGCTAGAGCCGAGGGGCCACGGCGTACTGGATCGTCCGCCCCTGTGCGCAAGTGCGCACAAGACGGACGATGACAGCAACTCCTAGCGAGGACCCTATGATGACCGCGCACCGCAAATCCAACGGCGACACCGCCGCCAACTTCGTTCGCCGCCACATTGGCCCCTCGACGCGCGACGTCACCGCAATGCTCGAGGCCGTCAGCGCCAAAAGCGTTGATGCGCTGATGGGGGAGACGCTGCCGGCCTCGATCCGGCAGGCCGCCCCGCTCGATCTCGGCAAAGCCTTGAGCGAAACCGAGGCGATCGCGCATATGGGCGAGCTCGCGCGGCAGAACAAGGTCTTCACCTCGCTGATCGGCCAGGGCTATTCCGGCACGATCCTGCCCGCGGTGATCCAGCGCAACATCCTGGAGAATCCGGCCTGGTACACGGCGTATACGCCCTACCAGCCCGAAATCAGCCAGGGCCGGCTCGAGGCGCTGCTCAATTTCCAGACCATGATCTGCGACCTCACCGGGCTCGACGTTGCCAACGCCTCGCTGCTCGACGAGGCGACCGCGGCGGCCGAAGCCATGGCGCTCGCCGAGCGGCACTCACAGGTGAAGGCAAAAGCCTTCTTCGTCGACAAGGACGTGCATCCGCAGACGCTCGCGGTGATGCGCACCCGCGCCGAGCCGCTCGGCTGGAGCCTGATCGTCGGCGATCCCCTCACCGATCTCGCTAAGAGTGACGTGCTAGGTGCGCTGCTGCAATATCCGGGCTCGTCGGGCGCGGTGCGGGACCTGCGTCCCGCGATCGCGACACTGCGCGCCAAGGGCGCGCTCGCGATCGTCGCCGCCGATCTGCTGGCACTGACGCTGCTCGCCTCGCCCGGCGAGCTAGGGGCCGACATCGCGATCGGCTCGGCGCAGCGCTTTGGCGTGCCGATGGGCTATGGCGGACCGCATGCGGCCTATATGGCGGTGCGCGACGCGCTGAAGCGCTCGCTGCCCGGCCGCATCGTCGGCCTCTCCGTGGATTCGCGCGGGATGCCGGCCTATCGCCTCGCCCTCCAGACCCGCGAGCAGCACATCCGCCGCGAGAAGGCGACTTCCAACATCTGCACCGCGCAGGTGCTCCTCGCCGTGATCGCCTCGATGTACGCGGTCTATCACGGCCCCGAGGGCCTGACGCAGATCGCGCAAGATGTGCATCGCCGCGCGACCGTGCTCGCCACCGGCCTGCGCAGGCTCGGCTTTGCGCTCCAGTCGGAGACCTTCTTCGACACGCTCAGCGTCGATGCTGGCGCCAAGCGTGCCGAGATCATTGCGCGCGCGACCGCCGAGACAATCAATCTCGGCATCAGTGAAACCGCGCTTCGCATTGCGCTCGACGAGACCACGACGCCTGCAACGGTGGAAGCGGTTTGGCGCGCCTTCGGCGGCACACTCGCCTATGCCGAGATCGACGCCGAGACGCGCGAGGCGCTGCCGGACGACTTGAAGCGCACGACCGCTTTCCTCACCCATCCGGTGTTCCATGCGCATCGCTCGGAGACCGAGATGCTGCGCTACATGCGCAAGCTCAGTGATCGCGACCTCGCGCTCGACCGCGCGATGATTCCGCTGGGATCCTGCACCATGAAGCTGAACGCGACCACCGAGATGATGCCGCTGACCTGGCCGGAGTTTGCGACGCTGCACCCGTTCGCCCCGCGCGAGCAGGCCGCCGGCTATCACGCGCTGTTCGCGCGGCTTGAAAAGTGGCTGTGCGACATCACCGGCTATGACGCGATCTCACTGCAGCCGAATTCCGGCGCGCAAGGCGAATATGCCGGGCTGCTCGCGATCCGCGGCTATCATGCCGCGCGCGGACAGAGCCACCGCAAGATCTGCCTGATCCCCTCCTCCGCTCATGGCACCAACCCGGCCTCGGCCGCGATGGTCGGCATGGACGTGGTGGTGGTCGCCTGCGAGAAGAACGGCGACGTCGACGTTGGTGATCTCCGCGCCAAGGCCGAGAAACATTCGAACGACCTCGCCGCTGTGATGATCACCTATCCCTCGACGCATGGCGTGTTCGAAGAGCACATCCGCGAGATTTGTGACATCGTCCATGGCCATGGCGGCCAGGTGTATCTCGACGGCGCCAACCTCAACGCGCAGGTCGGGCTGTCACGGCCCGGCGATTACGGCGCCGATGTCAGCCACCTCAACCTGCACAAGACCTTCTGCATCCCGCATGGCGGCGGCGGCCCCGGCATGGGCCCGATCGGCGTAAGAGCACATCTCGCCCCGTTCCTGCCCGGCCATCCCGCGACCAAGGCGGATGCACCGGTCGGCCCGGTGTCGGCCGCGCCGTTCGGCTCGGCCTCGATCCTCACGATCTCCTACATCTATATCTTGATGATGGGCGGCGAAGGGTTGAAGCGCGCGACCGAGATTGCGATCCTCAACGCCAATTACATCGCGGCAAGGCTCGATCCGCACTTCCCGGTGCTCTACAAGAACGCCAAGGGCCGTGTCGCGCATGAGTGCATCGTCGATCCCCGGCCGCTAAAGACGACCTCAGGCGTCACCGTCGACGACATCGCAAAACGCCTGATCGATTATGGCTTCCACGCGCCGACCATGAGCTTCCCGGTGCCGGGCACACTGATGATCGAGCCGACCGAGTCGGAATCGAAGGCGGAGCTGGACCGCTTCTGCGACACCATGATCGCGATCCGGAAGGAGATCGCCGAGGTCGAAGCCGGCCGCTTCAAGATCGAGGCCTCGCCGCTGCGCCACGCCCCGCACACCGTGCACGATATCGCCGATGATGCATGGAATCGCGCCTACACCCGCAGCGAGGGCTGCTTCCCCGCGGGCACCTCGCGCAGCGACAAGTACTGGAGCCCGGTGGGGCGCGTCGACAACGTCTATGGCGACCGTAACCTCGTATGCTCCTGCCCGCCGGTGAGCGATTATGCGGAAGCCGCGGAGTAGCGGCTTACGGCGCGATCAACGAACGGGCATCGGCGTCCCAACGCCAGAGCCGTTCGTTGGTCAGCTCGGTACCACCCCACCAACGTGTGAGCGGGTTGTGGCGCCACAAATCGTCTTCGCGGGCTACAAGTGAACGCCCGAGCTCTGTCAGCGTGACCTTCCACTCGCTCTCGCCGCGGTACTGCCGCTCTCATCGCCGCAACGGTCAAGCAGCCACAGCAAAATCAACTGCGCATTCGGCTCAGGTCCTGTCCATAATTCGACCGATTCGCATTCCGCCATCAGCTCGATCAATCCACGCCCCGTCATCCCCGAATTTTCAAGACGCCAGGATGGTGTGTCGTCCAGCCAATGGAGGCTATGCGGCTGCGTTGTGCGTGGCGCAAAGAACGCCTCGAGTTCGGCGTCCGACGGCAGCGGTCCCCAGACCAGCCGACGCTCGATCGCAATGACGAGATCGGCGAGACCGGCGCGTTGTATCCCGCCGGCAGTGGACGAGTCTGTTGTCACAATGAACCGCGTCATGCCTCAGGGCCTCGTCAAACCAGGGCCGTACCGCCACAGCCGGTCGTTGGTCAGATGCGTGCCGCCCCACCAGCGATCGATCGGATTGTGGCGGCTGAAATCATCCTGATGGGCCAGGACGGCTTTACCGAATTCGGTCAGCGAAAGGCGGCTGCGCAGATAGACTTTATGCCGAGCCCTCAAATTCTTAAGGTCGATTGTGCGCAGTTCCTCGCCCAAACCGGCCACTGCGGGATTGGGGCCGAGCGCCCGCCCCTCGAGCAACCAAGCCAACTCGGTCTCTCCGAACACGAACGTGCGCCGATGCGAGCGCAGGTGAAACAACGAATTCGTGTTCGCAAACCCTCTGGAAAGAAGTTCCAGAAATCGCATCTCCGTCGCACCAAGCCCTGTCGAGGGTGACGGCAGTTCTGGCAGCAGATTGAGCAAAGCCGGCCTCAGCATCGGTAATGCACTGAGGTCGCTGTGGAGGAGATTGACGCAGCTTTCCGGTGTCGGTTCGCAATAGGCCCGCCACGCCGCCTCGGCGGTCCCGAATTCCCTGGCAGAGACATTAAAGGCGGGAATATGCGACGCAGACTTTCGCAGGTTTTCGCCCCTCATCGCGATCAGATCGTCCACCACAAGGCGCACTTTGAGTTTTTGCGCCGGCCAGGAATGAGATCTGAGGTGATCGAGCAGCCAAATAAGTTGCAACTGATCCTCGGGATTTGGATCGAACCAGAGTTCGATCGCATCGTAAGGTTCGCAGAAATCGACAAGCGACAGATCTTTGCGACGACTCATGGCGCGAGGCCAATGGATGCCCCAGTCCGACCAGTGATCACCCGGCCCAAGACTCTCCGAACGTGCCGCAAAATAGGCCGCACGCATTTCAGGTGGAGGCACGGGTCCCCACTGAAAGCGAAACGAGAACATTATGACGAATTCGGCCAGTCTCGATCTTGCGAGAGCAAAGCCCGACGAACTGGTCAGGACCAGACGCTTCATCACACTACCGATCACGACAACGCAAAACGAAACGGGCGCTGACGACGTCGGCAACTCAACGTCCTCAGCGCCCGCTCCTCGCGAAAATTCTTCGCGGTAAGTCTTACTCCTCCGTCGGCTCCTCGCCGTCGGCGTCGCGCTCGGGGGTGCCGGCGAGAATCTGCTCGGCGATCAGGCCGGAGTTCTGGCGGATCGAGGTCTCGATCTTGGCGGTGATGTCGGGATTGGCCTTCAGGAACGCCTTGGCGTTCTCGCGGCCCTGGCCGAGGCGCTGGCTGTCATAGGAGAACCAGGCGCCGGATTTTTCGACGATGCCGGCCTTGACGCCGAGATCGAGGATCTCGCCCATCTTGGAGACGCCCTCGCCGTACATGATGTCGAACTCGACCTGCTTGAACGGCGGCGCCAGCTTGTTCTTCACCACCTTGACGCGGGTGGTGTTCCCGACGACTTCGTCGCGCTCCTTGATAGCGCCGATGCGGCGGATGTCGAGGCGGACGGAGGCGTAGAACTTCAGCGCGTTGCCGCCGGTCGTGGTCTCGGGCGAACCGTACATCACACCGATCTTCATGCGGATCTGGTTGATGAAGATCACCATGGTATTGGACTTGTTGATGGAGGCCGTGAGCTTGCGCAGCGCTTGGCTCATCAGGCGGGCCTGCAAACCCGGCAGCGCATCGCCCATTTCGCCCTCAAGCTCGGCCTTCGGCACCAGCGCTGCGACCGAATCGATCACCAACACATCGACCGCGCCGGAGCGCACCAAAGTATCGCAGATCTCCAGCGCCTGCTCGCCGGTGTCGGGCTGCGAGATCAGGAGCTCATCGATGTTGACGCCCAGCTTGCGGGCATAGACCGGGTCGAGCGCGTGCTCGGCGTCGATGAAGGCACAGATGCCGCCCTTCTTCTGCGCTTCCGCCACCGTATGCAGCGCCAGCGTGGTTTTGCCCGAGGATTCCGGCCCGTAGATCTCGACGATGCGCCCCTTGGGCAGGCCGCCGATGCCGAGCGCGATATCGAGCCCGAGCGAGCCCGATGACACCGCCTCGATGTCCATGGACCGGTCGTTCTTGCCGAGCTTCATCACCGAGCCCTTGCCGAACTGACGCTCGATCTGGGAGAGCGCGGCGGCCAGAGCTTTACTCTTGTCCATGGAAGATCCTTCGACGATACGCAAGGCAGTGGCGGACATTGGGTCGTGCTCCTTATGGCGAGGATTCGCTAGGGGGACAAACGATTGAGATGCGGGCCGGCAATAAAAGCAATGTACCCCATTTGTTCTAGGTTCGCAATATGTTCTTTCCGAGAGTCCCTAATTCACTCACCGCCTGAATCGAAAAGGGGCCGCCTTTCAGCGACCCCTTGCCGGTTACAATCTCGTTTCGGGATGAAATGCCAGCCCCGGCGGGAGCCATCGTACCGGTACCCCGATGCCAAGTGGATTCCGGGCAACTACCGTTCGTATCACTGTCCTATCTGCCCAGGATCTCTCGCTTAGCCGTCACAATCCTTAATCCTGAGGCACCGAACCTTTTCGCGGTCTATGGCCTTCTTCGGGAGGAGACTGCACCTCCGGGGCCTCTGCCATGACTGAAGACGCACACCGAGACGTCATCGGGCGCAATCCACTCCTGAGGCCGCGCAGGAGGAGAGATGATCAAGTTCGAGCGCAAGGAGAACGCGTTCCGCAAGAAGGACCGCGACGAGCGCGCCGCCGAGCTGCGGCTGCCCTGGGACGAGGTCAAGCTCCACTAGCGCTCGCCAGGGCCCGCTGCGCACGGCTGCCGTGAACCCGAGGGAACCAACATCGCGCGTCGGGGGTGCGCTTCTCGCTCGATTAAGGTGTCAAGATACCTCCGGTAAGTCATTGATGGAATGACGAAATCATCCCAGAGCCTACTGTGCATGGGGTTGTTTTTCCATTTTTGAAAGACAAAGCGCCGGTTCATCATCGGCAAACCGCGACGATACGGACCCCGGTCGCTCCCGCACCTGCGCTTGCGCTGCCTTACAGCACCGCCAGCAGCACGAGGCTGATCACCAGCACGACGAAGCCAGCCGCCGTCGCGGCGGCGAATGACCGCTCTACGTTATCCATGATGCCACCCCGTTGCCGCCGCGCCACGTTCCCCCATGGCCGCGCCGGACGGTGTGGAATCTTGCCGACCCGTGTGTCGCCAGTTGTGCGGCCGGATGTCGAAATTGGGACGGGCGCGGGGCCAGTCTGCGGCCTCGCGACCGCGACTTTCACTGACACCCGTCAGGCGCGTGTCAGCCTGATCGCCTATTCTCGTCGTGCTCGGTGGACCAACACTGGGCCTCCATACCCAGCCGACGACCCCGCTCCCCCGAGCGGGGTTTTCTGTTTGCGGCCCATGGACGAAGGCGATTGCCGACGCGGCTTCGATTTGGCCCTGTCAGGCTGTCGTAAGCCGAACCGGCTAGGGTCGCTTGGCTATGGTGTTGCAGCCCAGCACCTCAGCCTCCAATAACTTTCTCCCCGCTTGGCTCTCCCCAGGCGGGGTTTTTTTCATGCCTGCCGGCCGGGTCGCAGGTCCTTCTCCTCGCGCGTCAGCCGCAGCGAGACGGCGCGGATCGCGGGCGCAGCCAGCAGCACGATCGGCAGCATCGCGGCCCATGCGATCAGCCACGAAACCATCCAGTGCCCGAGGAAGGCCATCGCGCTCCCCGCGGGAACGCTGGCGATGCCGGCCGCGATCAGCGAGGTCAGTCCGGACTGGATGATGCCGAAGACGAAATGGGAGTAGCGGCGGGGAATGCCGAGCATGAGGCGCCCATGGTTTGCCTGCCGTCATGAGGCCAAGCAAGGCACATGCCGTCGGCGCGATGGACTCCGTGGTTCTCCGACCATGAACAGAGTTCCCTTCCCGCGCGCGAGGCCACGATGGGTTTACCGGCAGATTTTGCTTGTCCCCCGGAATATGACGGCGCCCAACATGCTGCAGGCATGGAAAGTGAGTCGTGGGAGGTGACCATGAATCACAGGGGTGTCGAATTCACCGTCGCCAGGACGGCAATTCCCGGAATCTGGCACTGGCGATTCCGCATCGGTGAGCAGATCAAGATCGGCCGAACCTCGATTTGTTGGCGATTCGACGGGTGCAGCTGCGCATCGACCGCGAGCTCAAGGCGATCGAGCGCAAGACGGCCTGAGCAAGACCGCCGGTGAGATCAAGCGGCTAGTGCGGCGCCTCGCCAGGGGCGTATCCCGTAGCCGCCCGGAATTGATCTGATCGGGGTTTGGGATTGCACTGCGCGCCCGTGGCCTTGGGGGTTGGGCCGTCACGCGTGATCGGTGCCAGCCATGCCGCTCTACTTCTTTCGAATCCGGAACGGCCGTTATTCCGGCTGCGCGGACCAGGCGAGCGAATTTGCCGATCGCGACTCGGCCTGGAAGGAGATGACCAGCGTCTGCGCCGACATGGCCGCCGGGATCGCCCGCAAGCTCCAGGAAAATTCCGAATGGCACATGGAGCTGCTGGACGAGGCCAAGGAGCCGGTATTCCGGATCCGCATCGTCGCAGAAACGCTCGAAAAGGTGAGACCCTAATCCGCGCTGGGCAGCCGCCGCATGGTGAATTCGATGTCGCCGCCGGGCAATTCGCGCCAGCTCTCGACCGCGCTCATATAGCCCGCCTTGGGGTAGCGGGCGAAGAAGGCCTCCGCCCTCGCCCGTGCCGCTGCGCGTGGCAGCGTGAAGGTCTCGCGCAGATAGCCGTCGCCGGTCGCGTGGTCCGGCTTGCCGCCCATCTTGCGCCGGCGCGCCATCCGTTCGGCGAGATCCCGCGGACGATCGGCCATGTCCCGCCCTCCTCTACGCAAATACGCTCTTGCGAGATGTAAGAGGCCTGTGGGGCAAAGAGGAGTCCCCGGCCGGAGGCGTCCACCGCCTCCGATCGGCGGAAAGGTCAATTGGCAGCCGTGCCGGATTTCTTCTTCGGCGCACTGGTCGCGGCCGATGCCTTCGGCGCCGCCGACTGCTTCGGCGGATCGGAGCGCATGCCGCCCCAGGGATCGTTGGAGGCCTTGGAGTCCGGAATCTTCTTCAGCGTTTCCTTGTAGGCCTTTTCACGTTCGGCTTCCGCAGCCTTCTCCTCGGGGCTCTTGCTCGGACCGTCCTGCAGCAAATTGAGATTGGGCATTTGCGCATAGGCCGGTCCCGCCAGCACGGCCAGCACCGCGGCCATACGGAAAAGCTTCATCATTCGCTCCTTGATCATCCACGAAGCGCGGATCGCCCGCGCCTTGTCGTCCTTGTGGCGGCCGACCGCAAGCTCAGGGCCGCATAGCCGCTAGATCCGGTCCGATCTGCATGATTTCGGCGCATGTAGCCAGTCGTCCCAGATCGGGCCGCATCTGGTGCAGCCGTTCAGCGCAAGGGCGAGCGCGGCCAGACAAAAGACCAGGACACATCGACGCAACATCATCCACCCTACCCAAGCAAGGCCATCATATCGGGCAAAGTCGGGCATTTTCAAGCCGACGCGGCCGGCAGCAGACCGGGTGACTTTGCCGCGCCGATGCGCGCAGAATGAGACCAAACATCCGGCAACAATGGAGGGAACGACAGCAATGCAAACGCAGCCAGACGTCGAGTTCGGCATCACCGATGCGCAACGCATCCTCGGCGAGGTCTTTGCACCCTGGGTCCAGGATCTCGACCTCTCGGTCGAGCGCATCGAGCACGCACAGCCAGCGAATGCGCCGGACTGGCAGCCGGGCGCGCTCTTGCGCATGCCGTTCTCGGAACGGCTGTGCCGGAACGGCGGCGTGGTCTGCGGCCAGGCGCTGATGGCGCTCGCCGACACCGCGATGGTGATCGCGATCCTCGCCGCCAATCGCGGCTATCGTCCGATGACCACGGTCGACCAAACCACGCATTTCATGCGCGCAGCCTCCTCGTCGGACGTGCTGGCGGACGCGCGCGTGGTGCGGCTCGGCCGCACCATGAGCTTCGGCCGCGTCACGCTGCTCTCGGCCTCCGACAACAAGCCGGTTGCGATGGTGTCGAGCGCGTTCGCGATGCTGCCGGGGTGAGCACGCGCGATGTGAACGATCGTTCGCATCGCCTCCATAACACGATCATGATCGCGTGACACGACGGCGGTGGCGCCAGCGCAGGCCCGTGATCACAAGCGCGACGACCGCGAGCGCGATGGCTGAGAACGCCGCAAGAAAACGTCCACCGGGACGATCGACGGTGCGTGACCACAACGATGGCCCCTCGCCCGGCCGCGCCAGACGAAACGCAACGACGCTGTCGCCGATCGACGTGCCTGCCTCGGAGTGGCCGCCGGCGCCGATCGCGACATATTGCTCCCCCTGCCAGAGATAGGTCATGGGGTTGGCGACGCCCGGGACGGGCAACCGGCCCTGCCATAGCTCCCTGCCGCTCTGCGCATCGAAGGCGCGCAAATAGGCGTCCATCGCTCCGGTGAAGACGAGCCCGCCTGCGGTGACCGCGAGCCCGTTGACGAGCGGCGCGCCCCAGGGCAGCGGCACGCCGAGCGGCGCAAGATCCTCGGTGGTGCCGACCGTCGAGCGCCAGAGGATTTTTCCGGCCTTCAGATCAACCGCGACCATCTCGCCCCATGGCGGCTTGTTGCAGAGCAGGCCGAGCGGCGACGTCACCATGGCGCGCGTCATCGCGAACGGCGTGCCATGCTGCTGGCCGAAATCGTGACCGGGCGGCGGATTGAACCCGACGGCGTCCGCGCGCGGAATCAGCTTGATGAGATGAACGGCGCGGCTGGTGTTGGCGTAGAGGACCTGGCTGACCGGATCGAAGGCCGCACTGCCCCAGTTCACCCCGCCACCGGTGAACGGAAACAACAGCGTGCCCTGCACGGAAGGCGGCGTGAACAGGCCCTCATTGTGAGCCTCCGCGAATTGGCGCTCGCAGGACGAGCGACGCAGTGCAGGTATTAGCGAGAGCGCATCGTCGGTCGAGATCGTCTGCGACGTTAGTGGCGGTACATGCGTCGGGAATGGCTGCGTTGGTGATAGCGCTTCACCTTCCGCGCCGCCCTGCGGCACGGCGCGCTCCTCGACGGGCCACACCGGCTTGCCGGTGTCGCGATCGAGCACGAAGACGAAACCCAGCTTGGTCGGCTGGATCACGACGTCGCGCTCGCCATCACCAATGTCGAGGCGCGCCAGCGTCGGTTGCGCCGGCAGATCGTAGTCCCAGACGTCGTGATGCACGGTCTGAAAGGCCCATACGAGCTCGCCGGTCTCAATCTGCAGCGCGACCACCGAATTGGCGTGCTCGTTATTGCCCGGCCGCCTACCGCCCCAGAAATCCGGCGAGGGCGACGACGTCGGCAGGAACACGAATCCGCGCCTGTCGTCGACCGACATCGGCGCCCAGACATTGGCGTGACCGGCTTCGATGCCATCGCGCTTGAGCGGCTCGAAGGTCCAGCGTGGCTGGCCGGTTCGCGCATCGAACGCACGCACCTGGCCGCTCGGCGCGTCGACGCGGCGGTTGTCACCGATTGCAGACCCGACCACGACGACACCGCGGCCGACCGCCGGCGGCGAGGTGATCTGGAATTCGCCCGGCCATTCCAGGGTCATTCCGATATCGAGCTTGATCTGCCCGCCATTGCCAAAACCGGCACAGGGAACGCCTGTCTTCGCATCGAGCGCGATCAGGCGGACGTCGTTCGTGCCCATGAAGATGCGCGCGCGGCAGGCAGCATCCGGCGGCGCCGTGTCGTCGACCCAATAGGTGACGCCGCGGCAGACATAGCGATTGGCCGGCCGCTGGTTGATCGCGATCTTCGGATCGTAACGCCATTTCTGCACGCCGGTGCCGGGATCGAGCGCGATGACCTCGTTGAAGGGCGTGCAGAAGATCAGGCTGTCTTCAACGAACAGCGGCGTCGCCTGGAATTTGGTTCGCCGCATCAGCTCGGGCGCGCGTGCTGTGAGATCGCCCGTGTGATATTCGAAGGCGCGGACGAGTTGGCCGATATTGCCGGGCGAAATCTCCCGCAATGGCGAGAAGCGCGAGCCGCCGGGATCGCCGCCCCAGCTCTCCCAGGCGAAGCATGGCGGCACGGCAAGCAGCAGGAGCGTAACGGATGCGACCGCAGCGCGCAGGTGGATCCGCAACGCCCGCCCCGTTCTATTTCGGCTTCTTGGTGGGCTCGCCAGGGCGGGCCCCGCCCCACGGATCGTACTTTTCCTTGGGCTCGGGAATGCGCTCGAGCGCAGCCTTGTAGGCCTTTTCGTCGATCTTGGGTGTCAGCCGGCTTTGCACCCTCACTGGGCTGGCGCCGGCCCTGCGCCTCCGCCGATCCAGCCGCCAGCGCCAGCACCGCGGCCGCGATGACCAAAATCCTCATCCGTGCAATCCCCCTGATGTGGGATACAAACTAGCCCGCAATCCCGTATTCGCAAATGCCCCGGTTTCCGCGTCTTCAGCAAATTTTGAACGGAGCGGACTTCGCCGGATCGCATTCGTGCCTATCTGTTGGCCCGCAGGGGACCTTCAAGGGATGTTGCGGATCATTGCTCATGGGGCGCTGCTCGCCGGCGCGCTCGCGCTCGGTGCCTGTGGCTTTGCCGACAGCCGCGCGCCGGTGCCGGAGTTCATGCGCATGAAGGAGGCCGAGCAGCCGCCGCCCGAGCCGCCCCCGGACGTCAAGCGCCTGGTGCGCGAGCAGATCGACGTCGTCTTCCTCGCCACCTCCTATCCGCGCGAGGTGCACGTCGCCCCGCCTCATCGCGAGCTGCGAGGGCCGGGCTGGACGGCCTGCGTCCGCGCGCAGCTCACCTCCGCGACCGGCACGCCGCTTGGCGCCCAGACCTACATCGTGACCATCAACGCCGGAAAGGTCGTCGACCGCCGGCGGGCGGACGCCGACGACATCTGCGGGACCGAGACTTACGAGCCGATCTAGGAACAAATCGCTGTAACGAAGCTGCGGTTCCGGGAAAAACCAGCATCGCGGACGGGAACGATCACCGCCTCCCCTTCTTGTTACCGCCGAGGGCAGTTTCGAGGAGGACATGATGAGGATGTTGACTATTGCGCTGTTGGCGGGTGTCGGTGCTTTGGCAGCCGCATCGGGTGCGAAGGCTTCCGATATCTATACGAGCAGCGAGTACACCAATCCGGATCTCGTCCAGCAGGTACGACTTGTCTGTGACGACGCTGGCCGCTGCTATCGGACGCGCGGCGGTTCGCGCGTGATCGTGCGGGATTCCTATAACTACATGCCGCGCGAGCGCTATTACGAGCGTCGGACCTATCATCGCGATTGGGATGACGGACCGCGCGCCGGCGTCGGCATTCGCGCACCTGGCGTCAGCGTCGGCGTCGGTGTCGACGACCGCTGGTAATCCATGAACGCTTGATGGCCGGGACCGGACGAGACGACTCGCCCGGTCCCTTCATATCAGGTTTCGTGCGGATCGGCCGGCGTCATGACGCGCGCCCTCGATGGCAAATGCGCGGTGAACCGCGCAAGCAACATGCCGGCAAACATCGCCGCGGCGAAAATGAGGGCGGAGCTCGAGCCAAATCCGAGCGCCGTCAGCGCCGGTCCCGGGCAGAACCCCGCCAATCCCCAGCCAATGCCGAAGATCGCCGGACCAACCACTATTCTCCGATCGACGTCTGCTCGCGTGGGAAGATAAAATCGCTCGGCGAAAAATGGACGTCCCAGCCTCAGGACGCGATTGAAGCCGACGAAAGTCACGGCCACAGCGCCGGCCATCACGAACGCGAGGCTCGGATCCCACGTCCCTGCCGGGATGCCGGCGGCATCGAGGAAATTCAAGACCTTTGCTGGATTCGACATTCCGGAGACGATGAGGCCGACGCCGAAGATCAGGCCGATCGCGAACTGAACGAAAATTGCCATCGCCGTCAGCTCCCGTGCCGCATCACGAAGACGGTCGCCATGCCTGCCGCCATGAAGATGATGGTCGCGACCAGCGAGCGCACCGACAGCCGCGACAGGCCGCAGACGCCATGGCCGGACGTGCAACCGCTGCCCCACACTGCGCCAAATCCCGTCAGTAATCCCGCAACGATCAGCACCGGCGTTCCCGCCAGTATAGTCTGCTCGGGCAGGCCTCCGGTGGTGAATCGAACCAGCACAGGCGCGAGGATGAGACCCGCGACGAAGGCGAGCCGGCCGGGGAATTCGCGATCCTCATAAGGCGGGAACAGCCGCGCCGCGATGCCGCTGACGCCGGCGATTCGTCCCGTCGCCCACATTAGAAGCACCGCGGACATTCCGATCAGCGCCCCGCCCAGAAGCGAAGCCAGCGGCGTGAAAGGTGTGGCGATCATCTTAATCCCTCCGGTCGAGCACCCCTCGCCCATCCGCTACAACCGGCGCAGTGCCGCCGGAATGTCAACGAGACGTTAACACGACCGCTCGAATTGACGCAGCATCCCAACGGTATCTTTCCAATCGTTGCGCTAAGCATGGCCGTAACGCGGCCTTGGCCTGCATGAACGGGGAACGACGGGACGTGGTCGACATCGCGCAGCAGGCAGCGGTCAAGCCGGCATCGGCAAGGGATGCTGTGGCCGCGCGCGCGCTCGTTCCGCTCACCTCCATTGACCCCGGTCAATGGCGCGCGCTCGCGCAGCGGGCGGTCGAGCCGAACGGCTACTACTTGCCCGGCTGGGAGCTTGCCGTCAGCGCAACCGCGCGCGGCCGCAGCTCGGCCTCGGCACTGCCCGCATTCGACGGATCTTCGGCGCGGCTGATCGGACTGATGCCGGTGATCTCGCTCTGGCGCGCCTGGAAGATTCCCCTGCCCGCGCTGGTGAGCGCGCATCCCTATGGCACGCTGTGTAGCCCGCTGATCGACCGCGACGCCCCGATCGAGGCCGCTATGCGTCTGTTGCAGCAGGCGCGCGAGGCGGGAGCCCATGCGCTGGTGCTGAATGACGTTGCGCTCGATGGCGCTGCGATGATCACCCTCAATCAGGTTCTCAATCGCGACGGCCTGAGACCGCGCGTGCTCAGCTCCTACATCCGTGCCAGCCTCGATGCGACGCAAGACGGCGATGCGCTGCTGCGCGAAGCGCTCGGCGCCAGGAAGCTCAAGGAGCTGCGGCGCCAGCGCCATCGGCTCGAAGAAAACGGCGCGGTCGTGTTCGAGGTCGCGCGAGGGCGCGACGAGATCGGGCCCGCGCTGGAAACGTTCCTGCAGCTCGAGGCCAGCGGCTGGAAGGGCAAGCGCGGCACCGCGCTAATCCAGCATGCGGGCGATGCGACCTTCATCCGCCGCGCCGTCGCGGCGCTGGCGGAAACCGCGCAATGCGAGATCATCACGCTGCGCGCCGGCACGACACCGGTCGCCGCCGGCGTCGTGCTGCGCCATCAGGACCGCGCCTTCTTCTTCAAGCTCGGCATCGACGAGCGCTTTGCAAGATATTCGCCGGGCGTGCAGCTCACGCTCGACCTCACTCGCCATCTCTGCGCTGATCCGGCCATTGCCAGCGCGGATTCGATGGCCAGCGCCAACCACCCCATGATCAACCCGATCTGGCGCGGGCGCTTCGCAATCGGCGACGTGCTGGTCCCGCTGCGGCGGAATGATCCGGTCGTCGCGCTCATTCATGCCGCGCTGGCCGGCCTCAACGTCGCGCACCAGGCCGCGCGAGGCGTGGTCCATCGGCTCCGCAAATAAGAGAAAGCTACTCCGCCGCCTGCGCGTTGACCTCCGCCGAGACCTGGCGGATGGCGCGCGCGAGCAGGTTCGGATCCTGCGCGCCGGAGACGGCGTATTTCTGTGCGAACACATAGGTCGGCACGCCGGAGATGCCTTTCTCGGCGGCCTCCTGTGCGTCCGCCGAAACGCGCGCGACATCCTCGTCGGTGGCAAGGCGCTTGCGCACGTCGTCGGCATCGAGGCCAACATCGGCGGCCGCCTGCACCAGCACGTTGACGTCGGTGAGGTCGCCGCCGTCGCGGAAATAGAGCTCCATCAGGCGCTGCTTCATCTCGGGCGCCTTGCCGATCGCCTCGGCCCAGAGGATCAGGCGATGGCAATCGGTCGTGTTGGGCTGACGCGCCACGAGCTCAGGCCGGTAGACGAGCCCCTCCTCGCTTGCGGCCGCGACGACGCGCCCGGCAATGCCCTTATAGGCCTCGACCGAGCCAAACTTCTGGGTGAGATAGTCCTCGCGGCTGATGCCCTCGCGCGGCACCCAGGGATTGAGGAAGAAGGGCCGGAAGTTGAGCTTGACCGGAACATCAGGCACGAGCGCCAACGCGCTCTCGATGCGGTGTTTGCCGATATAGCACCAGGGGCACACCACGTCGGAGACGACGTCGATCTGGAGCGGTTTCAGCGTGCTCATGGCGGCGCTTCCTTCGGGCAGTCTACGGGTCCATCGGAAGATAAGCCGAACCAGAGGCCGCGCAAGGCGCCCGTCCCGCATGGCTCACGACTTCACCTCTGCGGTTATTGTAGGAAACGCAACCCGCCCCGATACTCGCTGCACGATCGAGCCAGCGGGAGACTGCAATGACAGCCATTTTCAGGCCGGAAGGTCATCAATTTCGGGCTACGGAGCATGCCGGCGGTCCGTGGTCGCCGGACATGTTGCAGGGAAGCGCTACCACCGCGCTGATGGCCCGTGAGGTCGAGCGGCTCGCAACCGAATCGGGCTTTGCGGTGCGGCGCCTGACCTTCGATCTCTGGCGACCGGCAGGCCTGCGCGCCTTCAGGACCACCACTGAACTGCTGCGCGACGGGCGCAAGGCCAAGACCGCGCAAGTGCGGCTGATGGACGGCGAGACCGAGATCGGCCGCTGCACGGCGCTGCTGACGGCGCAGAGCGGAAAATCGCCGGTCGATCCCTTCGCGGCGCCCGCAGCGCTCGACCAGGCGCCCGAGGCAGGCACGCCGCCGCCGGCCTTCGCGCAGAAATGGAGCCGCTATTTCCAGAATGTGACGGTGCGGCTGATCGAGGGCGCACTGGAGAAGCCGGGTCCGGCCGCCGCCTGGATGCGGCTCGACGCCGCGCTGGTCGAAGGCGAGCCGAACACGCCGCTGCTCCAGGCGGTGCAGGCCGCTGACTTCTCCAGCGGCGTCGCGCAGATCGTCGATATGCGCCAATGGACCTTCATCAATCCCGAGATCAGCCTCTATTTCGTCCGGCCGCCGGAGGGCGAATGGATCCTGATCCGCGCGGCGACGGGCGTCGGCGCCAACGGCGCGGGCCTGACCACGGCGACGCTGAGCGATCGCAACGGTCCGTTTGCCGAGGTGATGCAGGCCCTGAGCTTCGAGCGGCGTGAGGCCGTGCAGGCTCAGGCGTCCTGAGACGCAAGCGCGATCAGCGTGGTCTCGGACCCTGCATCCGCCGGCATGAACATCTCGACACGAAGCTCCTGGAGCGTGACGTCCTGCGGCGTGCCGAGCGTCAGGACCGCACCGATCAGGCCGATGCCGACCTCACCTTTGCGCAGGCGCACCTCGCACAACGGCCCCGGCACGGCCTCGTCCTCGAGTTGAGGCGCCGGCAGCTCCGGCAAGCGCATCAATTCGCGCCAGGTCGATTGCAGGGCATCGTCGAGCGGGGCGGCCATCGCTTCATGACGCGCCCGCGACAACAGCGCTGCCGCGACAATTGGCCAGTTCTCGACGAACGGCTTGAGCTCGTCCGGCGCGAGGAACATGCGCATATGGTTGAGCGGACGCTGCATACGTTCAGAGCCAAGCAGCATCGTCATCAGACGCGAGGCGGCGCGGTTGGCCTGTTTCACGTTCCAGCGCCGGTCGGTGACGATCGCGGGAAATGGCTCGTGACGGCTGAGCAGAAGATCGATGGCACGCCGCGCATCGGCAAGCTCGGGCGCGGCGAGGTCGCGCTCGCCATATTGCCGCGCGAAGCCGCCGGCCTCGAGCAGCGCATTGCGGTCGCGCAGCGACAAATCGAGCGCGGAGGCGAGCTGGAGGAGGATGTCCCGACTGGCCGCCGCCTTGCCGGTCTCGACATGACTGAGATGCTTGACCGAGATGCCGGCCTCGAACGCCAGCTCCGCCTGGCTCAACTTACGGCGCATGCGCCAGGCGCGCAGGAGATTGCCGACCGGATTGGCCGGCCGCAAGGACCGGGACGAGCGTGTATCCATCCGCCGATTATGCGGGCCCTCGTGCACCCTGTAAACGCGGCTAAGAAAGTGTGGCCGCCATCTGCTTCAGCCGCTCGGCAGTGCGCTCGTCCGCCGGGAAGAAGGTCTCCAGCGCCAGCTCCGACAGAGTGATGTCGACGGGCGTGCCGAACACCATGGTGGTGGAAAAGAAGCTCAGGATCTCACCCTGGTGGCGCAGCTTGAACGGGATCGCGACATTGTCGCTCGGCAGCGGCGCCGCACGCGCCGGGATGGGGTAGCTTTTTAGATCGTTATACAACTTGATCAGTTCAGGATCGGCGGTCGCCTCGCATTGCCGGTGCAGCCGCTCGAGCAGATGCCCGCACCATTCCGCAAGATTGACGGTACGCGGCGCCAGCGCCTCGGGATGAAAGGCAAGTCGCAACACGTTCAAGGGCTGGCCGAGCAGATGCTGCGGGATGCCGTCGAGCAGCGGCGCCATCATGCGGTTGGACGAGACCAGGTTCCAATGCCGGTCCACCGCCAGTGCCGGATTGGGCTCATGTGCCTTGAGGACGAGGTCGATCGCCTGGCGGGCTGATGTCAAGGCGGGATCCTCCAGCGGGCGCTGCGGGAACGCCGGCGCATAGCCGGCCGCGACCAGCAGCACGTTGCGTTCGCGCAAGGGCACGTCGAGGCGCTCGGCGAGCCTGAGCACCATGTCGCGCGAGGGCGCGGCGCGGCCGGTCTCGACGAAGCTCAAATGGCGCGCGGAGATCTCGGCCTCGCCGGCGAGATCGAGCTGGCTCATGCGGCGGCGCTGCCGCCATTCTCGCAAATGGTCGCCGATATGGACCGGTTGGCTGCGTTCAGTACGTGCCGTGGATGCATGTGCCTTCATGATCGAAAACCTAGCATGCGAATTTCGGCCCTTCCATTACCCGCGAGGTAATCGAATTGAGGCGCGGACGCGCGCATCGTCGGTCGCAACAGGAGATGACCATGATCGCGCTGCTGCTCTACCGGACCATCGCTGACCACGTCTTCCCCTGGGCCATGGCCTTCGCAACCCGGATGCTGGCGCGCAGCCTCAACGTCCCGGAGCCGCTCGTGCATTCGACCGGCGACTATGTCGTCGCGCAGGTCATCGCCTTCGAGCACGGCGTCGGCAGGAGCCTGTGCCCGTTCCGCCTCGCCCGCCTCGTCCGCGCCTGGTGGCGCGGATTGCGGTGATGTCCCTCGACCTCAACCAAGGAGAACCACGATGATCGAAGCGTCCACTTTCCTGCGCCGTGCACTGCTCGCCGATGCCGTCTTCAGCGGCGTCGCCGCGCTGGGTTTCACTTTCGGCGCGAGCACGTTCGCCTCGCTGTTCAACCTTCCCGAAGCGCTGCTGGGTGAGACCGGCCTGTTCCTGATTGCCTACACCGTACTGGTCGGCTGGCTCGCCGCGCGTGCATCTGTTTCCAAGGCGCTCGTGCTGCTGGTCGTGATCGGCAACGCGGCCTGGACGGTCGGCAGCATCGCGCTGCTGCTTTCAGGCGCGGTGTCGCCGAACCTCATGGGCGAGCTGATGGTTGTGGCGCAAGCCATCGCGACCGGCGTGTTCGCGGAGTTGCAATATGTGGGGTTGCGGAGGAGCGCGAGTGCGGTGGCGGCGTGACCTACCGATCACTGCCATTCCGGGCTGGTGCGGCAGCACCAGACCCGGAATCTCGAGATTCTCAGGTGCGCAAGGGCGCACCGTAGTTCGCTGCGCACCGCCCCGGAATCTTGGATTCCTACGCCCGCGCGCGGCCGTTCGTCTTGGCGACGGCGTGACCGTTGAGCTGGTTCTTTTTGGGAGCCTTCTTTTTCGCACTCTTGGCGCCCGCCTTCGCGGCCTTGCGCTCGGCCCGCGCCTTCGCCTTGGTGCGTTGGGCCCGCGCCTCGGCGCGCAGCTTCTTGCGCTTCTTCTCGCAGGAATCGCACTTGCAGCCGATCGGCTTCAGATAGGCTTTGAAATAGTCGGTGCCGTAGTCGTAGTTGATCTCGTCGCCCGGCTCGATGTTCTTGATGGCGCGGATGAAGACCTTGCGCTCGCGCGGGCGGACGTCGGACTCGGCGTTGGGCCGGCAGGAATGATTGATGTAACGGGCGAGATTCTTGCGCACCGATCCGTCGATGGTCCAGCGCCCGTTGAGCTCGAACAGATATTTGTTCTCGATCTCGTCGTGCGCCGGAATCCGCGAGTCCAGGATCGGCCCGAAATAGCGGATGATCCGGGTGCCCTTCTTGATCGGCTTGGTGGCAAAGAGGCCGAGCCCTGTCTTGGAACGGCCGACGCGATAAGGTTTGTTCGAGGATATGGCTGGCATGATCAAGAGAACGAGGACGCGAACGGGGCCGGAGCGGCCCAGGCGAGCCGCTCTTCTAGAACGATTCCGCGCCGCTGTCAGGTGCCTGGAGGCGCTTTTGAACCTTGCCCACAGTCAAGACGTCTGATGCTACGAAGTTCCAGCTGCATCGAAGCGTCATCATGATCCGCATCGTCACCACATGCCTATCCGTGTTGCTGATATGCGCCGCCGTCAATTGGGCTTGCGCCGAGTCCGTGGGCGGCATCTACACCTCGACCGCGCCGAAAGATTGCCGCCAGATCGGTAAGCCCAGCGCGCTCGACGGCAGCACCATGCGGGTCTGTCCGGGCAAGTCCGGCCTCGTAGTGCTGATCGCCGAGGATGATCTTCGCGAGGTCGTCTCGGTCGGCCGCAATCGCAAGGAAGCGGCCGAGGAGCCGGCGGCCAAAGTTTGGTTCGCTCCCTTCAATTCATCGGACACGACTGTCGAATGGCGAGCTGCGGGCGCCAAGCCATTTGCGATCATTCAGCGCTGGCATATCGCCGACAGCAGCGATCCCGACAAGCAGGGGCGGCCGAACACCAAAGCCATGCTGGTCGTGACCCGGCTGCCGCCGGGTCCGGTCTGTCACGTCGCCTATGTCGATGCGATCGCGAATCCCACCGCCAATGAGCTCGCGCGCAAGGCCGCCGACGATTTCGCCCGCGGCTTCAGGTGCGGCAAGGACGAGGTCAAGATCATCGGCACAAGAGGCCGCGCCGTCGAGCTCGCGACCATGCGCTAGGTCTTCGCCGGGGGCAAACAGCCGCCAGGCGGCAATTTCGTGGTCACGGGCGACGTCAGCATCGCCTCGAGCAGCCGTTCGGCCGTCGTTCCCTCGGGCAACCTCTCCAGGATATCTTCGAGCCGGCCATCGAGCAGCAGCATGGTGAAGCCGTGCACCAGCGACCAGGCCCGCGCGATCGCCGCGCCCTGGTTCAAGGTCAGCGCATCGCCGCTGATCTGCTCCTGGCGCATCATGCCGACGGCATTGGCGAGCCCGGCAAAGGAGGCTTCGGCCGCCTCGCGCAGCGAGGGCCTGGAATAATCGAGCCGCTCGGTGCGAAACATGATGCCGTACATGCCGGGATGCGCCTGCGCATAGGCAACATAGGCTTTCGGCCGCGCCAGTGCGTGTTCAAGCGGCGTGGACGCGGCATCGGATGAAGCTGCCATCGCCGCGTTGAATTGGCGGAAGCCGACCGCCGCGAGCTCGCTGAGCAGGCCCGTGAGGTCTCCGAAATGATGGGTGGGAGCGGCGTGCGAGACGCCCGCCTCGCGTGCCACCGCACGCAATGTCAGGCCGGCAAGCCCGTCGCGCTCCAGCACCCGTTCGGCGGCCTCGAGCAACGCCTCCCGCAGAGCGCCGTGATGATAGGGTGTCTCAGCCTTCGCAACTGCCGGGCGCCGCGCGAGACGCGGCAAGACGTGCGAGGTCGACGATGTCTTCTTCGGGGGGCGCAGGCCGCGCGCCGCCCTGGTTTCGCTTTTGCCCATGCACAAGCTATAAGGCGCCATATTGACAGTGTAAAGATTTCCCTTGACCGCAACGGCAATCGGCACTATCTGATCTTTACGATGTAAAGATAGGGAAGGATACGCCGTGCAGCAGGACGTCGTCACCGAGCAGCGCAACAATATCGCGCCGATTCCCTTCGAAGCCGACGCGGCGTACCTCAAGCTCATCGGCGAATTGCCGCGCGAGTTGAACGGCACGCTCTATCGCAACGGCCCCAATTCGCAGTTCTCGTCGCCCGGTGCGCACTGGTTTGTGGGCGACGGCATGCTGCACGCCTTCCACCTCGAGAACGGACGCGCGAGCTACCGCAACCGCTGGGTCCGCACGCCGAAATGGCTGGCCGAGCACGACGCCGGCCGCGCTTTGTTCGGCGGCTTCGGCCGCAAGCTGCCGGATGCCCCGGCGGATCTCTCTGACGGCGGCGTCGCCAACACCAACATCATCTTCCATGCCGGCAAGCTGCTGGCGCTGGAAGAAGCACACCTGCCGACCGAGATCGAGCCGGGTACGCTGGCAACGCGCGGCTATCACAACTACCAAGGCCGCATCGCCGGCAGCTTCACGGCGCATCCGAAGATCGATCCTGTGACCGGCGAACTCGTATTCTTCGGGTACAATGCGGCCGGACCGCTGACCCCTGCCCTCTCCTACGGAGCGATCGATGCGTCAGGACGGGCGACGCGCTTCGAGCGTTTCGAGGCGCCCTATGCCAGCATGGTGCACGACTTCATCGTCACCGCGAACCATGTGCTGTTTCCGATCCTCCCCATCACCGGCAGCATGGAACGCGCGATGAGCGGACGGCCGCCCTATGCCTGGGAGCCGGACAAGGGCGCCTATGTCGGCGTGATGAAGCGCAACGGCACGGCAAAGGACATCGTCTGGTTTCGAGCTGAGGCCTGCTACGTCTTCCACGTCATGAATGCGTGGGAGGAGGATCACCGCATCATCGCTGACGTCATGCAGTTCGAGGAGCCGCCGTTGTTTCCGCATCCCGACGGTCGGCCGACGGATCCGGAGAAGTCGCGCGCCCGCCACTGCCGTTGGACGTTCGATCTTTCGGGAAAAACCGACCGCTTCCAGCAGACTTATCTCGACGATCTCGCCGGCGAATTCCCCCGCATCGACGATCGCCGCGCCGGACTGAAGAGCCGCCATGGCTGGTACGCCTGCGCCAATCCACGGCTGCCGATGTTCGACGCGCTCTCAGGCATCGTCCATGTCGACGGCAGCGGCCGACGGCTCGGCCATTATCTGCTGCCGGCCGGCGACACCATCTCCGAGCCGGTGTTCGTCGAACGATCGAAGGATGCGGCCGAGGGCGACGGGTGGCTGCTCGCATTGGTCTGGCGCGCGCGGGAGAACCGCAGCGACCTCGCCGTGTTCAACGCCACCGATGTCGAGGCCGGTCCCGTCGCGCTTGTCCAGCTCGGCCACCGCGTGCCCGACGGCTTTCACGGCAATTGGGTGGGGGCGGCGTAACGCCCTCCTCGTCATTCCGGGCGCGCATTCACGCGAGTCCGGCATGACGGCGCGGATGCATCACCAAGAGGTTCCACATGCACATGCCCTCGATCACAGCAGCCTGCCTCGCCGTCCTCGCTCTCTCCTGCGCCGCGCTCGCATTCGAGATGATCCGACTGAAGCGAAGCAGCCATACCATCTTCAACGGCGGCATCTTGCTCGCCGCGGCTCTTTTGAGCGCCGCAGCGGCGCCGATCCTGTCGCGCCTCCCCTGGGCGGAATTGGCCGAGGAGGCGTCCGAACAAGCCACTGCAGCAATTCATCTTCTAGAGGCCGCCTTCGTCATTTTGACACTGTAAAGATTTCCCTTGACCCAATTTTCGCGTTCGGCTACGTATCTTGACGTTGTAAAGATTCGGCCTGACCGAGGTGGCACATGGCGATTTTCCTGATCCTCGCGCCCTACGCCGTCTTCGCGTTGCTGATGCTGGTGACCTCGGCGACGATCAGCGTGTTCGCGGCCTCCGCGATCTGCCTCGCCACCGTTGCAATCGAGTCGCGCGCGGCCGCTCGGTGAAGATCCTGGCCGCAGGCTCGGCGGCCGTGTTCGCCGCAATCGGCCTCTATCTCGCACTGGTCCATCCCGGGCTCGGCACGCTCAGTGTCAAGCTGTCGGTCGATATCGGCATCTTCGTCATTTCACTCGGCTCGATGCTAGCCCGCCGTCCCTTCACGCTGCAATATGCGCTTGAATCGGTCCCGGCCGAAACCGCGGCGATGCCTGGCTTCCTTTACGCCAATTACGTCATAACCGGCGCCTGGACCGCAGCCGCGCTGTTGATGGCCGCCGCCAATCTCGTGCTGCTCTACGTCCCCGGGCTGCCGCTCTGGTCGAGTGTTGCGGTCGCCTTCGCCGCGCGCAACAGCGCAATCTACTTCACAAAGTGGTATCCCGAGTATCGCCAGATCAAGTACGGTACGCCCGCCCGCGCATTACGCAGCGCCCGCTGAACACGGATCGACGATGAAGGACGTATTCGCTCGCCTCGCCTCCGACCTCTTTTCCGCCATCGTCTTCCTCGCCGTCTACCTCATCACCGACAACGTCATCCTGGCGACATCGGTGGCGATCGCCGGCGCAATCGCGCAGGTGATCTATGCCCGCGTCAAGGGCCAGCAGCTCAACTACATGACTTATGCGAGCCTCGCGCTCGTTGTTGGACTGGGCGCGATCACACTCTTGACCAATGATCCCCGCTTCATGCTGGCAAAGCCCGCGATCGCGCATTTCGCGATCGGCCTCATCATGCTCAAGCGCGGCTGGATGCTGCGCTACCTGCCGCCGATCGTCGTCGAGACCGTTCCGGAATATGTGACGGCTGCGGGCTATGCCTGGGCGGTGCTGATGTTCGTGATCGGGATCGGCATGATCGCCGTCGCATCGACCGGCGATCTGAAGCTGTGGGCGTTCTATCTCACCGTCGTCGCAGGCGGCGCCAAGATCCTGGCCTTTGCCGTGCAGTACGTCGTGCTGCGCCTCATCGTCACCAGCCGCCGGCGCGGCGCTGCCCGCGCCTAATTGCCCCATCGGAGCGTTAGGCAGGAGCTGCGAGTTGGGTTATAGGCTCGCCACAGGACTGGCCGCGGATCGTCGCGGCCCGCCGGGCTTTGTTTGGGAGACGGGAATGGCCGTGGACGGCAACTGGAATCTGACCATGACGACGCCGATGGGCGAGCGCCAGGCGACGCTCAGCCTGAAGGCCGCGGGCGGCACGCTCACGGGCACGCAGGGTGCCGAAGGTAGTACCGCCGAGATTTTCGACGGCAACGTCAGCGGCGACAACGTCTCCTGGAAGGTCTCGATCACCAATCCGATGCCGCTCACGCTCGAATTCACCGGCACCGTCTCGGGCGACAGCATCAGTGGCGAGATGGGCATCGGCCCGATGGGTAGCTTCCCGTTCACGGGCACGCGCGCTTAAGGCCGGTCTGCCGTCCGCTGAGGGCGACAGGGCGCGCCTAAGCTTTTCCGCATCGTCATGGCCGGGAATGCTCGGCCATCCACGGGCTCGCAGCAGCAGAAGGTCCGTGCAATCCCGGGCATCACGGACTTGCGTAAGAGCACATGCACGCTCACCGGCGCCGCAAGCGAGGTGAGGCCGCTAGCCCAAATTCAATTCCTTGAAGAAATCATTCCCCTTGTCGTCGATGATGATGAACGCCGGGAAGTCGACGACTTCGATGCGCCAGATCGCTTCCATGCCGAGCTCGGGATATTCGAGCACCTCGACTTTCTTGATGCAGTGCTCGGCAAGGTTCGCGGCGGCGCCGCCGATCGAGCCGAGATAGAAGCCGCCATATTTCTTGCAGGCCTCGCGCACGGCCGGAGCACGGTTGCCTTTCGCCACCATCACCATCGAACCGCCCGCAGCTTGGAACTGGTCGACGAAGGAATCCATGCGGCCTGCGGTTGTCGGGCCGAACGCGCCGGAGGCATAGCCTTCGGGCGTCTTGGCTGGCCCGGCGTAATAGACCGGATGGTTCTTGAAATAGTCCGGCAGCGGCTCGCCCCTCTCCAGCCGCTCGCGCAGCTTGGCATGCGCGGAATCGCGCGCGACGATCATGGTGCCGGTCATCGAGACCCGCGTCTTGATCGGGTACTTAGAGAACGTCGCCAGAATGTCCTTCATGGGCTGGTTGAGATCGATCTTGACGACCTCGCCGCCGAGCGACTGCTCCACCTGCGGCAGGTATTGCGCCGGGTTGTGCTCGAGCTCCTCGAGATAAACGCCATCCTTCGTGATCTTGCCGAGCACCTGGCGGTCGGCCGAGCAGGACACGCCAAGCCCGATCGGCAGCGAGGCGCCATGACGCGGCATCCGGATCACGCGCACGTCGTGGCAGAAATATTTTCCGCCGAACTGCGCGCCCACTCCCAAGCTCTGCGTCATCTTGTGGATTTCCTTCTCCATCTCGACGTCGCGGAAGGCATTGCCGTCGGGCGAGCCGTGGGTCGGCAGCGCGTCGAGATAGCGGGCGGAGGCAAGCTTCACCGTCTTCATGCAGAGCTCGGCCGAGGTGCCGCCGATCACGATGGCGAGGTGATAGGGCGGGCACGCCGCGGTGCCGAGCGTCAGGATCTTTTCCTTCAGAAACGCGAGCAGCCGGTCCTTGGTCAGGACGGACGGCGTGGCCTGGAACAGAAAGCTTTTGTTGGCGGAGCCGCCGCCCTTTGCCATGAACATGAACTTGTAGGCGTCGTCGCCCTCGGCGTAGATCTCGCACTGCGCCGGCATGTTGTTGGCGGTGTTCTTCTCTTCAAACATCGAGAGCGGGGCGACCTGCGAGTAGCGCAGATTGCGGCGCAGATAAGCATCGCGCGCGCCCTCCGAGAGCGCCGCCTCGTCGTCGCCGTCGGTGATGACGTTGCAGCCCTTCTTGCCCATAATGATCGCGGTGCCGGTGTCCTGGCACATCGGCAGCACGCCGCCCGCGGCAATATTGGCGTTCTTCAAAAAGTCGAGGGCAACGAACTTGTCATTCGGGCTCGCCCCGCCGTCCTCCAGGATCGCGCGAAGCTGCTTCAGATGGCCCGGCCGCAGGTAATGGTTGATGTCGCCGAAAGCCGCCTCCGACAACGCCCGCAGCGCCTCGCGCGACACCACCAGCATGTCCTTGCCCAGCACCTTCTCAACCCTGATACCCTCGGACGAAATCTTCTTGTAGGGCGTCTCGTCCTTGCCCAGCGGGAACAGCGGGGTGTGCTTGTAGGGCGGAACGGGTTTTGACTGGTCGGGAAAGGCGGTGGGAGCGTTCATAGCGGATCTCGGGGTTTGGGGCCACGTGGGCCCTCGGCATAGAAGCGTTCTAAGCCCATTTTGGACGGAAAAGAAAGGGACCGGGGCGCATGGGAGAGGGTGGCTAGGGGCTCGGGAAGGCATTGGCACGGCACGTGGAAAGGCCGGCGCCCACCCTTGCGCTTCGCGCCCGCCGACGCTTGAATGCGCGCCGCAAGAGGCTTTTCATCATGACATTGAACTTGAACCTCCGCGGCGCGATCCTGGTCGCCGCCGCCATCACCGGCCTTGTGGCCCTCACCTTCCCCGCGCGCGCCGACCGCTGCGACGACAGCGCCAAGGAGCTGGCGAACCAGGTCGATCGGCTCAAGGTGAATTTCCGGGCCGCCAACATCGTGTATTTGACGCACCCGGCGGCCAAGGAGCTGTCCGTTGGCTGCCGCGGCGACAAATATTCGATCGAGCTCTATGCCAAGGGCGATCGCAAGCCCAAACCAGAGTTCTATGCGCTGGTGGGGTCGATGGCGGCGATCGTCTTCACCGTGACGAAGGACGACACCACGACGGGCGCGACACGCTGCCTGAAGCGGATGGGCCTGCTGCGCGGCGATAAGATCAGCATGCGCTACCGGCGGCTCAACATGGAATGCACCCGCACCAAGTCGGACGCCTCCATCGCGATCACGCGCGGCAAAGACGAATAGGAGCCTTGCACGTTCTTGCCGCCGCGGTGCGAGCATCACGATGTTGCTCGCCGCATACGTCGTCATTGCGAGCCAACGGCGTCCGCGCCCCTTTCAAATCTTGCACTCGCGGAAGCAAAGAGAGCGCATCCACCGCGCCAATTCCCTCGCATTTTAGCAATTGCCTTGAAGGAAATTTCGCTCCTCACAGGGCAGGCTCGATTGCTTCCATGTGTGAGGATTGCGGATGAAGGTTTCCACCGTTGCGCCGCCGCCGATCGCGATCGTGGTTCCGAACTACGACACGACCAAGCAGCAGGACGATCAGGCCAAGGTTAAGGACGAGGATCCGACCTATAAGCCGCAGCCGCCCGCGCCGCTGCCGCCCGGTCAGGGTACGCGGATCGATCAGCTCGCCTGATCAGGCTTGCCAAGGCTGAAGCGCCCGATCCGGTCGATCGGGCCTTTGGTGCATCCGGCCGCATCTTTGCCGGATAGCGGGACCATGATCGTGCGGTCATCCCGGGATCCTGCGCATGATCGCACGCTTCCTGTTGCAGAACACGATCGTCGTCGTCGGCATGGGCGCGCTGTTGTTCGCCTCCGCCGGAACGTGGCACTGGCCTTCGGCCTGGGTGCTCCTCGCCACCTCTGCCCTGCTCGGTCCGCTCTGCGGCTGGTGGCTCTACCGGATCGATCCGGCGCTGCTCGCCGAACGTCTGCGGCCGGTTCTGCAACGGGATCAGCCCGTCGCCGACAAGATCTTCGTGACTGTCTTTGTCATCACGATGCTCGCCTGGCTGGCGCTGATAGGATTTGACCGACGCATTGGGTCCTCCGAGATGCCGGTTGCGTTCCAGGTCCTCGGCCTCGTGTTGTTCCTGGCCTCGACGCTGTTCACGATGTGGGTCTTCCGCGAGAACTCCTTTGCCGCCCCCGTGGTGAAGCTCCAGGCCGAGCGCGCACAGCGGGTGATCTCGACCGGCCCCTACGCCCACGTCCGCCATCCCATGTACAGCGGCATGATCCTGTTCTTCACCGGCGTGCCGCTGCTGCTGGGGTCGTGGTGGGGACTTGCGATGCTGCCGCTTTTCGCCGCTTTGTTTGCGGTCCGCATCGGGATCGAGGAGCGCACCTTGCGCGAGGGCCTGCCGGGCTATGCCGACTATGCGGCGCGGGTGCGCTATCGCCTCGTGCCGGGGCTCTGGTGAGGGCAATCCCACTGCCGTCCGACCGGCTAATTATCCAGCTCGCGATAGCGGCGGAAGATGCCCTGCTCGTTGAAGGGAATGCGGCGGTCGCTTTCGAGATAGGCCTTGATGTTCGGCCGCGCAGCGATGCGGTCGTGCAGGCCGACCAGGCCCGGAATATCCGTCTCGAACGCCTTCATGCGCCTGGGGAAGGCATAGCGCAGCCCCGCGACGATCTGGAACAGCGAGAGGTCGACATAGGTCAGTCGGCGGCCGGTGACATAGGTGCCGCCACTCTCGGTGAGAATCTGCTCGAAATAGCCGAGATATTTCGGCACGCGCTCGCTCCAGAAATCGGCGGTGCGCTTCTTCGCCGCTGGCTTCTGGTCCTCGTAATAGAGCGAGGGTCCGAGCGGATGATGGGTGTCGTGGATCTCGACGACGAGGTCGGCGACGGTGAGCTGGAGCTGGTGCACCCAGAGCCTGCCGCCTTCGGTCTTCGGCGCAAGGCCATGGCGGGCACCGAGATAGAGCAGGATGTTGGCGGTCTGGCCGATGACGAGCTTGCCCGCTTTCAGGAACGGCGGGGCAAAGGGCGGCGTGCCTTCACGCGCATTCATCATCTTCATCATCGCAGCCGTTCCGCCCGGCCCGCGTACGACGTCGACATAAGCGGCGCCCGCCTCCTCCAGCGCCAGCCGCACATATTCACCGCGGCCCTGGATCTCGGGCCAGTAATAGAGCTCGTATTTCATGGAGACCGTCCGTGATTGCGTTGCGGCAAGTGCAGTACGCAACCACGAACGCCATGACGTGAGAAGGAGTTCCGCGCCTCAATTCGCCGCAAAACAATAGAACAGGCCGTCGCCGCCGGTGCTCTTCAGATCGGCCTGCGAGCAGCCGCCGTCGGGACCGCGGGACGGGTGAGAGCTGTTCCACGATTTCGAGGCCTCATCGTCGCGCAAGCCTCGTCGATCGAGATGGCCGACCATCGCCGCGCCTTGTGTGCTCGATGTCCAGTTCTTGCAGGTGCGATCGTCCGGACCGCCAAACGCGGTGCCGTCTGGTTGCGATCCCGTGAGGACGTCATGCCGGTTTGGCTGGTCGCCAACACCATTGATCCCCTCGCCCTTCTCGCTGAGGGCGGTCTGCTTGGTGAGGTTGTTGGCCGGGCTGTGCAGATCGGCAACGTCCTTCGCAATCACCGCGCCCTTGGCGTTCTGCCACGGTCCCTTGCCGATGCGGTCTCGGGCGTTGATTGCCGGCTTGCCGTCGGCGGCCTGGGTCGAGAGATAGGCGCGCCAGGTTTTGTTGCCTGCGCCGGCGGCCTGAGCGAGCTTCTGGCAGTGCGCGTCGGCTCCCTCGAGGCCGCCGAGATCGGCGCCCTTGCCGAGGCCGCTTGAGGTCACGAAAAAGGTCATGTCGGCCGATTGTGCCAGCGCCGATGGGGCCGCAAGCAAGGCCAATACGAGTGCGAGGCCTGAAATCGCCAGGGATTTCTCGGTGCGGATCATGGTGTCCTCCTGTTGTGGTTGTCGTTGGCCGCCTGATTTCAACCCGACGCACGCCTGCTTATTCCGATGCGGCGATGCGAGGCGCCGCAAAGAAGAGACGCGCAAAAGAAAAGGCGCCGTGCCGGAGCACGACGCCTTGGTTTCTCATGTCACGAGCGATCAGTTGGTCTGCTGGATCGCCGACAATTCCCAGCCGGTGCCCGGCCGGCGGGCGAACGTCCAGATTTCGGTCGCCTCGCCCGGCTGCTCGCTGCCGGCAACGACTGCGCCGGTGTTGCGGTCGACCGTCTTGTCGGTGAGAGCGAAGCGCAGCGCCACCGTGGCGTAGTCCGTCTCGCCTTCGCGCCAGGCCTCCGCGAGGTCGCCCTGCAACAGCTTGACGTTGGTCACCTTGTTGACGACGTTGCGCGCGCGGTTCTGGGCGAGGTCCTGCTCGAAGTAGGAGACCATCTCCGGCGTCGCGAGCGTGTGCAGCTTGGCGACGTCCTCGTTCGACCATGCGGTCTGGACTTCGCCGAGCAGGCGCTCGAATGCTTCATAGTCGTCAGGCTTGATCTCGAGCGGCGCGTTGTTGGCGCCGAAGCCCAAGCCACCGAGACCGCTGCGATAGTTCGGCTGGGGTCCGGGACCTGCGCCCGCATCAGCATTGGCATAGGCCGCCTGCGGCGAGTGACGGCGCTGCCACCAGGACATCGCCAGCCGCACCACGAGCACCACCAGCGCGATCTGGATGATCAGGCCCAGGATCGAGGACAGGCCGCCGAGGCCGCCGAACAGACCGCCGCCGAACAGCATGCCGAGCAGGCCTGCGCCGAGGAAGCCGGCCGCAAGGCCGCCCAGGAAGCCGCCGCCGCGACCGAACAGGCCGCCGCGCGCCGGCGCGGTCGCGGCCGAATTCATGCCTGCGCCCGGCTGGGTGTAAGTGCGGTTGAACTGCGAGGTCGAGCCCGGCGCGGTCGTGGTCGATGGCGGCGCCGAATACGTCCGCGAGCCGCGCGAACCCGAGGAGAAGCCGCCGCCGGCGCGGGCGTCGGCAGACGAGATCGCCAGCGCGGTCGGCAGCGCAAGCGCCAGCACGACGGCAATCGCCTTGAAGACACTGCGGGAGCGTTGCGAGAAAGTCATGTGCGTTTCCCAAATCCCCGGCATGGGGACGTGCGCTTAAGATGGGCAGACTTCCCGAAAAGTGAAGCGGGTTTCGGAACCTGTGGCTGCGGCCCTCAGTCGCGGGGATGTGGCAAAAGCCCATATTTGGCGAGGGTTTGGCCGGGTAAACGGGAACGGGGGGTCGCCGGATACCGGCGGTTTGCAATGCGATTTCCGCTTTCTCCCTCGTCATTGCGGAATGACTGGAGAGGGCGCGCCTCACCCCGCCTTCGTCATCGTCTCCTTCACCGCCGCCACGAGCTGGCTGAGCGTGAACGGTTTTGGCAGGAAGTCGAACTGCTGGCCTTCGGGGAGGCTCTTCTCGAACGCATCCTCGGCGTAGCCGGAGACGAAGATGAACTTGATATCCGGGTTCTTCTCCCGCATCGCCGTCAGCAGCGTCGGGCCGTCCATCTCCGGCATCACCACGTCGGAGACGACGAGATCGATCGCGCCGCTCTGCTCCTCCAGCACCTCCATGGCCTCGACGCCGTTCTCGGCCTCGACCACCGTGTAGCCGCGCGAGCGCAGGCCGCGTGCATTGAGGGCGCGCAGGCCCTCTTCGTCTTCGACGAGAAGGATGGTGCCCTGGCCAGTGAGATCGGTGCGCGGCTTGGCCTCCGCCACAGGTGCGGCGTCCTTCGCGGCGCCATTGCTCGCGCTGACCACGGCTGCGGGCTGCTCGACCTGTAGCTCCGGCTCGGCATGATGGCGCGGCAGGAAGATATGGAACGAGGTGCCCTGCCCCGGTTCGGAATCGACGTAGATAAAACCGCCGGTCTGCTTGACGATGCCGTAAACGGTGGAAAGCCCGAGGCCGGTGCCCTTGCCCACCTCTTTCGTTGAGAAGAACGGCTCGAAAATCTTGTCGCGGATATCGGCGGGGATGCCTGTGCCGGTGTCGGCGACCTCGATCCGGACATAGTCCGCGGCCGGCATGCCCTTGTAGGCGAGCTTGCCGGCATCGTCGCTGGTGACGTTGGCGGTGCGGATGATCAGCTTGCCACCATCAGGCATGGCATCGCGCGCGTTCACCGCGAGGTTGACGATCACCTGCTCGAATTGAGAGACGTCGACCTTTACCGGCCACAGGTCGCGGCCGTGGACGAGATCGAGCTTGACCTTCTCGCCGATCAGCCGGCGCAGCAGCATGGTAAGATCGCTCAAAGCATCGCCGAGATCGAGCACCTGCGGCCGCAAAGTCTGCCGACGCGAGAACGCCAGCAGCTGCCGCACCAGGGTGGCGGCGCGCGTCGCGTTCTGCTTGATCTGCATGATGTCCTGGAACGACGGATCGGTCGGTTTGTGCGCGTTCAGCAGGAAATCGTTCGCCATCATGATGGCGGAGAGGACGTTGTTGAAGTCGTGGGCGATGCCGCCGGCGAGCTGGCCGACGGTCTCCATCTTCTGCGACTGGTTGATCTGGTTCTCCAGCGCGCGCCGCTCGGTGGTCTCGAGCATGTGCACGATGGCGGCTTCCGCGTCATTCTCGGCCGAATCGACCGGCGTGACGAAGAACTGGCCCCAGCGCTCCTTGGTCCCTTCCAGCGCCACTTCGACCGGCGCGACGTCGGCCTGGCCTTCGGCGGCCTGGTTGATGGCCGCGATCAAAAGGTGCCTGTCGCGCGAACTGACCGCGCGGAAGATCGACTTGGAGGCGCTGTCGAGCCCCAAGGCCTGCCCAAGCTTGGCGTAGCGGGCGTTGGCGCGCACGACGTTGCCGGCGCGGTCGACGGTCGCGATTGCCATCGGCGTGTGGTCGAAGAAGCGCATGAAGCGCACTTCGGCGGCGCGGTCGGGATCGCTGCGCTCGTCGCGGGCACGGCTGATCACGAGCGTGCGCGACGGCCCCGGCGTGCCGTCGGCGCCGAAGGCAAGCTTGTGATAGAGCCGCACCGGCATGGTCTTGCCCGTGCGCATGCGCAGGTCGATATCGAAGACCTCGATCTTCACCTCGCCGGGTACCGCCACGATCGAGGTCAGCAGCGAGGCGCCGTCGCCGGAGACGATGTCGGTAAGCTTCAATCCGCCCGAGCCGATCTCGGCGAGGTCGTAATCGAGCCAGTTCGCCAGCGTCGCGTTGACATAAGCGAGCTCGCCGGCTGGATTGACCGAGAAGAAGCCGCACGGCGCGTGATCGAGATATTCGATCGCGTGCTGGAGCTCCTGGAACACGTCCTCCTGGCGCTCCCGATCGCGGGTGATGTCGGCGATCGACCACACCGCATATTTCGCTTCGCGTTTGCCGGTGCCGAGCGGGCGCACCCTCATGCGCAGCCAGCGGCCCTGGTTGCCGTCATGACCGGAGATGCGCACCTCCTCCTGCTGCCGCTTGCCTTCGCGGGCGGCTTTGAGCAGGCGGAACACGGCTTCGGAGACGTCGGGGTTGCCGATAAAGACGCGCTCGACCGGACGCACGTCCTGTGGACTGGTGGCGCCGGTCAACGTCAGATAGGCCGCGTTGGAATAGACCACATGGCCGCGCGCATCGGTGACCGCGAGCCCGTCGAACGCGTGATCGGAGATGCGGCCGATGATGGGATCGTCGAGATTGCGGTCAGCGAAGCGGATGATGCCGGCGGCGAAAGCGAACAGGTTGAACAGGCCGACCATCGCCAGCACGGCGAGGATGCCGAGAATATAGGGCTGCGCCTGCGCGCGCCCGAGCGTCATTAGCCCGACGGCGACCGCGACGAGCCCGGCGGCCACCAGCAGCACGAGCGCGATGCTGCCCGAGCGCGGCGACGGCTCATGCGCCGCAACGGGCTCGCGTGACAGGTCGTGGTCGGTCTCAGCAGTCATTTCACGCTGGCGTAGCCTGTCGGCAGAGAATCAACGCGCTACAGGGCGCGCAGGGTCCTCCCTGCCTGAATCGGACCCGAAGGCGCAAGGGCAGCAGGGGCGAAAGGTACGCTGATTCCCAGATTACGGCCATTCCCGGTACTTTCCGCGCATTTTATCCCCGCCCGACGCTGAATCCGCGCTTCAGCCGCATCACGTAGCCGATGACTTCGGCGACCGCATGGTAGTGCTCGGTCGGGATTTCCTCATCGATGTCGACAGTAGCGTAGAGCGCGCGGGCGAGCGGCACGTTCTCGACGATCGGAATGTCGTGCTCGCGCGCGATTTCCCGGATCTTGAAGGCGAGGTTGTCGACGCCCTTGGCGACGCAGACCGGCGCCGACATGCCGCGCTCGTAGGACAGCGCCACCGAATAGTGCGTCGGGTTGGTGATGATCACGGAGGCCTTGGGAACCGCCGCCATCATGCGCTTCTTGGCGCGCTGCTGCCGCAGTTGCCGGATCTTGCCCTTGATGTGCGGGTCGCCTTCGGACTGCTTGTACTCTTCCTTGATCTCCTGGAGCGACATCTTCTGCCGCTGGAACCAGCTTCGGTACTGGAAGAAATAGTCGGCGATGGCGACGATCGCGAGCGCCGCCACCACTGCCCCGAGCAGATGGATGGTCATGCTGGTGGTGGCTCCGAGCATGGCGGCCGGATCGAGCTTGACCATCGCTTCCATGCGGTGCCGCTCCGGCCACAGGATCATGGCCATGACCACGCCGAGCCCGATCAGCTTGCCGAGACCTTTCAGGAAGTTCGCCGCCGCCTGCTTGCCGAAGATGCGCTTGAAGCCAGCACCGGGCGAGATTTTGCTGAATTTGGGTTTCAGCGATTCGGCGGACCACACCAGGCGATGCTGGAGCATGTTGCCGGCAATCGCCGCCAGTATCAGCATCAAGAGGGGCACGCCGATCGCGGCGAGCACGGCGAACTCGATCTGCTGCATCAGCGCGAGCAGAGCCCTGCCGTCGGTCTTGATCATCCAGGAATTGGCGAGCAGGTTGCGCATCGGCGTCAAGAGCCCGCTGCCGACCGAGGCCGAGAAGGTCGAGACCACGAGCGTGCCGCCCGCCATCATGAACCAGGTGTTGATCTCCTGGCTCTTGGCGACGTCGCCGCGTTCGAGTGCATCGTCGAGGCGCTTTTGCGTCGGGTCTTCTGTTTGACTCTCGGGATCGTTGTCGTCCGCCATCGATCGATCCCTATTACTTGAGCGGCATCATCTGGTGCATGACACCGATGAAGTAATCCAGATACGTACCCATCATCGCCGTGAGCACCACGGCGAGCACCAGAAAGCCCGCGAAGATCGACAGCGGCACGCCGACGAAATAGACCTGCATCTGCGGCATCAGCCGCGCCAGCACCCCGAGCCCGATGTTGAAGACGAGGCCGAACACCAGAAACGGTCCGGAGAGCTGCAAGCCGAGGCGAAACGCGGCGGCGAAGGCCCGCGTTGCCAGCGAGGCGACATCGCCGCTCGAGACGGTCTCGCCCGGTGCGAAGATCGTGTAGCTGTCGTTCAGCGCCGCGATCACCAGATGATGGCTGTCGGTGGCAAACAACAATGTCACGCCCAGCATGGTCAGGAAATTGCCGACCAGCACGCCCTGCTGTCCCTGCGTCGGATCGACCGAGGTGACGAAGCCGAGTCCCATCTGCTGCGCGATCACGGAGCCGGCGACTTGCAGGGCCGAGAGCGTCACACGAGCGGTCGCACCCAGCACGATGCCGATCGCGATCTCATGCAGCATGAGCACCAGGAGCGGCGCGAGCGAGCCCATGTCGACCTGGTAGGCATTGCGATGCAGCGGCAGGATGATCAGCGTGAGCAGCAGCGCGATCGACAGCTTGATCCGCGTCGGAATGTTGGTCTCGCCCAGACCCGGCAGCAGCATCACCATCGCACCGACCCGGGCGAAGGCGAGCATGAAGGAAGCGGCAAGCGCCGGCAGCAGCGAGATGTCGATGCGCATGACCGACGCATTGTGCCTCAGCCGCCGATGATTCGCGACGAGATCCGCAGCATGTGGGCATGGAGCGAGTCGGCCATGAACGGTAGCGCCAATAGCATCGTGGCGAAGATGGCCAGGATCTTCGGCACGTAGATCAGCGTCTGTTCCTGGATCTGCGTCAGCGCCTGGAACAGCGACACGATGACGCCAACCACGAGGCCGACCACCATCAGCGGTGACGACACGATCACGATGGTCCAGATCGCATCGCGCGCGACGTCGAGGGTTTCGGGTCCGGTCATGACACAGTTCCTTTGTTCAAGTCTCATCCTCATCATTCTGACGGGACGGAATGTTCTCTCCCCGTCATTGCGAGCGTAGCGAAGCAAATCCAGACTGCCGTCTGCGGAAAGATTCTGGATTGCTTCGCTGCGCTCGCAATGACGACGGAGGCCGAAATCAGATCGGCATCTTCATGATGTCCTCATAGGCCGCGATCACGCGATCGCGGACCGAAACCAGCGTGGACACCGCGACGTCGGTGTCGGCAACCGCCGTCACTACGTCCATCACGTTGGCCTTGCCAGCGGCCATCGTCACCGTCTGCGCGTCGGACTTGCGGCCGGACTCCATGACGCTGCCGACCGCGTCTTTCAGCAGTGAAGCGAAGGATTGCCCGCTGGGCTCGCTGCCCTTGCCGGCGCCGCTGTTCTCCAGCACGCGGGCGAGATTGGCGTAAGCATTGGCGGCGATTGTCGGTGATGCCATGACTCAGATGTCCTGTTCAGCTCTTGAGGATGTCGAGCGTGCGCTGGATCATCCGGCGCGTCGCACTGATGATGTTGAGATTGGCCTCGTAGGACCGCTGCGCGTCACGCATGTCCGTCATCTCGACCACCGAGTTCACGTTGGGATATTTGACATTACCGCTCGCATCGGCGGCCGGATTATTCGGCTCGTATTTGACGCGGAAGCTGGACTGGTCCGGCTTGATCCTGCCGAGGGTGACAACCTGCGCGTCGAGCGTGCGGTCGAGCGCGGACGAAAAGGTCGGCACCTTGCGCCGGTAGGGCTCGCCGCCAGCGGTCTGCGAGGTCGAATCCGCGTTCGCGATGTTCTCCGAGATCACCCGCATGCGGCCGGCCTGCGCCCGCAGGCCGGAGGTCGCGATCGCCATCGAGCGGGCAAAGTCGCTGCTGTCATTCGCCATGATGCGTCTCTAGCTCTTCCGTTCCGGGATCATGCTCTAGCCCTTGCCGATCGCGGTCTTGAGCAGACGCAGGCTCTTGGAATAGAGCGAGGTCGCCGCCGCGTAGTCCATCTGGTTGCTGGCGGCCTTCATCATCTCCTCTTCAAGATTGACGGCGTTGCCGGCAGGGCGAGTCTCAAAACCCGCATTCTTGTTCTGGTCGAATGCGGAGGCCGCCCCTAGCGGCGTCATGTGAGAGGCGCTGGTGCGGGCCAGGGCCAGCGGCCCCATCGAGCCCGTGACGGCGCCGGTCCTGTCGAACTTAGGCTCGACCAGGTCGCGCGGCCGGAATTTGGGGGTATCGGAGTTGGAGACGTTCTCGGACAGGACGCGCTGGCGCTCCTGGTGCCACTGCATCTTGGTCCGAAGCGCTGACAGCACCGGGAGGTCGTTAATGGACATCGTTGCGGCTCCTTCCGCCCCTTGCGGACCTTGAGATCCGAAGCTAGGCAGAATTTGCCGCCTGTATGGTTAACAGCTGGTTAAAGATATCACAGGCACCGGTTCCCCGATGGACACGACAGGCGGGCAGTTCCGATTCGGCCTTTCCAAAAGTGGCATTAACCCAACCATTTGGCGGCGCGTACACGGGCCAAGAAGTCGTTTTGGATCGAGCGATTCATGGGTTATTAAGAGTTGGGGACGGCAAAACTTGCCGTGGAACGTTAAGAGATCGCAGTTTGGGGCATCGTATGCCGGTGGTTGGCGCGTCTGACCACGGGCACGAGAAAAGCGCCATTTGTCGGGGACAAGTATGCAAGGCAGCCCTATCACCTTCATCGTCGCGTTCATCGTCGTTCTGGCGTTGATCGGCGTCGCTGCATGGCTGGTTCGCCGATTCGCCAGCAGCCGGCTGGGCGCCAACACCCAGCGCGGCAGGATGCCCCGGCTCGCCGTGATCGATGCCGCCGCCGTCGACGGACGGCGGCGCCTAGTGCTGGTCCGGCGCGACAATGTCGAGCATCTCCTGATGATCGGCGGCCCGACGGACATCGTTGTCGAGCCCAATATCGTTCGCGCCGGGTCCGGCCGCGACCAGTTTCCGCAGCGCTCCAGCGCTGCCGAAGCGCCGCGCCTCGCCCCCATGCCCGATTCCGGCGCCTGGGCCGACGAAGCGCCGCGACCCGAACTGCTCGATCACCCCGAGCCGCAAATGCCCGAGCCGCCGCCACGGCCCGCGCGGCCGTCCTTCGTCGACGAGGTGCGCCGGCCCGCTCCCGCGCCGGCCGAACGCCGCAGCGATCCCCTGGCCGGCTTTCCGCCCGAGCGCGAACCACGGCCCGAGCCGCTGCCGCCGCGCATCGCCCGCAGCGAGCCGCCGTTGATGCCGCGTCCGCCGCGCCACAACGACCCGGGAAAGTTGCCGCCGGTGCGCGCCGAGCGTGCGGCGCCGCCGCCACCGATTCCGCAGGCGGCTCCGCCGGCCCCTGCCCCGGCCGCTACGCCCTCGAGCGCCGAGCAGAATCTCGCCGAAATGGCCCAGCGGCTCGAAGCTGCGCTGCGACGCCCGGCTGGCGAAACGGTCGCGCCTCCGGTTGCGCCGGAGCCACCGGCCGCTCCCCCGCGCGCGGCACGCAGCGAGCCGCCGGCGCCACCGGCCCCGCCGGCAAAGCCCGCCACGGAAAAGACCAGCTTTGAAAATCTCGAAGACGAGATGGCGTCCCTGCTCGGCCGTCCGAAGCCGTCTTCGTGAGGTTGCCGGCCCTCCCGCGTAGAGTTCTTTTTCTTTCTGTCCTGATCGGCGCGGTCTCCCTCGCGAGCCTTTCGCATGCGCAGGACGTCAGCATCAATCTCGGCGGAGGTCCGGGTGGCGGCGGCGTCACCGAGCGGGCGATCCAGCTCATCGCCCTGCTCACGGTGCTGTCGATCGCGCCGTCGATCCTGATCATGATGACGTCGTTCACGCGCATTGTGGTCGTGCTGTCGCTGCTGCGCACCGCTATGGGCACGGCGACCGCCCCGCCGAACTCGGTGATCATTGCGCTGGCGATGTTCCTCACCTTCTTCGTGATGGGGCCGGTCCTGCAGAAATCCTACGACGAGGGCATCCGGCCGCTCGTCGCCAACCAGATCGGCGTCGAGGACGCACTCCAGCGCGCCTCGGTGCCCTTGCGCGGCTTCATGCAGAAGAACGTGCGCGAGAAGGACCTCAAGCTGTTCCTGGATCTCTCCGGCGAGGCCCTGCCGGCCACGCCTGACGATCTCGCACTGCGCATCCTGGTCCCCGCCTTCATGATCTCCGAGCTGAAGCGCGCCTTCGAGATCGGCTTCCTTTTGTTTCTACCCTTCCTGATCATCGACCTCGTCGTTGCCTCAGTGCTGATGTCGATGGGCATGATGATGCTGCCACCAGCAACGATCTCGCTGCCGTTCAAGCTGATCTTCTTCGTGCTGGTCGACGGCTGGTCGCTGGTGGCGGGAAGCCTGGTGCAGAGCTACGGGGGATGATGGGGCGTTCGGCGGCAGCTTCGCGCGACGGATCCTCTCCACTCCAGCGCTGGCCTCTCCCCGTCATGTATGGACGGCCCCCTCTCGGCAAGGGCTTTTTGCTGCTTCGGCAAACGGATCGGGGAGCGGTCATGTATATGGCCTCGAGATGCGGCCATTGACCGCGGGCCCTGATGGAGATCGCAGATCGAATTCCAATCATTGCGGCGCGCTGTAACGCGCGATGACGGCGCGGAGTGTTTCGATCTCGGTTTCCTGACCATTTGCCATCACACCTTAAGTGCCCTTCCGATAGGCGTGGAGCGCGAGCGCGGCGGCTGTTGCCCCTCAACTAGGCCGCAGCCGGCGCGCTCGCGCGGTCTCGGTAAGCTTCTCCTTTGACCAGCATGGCCCAGATGATCCGGGCGGTTTTTGCGGCGAAGGCCACCATGGCGACCTTGTAAGGCCGCCGCGCCAGCAGATCACGCAACCACGGATCGGTGACGCCGCGCGCCTTCTGCTGTCGCAAATGGGCACTGGCTCCGCTGATCAGCAGCGCGCGCAGCACGCGGTCGCCCCGTTTGGAGATGCGCCCCGGGCGATGCTTGCCACCGGTGCCATGATCCTTGCCGGTGATCCCGATCCAGGCCGCAAAGTCACGCCCAGAGCGGAACACTGTTGCGTCGGGCACTTTGGCCAGGACCGTGCTGGCGATGATCGGGCCGACGCTTGGAACATCCATGAGCCGCTTGGCGTCGCGATCGCAGCGGGCAGCCTTGGCGATCTGCCGTTCGAGCCCCCGTTCATCGGCATTGAGCGCCTGCCAGTGCTTGGCCAGCATCAACAGGGCGCCGCGCATCATCTCCGGAACCTCCTCGCTCGGTTCTTCGAGCCGGGCCATCAGCTCACACAGCCCCTGATATCCTTGCGCAGCAACGATCCCGAGTTCACTCAGCGCGGCTCGCAAGGCGTTTGCCACCATCGTCCGCTGCCGGACCAGCAAGGCACGCGCGCCATGAACCGCCAGCATCGCCTGTTGTGCGACGCTCTTCACCGGAACAAACCGCATCGTCGGTCGGGTCACAGCTTCGCAAATCCCCTCGGCGTCACGACCGTCGTTCTTGTTGCGCTTGAGTAGAGTCGAGGAGAGGCGCGGTGATGCGCTTGTTGCGCGTTCCGTTTCCTCTCCCCGCTCATCAAACCGGACGTGCAGTTTTCCCGCATCCGGCTTTCCGACAGGTTTCGTCACAAGCCGCACGTCGGCGACACTTTGCGCACGCGGTTCAGCACGAGTACGCCAGGGTTCCCATAGATCTGATCAGAGAACCGTCTGACGCCACGTCCTGGCGTCTTATGTCGTCTGCGCAGAAAGGCGAGCACGCGGTCGAAGACGTGTCGATCAACGGCCTGATGAGCCGTAGCAAGAGAGCCATAGCTGAAGTAAGCGGACCAGCCGCGCAGAAGGCGGTTCAGTCGTGCCTGTACTTCGGGCCAAGCGCCCTTGTTGCCCGGCGTCAGCAGCTCGCTGACCTTCCTCTTGATCCGCAGCACGCTTTTCTTGGACGGAGCCGCGCCAAGATACCACCGTCCCCCATTGCGGAAGCGGCGGGGTCCGAGCGTGTACCCAAGAAAGTCAAAGCTTTCCAATCGGGCATTCTTCACCGAGGTTTTAGTCTCGTTGAGCGTCAACCCAAGCTTGGTCATCACCGCTTTCGTCCACGTCAATGCCTCCTCCGCGTGGCCGCGGCTGAGAATGACGAAGTCGTCGGCATAGGAGATAACCTGGGCATGGAATGCTTCACGCCGACCGCTGAGACGCCAATGTTTCAGGAACCGGTTCATGTAGATGACGGAGAGCAGCGGACTGATGACACCGCCCTGTGGCGTGCCACGCTTGTTGCTCTTACCGCCGCTCATGCGCCGTTTCCCATCGCTATCCCGCTCCTCGACCGGTACTCGCAGCCATAACTTAATCATCCGCAGCACATTCCGGTCGACGATGCGTCGGGCCACCGATTTGAGGAGGTCCGAGTGCGGAATCGTGTCGAAATATTTCGACAAATCGGCGTCAACAACGTCCGTGTAGCCCCGGCACACAAGCCGGTGCACTTCCTTGACTGCATCGACCGCGCTGCGACGCGGGCGATATCCATAAGCACCGTTCTCAAAATCCGCCTCGAAGATCGGCTCCAACACGATCTTTGCGGCAGCTTGGACGACCCGGTCCCGGATTGTTGGGATACCGAGTGGACGTTCGCCGCCGCCGGGCTTCGGGATCATCACCCGCCGCACCGGATCGGGCCGGTAAGTCTTCGTGACGAGTTCATCGCGCAGGCCGGCCAACCATGCTTCGAGTCCCGACGCGTCGATTTGCTCGAAAGTTGTTCCGTCCACTCCTGGCGCACCCGCGTTGGCGCGGGCCAGCTTGTAGGCATGGTTCAGAATGTCCTCGCGGCAGATCTTGTCGTACAGCACGTAGAAGCGGAAGGCAGGCTCCGCCTTCGCCTTGCAATAAAGCTTTCTCTGAAGGCTCCTGATCTTATCGGGCGTTTCAAGGCTCATCGCCAATCGACCCTTCCCCTCGCCATCTTCAAAAGCGCACCTGAAGTCAGGGTCCTTTCCTCCACCGGAATTACCCGGTTTCATCGGTACCTATGACCCTGTCCGACTCCCATCCGGTCCATCGACTACTCAATGCTGAAGGCGCGACCTTCGACCAAGACGGGTCTCCCCCGATTACCCGCACTACCTTTCCAGCGTGCCATGCCCATTACCCCGGTGAACCAGACAGGTGCATGTGTCGATTGCTTCCCTGTCCACACGGCCTTCCCCGCCATACGATCGGGTCGGCATTCACATCGTAACTTTCGAGGCGTGCTCAGACTTCACTCACGTTACGGCCCGCTGGATTGCTCGGCCGCCCAAGGCGACCTTTGTCACGAGGCTTCGGTCCGTCCGATTGCTCGTCCAAACCGCTCGTCAGCTACCAGATCAATCGACAATTCTCTGGGTGGATCCTTCCTCCACTGGTAATACGCGCCGTCGGGGCGCACCATAGGGCTTCACATACGCCGGCGGCATCAGCCGCACCTCATGGCCATAGCGGCTGATGACGCGCGCCCAATGATGAGCGCTGCCGCAAGCCTCCATGCCCACCAGGCAAGGCGGCAACTGCGCGAAAAACCTCTCGACCGCGGCTCGCTTAAGCTGGCGCCTCACCACCACAGCTCCCGACGCATCAACCCCATGAACCTGAAAAACGTTCTTCGCCAGATCCAAACCAATTGTGCTAATCTTCGACATGGACGGCTCCCTTTGTCTGGTTCGACTCAACATCACCAGTCTGGCACATCGATGCCGTTCGGGGGCCGTCCACCCCATCATTGCGAGCGTAGCGAAGCAATCCAGTCTATCACCGCGGAGGACTCTGGATTTGCTTCGCTGAGCCTGTCATCGGACCGCGCTTCGCGCGGGCCCGTGGCTCGCAATGACGGAGAATGCGGCGCTCTCACAGGCCGCGCTTCGCGCGGCATCAGTCCCCTACCGCGCCATCTTGATCTGCCGCACGACCGGGATCGTGGGCAGCGAGCCGGTGTGGTCCGTCTCGTCCTTGGCCTGCGGCGCGCTAGGTGCGCGGGCGGTGGCGTCGGGGAAGCGCTGCTTCATCTCCCGCAGGAAGCCGTCGAGCGTATCAACGCTGGCGGCAAGCTTGGCGATCTCGGCGAACTCGGCGCTCGAGGCCGCGGCGGGCTTGCTGGCGATATCGAAGGCGAGACGGTCGGCGCTCTCGCTCATCAGCGGGGCGTATTTCTCGCGGAAGCGCGACAGGCCGATCGAATCGTCGGCGAGCGCGTAGCCGACTGCGGCACGGATGATGTCGCTCTTCTCGACCGCATTGAGCGGCTTGAAGTCACGGAAGCGCTCGCCGTAATAGAGCTCGATCTGCTCGGCGGATTCGCGCCAGCGCCGCGCGGCCCAGAAGATATCGGAGCGCAGGCGCAGCACTTCGCGCCCGGAGACATTGGAGACGATGTCGAGCGCGAGATCGTGACGGCCGACGTCGCTCTGCGCCCGCCCTTCCAGGAGGAGGCGCTGCTGCCTGAGCTCACCGGCGAGATCGCTGATGCGGCTCGCGCGCAGCGCGGTGATCGCCATGTCGGGCTTGCGGTTGGCGAGATAGATCATGGCAAGGCGCGCGGCGACCTGGGCGCGGGCGGCGCCTTCGAGGCGGTGATCGACCTGGTATTGCAGAAGCTCGGCGGCCTGGTCGAGCAGATCGACCGAGGCGAGACGATCGGCGAGACGGCGGATCAGCTCGTCGCCGCGGCGGCCGATCGGTGTGAGCTCGCGGAACTCGTAGAACATCCCGAGCGCCTCGACCGGCGGCAGATCGTCGCCCTTTGGTCCTAAGAAGATCTGCGTGAACAGGTCGGAGGCGAGATCCTGCGCCTGGCGCGAGGCTTCCGCGTTCGGCTGGAGCTTCGTCGCGGTGCGCGCCGCCGTGAGCGCGTCCCGGTAGCGCCCGTTCTCGGCATAGAGCTGCGACAGCATCTGCAGCGTCTTGACCTCGATCGCATCGCCGCGCCAGGTCATCGATAGCGTCTCGAGCTCGCGCAGCGCTTCTTCCTTGCCGATCTCGTCACGCTTCTGGCGCAGCGCGACCTCGAGCTGCTTGGCCTCGGCCGCTGCCGGTCGGTCGCTCGAGGCAACCGCGTATTTGTAGTCGTCGAGCGCATCCTTGTCGTGGCCGAGTGCCTCGGCGAGCCGGCCCCGCAGCACGGCAAAGCCGGGCGCAGCTTCGGGCGAGACGCCGACCACCTCGAGCTCGCTGCGGCGCTTGGAGGCGCCGGCATAGTCCTTCACCTCGAGCGCGGCGCGCATCGCGTCCATCGTCACGATGCGCTGGATGTCGAGCGGCAGCGAGGCGATGGCGAACTCGACGTTCTTGAATTTCTCGCGCGCGTCCGCCCATTTGCCCTGGCGCGCATAGGCGAGCGCCTTCCAGAGCTGGGAATCGTGGCTGTTGCCGATCACGGGACTGGCGAGGTCCTTCAGGCCCTGCGCCGGCCGGCCGATCAGGATGTTCGCGATTGCATGCATGATCAGCGCGCCGCTCTCCTCCTTGTTGAGGGGATCGCTCAGCATCAGGTCCGTCACGGCCTTGGCTTCGTGATACATGGCCCGCGACATGTAGAACTGCGCGAGGTCGAGCCGCGGCAGCGAGCGCAGCGCGGGCTCGACCGCCGAGATCGCCGTCGTCAGCTCGCTCTGGCGGGTCCAGAAATTCTCCGACTGGCCCTTGCGCCAGCCTTCAGGACTGAAGATCGGGCGCACCGCGGTCGGGGCGCGCTCGGCCGAGATGTCCACCGGCGACAGCGTCAGCCCGCCCTTTTTGCCCAGAATGACCTTGTCGGCGCCGACCTCGACGCCGACCTCGTCGGAGTTCGGCCGGATCGCGATGCCGTGCGCGGATTCCAGCAGCGAGAGATCGACGAGGTCCTGCCGCTTGATGAAACCGCGCACCGGCCGCTGCGCGGTGACGACATAGAGCGTATCGCCGGCATCAGGGTCGGTGAGCTTGTGGAGCAGGCCCGGATTGGCGAAGGGGATCGCGATGTTGGCAAGCGCAGGATCGGTGATGTTGCGCGACATCATCAGCGGCAGCGGCGTCGCCTGGATCTTGTCGGCGAGCGTCAATAGCCAGTTGGTCTCCTTGCCGACCTCCTCGCTCGTCAGCGAGTAGACCAGCGGACGGGTGAGGCGGATGCGAACCGCCTGCCCCTTGTCGAGCGGCACGCAACCGACCTCGCCAATCATCGCCCCGCCCTTGCTGCGGATCGCCTCGACATCGATCGGCCTCAGTGTATCGAACACCAGCCAGACCGTATCGCCGCGGCGGAACGCCGCCGCAGGCGTTGCGACCTGAAGCGGGAACGTGACGCGCAGGCCGTCGCTGTCACGGCGCACATCGACGCCGGCAATACCGGGCTGCACTGCCGCCGGCGCCTGCGCAGCAGCAGCTTTCGGAGCTTCCTTGACGGATTCCTTGGCCGGCTCTTTCGCAGCTTCCTTTACAACCTCTTTCGGTGCTTCGGCAGGGGCGGCTTCGGCAACGTGCGGCGCCGGCTTCGAGGCTTCCATGGGCGCTGCAGGAGCGTGCGCAGCCTCAGTCGCGTGCACCGGTTTCGGCCCTTCGACCGTCGGCATCGCGGCGAGCGCTTCCGGCTTCACCTCGGGCTTGACGTCGGGCTTTGCCTCTATTCTGGCTTCAGGCGCGATCGTCTCGGACGTCGGCGGCGCGATCTCGCGATGAGCGTCCTTCGGCTTCTCGGCCGCCGGCTTTTCAGACGCAGGCGCAGGTCCGTGAGGTGCGGGCTTGACCTGCGCGATCGCCGCCTCGGGGGTCGCCGCCGCTCTGCCCCTGTCCGGCTGGAAGGCGATGTCGACGATATAGTTCTTCTCGTCGCGGAACGAGTGCACGTCGGAATCGCCGATCAGAGCGATCTCGACACTGGTCTGGTCGATGTCGGCCTTCTGCTTGATCGAGGCGACGTTCGGCGGCGCAGCAACGACCGCATCCGCCAGATCGAAATTGAGGTTGGCGTTGAACGCGAGCGTGAGCTTCTGCTCGTTGAGCACGGAGGACACGCCGACGCCGTCGGGCATCTCGAACACGAAGCGGACGAAGGTCGGCTGCACCGAGGCGCGGACGCGGATCTGCGGACGCTTCTTGGCCTCGGCCGCGGCGCGCTGGGCGCGCAGCGCACGTTCGGCGACGCGCGCGCGCTCGGCCAGCTCCTTGACCACCTCCATCGGCAGGCTCGGCGGCGGCCCCTTCCAACCCTCCGGCAACAGGTCGATGAAGGTGCGCTCGCCGGCATTCATGGTGTTGACGGTGACCCGGCGCGCCAGCGACAGGCGGATGGCGCCGCCATCGGGATCGCGCCGGGCGGAGTTGACGTAGTCGGGCGCGCCTTCCGGAACGCGGTCGACGGGAACGTCGACGGACCGGTCGAAACGGATCACGAGAATGGAGCCGGCCGTCGTCACCTCGGAGGGAACGTCCTCGCCGAGCTTGATCACGAGACGGGCAAAACCGCCACCGGCCGAAAAGCTCGCTTCGCCCCTGACAGGATCGGCCGCCCGGGCGGGCGCAGCGAAACCGATCAGCAGGCAGGCCGCGAGCACCGCGTTGCGGATATGACGCGACAGCCCCAGCGCCAGGGCGCGGGCTCGCGATACAAATCCAGCGGCAGCCTTTCGCGCCATTGGCGGCATTTCTTCCGGTCTGACAATCCATGCCGGCAATCGCGCCGGCCGGTGCCGTCGACTGTAGGTCTCGCCAATTAAGGACTTGTTAATGCTATATCTTGATTTGCTCTGGAGAGAGCACGCCTCGTCAAATCGAGCGTGGGCGGTCCGCCAGCTTTGGATTTGAGACGCAGGCGGTTAAGGAATTGTTCACACCTGCACAACTGCGCTGCCGCCACCAGTCAATCGTTCGAGGGCACTCCATAGCGGGCAAAGTCCTCGCGGACTCCAGCGTCGATTCTTCTTGCCGCCGAAATATCGCTATCGCCGCCAGCTCTGTCGCCGAGCTTGAGTCTGGCAACCCCGCGGCCGTAGAGCGCGCTCGCAAGCTTGGGCATGAACCGCAGCGCCGAGTTGTAATCATCGATCGCCGCGGAGAGTTGCCCCATTTTCAGCTTTATCAGAGCTCGCGAATCGTATGTTGCGGCGTTGTTTGCTTCGAATCGAAGCGCTCTGTTGCAGTCTTCCAGCGCAGCCTGCAAAGCCCCGAGGACGGCCCGGGCCCAACAGCGTCCGCTCCACATCGCCTCGAGATTCGGATCGAGGCGAATTGCCTCGTCATAGTCCTGCGCTGCACGGTCGTACGCATTCCTCTTCAGGTAGGCCGCCGCACGGTTGGCAAAAGCAGCGGCATAGTTCGGGTTGAGCTTGAGCGCCTCCTCAAAAGCGCCAAGGGCCAGGTCGTACGCGCCCGTTCTTAGATAGGCCACGCCGAGGTTGTTGAAGGCTTTCGCATAATTCGGGTTAAGCCTGGTCGCTTCAACGAAATCCTTGATCGCGCGTTCATAGTTGTTTTTGGCGCTGTAGGCATTGCCCCTGTTGTTGTGGGCGACAGCGAAGCCGTTCGCGGTCCCATCGCCCGCATCGATAAAGGCCGTGCAAGCATCGATCCGAGCTTCGGGCGACACGCGGTCTGAGCCGTTACACAGTTCAACATTCTTCAGGGAGCTGCCCTTCTTCGGCTTCTGCGCCCAGCCCGACGAACCGGACAGCACAAGAATAACAATGAGCATCACGGCCTTGATGAAACTGGCTCTTGCGGTCATTTCCACACCAGGCGTCCGACTCCGACAGCGAGCGAAGCGCTAATCCTGATCTCTCTGCCCGGCCGGCGCTGCGCGCGCATTACGCGGCCTCGGGCCAAGCAAAGTTCTCAGCATCCCCGACAGATGTTGAGCCTGCGATTGCTGCTTCGATCAGGCTCCGGCGCCGCGGATGTCGCCGGCTTCTTCAGGAGCTTACTTTTGCCCTCTTCGATCAGGGTCGAAAACTTGACCGACCCATCATCCGAAATCTCGATATGCGGCGTCGTGCCTCGGATTCCCAGCGTGGCGACGGGAGTCTCGACCTTCATGTCGCCGGTCTTTGCGACACTGCCAGCAACGAACGTGAACGTGCCCCTGGCGAGATTGAACAGGGTTGCATTGGAATTGCCGGCCGGCTCATACACATAATGATCCAACACCATACGGGCGTTGCTCGATAGATTGAACGAGCTGCCGTCGGTGAAGTTGATTCCCACTCGGCCATCGGCCCCGGTCAACACCACATCACCGAGATATACAGGATCACCGGTGTTGGCCCGGCCGGGCTCACTCGAGACATTCGCTTGAACGACCACTGCGCTCGCATGCTCGATGGTGACCGAGCCTGTGGCCACCACCACCTTTCCAATCGGTTTCGATGACGAGGTAGCAAGGGCGGGCTTGGCGGAATCGATTTGCCCTCGAGCCGCACTCGGCAAGAAATTGGCAAGCGCCAAAACAAGGCCGGTTGCCAAAGCGACCATCGTAGGTTTGCACATGATCCCCCCTTTCTGAGAAGATCTTGTCGGCATCGGCGGCGCATTGAAGCCGCGAACTCAGCACAACAAATATAATTGTTGTTTAATTCGTTTAATTGACTTAATTTATATCCAATATTGCGAAAGCGCCACCAATTTAAATCGTTTGTCAATGCAATCACTTTGGCGGGAGGGGCATGTCGGGAATGACAGTACGGCATCGCCGTCCCCGAGAATGCGTCTCTCTCTAGAGCGGATTTGATTCTTTCGGCGGGCAAGCCTCGGCTGCCAGCGCCTAGGATATCTGTCCCTTGGCGAGGGTCGCCCTGACAAGATCATGGCAGCACGCCGAGCCTGAATCGATCACCCAGGCGAGGTCGAGCCATGTTAGTTGCATCCGGCATCGAGGTTGGTAACGGGCCCGCCGTGGCCCTGCCCGTCGAAATCATCGGCCATATTCATAAAGTGATCGGTTGCGGTACGCTTACGCGAGCGACCGGCATCGCCACACAGGCGGCAGCTGGTGCGCTTGTCTACCGGGGCGACGCGCTGGAGACCGATGCCGACGGACAGATCACAATTGGCTTCCTCGACGGTACTTTCTTCAACATCGCCTGCGGCACTCGCGTCGTGCTGAGCGAGTTCGCCTTCGACGTCGAAGGCATGTCACCTGCAGCCTTGTTCGAGGTGACCCGAGGGAGCTTCAGTTTCGTACCAGGCCGGCTCGTAGAAACCGGGTCATTCCAGCTGGATACGCCCATCGCAGCCATTCGCGCCCGGAGCCACGCGGGCGGCTTCGGGATGCTGACGCTTGCAGCATTGACCTTCTCGACCGCGCACAATGCCGAGGCCGCGGATCCTGATGTCACATTCTTGGATGACGATTCCATCACTTACAAGGACCTCGCGCACGGTGCATTTGAGCTCGTGACCAAGGAACCGATCCCGCGCCACATCATCGTCGAGGATCCGGGCGAGACGATCGTCCTCAAGAAGGTGGGATCCACCATCAGCGTCAATCAGGTCGCGAACACGGCCGCTCGCATGGACGAGTTGCGCGCCGCGCAACAGGATGTGCTCGCCAATCTCACACAAGGGCAAGGGCCGCATGGCTCGAGCACCCCTCCCTTCGTCAAATCCCAGCCGCTGCAGCCGATCAACTTCGTTCCGCCTGATACGCCGGAGCTGCAGACTTTGCCGACTGTGTTGCCCTTCGCCACTCTGGAGCCTGTGGGACGTCTACCGCCGACGCTCAGCACCGGGGCTGGGCCAGCTGAACGCGACACGGTGGTGTTTGACACATTCACTGCGACAACAGGAACTTTCAGTGCCAGTAGCACCAACGGCGGCGGCCAGCTGACTTTCGGCGTCATCGGGGCGAACGCCGCTCAGACGGTCCTGGATGGGGTGACGTACGATCTGTCGAAGACAAGCCCCTACGGGATACTCTACGTCAACAGCACAAGCGGCGCCTATACGTTCGTGCCTAACGACGCTGCGATCAACGCGCTGAAGGCGCCCACGACTGACGGTTTCGTTATCACGGTCTCTGATGGATTCACCTCGGTCAATCAGACGTTCACGGTCACCATTAACGGTGTCAACGACGCTGCAGTCATCTCCGGCACCACGACCGGTTCGATCATCGAGGCTGGCGGAATCGCGAATGGAACGCCCGGCACGCCGATTGCGACCGGCACCCTTTCCGATACCGACGTCGACGATCCGCCCAACACGTTCACGGCCGTGAGCTCGCCAACGACGAGCGCCGGCGGCTATGGCACTTTCACGATGACGGCGGCCGGCGTGTGGGTCTACACCTTGGACAACGCCAACGTCGCTGTGCAAGCGCTCAATGCCGGCGAGACGCTGATCGACAGCTTTACGGTGACCACGATCGGAGGCACCGCCCAGGTAGTGACGATCACCATCCACGGAGCCAGTGACGCGGCGGTCATTTCCGGCACGACGACCGGCGCAGTGATCGAGGCTGGCGGCATCGCCAATGCAAATCCCGGCACGCCCACCGCGACCGGCACGCTCACCGACACCGATGTCGACACGACCGCAAATGCTTTCACGGCAGTCGGCTCGCCAACAGCGAGCGCAGCCGGCTACGGCAACTTCACCATGACGGCAGCGGGCGTGTGGACCTACACGCTCGACAACACCAACGACGCGGTGCAGGCGCTCAATGCCGGCCAGACACTGACCGACACGTTCACAGTGACCACGCTGGACGGATCCGCCCAAGTGGTGACGATCACCATCCACGGCAGCAACGATGCTGCCGTCATTTCCGGCACCACGGCCGGTTCGGTGACCGAGGCCGGAGGCGTTGCCAACGCCACACCCGGCACGCCGAGTGCAACAGGCACGCTCGTTGCCATCGACGTCGACAATACGTCCAATACCTTCACAGCTGTGAGTTCGCCCAAGGCAAGCACGAATGGGTATGGCACCTTTACGATAACCGCCGCCGGCGTGTGGACCTATACGCTCGACAACGCCAACGGCGCGGTGCAGGCCCTCAATGTCGGCGGCGCGCTCACCGACAGTTTCTCTGTCACAACCCTCGACGGCACGCCGCAGGTGGTGACGATCACTATTCAGGGCAGCAACGACGCGGCTATCATTTCCGGCACCACGACCGGCTCAGTGACCGAGGCAGGAACTTTCTCACCCGGCATTCCGATCGCGACCGGCACGCTCACCGATACAGACGTGGACAACGCGCCGAACACGTTCACCGCAGTCTCCTCGCCTGCTCCGAGCGACGATGGATATGGCACGTTCACCATGACGGCGGCCGGCGTATGGACTTACACCCTCGACAACAACAACAGCGTGGTTCAGGCGCTCGAGGTCGGCGACACGTTGACCGACACTTTCACCGTAACTGCCATGGACGGTACCACGCAGGCGGTGACCGTCGCGATCCATGGGGCCAGTGACGCAGACCCGAATGACTTTGATTATCTGGCCACCGGATCTGTCGTGATCTCCGATCCACCCAACGTGTATGGGACGCCGGGGCCCGAAACCATCGCGGGCGGCGGCGACACAGGTCAGATCATCTACGCGGGGGCCAGCGATGATACCGTCAATGGCACCGGCAAAGCGGACGTTCTCTATAGCGGCTCCGGCAATGACACGATCAAAGGTAACGACGGCGATGACGCCATCTACGGGGGCTCGGGCAACGATACAATCAACGGCAATAACGGCGGCGACACCATAACTGGTGGATTTGGTGCGGACCAACTCACCGGCAGCAATGGGAAGGACCGTTTCGCTTATTTGTTCGTAGCCGATTCCAACGCAAGCCAGTTCGACACCATCACCGATTTCGCATCGGGGTCCGACAAGATCGACTTGACCGCTCTTGGCGCGCTTGGGTTCGTCATCTTGGCCTTGAGCTCAACCAGCACGGCCGTGCCGGCACATACGATCGCCTGGCTCTATGACAGCGCGGCGAATGAAACCATCGTGTACGTCAATCCAACGGACCAGACCCTGCACATCGGCGATTCCGGTCTGCTCGAAATCCATTTGCAGGGGATCGCAACCATCGACGCGTCAGACTTCCTCGTGGCGCCGGTTGCGGCACCTGTGATGGCGGCTGCCAGCGAACCGCTCGACCTCACCGCAACCGCGCAGAGTGACGCGACCGCCGTGATGATCGCCACTTCCGAGGTCTCGTCCGATTCCGCAAGCGGCGACGGCACGCTATCCGCCCATGGGAGTTCCACAATCCCCTCAAGTGAGGCGACCTACAGCCTGCATTGGAGCTGGGACCAGATCGGACCGACCGAATATTCCAGCCTCTCCAGTTCAGACGACGTGCAAACGCACCTGACCGAACCGCCCCGCAATGACGCATTAGCTCCCGCAGCCAGCGGACTGTCTACGATCTTGCACCACATGGCCGCACCGACGGAGGTCACTTTTATCTTCGATCAGATCGATGTGGCCGACACAGGGACTATCATTGGCAAGAATGGCGAGCTCGCCGGAAGTGCCCACATGCCTGATGTTGCTCTTGCAGCACTGGACATGGCCCACAACCCCGCTGAACAGCACGCCGGGCTTGCGCTGGGGAGCGTTGCCGGGAATCATGGCGCCGCGAGGTCGGAAAACGCTGACAATGCCGCTCTTGCTCACGGCCACACCGGCCATGACGGCGTAGGCACGACGCCCAACCCGAGCCTGCTGAAATCGGCTGGCGGCGTCAATCATTCGCCCTCAAGTAAAGCGGCCGACGAGCAGCATGATCCGCACCATGCACCGTCTGGGTCAGCGCCTGCCGATCCCCAGCAGCTCGGCGAATCATTCGAATTCAAGGATGACACTTCACACGGCCGGCGGTTACTGCCCAACGCAGAGCTCGATGATCTTTCTAACCCGGCCGATCATCACGACCACGCTGGAGGGGCCCACGGATCCGAGCTGGTGGCTATGCCTGAACTGTCCCCGCCAAATGTTGATCCAACTGACCGGGCAGGTACAGCTCACGGCCACGTGCTGCACGATCTGATCGTGTGACGCCCAACTGCGTCTTCAGTGCTGTTTTCCGCTGCCATCCGGCGCGGAGGAGTTCTGTTGATCGGGAGAAGATTCATCATCGTTGCCGTCGTCTCCTTCGGGCGGCGCTGCATGCTGATGGCTTAGCGCCGATATCCAGGCGGACGTCATCGCCGCTATGAGGACCCGGTTGACGGCCTCAATTACGCGTTCTGCTGCGGACGAGTAGTTCATGGCCTCCTGCTCCCGCGCTGCTGATTGCGAATGGCCCAAGCCTACGACGATCCCTCGAGTGCCACTGTCCGCTGCTTCACACCCGCGCGCGTCAACTCACCGCAGTCTCAGAAGATGCCGCGTGCGGCAGCTGCAGCCGCGACGGGAGCTTGATGTGCTGCATTGATGAGTTGCTGAGCGCGCGCACTCACAACCTTGGGGGCGTTGCGCTTCGCACGCGACTCTGAATCAGATGTGATCTCGGCGATGCGAATCGATTGGTTAGCTTTGGGGGTAATCAATGAGCGGAGAAGCCGGTTGCATTGTGTGTAGCAGGGCAAGAGCGGTCGTAGCGATCGTTCCGATCGCCAGAGGATATGCCCTGAAAGTATATGAATGCTCCTGTTGTCATAGCACGCTGCAGCTCGTGACTCGCGTCACGAAGGCCGCGCTGATCAAGCAGCAGCTCAATACTCTTCCTCGCGTTGAGAAGCAGTTGCGCCCGCCTGTTCGCAGGGTGCAACAGGCGCTTGCAAACTAACCAAGCAAGGGCGTCTCGCTGGGCTGCAGTCGGACAACCGCGCGAACGCAGGTTGCCAAGGCACGCTTCGCCTCGCGCCCTCAATTCGGCTTTTGCGTCGGCTTGCCGTCGATCTTGGGCAGATCGCCGGCCGAGGCGGACTGATCTCCGCCGCCATTGGCCCGCCGGGCCATCTCGACGGTGAGCCGCTCGGCCGCCTCGGGCGACATCAGTCCGAGGATGTCCGACATCTTGCGCGGCGCGATGGCCGAGGCGATCTCGATCAGCACGCCCATCTCGAGCCGGTCGAACACCCGCGCGGCATCCTTCGGCTTCATGCCCTCATACATGGTGACGAGGCCCTTCATGCGCTGGGCTTCGGCCGCCTTCTGCTCGGCCTGGGTTGCGGAGATGCGGGTCTCCACCGCCTTCATCTCCTCGACCTTGTTCTCGATGCGCTTCTCGGCCGACTTCAGCAGGCTCTCGCGAATGTCGATCTCGCGCTGGCGGGCCTCGATCTCCTGGCGGCGCGCCTGCAATCGCTCGAGGATCGCGCGCTCGGCGGCCGAGACCTGCGGCTGGGCCTCGTCCATCTTGATCACGGTGCCTTCGGGCTTGCTTTCGGGAGCAGCCGGCTTCGGCGCCTTCTTGGGCGCGCCATGAGTCGATCCGGTGATGTCAGGATCCTCGCGACCGGTTGGGAAGTTCAGATTCTCCTGCGCCCAGGATTTCTTGGCTTGGTTCGGCTTGTAGTCGAACACATAGCCGCCATTGATCGCGAGGCCCGCGACCTTCAGCGTGGCGAGACCTGCGACGGCCACCAGAACGACGGGGATGACGCGGATGTTACGAAAGGACTTCATACCCCTGACTTCATGCGGCAAGGCCGTTGGATCGCCGGCGCTCGGAGAAAGCTTCAGCCGCCGCCGCGACCGCCTTCGCCGTCGTAGGCTTGGCCGCGGGGACGGCAACCGTTTCCTGATTGGTGACGGGACGCGCGGCGATCGCGATCTTGGACAGGCGCCGCACCACGTTGTCGGCCTCGCCGAGCTGCTTGTGGAGCTGGTCAGACATTTGCGTCGCTGCTGCGAGCTGGCTGCCGAGGTTCTCGTTGACGTCGCGCACGGCGAGCTTCAGTCCGCCGATCGCGCGCTCGGCGATTTCAGTCGCGGTGATCAGCTCGCCGATTACCGCCTTCAGCGAATGCTCGTCCGCCTTCAGCCGCGTCAGCCGCTTGTTGAGCATGACGCAATAGACGATCGTCAGCATCAGCAGGATAGCCACCAGCGACTCGATCGCCATTCCCAGGGAGTGGTTCATGGGGCCTCTATCATCTTGTTCTGCTCGTCAACCTTCTCGAACATCGCAAGTGTCGTACTTGGCTTGCGCAGGGGTTTCGTCACCCGGATCGCGACCCGGTCGCCGACCCGGCCCATCCGTCCTTCGGTCAGGGTGACGCTGCCGCAGCGCACCGACACGTTGGCATCCGCGCGCATCTCAAGCGGCAGCGTGTCGCCGACCTTGAGCCGCATCAGCTGCTTAAGCGGAATGTCGGCCTCGTAGAGCACGGCGTCGACGGCGATCTCGGCCTGCACGATCTCGGTGGCGAAATGCCCCTCCCACACCGGGTCGCGGCCGAACTTTTCGCCCATGAACATCTGGAGCAGGACGCCCCGGATCGGTTCGATGGTCGCGTAAGGCAGCAACAGCTCGATGTTGCCGCCGCGGTCTTCCATGTCGATGCGCAGGCGCACTAGGATCGCGGCGTTGGCGGGACGGCTGATCGCGGCGAAACGCGGATTGGTCTCGAGCCGGTCGATCGTGAAGGTCACCGGGGAGAGTGGCCGGAACGCCTGCTCGGCATCGGCCAGCACCACCTCGACAAGCCGCTTGACCAGCTCGGTCTCGATCGTGGTATAGGGCCGCCCCTCGATGCGGAGCTGGCTGGTGCCGCGGCGGCCGCCGAGCAGCACGTCGATCATCGAGTAGATCAGGTTGGAATCGACCGTCGCCATGCCGAAGTTTTCCCACTCCTCGGCCTTGAACACCGAGAGCACGGCCGGCAGCGGGATCGAGTTCATGTAGTCGCCGAAGCGCACCGAGGTGATGCGATCGAGCGAGACTTCGACGTTGTCGGAGGTGAAATTGCGCAAGCTCGTCGTCAACAGCCGCACCAGGCGGTCGAAGACGATTTCGAGCATCGGCAGACGCTCGTAGGAGACCATCGCCGAATCGATGATCGCGCGAATGCCGGAATGATCGTCGAGCGTGACATCGCCGACGGTGAAGCCGAGGAGATTGTCGATCTCCTCCTGCGACAGCACCCGCTCGCCGGAGTTCTTGCCGCTGCCGAGATCGCGGCTGCCGTCCTCGACCATCGCCGCCCATTGCAGGGCCATGGTCTCGGAAAGTTCGTTCTCGGCGGCAGCCTTGGCGGCCTCCGCCGGATCCTCCGAATCGAGCGAGGCCTCCCATTGGGCGGCAATCGCATCCTGGTCCATCTGCTCGGTGCCGGCCATGGCGCTAGCTCATTCCCCTCACTGCACCACGACTTCCTTGAACAGCACCGCGCTGACCTGGATCGGGGCGACCGCCGCGTTGACGCGCTTGGTCAGTTCCTCCTTGAGGCGGAAGATGCCGGCGGAGCCGTTGAGGTCGGAGGGGCGAAGCTCGCGCACATAGGTCTGGAAGATGTCGGTGACGCGCGGCATCGTCGGCTTGATCGCCTCGATCTGCTTTTCTTCCTTCAGCTCCAGGACGATCTTCAACCGCAGATATTGCACGCGCTCGCCGGGCGCGCCGGCGAGGTTGACCATCATGTCGGGAACGTCGACGAAAGCCGGCGGCTTCGGCGGCGGCGCCGCCTCGGCATGGTGCTCGTCGTCGCCATGACGGAAGAAGAAGAACCAGGTCGCAGCACCGCCGCCGAGGACGGCGAGCAGGCCGACGGCCATGATGATAAGCTTGAGCTTGTTCTTCGGCGGAGCCGCTTCCGCGCCGTCAGCGGCTGCGCCGCCTTCCGCTTCATTCTCTGCCATGATCGCCGCGCCCGGATCTCTCAAAGGGGTCGAAAGAGCGAAGCCTCAGACAGTGACGCGATACAAATGCCCCAGCGCGATGCGCTCCTCTTCATGGCAAACGCTACGGTAATAATGGTTAACGGAACCTTTCGATTGGGCGTCCGCTAGGAAAAATCTGCCGGGCAAACATGGCTAACAGAACCTTTCTGCCGCCCTCCCGCACCTCTCAAATTTCACCAAGTGCTTTAAATAACACGACTTTTAGAGTTGGCACGGCTTTCGCTGAGAAAGGGCCGAGACCCGACGGTTTGGGAGAACCAGACGGTCTCGTTCACGGGGTCCGCCAAGGCGCTTGGGAGAGCGAGGTGGCAGATCTCACTCAGGGGAGAATTCCGATGCAGAACGCGCTTCTGATCGGCTTGTCACGGCAGATGACGTTGGAACGGCAGATGGATGTCATCGCCAACAATGTCGCCAATGCCAATACCAACGGCTTCAAGGCCGACCATTCGCTGTTCGAGGAGTACCTCAACTCGAACGCGCGTGAGGACAATTTCCTCGGCTCCGACCGCCGGGTCTCCTATGTGCAGGACCGCGGCACCTTCCGCGACGTCGGCCAGGGGCCGATGGAGCCGACCAACAACCCGCTCGACATGGCGATCGACGGCAACGCCTATTTCGCGGTGCAGGCCAATGGCGGCGAGCGTTACACCCGCGACGGCAAGTTCTCGCTCAACAGCACCGGCCAGCTCGTCACCTCCGACGGCAACCTCGTGCTGGGCACCGCCGGCCCGATCACCTTCCAGCCGACCGACCACGACATCAACGTTGCACCCGACGGCACCGTCACCGTGCTCGAGGGCACGGCGAAGACCGACTCCATCCGCGGCAAGATCCGCATGGCCTCGTTCGACGATCCGGCCAAGCTGACCAAGCTCGGCGCCAACCTCTATGACATCGGCTCCGCCGTCCAGCAGGCCGACACCAAATCCAGCGTGCGCCAGGGCTACGTCGAGAAGTCGAACGTCAATGCGGTCGGCGAGATGAGCCGCATGGTCGAAGTCATGCGCAGCTACACCGCCATCGCCAGCCTGCTCCAGCAGCAGAGCGACCTCCACAAATCGGCGATCGAAAAGCTCGCCGACGTTCCGGCCTGATTGAAGGAGAACTGACATGCAGGCGCTTCACACCGCAGCGACCGGAATGGCGGCACAGGAACTCAACGTTCAGGTGATCTCCAACAACATCGCCAACCTCCGCACCACCGGCTTCAAGAAGCAGACCGCGGCGTTTCAGGACCTGATCTACGAGCACGTCCGCCGCGTCGGCGCGCAGTCATCCGACCAGGGCACCATCCTGCCGGTGGGCGTCGACATCGGCGGCGGCGTCAAGACGGTCGGCACGCCGCGCAGCATGACGCAAGGCACGCTGTCGCAGACCGGTAACGATCTCGACCTCGCGGTCTCGGGCGACGGCTTCTTCAAGATCCTGATGCCCGACGGCACCTACCAGTACACCCGCGACGGCACCTTCCAGATGGACAATCAGGGCCGCATTGTCACCGCACAGGGCAACCCGGTGCAGCCGACGATCACGATCCCGAACAACGCCTCGGGCCTGACCGTCAACGTCCAGGGCCAGGTCTCGGTGACCCTGCCGGGCTCGTCGACCTCGACCATCCTCGGCCAGATCGGCCTAACTCGCTTTATCAATAAGGCCGGCCTCCAGCCCGTCGGCAGCAATCAGTTCACCGAGACACCCTCCTCCGGCCCGCCGCAGGACGGCACCGCGACGGCCGAAGGTTACGGCAATATCACGCAAGGCAGCCTCGAGCAGGCCAATGTCGACGTCGTCTCGGAAATGAGCGACCTGATCGCGGCCCAGCGCGCCTACGAAATGAACGCCAAGGTGATCAGCGCCGCCGACCAGATGATGCAATCGACGACGGCGCTGTTCCGCTGAGGTGATGACCATGATACGGACCACCCTCGCCACGATCTTCGCTCTGCTCGCGCTGGCGCTGCCGGCAGCTGCGGCCGACGATTTCATCGCAGCGCCGACGCTGCGCGCGAGCATCACCGTGACCGCGGACGTGGTGCGGGTCGGCGATCTCATCGACAATGCAGGATCTGCCGCGCTGATCCCCGTCTACCGCTCGCCCGATCTCGGCACCACCGGCGCACTGCCGGTCGCGCAGGTGTTGTCGGTGCTCCGCGCAAAACAGGTGATCGGCGTCATGACCGGCGACATCAAGGAGGTCCAGGTCACCCGGCTCGCCCGCACGCTCGCCAGCAAGGACCTCGAAACCGCGGTCGCCTCCGCGCTCGAGCGCCGCTTCGGCCTTGGGGAAGCCGCCAACATTACCGTCACGTTCGATCGCGGCATCGCCGACATGCGGTTGGATGCCTCCAACACCGGCGCGCTCCAGCCGGTTGCAACCCGCTATGACGCCCGCAGCGGCCGTTTCGACGTCGCCTTCGAGATCAACAACGACAACAATCCGACGCCGACCAAGCTGCGCTTCACCGGCACCGCGATCGAAACGGTGGAAGTGGCCGTGCTGACGCGCGACATCGACCGCACCGAGCTCCTGAAATCCTCCGACGTCGCGCTGGAGCGCCGGCCGAAGGCCGAGGTCACCGGCGAGCCCGCCTCGCGCGACCGCACTGTCGGGATGCAGCTGCGTCGGCCGATGCGGGCCGGCATGCCGATCCGCATCGCCGACATCGTAAAGCCTGATTTCGTGGTGCGCGATCAGACCGTCACCATCATTTACCAGGTGCCCGGCCTCCACCTCACCACGCGCGGCAAGGCGATCGAGAACGGCGCCGAGGGGGACACCGTCAGCGTGCTCAATTTGCAATCCAAGCGTACGCTGACGGGAACCGTCACCGGCCGCGGCCAGGTCACCGTCCAGGGCGCCAGCCAGTCCGCACCGATGACGCCCGCGATCGAGCAGACCTCGTCGATCAAGCGTGACGACGTGCCGGCGGCCGCAGCCCTGGCGCAGAGCCTGATCCAGGCGCCGGCGTCTCCCGCCCAGATCGCCCAAGCCCAGATTCCGCAAGTTCGCGTCTCGCAAGCTCCAGCCAAGTCAGAGTAAGTCATGTCTCCGTTCAGTTCGGCTTTCCACCTTCGTCGCATCGCGATCTCTGCCCTGCTGCTGGCGACTTGCGCCCTCGCAACCGGCTGCTCCTCGATCGACCGCCTGTCGCAGATCGGCGAGCAACCGAAATTGTCGGCGATCGACAATCCGACGACGCAGCCCGGCTACAAGCCGGTGCAGATGCCGATGCCGAAGCCGGAAGTCGCCTCCTACAATCCGAACTCGCTGTGGCGCAACGGCAGCCGCGCTTTCTTCAAGGACCAGCGCGCCCGCCAGGTCGGCGACCTCCTGACGGTGACCGTGAACATCACCGACAAGGCCAACCTCTCCAACGAGACCCAGCGCAGCCGCACCAACCAGGAAAACTCGGGCATCGACGATTTCATCGGCGCGAAGACCCTCGGCGTGCAGGCGCAGAAGGTGCTGCCCGGCCGCATCTTCGCCGCCGACTCGACGGCCTCCAGCGATGGCAAGGGCTCGGTCAACCGCCAGGAAGCGTTGCAGACCAACGTCGCCGCGGTAGTCACGCAAGTGCTGCCGAACGGCAACCTCGTGGTCGAGGGCAAGCAGGAAATCCGCGTCAACTACGAGATCCGCGAGCTCGTGGTCGCCGGCATCGTCCGCCCCGAAGACATCCAGAGCGACAACACCATCGACTCCACCAAAATCGCGCAGGCCCGCATCGCTTATGGCGGCCGCGGCCAGATCATGGACGTGCAACAGCCGCGCTACGGCCAGCAGGTCATGGACGTGCTGTTGCCCTTCTAAGCTTCTTTAAGAGCTCCCACATCGTGTTCGCGAACCTAGGCGCGAACGACGATGTACGACGCGGCCTCCGGTAGCTCCCCTGCCGGAGGCCGCATGTATTTTGGAGGTGGATGCTGGCGGGCTGTGAGTCAGGTCGCGCCATAGAAACGACGCCGCTGCCTCAAACACCGTTGCAATGACGAGCTTGGCCGGGTGCTATCTACTCTCCCCCCTGTCATCGTCCGCGAAGGCGGACGATCCAGTACTCCGAGGCCCTCGTTGCTAAATCGATGCGGCGCGGCGTACTGGACTCGCCGCCGTCGCGGGGAATGACAGCATAGAATGCCGTAGCCCCCTCACGTAAACTCCGCCTCCACCGTCCCCAATCCGTCCAGCTCCATGCGCACCTTGTCGCCGGCCTTCAGCCAGAGCGTCTTCACCAGGCTGCCGGTGAGCACGAGCTGTCCCGCATCAAGGCTCTTGCCTTCGGCCGCGAGATGGTTGGCGAGCCAGGCGAGTGCGTTGTGGGGATGACCGAGCACGTCGGCGCCGGTGCCTTGGCTCACCTCCTCGCCGTTGACGATGGCCCGCCCCTTCAACGCGTTCAGATCCGGCACCGACGAGCGCGGAACCAGGGGTCCCAGCACGCAGCCCGCGGCGAAGAAATCGTCGGCGATCAGCGTCGGCGCCCCCATCGTCTCCCACTTCACGTAGCGATCGTCGACGATCTCGATCGCGGGATGGTAGGCGTCGACGGCCTCGCCGACCCATTCGGCCGTGAACGGCGCCTCGCCGGCGGCAAGATCGCGCTTCAGCCGCACCGCGATCTCGCATTCGACGCCGACGCGGACATAGTTGGAGGCGGCGAGCTTGGCGCCGCTGTCATGGACGCCGTTCTGGAACACGCCGCCGCCGCAAGGGTGCGGGATACCGATGTAATCCTGCATCACCTGGCTGGTGCAACCGATCTTGTAGCCGACGAGCGGCCCGATATGAGGCAGCAGGAGATCGTGCAGCGCGCGCTGGACTTGATAGCCTTCGGCTTCGTCCGTAGGGGGGCGCTTCAGCGCCGCGAGCGGCGCATGGTTGCGGCGCGCCTGCGCGATCGCCTTTGCGGCTTCGAGAATCCTGTCCATCGGCGCCGCCTCCCACGCTACGCATTCGAGGGCGGCACTTCAGCATCCCCGCTCCGGCCTGACAAGCACGGCTGGCGGGCAGATTACGGCCTCGTGCCGGCGTTTAAGGAAATATTGATTTGGTCCAGGCTTCATGGGATGCACGCCCCATGGCGTCGCAGCAGGCCTGACCGCAGCGATGCTTGATGCAGCTCGATCAGCGCTTCAGCAAGCGAGTCGATCTCGTTGATGCGACTCGCAAAACCTCCCGCGCCTAAAGTGAAAGCTGTTTCTCATCCGAACTCACGTGAGCTTGGAGGAACTGAGTCTAGCCCATTGAGCGCGATTCACTTTTCGCGATTGCGCAAGCGCGTTGAGGCGCGCGGCTTTCAAGCGCGAGGCAAAACGCCGACCACGACGCCAAACGGCGCGTTGCCTCCAAAAACAAAGAGCCGCAACTCTGCGGCTCGGGCTCTATTCGTCGCGATAGACCTTCTCGCGCTTCTCGTGGCGCTCCTGCGCCTCCACCGAGAGCGTCGCGATGGGCCGGGCCTCGAGCCGCTTCAACGAGATCGGCTCGCCGGTTTCCTCGCAATAGCCGTAGGTGTTGTCCTCGATGCGCTGAAGCGCGGCGTCGATCTTCGCGATCAACTTGCGCTGGCGGTCGCGGGCGCGGAGTTCGATGGCACGGTCGGTTTCAGACGAAGCCCGATCGGCGAGATCGGGGTGGTTCACGTTCTCCTCCTGCAGGGCTTGCAGGGTGAGCTTGGACTCTTTGAGGATCTCATCCTTCCAGGCGAGGAGCTTCAGACGAAAGTACTCCTTCTGCCGGTCGTTCATGAAAGGCTCTTTGTCGGTCGGACGGTAGTTTTTCAACTTTTCCAAAGGGCGGCCTATCTGTCTAAGCAACGACTCGCAAACGGAACGGGGTCCGTCGAGCGGGGCGTTATATAGCGGCCTCCTGTGACAGACAATATTTCCCTGCCGCCTCGGTCGCCGCCCCCAAGCCCTTGCACAGGAAAGGTTTATCCGCAAACGCTCGGGGGCGGCTGACGGCTCAGTAGCCGACCGTGAAACGCTGCCTCGGATGGGCCGGCCGCTCGATCTCGTCGGCGAGCGCAATGGCGTAGTCGGCGAAGGTGATCCAGCTCTTTCCGTTCGCATCTGCGAGAAGCTGGTCGGTCCCGAGCCGGAACTTGCCCGTCCGCTCGCCCTCGACGAACAGCGCCGACGGCGAGATGAAGGTCCAGTTCAGGTCCTTTTCCTGCCGCAACAGGTCCAGAAAGGCCCCGCCCTTTTCCGCCTCGGCCTTGTACTGGGCGGGAAAGTTGGAAGTCGTCACCAGTTTCACGCCCGGCGCCACTTCCAGGCTGCCGGCGCCACCGACAACGAGGTAGCGGCCAACCTTGGAGTCCTTCGCAGCGCCGATCAGCCTGGGGGGATCGCTGGCCAGGAAATGCACGGAACTCACGGCGACGTCGTGCCCAGCCCACAGCTTGGGAAGGCCGGCCTGATCGAGCACGTCGCCCTTGGTGGGCGTGACGTTCGGCAGGGCCGCGATCTTTTCGGGGTTGCGAGCAATGGCGGTGACGCTATGGCCGCGACGAGACAATTCCCTGGTGATTTCCGATCCGGCCCGGCCCGAGGCGCCGGCAACTGCGATTTTCATGGAGGCTCCTTTGCTTGGTTAGTAACTAGTGGCGACTAGATATCGCAAAGAATGCTGGTGTTAAGAGAGCACTTTGTGCTTACCTGATAACGCTGGAGTAACCGCCAAGCATATTCGCAAAGCACCAGGAAGGAATCCGAGGACTCGACGATGAAGCCAGACGTCTATGCAGCGAACTGTCCGACGCGCCAGATCCTCGATCGCGTCGGCGACAAATGGGCGGTGCTGATCCTCTTGCTGCTGCGCGAGCAGCCGATGCGTTTCAATCAGTTGCGCCGCACGATTGAAGGCATTTCACAGAAGATGCTGAGTCAGGTTCTCAAATCGCTCGAACGCGACGGCCTGATCAGGCGCCGCGCCATCGCGACGGTGCCTGTCACGGTGGAATATTCGATCACGCAGCTCGGGCTGACGCTGGCGGCGGCGGTCGATCCCCTGCGCGATTGGGCCGAGCAGAATCTGAAGGACGTGCTCGCCGCCCAGCGCCGCTACGACGCACAACAGAAACAACAGAAGGAGGAAGCGGCGGCCTAGGCGCTCTCGCAGGAGCGCGCTCTGCACCCCAACCTCTTTTGCTAGAGTGTTACGACGACCGATTGAATCCGCCCAGTACGCCGCGGCTTCTTGAATCAACAACGTCTATCTCTGGAATACTGGATCGCCCGCTTCGCAGGCGATGATAGCCTGCCTGACTTACGCCCGGCCGGCTTTCGCCAGTTCGACCTCCACCCGCAGCTCGATCTCTGAGAGTACGGAATCCAGTCCGGGATCGCCCGAAGACGATTTCAGGTTCGCCGCCGCGTCGCGCAGCCGCATCACGGTCGAGGCGTCGAGATTGCCGGACAGGAGCCCCATCTTGAGATCGTCGAGCACGTCGAGCGCAGTCTTGCCGCGCGCGACCGAGCGCTTGCGGCGCGCGACCGGATCTTCTTCGACGCCTTGCAGTGCGAGCAACGCATCGATGTTGGCGGCGGCTTTCGGCGCGGCAGCGCTGCGCGTCTCCTGCGCCAACGAGGTGTCGGGCAGGACGAAGGTGCCGGAACCCGTCCGCCGGGCCTGACTGGCCGGCGTTCCAAGCGTGGTGCCGTTCGGTCCGTAGATGCGCATCGCAGCAATCCGGGTGATCGATGCCTCACCTTCGCCGCTTTATGGTTAACGGCGCGTAAACGGCTCGGCAAAATCTGCCGACAGACGGCAGTTTCGCACCTGAAGGCGAACGCCGGCTGACACCGGTCGGAACAGATTTATTCAACCTATTCAGCCACCTACCCTGCTGCCCTCGCTTGGCACGGCGCTCGCAAGGAAAGCGCCGGACCAGCTCGTCATGGGAGTGTCGCAGACGGTCCTTTGATTTGAGGAGCCCTTTTTAGGGGACCTTTGGGGAGCAGAGGATGCCAGGCGTTCGTTGGGTGAGGATTGTTGGGGTGGCCTGTGCCGCGCTGTCGGCGCTGGCGCTCTCGGTCACGCCTGCAAGCGCGACGTCGCGCATCAAGGACCTCGCCAATATCGAGGGCGTGCGGCAGAACCAGCTCATCGGCTACGGCCTCGTCGTCGGCCTCAACGGCACCGGCGACACGCTCAACAACATCCCCTTCACCAAGCAATCGCTGCAGGCGATGCTCGAGCGCATGGGCGTCAACATCCGCGGCGCCACCATCCGCACCGGCAACGTCGCCGCTGTGATGGTGACGGGCAATTTGCCGGCGTTCGCCACCCAGGGCACGCGCATGGACGTCACCGTCTCCGCGCTCGGGGACGCCAAGAACCTCCAGGGTGGCACCCTGCTTGTCACCCCCCTGCTCGGCGCCGACGGCAACGTCTATGCGGTTGCGCAGGGCTCGCTCGCGATCTCCGGCTTCCAGGCCGAGGGCGAAGCGGCGAAAATCGTGCGCGGCGTGCCGACCGTCGGGCGCATTGCCAACGGCGCCATCATCGAGCGAGAGATCGAGTTCGCGCTCAATCGCCTGCCGAACGTCCGCCTGGCGCTGCGCAATGCCGACTTCACCACCGCCAAACGCATCGCGGCCGCCGTCAATGACTATCTCGGCGTCAAGACCGCCGAGCCGATCGACCCCTCGACGGTGCAGCTGTCGATCCCGCCGGAGTTCAAGGGCAACGTCGTCGCCTTTCTCACCGAGATCGAGCAGCTCCAGGTCGATCCCGATCTCGCCGCCAAGATCGTCATCGACGAGCGCAGCGGGATCATTGTGATGGGCCGCGACGTCCGCGTCGCCACGGTGGCGGTGGCGCAGGGCAACCTCACCGTGACGATCTCCGAGAGCCCCCAAGTGAGCCAGCCCAACCCGTTGTCGCGCGGGCGGACCGTGGTTGCGCCGCGCAGCAGCGTCACCGTCACCGAGGACGGGAAAAAACTGGCCGTCGTCAAGGACGGCGTATCGCTCCAGCAGCTCGTCGACGGCCTCAACGGCCTCGGCATCGGTCCCCGCGACATGATCAGCATCCTCCAGGCGATCAAGGCCGCCGGCGCGATCGAAGCCGACATCGAGGTGATGTGATGCAGATCGGCGCAATCAACACCCCGCGCGTCGCCAACGCTTCGGCCTTCTCGGTCGAGAGCCGCAACGGCCGGCCGGATTTCGAGCTCGCGAGTGCCTTGCAAAAGGTCTCGCCGCAACAGCAGGCCAAGGCGCAGAAGACCGCCACCGATTTCGAGGCGATGTTCCTCAACAGCATGTTCTCGCAAATGACCTCCGGCCTGAAGGGCGAAGGCCCATTCGGCGACACGCCTGGAACCGGGGTGTGGCGCTCGATGCTGACGGAGCAATATTCGAAGAACTTCGCCAGGGCCGGCGGCGTCGGCGTCGCCACCGAAGTCTACCGCACCCTGATCATGCAGCAGGCGAAAACGATCCGCACGGCATAAGGTCAACCGAGATGAACCATTCCCACGCCTCACGTCAGCCAATGCAAGCGCAGCGCCCGAGCCCCGCGCATGGCAGCGCCGAGGCACGCAAGATCGGCGAGAACCTGATGGATGCAATGAGCGCCCTGCTCGGACTGATCGAGCGCGAGACCGAGCTCGTCCGCGCCGGCAACGTCCGCGAGGCGATGACGCTCGAGGGCGAGAAGCAAGAGTTGTCGCGCAACTATGTTGGCGCTGTCAGCCAGCTGAAAGCGAACCAGGCCCAGCTCGCCAAATCCGCGCCCGAGTTGCTCTCGACGTTGCACCGCCACCACGATGCGTTCCGCGCCATGCTTCAGGTCAACCTCACCGTGCTCGCCACCGCACACGCGGTGTCCGAGAGCGTTGTGCGCGGCGTCAATGCCGAGATCCAGAAGCGCAACGTGCCGAACACCTATACGGCTGCGGGTCGTCGCGCGGCCCCCGGCCCGCGCCACATCACGCCGCTCGCGGTCAGCCGCTCGCTCTGAGCGCCCGCAAGAACAAGAGACAATTTTACGAAAAAGCGCGCGGCGATGTCGTCGCGCGGTTAGGCACGTTTGCTTACCCGGTCTTCAGTCCTGGTGTTCCATGCTTGCGCAATGAGAGGGGTTGGGATTTGACTCAATACTAGGCAACCAGGAGGCTGCCAATGAGTACAGATTTCAGCATCAGGCCGGTGGGGATCCCGGCCCCCGTGCAGATCGTACCGACGTCCAACGCGGCGGCGAACGAGGCTGTGCAAACTGATCTTCCGGTGCGGCAGACGGTCGCCGCCAGCGATACGGGCGCGCCCGTGCGCAATGATCCGCCAAACCACGAGAACGTCTCGCGCCAGGTCGTGTTCGACCAGGCGGCCGCATCCTTCGTCTTCCAGGTCGTCAACGACAAGACCGATGCGGTGGTCAACCAGTTCCCCGATGAAGCGATGCTGCGCCGGCGGGCCTATTTCCATGCGCTGGATCTGAAGTCCGAACCCTCGCGCCCGCTCAGCACCGACCGCAGCGCCTGACGATCAAGCGTCGAGCGGCGTAACGGCAATATCGAAATAAGATCTGGCTTGCCACATCTGTCGGCGTGACCTTGGCCCGCACTCGACAGATTGCTCGACTGACGCAGGCGGCTTGCTGTCACGGCCTTCCGGACAGACCAGCTGCGATATTGCGGTTGATCTCGATCAGCGGACGGAAGTGATCGAACTGCGGGCTCATCTGCAGCGCGGCGGTCTGGCTCAGCACGAACACGCTGATGTTGGCGATCTTCTGCCGGACGTCGATCGGCTGCGGATTGTTGTCGCGCATCGCCTCGCTCAAGAAGATGGTCCAGAGCTTGCGGTTGAACATCAGGGCCTGCATGGTCTGCTCGCTAAGCGGATCGGCGTTGTTCACCGCATCCTGAAGCTTGTTCGCGGCCTTGAGCAGAGTTTGCGCCTCGATGTCGCGAGGAGATGCAGTGGTCGTTGCAACACGCGCGTAGGCCGAGGCAGCGGAATTCGACATCAATCACACCCTGGAGGTTACCTAGCGCGTTGAACACGCTTAAGGATTTCTTTTCCGACCCTAGGCAGCACCGCTTAAGATTTTGCTTACGTGACGAGTGGAAGGACTCCGGATTATTACGGTCGCGGAGTGCTTCGTCACCGCAAGGCTAGATGCGCGCACGCATGCTGTAAACACGCCTCGCACGACGCGCATCAATCTCGGCTAATCCTGCCTTAGCGATCTCCATAAAAAAGGCGGAGCGTGAGCCCCGCCGTGAAATCTTGAATGGCGATCTTGCACCGTGAATTAGCGGAGCAGCTGGAGCACGCTCTGCTGCGACTGGTTGGCCAGCGATAGCGCGGAGACTGCGATCGACTGCCGGGTCGACAGCGCCTGGCTGTTGGCCGCTTCCTCGTTGGTATCGGCGAGCGTCAGGTTCGACGAGCCGGTCTGGAGCACGTTGATCAGGTTTTTGGAGAAGTCCTGACGCACCTGCACGATCGAGAGGTTCGAGCCGAGAGCAGAGCCTTCCGAGCGTAGCGTGCTCGAGGCCGCATTGAGGCTCGCGAGCACCCTGTTGGTGGCGCCGTTGTCGATGAAATCGACGCCGTTGACGAGATTGGACAGGCCGAGGCCCGCCGCGTTGAACACGACGCCATTGATGCCGAGCGTCGAGCTGCCGGTCTCATTGAAGATCAGCTTCAGCGTGTCGCCGTTGAGCAGGTTGACGCCGTTGAAGGAGGCGTCCTGCGACGTCGTGTCGATCTGGGCCAGGATGTTGTTGAACTGGTTGACGAGGTTCGAGCGCGCCGTCTGCGCGACCGGATCCTGGATCGGCGGCTGGGCCGTCGTAAAGGCAACCGTACCGGTGATCGTACCACCGACGACGCCGCCGGCCGTCACCGAGCCGAGCGTCGAAGACGCGTATTCGTTCACGGTGGTGATCGTGAGCACGCCGTTGGCGTCGATTGTCGCCGTGAGGTGATTCGCCTGAAGCTGCGAGTTCAGCTGATCGAGTGTCTTGACGGTGCCGTTGGTGCCGTCGCCGAAGGTGACGTTGACCGCCGTGCCGCCGTTGAAGGAGGTAAACGTCAGGGTCTTGCCCGAGATGCTGCCTACTCCCGGCGCGCGTCCCGCGGTGAAGGCCGTGCCGGTGCCCGTGGGACCGGTCAGACCGAACGAGGACAGCGCGTTGCCGGTTCCAGTGATCGACAGATCCGCCGTGGTGCCGGTGCTGAGCTTGAGAGCGCCATTCACGACCGAGGACAGCGACGAACCGCTCGCCGCAACCACGGCGCCGCCGCTGACGATGCCGGCCCCCGAAGCCAGATCGATCGCGTTCAACGAATCCTGAACGTTTCCGCCCTGGAGATACACGACGGAGTTGCCGTTGTTGTCCGTCACGATGTTGCCGATCTTGGTGGAGCCTGTCGGCGCGGCAGCAGGAGCGGCCGCATTCTTGAACGTGACCGTCTTGCCATCCACATTGAGCGTGGAGCCGTCCTGAACGAGAGTGCCGAGCGTCGCCGAAGTCGTCAGGCGCGCCTTGGTCACATTGACATTGCCGGACCCGGTCGCGGTTGTCAGACCGAGCGCCTTGAGGAAGTCGGCCTTGCCGGTGATGCTGAGGTCGGCGCCGGTACCAGTGGTGAGCGTGAGAACACCAGAGGTGATGGAGGCGTTGGCGCCGGACGAGCTCGACAGCGTCGCGGTGCCGCCCGTGATGGCAGCCTTTTGCACGCCGCTTGCAAGGTCGATCGCATCCATCACGTCCTGGACGGTTGCGGCCGGAGCGGCGTTTGTCCCGAGATAGACAGTCGAGTTGCCATTGCCGTCGGTGACGACGTTGTTGTTCTTGCCGGACCCGGCAGGAACGTTGGCCACCGCGGGCGCAGCGCCGGCCCTGAATGTGATGGTCTTGCCGTCCACGACGAGCACATCACCATCCGACGGAGCACCGTTCGCCGCGATAGTGCTCGCGCTGGGCGTGCCGAGCAGCGTCAGACCCGCAGCAAGGCTGGCGGCGGTGCCGGCACCATCAGGAGCAGCCGAACCGACCAGCGACTGCGAGATGCCGCCGAGCGTGGTCGTGGTGGTCGCCGGTGTCGTGCCGCCAGCGGTACCGTTGGTGACCACATTGCCGGTTGCCGTTGCGTATGTATAGCTCGTGGTGCCGCGCAGATCAGCCGGCGTCGCGCCAGGGATCGTGGTCGAGATGTTCGACTTGGTCGAGTAGCCGACTGTGGTCTGGAGCGCCTGGTTGGCGATCGACTTGGCGCTGTCGATCAGCTTTTGCAGCGAGGTGATGCCGGTGTTGGCGGCCTGCAGCACCTGCACACCGTTGTTGATGCCGTCGAGGAGATTGCTGATGTCGCTCGCCCGGTTGTCCAACCCCTGCGCGGTAAAGAAGTTGGTCGGGTTGTCGAGCGCGGTGTTGACCTTTTTCCCGGTCGAAAGGCGCTGCTGCGTCGTGGACAGCAGGTCGGCCGTCGACTGCAGCGACAACAGGTTCTGGCGAACCGACGCCGAGAGAACGATGTTGGACATTGGCGGGTCTTCCTTTTGAACCGGATACGAATCGTGGCTCGCCGATCTGGAAAGCGGGCTTTTGTCCAGTTTTAGGGGCTGTCCTTTAAAGTAAGGTTAACGCCGGTTTAAGGGACAAGGTTAATGCCGGGTTAGCGCCCCTCCCGGCTCGGAGCACGGGTTCGATCGAGCCCTTGCACGAACGAAAAAAGCGGCGGGGCCGAAGCCCCGCCGCCGGTTTTAGTTCCGTGATTTCAGTCGCTTATTAGCGAAGCAGCTGGAGCACGCTCTGCTGCGACTGGTTGGCGAGCGACAGCGCCGAGACTGCGATCGACTGGCGGGTCGACAGCGCCTGGCTGTTGGCCGCTTCCTCGTTGGTATCGGCCAGCGTCAGGTTGGACGAGCCGGTCTGGAGCACGTTGATCAGGTTCTTGTTGAAGTCCTGACGCACCTGCACGACCGAGAGGTTCGAACCGAGCGTCGAGGCTTCCGAACGCAGCGTGCTCGAGGCTGCGTTCAGCTTGGCCAGGACCCTGTTGGTCGCGGAGTTGTCGATGAAATCGACACCCTGCACCAGGCCAGCCAAACCCAGACCCTTCGAGTTGAAGGTCACGCCGGTGATGTTCAGGCTCGATTTACCGGTCTCGTCGAACACCAGCTTGAGTTGATCGCCGTTCAAGAGGTTCACGCCGTTGAAGGAGGAGTCCACCGACGTCGTGTCGATCTGCGACATGATGTTGTTGTACTGGGCAACCAGGTTCGAGCGGGTGGCCTGGGCAACTGCGTCGACGATCGGGGTCGTCGCGTTCGTCCAAGTCAAGGCTGTCGTGATCGTGCCGCCGATCGCACCGCCCGCGATGACGGATCCGATCGTCGAGGACGCATAGTCGTTGGTCGCAGACACAGTGAGCAAGCCGTTGGCATCGATCGTGGCCGTCAGGTTGTTGGCCTGAAGCTGCGTGTTGAGCTGATCGAGCGTCTTGACCGTGCCGCCGGTACCATCACCGAACGTGACGTTGACCGCCGTGCCGCCATTGAAGGAGGAGAAGGTCAAGGTCTTGCCCGAGATGCCACCCGACGCCGCGGCGCGGCTCGCCGCGAAGGCAGTGCCGGTGCCGGTGGAGCCAGTCAGGCCGAGCGCGGACAATGCGTTGCCCGAACCTGTGATCGACAGGTCCGCGTTCGCACCGGTCGAGAGGTTGAGCGCACCGGCCACGATCGACGAGTTCTTGGCGCCTGCGGTCGTCTGCAGAGCACCGGAAGCACCCGCCGTCTTGACGGTCTGCACACCGGTCGCGAGATCGATGGCATTCAGAATGTCGTTGACGTTGCCGGCCTGAAGGTAAACGGTCGAGTTGCCGTTTCCATCCGTGACCAAATTGCCGACCTGGGTGGAACCCGTTGCGACGGTGGTGGGCGTCTTCGCGTTCGAGAACGTGATCGTCTTACCGTCCACGTTCAGCGTCGATCCGTCCTGGATCAGGGTCCCGAGCGTGGTCGAAGCGGTCGAACGCGCCTGGGTGACGGTGACCTGGCCGCTGCCGGCCGCGCCCGTCAGGCCGAGGGCCTTCAGAAGGTCGGACCGGCCGGTGATGCTGAGGTCAGCGCCGGTACCCGTGTTCAGGGTAACCTTGCCGGCGGCGATGCTGTTAGCAGTGCCGCCGCCGCTCAGGGTAGCAGCGCCACTGGCGATCGAGACCGTCTGAGCTCCGCTGGCAATGTCGATGGCATTCAGCAGGTCCTGCGCAGTACCCGTCGCAGCCGTAGCGCCAAGATAGACGGTCGAGTTACCGTTACCGTCCGTGAGGACATTGCCGACGGTGCCGGATCCCGACGGGATATTCGTCCCGGTCGGAACGTCCGCGGCCTTGAAAGTGATCGTGTGGCCATCGACGGTCAGCGTTTCGCCATCGGTAGGTGCCGCGTTGGCAGCGATGGTCGTCGCACCGGCGGTACCGGCCAGCTTCAAGGCGCCGCTGAAGGCGGTCGTACCGTCGCCGGCAACTGCAGCCGAGCCGGTCAGCGCAGCCGAGACACCGCCGAGCGTCGTCGTTCCGCTCGCAACGGTCGCGCCGCCGGCAGCGCCGGAGAACAGCACGTTGGAGAGCGCGGTCGTGCTGGTGTAGGTCGTGGTGCCGCGCAGGTCGGACGAGGTCGCACCCGCGATCGTGGTCGAGACGTTGGACTTGGTCGAATAGCCGACCGTGGTCTGCAGCGCCTGGTTGGCGATCGACTTCGCGGAGTCCAGCAGCTTCTGCAGCGAGGTGATGCCGGTGTTGGCGGCCTGCAGCACCTGCACGCCGTTGGCGATGCCATCGAGCAGGTTGTTGATGTCGCTGGCGCGGTTGTCGAGCGACTGGGCGGTGAAGAAGTTGGTGGGGTTGTCGAGCGCCGAGTTCACCTTCTTGCCGGTCGACAAACGCGACTGGGTGGTGGCGAGGAGGTCGGCGGTGGACTGGAGGGAGAGCAGGTTCTGACGAACCGACGCAGAGAGAACAATACCGGACATAACTCTTACCCTTCTGGTTTACGCGTCTTCGTTCGATCGCTTCGGATCGAGTGACGGGCACAGCCTGCGCGGTCATGGCTAACAAAGGGTGAAACGAGCCTTGCCCACATAAGCGTCGGTTCACCATAAACTGGCGAGCGGCGCCACGCGGTCGGGCAATCAGACTGAAATCGTTGGCGATTCTCTGCGCTTACGCTCCATTAACCATAACCGACGGTTACAGAGCGCTGTGTTTCGAAGCCGAACGCCAACAAAGAAAGCGGCGGAGCCGAAGCCCCGCCGCCATGACTTGATTGCGATGTCAGCCGCTATTAGCGAAGCAGCTGGAGCACGCTCTGCTGCGACTGGTTGGCGAGCGACAGCGCCGAGACCGCGATCGACTGGCGGGTCGACAGCGCCTGGCTGTTGGCCGCCTCCTCGTTGGTATCGGCCAGCGTCAGGTTGGACGAACCGGTCTGGAGCACGTTGATCAGGTTCTTGTTGAAATCCTGACGCACCTGCACGACCGAGAGGTTCGAACCGAGCGTCGAGGCTTCCGAACGCAGCGTGCTCGACGCCGTGTTCAGCTTGGTCAGCACCTTGTTGGTCGCGGCGTTGTCGATGAAGTCGGTGCCCTGCACCAGACCAGCCAGACCCAGACCCTTCGAGTTGAAGGTCACGCCGGTGATGCTGAGGTTGGACTTGCCGGTCTCGTCGAACACCAGCTTGAGCTGATCGCCGTTGAGCAGGTTGACACCGTTGAACGACGCGTCCAGCGACGTCGTGTCGATCTGAGTCATGATGTTGTTGTACTGGGACACCAGGTTGGTACGGGTGGCCTGGGCAACAGCATCAGCAACCGGCGCGGTCGCGTTCGACCAAGTCAGAGTCGAAGTGATCGTGCCGCCGATCGTGCCACCAGCGGCGGCAGATCCGATCGTCGAGGACGCATAGTCGTTGGTCGCAGACACAGTGAGCAGGCCGTTGGCATCGATCGTGGCCGTCAGGTTGTTGGCCTGAAGCTGCGTGTTGAGCTGATCGAGCGTCTTGACCGTGCCGCCGGTACCATCACCGAACGTGACGTTGACCGCCGTGCCGCCATTGAAGGAGGAGAAGGTCAAGGTCTTGCCCGAGATGCCACCCGACGCCGCGGACCGGCTCGCCGTGAAGGCGGTGCCCGTGCCGGTGGAGCCAGTCAGCCCGAGCGCGGACAGCGCATTCTTGGTGCCGGTGATCGACAGGTCCGCGTTCGCACCGGTCGAGAGGTTGAGCGCACCGGCCACGATCGACGAGTTCTTGGCGCCTGCGGTCGTCTGCAGAGCACCGGAAGCACCCGCCGTCTTGACGGTCTGCACACCGGTCGCGAGATCGATGGCATTCAGAATGTCGTTGACGTTGCCGGCCTGAAGGTAAACGGTCGAGTTGCCGTTTCCATCCGTGACCAAATTGCCGACCTGGGTGGAACCCGTTGCGACGGTGGTGGGCGTCTTCGCGTTCGAGAACGTGATCGTCTTACCGTCCACGTTCAGCGTCGATCCGTCCTGGATCAGGGTCCCGAGCGTGGTCGAAGCGGTCGAACGCGCCTGGGTGACGGTGACCTGGCCGCTGCCGGCCGCGCCCGTCAGGCCGAGGGCCTTCAGAAGGTCGGACCGGCCGGTGATGCTGAGGTCAGCGCCGGTACCCGTGTTCAGGGTAACCTTGCCGGCGGCGATGCTGTTAGCAGTGCCGCCGCCGCTCAGGGTAGCAGCGCCACTGGCGATCGAGACCGTCTGAGCTCCGCTGGCAATGTCGATGGCATTCAGCAGGTCCTGCGCAGTACCCGTCGCAGCCGTAGCGCCAAGATAGACGGTCGAGTTACCGTTACCGTCCGTGAGGACATTGCCGACGGTGCCGGATCCCGACGGGATATTCGTCCCGGTCGGAACGTCCGCGGCCTTGAAAGTGATCGTGTGGCCATCGACGGTCAGCGTTTCGCCATCGGTAGGTGCCGCGTTGGCAGCGATGGTCGTCGCACCGGCGGTACCGGCCAGCTTCAAGGCGCCGCTGAAGGCGGTCGTACCGTCGCCGGCAACTGCAGCCGAGCCGGTCAGCGCAGCCGAGACACCGCCGAGCGTCGTCGTTCCGCTCGCAACGGTCGCGCCGCCGGCAGCGCCGGAGAACAGCACGTTGGAGAGCGCGGTCGTGCTGGTGTAGGTCGTGGTGCCGCGCAGGTCGGACGAGGTCGCACCCGCGATCGTGGTCGAGACGTTGGACTTGGTCGAATAGCCGACCGTGGTCTGCAGCGCCTGGTTGGCGATCGACTTCGCGGAGTCCAGCAGCTTCTGCAGCGAGGTGATGCCGGTGTTGGCGGCCTGCAGCACCTGCACGCCGTTGGCGATGCCATCGAGCAGGTTGTTGATGTCGCTGGCGCGGTTGTCGAGCGACTGGGCGGTGAAGAAGTTGGTGGGGTTGTCGAGCGCCGAGTTCACCTTCTTGCCGGTCGACAAACGCGACTGGGTGGTGGCGAGGAGGTCGGCGGTGGACTGGAGGGAGAGCAGGTTCTGACGAACCGAGGAGGAGAGAACGATACCGGACATACTGTTACCTTTCTGGTAGCTACGCGTCCTGTCTGACCGAGATTGATCAAACGACCGGCGGACGGTGCCTCCGAGCCTCTAACAATCCGTGAAATGAAACCTCGGGTTTGTCCGCGTCGCGCGCAAAATGCCCTCGGGCGAACTTTCAAACCTCGTCCTTGTCATCGCGCACAGTATTGACATCATTCGGCTTTTTCGCGCAGAGGTCGGTGTTTACGACCCGTTAACCACATTCGGCAAGGATTGGACCCAATCAGAGCCGGCAGCCGCCATTGAGTGGGCGCGCGCGCCACTCGGTTACAAAAGCGTTGATGGAGAACAGGCATGGCCCTCAAGGTCGAGCTCAGACCGCACGAACGCATCATCGTCGGTAACTGCGTGATTACCAACACCGACCAGCGCGCCCGCCTCCTAATCGATGGCGACAACGTGCCGATCCTGCGCGAGCGCGACATCCTCACGCCGGAGACCGCAAATACGCCCGCCAAGCTGGTCTATCTGGCGGTGCAGCTCATGTACATCTCGCCGGATCCGCAGACCCAGCACGGCACCTATTTCAACCTCGTCCGCGACATCGTCACCGCGGTGCCGAGCGCCTGGCCGATCATCGAGGGCATCAACAACAACATCATGAGCGGCGATCTCTATCGGGCACTGAAGGAAGCCCGCAAGCTGATCGCCTACGAAGACAAGCTGCGTGAGCAGTTCGAGGCCACCCATCCCAAGGACGAGGTCAAGGGCGAGGTCAGCTCGGCCGCCTGAGCGCTTCGCAACATCTGAAGCAAAAACGCCCCGGACCAGGTCCGGGGCGTTTTGTTTTGAAGGTTCCTGATGCTACTGCGCCGTGAGCGGCGGCGCCTCCACCTCGATCACGCCGCCACTGCGCCGAGCGCCGAACTCCAGCACGGCCGCGACCAGCGCATCGATGTCCCTCTCATCGGTGCGGTGATTGACGATCGCGGCACGGATCGCAAACCTGCCATCAAGCGTCGTGCTCGACGGTGCCGCGACGCCCGACTCCTGGATGTCGGCGACGATCTCGCGATTGACCGCGTCATCGGCGCGATAGCGGAAGCAGACGATGTTGAGATTGACCGGCGCCAGCAATTCCAGCCGCGGCTCGGCCAGGATGCGCGCCTCCAAATATTTTGCGAGCGCGCAGCTTCGCGCGATCACCGCACCGAGCCGATCGGTGCCGAACGTCTTCAGAGTGAACCAGGTCTTCAGCGCACGGAAGCCGCGCGACAGATCAGGTCCGAGATCGCAGGGCCAGACCGCACCCGCCGCAAGTCCCCTCGCCTCCCGGCGCAGATAGGCCGCGGGCTGCGCAAACGCCTGCCGATGCTGCTCGCCGTCGCGCACCAGCAGGAAGCCGGCGTCATAAGGCACTTGTCCCCATTTGTGGAAGTCGAGCGCAATGGAATCCGCGAGCTCGATGCCGCCAAGCAGCGGTGCGAGCTCGGGTGACATGATCGCGAGCGCTCCGAAAGCACCGTCAACGTGAAACCAGATCCCCTCCTCGCGGCACAGCTCCGCGACGGCCTTGAGATCGTCGATCGCGCCGACATCGACCGTGCCGGCCGATGCGACCACCAGGAACGGCTTGAATCCGACTTCGCGATCAACAGCGATCTGCGCGCGCAGCGCGGCAACATCGATGCGATGATCGGCATCGACACCGATCTTGCGTAGCGCGTCCGTACCGAGCCCGGCAATGTCCATCGCCCGCGGGATGCAGCCATGTGCGGCGTGCGACGTATAGGCCGTGAGCAGCGCGCCGTCATTGCCGATACCATGCTGGCGCGCGAGCGCGCCGAGCGCGTTCGTACGTGCCACTAGCACCGCCATCAGATTGGCCATCGACGTGCCCGTGACGAAGATGCCGCTCGCGTCGTCCGGAAACGCCAACAGGCGGCGCATCCACGCGACGATCTGGCGCTCAACCTCGATCGGCATGTGGTCGCGTCCGCCAAGATTGGCATTGAGGCCGGCTGCGAGCATCTCCGCGAGCATGCCGACCGCCGTGCCACCACCATGGACCCAGCCCATGAAGCCCGGATGGACGTTGCCGGTCGCATAGGGCGCGACATGCTCGGCAAAATCGCGATAGACATCGGGGAGGCCGCTCGCCTGGCGCGGCACGTCGGCCTTGAATGCCGCGCGGACCTCGTCGGGGATCGGCTGCCAGACCGGACGCGCCCGAATGTTGGCGACGCCGTCGATCGCCTCGTCCAGCATGCGATGGGCCAGCGCGCGAAACTCGCTCCAGTCCTGCGGATCGAGTGATGTGTGGGTGACCGAGCCGGGCGTGTTGCGGATGATCTCGTTCATGCTGCGCTCTCCTTGCCCGCGCATGCATGCCGCGACAGCATCGCCGTGAACGCCGCAAATATCTTGCGCATCTGCGGCGGCTTGTAGGGAAACACGACCGGCGAATCCATGTTGTGCACGACGGCGGTGTTGTCGGCTTCGAAGACCAGGAGCTCACGGTCCTGGTTCTCGGCGCAATCGACGATGAAATAGTCGAGCCCGACGCGTCTGCTCATCTCCTCGAGCGCGCTCCTGTGGCGCACCGCGAAGGTGTGGTCGAAGTCGAGCATGAAGATGGCCTCCTCGGCCCGCTTCTCCTCGCTGAATGCCATGTAGGCGTTGAGATACCAGATGTCCCAGCGATCGGCGATCGCCATGTGGCAAGCGTAAGGCTTGCCGTCGATCATGGCGAGGCGATATTTGCGATAGAGCCCGTCGGGGCTGACATAGTCAACGAAGCGTGCGACGAAGAAGTCCTCCTCCTGCCGTTCGCCGAGATAGGCCGATAGCGCCGCCGCATCAGCGAGCTTGGCGAGCCCGACGCCGGCATGCGAGCCGCACGGTCGCGCGATCATCGGAAAGTGCAATTCTTCCGCGATGGAATTGCAGGCGATCCGCCCCAGCGCGAGCTCCGACAATTGCGCGCGCGTGGCGTGGACGGTCGCGGGAATGTCGAGGCCGGGCACACCCGTCAGCAGCCGGTACAGCTTGTCGCGATCGAGGTTGCCGATGAGATCGGGGCGATTGAGCAGCGGCCGCGGCCAATGTGGCGCGGCCTTCTCGATCAGCGCGAGCGCGTCCCGGCATTCCTCGGAATCGGATGCAACCACGATGGCGACGTCGTGCTCGGGCAAGTTCTCCGGCAGACCGACGCCCTTGACCACATAGAGCGTCAACAGCTCGATGTCGGACCCTTCGAGCAGGAAGTCGATCGGCGTGTTGCCGCCCATGTCGATGTCGGCTGCAAGCGCGAGCACGCGCAAGCCCGGCTTCGGGGCAGCGCTGGGCGTACGAAACAACTGATGGAAGGTCAGCACCTCCGACTGGATCGCAAGCCCTGCCTCCTTGTCGCCAAGAAGCTGGACGATCAGCGACAGATCCAGGCCTTCGCCCGCCTGCGCCGTCCCCTCTCTGATCCGGACCACGAGCTGGTCGCGCAACGGCTGCAAATCGACACCTTCGAAAGCCTGGCGCGTCAGCTGCGCAAAGCCGATACGGTCGGCGTACGCGCCGGCGCTCATCCCGAAAGGCTCACGCCGCATGGGCCGCCGCCGCTGTGGGCGCCGGCGCGAATTGCGAGGCGATATCGCCGTGGAACACCGACGGTCCAACGTGATCGAGCGAACTCTGGATGTCGGCCCAGATCTCGCCGCCGATGTCGGTCCAGCGCTTGCAGAAGGCGAAGTCCTCGGACAGATACGTTCCGGTCGCTGGATCGATCATGCATTCGAACAGCGCGAACCGGTTCAGGCTCGCCGCCAGCGTATCGTGCGAATGCTCGCGGAAGAATTGCAAGTTGGCGTAGTCGGGGTGGCGGCACATCGCTTCCAGCACGTGGCGCCGGATCATCAGGAAGCCGGTGCCGGCATAGCGCACGCGGGTGAAGCCGTTGACGACCACGATGCACTCGGGATCCTCGATCTCCAGCACGTAATCGAGCGCAGCCGGCGGCACGTCAGCGCGGCCGACCTCAATTGCGCGCTTCGCCTTGTCCCAGTTGACCCGCTTGATCGGATAGCAGCCGGCCACGAGGTCGGCGCCGCATTCGATCAGCCGGAACACCTGCTCCGGCTTGAAGCCGATGTCGGCATCGATGAAAAGGAAATGCGTCGCCTTGGGATCATCCAGGAACAGTGCGACCAGATTGGCCCGCGCGCGCGTGATCAGCGCGTCGCCGTCGCGCAAATGCACCTTGAGCTCGAGATTGGACATGCCGTGGACGGCGCGCTGGAGCGCGAAGATCGAGCTCGCATAGATGCTCGACACCTGCCCGCCGAAGCATGGCGTGGCCACCACCAGTTGCATCTTGTCTGACATCCCCAGCTCCGCCCCCGCTCCAATCCTCACCAAGAGGTAAAGAGGCATGGTTAACGGCGTCTTAACGCGTCCTTACAGGAACTTGACGAGCGAGAGCTGCGCCAGGTTCGAGGTCACCTGGTAGGACGCCTGGAGCGCATTCTGCAGCGCCAGGATCTCGCTCGCGACCTGGTCCGGCGAGGCTGATTCCGCCTGGTCGATGATGGTCTGGAGCTGCGCCTTGGCCTGGGTCTGGCGCGTGGACGCATCCTTCATCGTGTTCTGGGCCATCGCGATGTCAGTCTGGATGTCCTCGATGCGCTGCTGCCCGGGCTGCTGGGTCAGCGCCTGCGTCACCCGCAGGCTCAGCGCGGAAACCTGCCCGCCCGAATATTGGCCGGTTGGCGAGGTCGAGAAGGTCCCGAACACCGCGATCGCCTGCAATTGCCGGCGGATCGCATCCTCATTCGCCTGGGCGCCATATTGCACCGTCACGGCATCGTCGACCCGCGCCATCGCGGTTGAGCGCGGCGAGCCCGGCCCGTCGTTGCCCAAGTACCATTTCACTGTATTGGCCGAGCCGTTCACCAGCGTGGTCGCCGAACTCGCCGGCGACGAGCCGACGCGCAGCGGCGGTTGCGTGGCGGTCACGGGCGTCGAATTGAAACCGAGCGAACTCAGCGCGCCCGTATTCGAGCTCGTGATGCTGAGGCTCGCCGCATCGTCGGTGTTGATCGTGATCGAGCCGCCATGGACGGTCGAGGGCTTCGACGTCCCCGTGATCTGGTCGATCCTGCTCAAGAGGGTCTGGATGCTATCGGTGGAGTTGAGCTGGTTGCCGGTCGCGCCGGAAGCGACAAAGGTCAGCGTGGTGCCGTTGACGGTGATGGTGTCGCCGGCGACGAAGCCCGGCGAGATCGAGTCCGAGGGGCTCGCGCCGGACAGTGCCGTCGCGCCGGAGACAGGGGCCGGCGGCGTCGCCTGGTTATTGACGGGCGCGCCGATTGCAGAGCTCGCGCTGTTGAAGAAGTTGTCGCCGGCGACGACCGCGGATGCCGCCACCAGCGAGGTGTTGGCGAGCTTGGTGATCGCGGTGTTCAGCGCCGTGTTGAGGTTCGCGGCCGTGTTGTTCGGATTGACGGGGACGCTTGCATCGATCGCGAAGTTGCCGAGCGGGGTCGGCGTCGCCGTCGAGGCGGTCAGGTCGATCTGCTCGGTCGTGCCGTCCGGCAGGGTGAACTGGACGCTCAGCTTGTCGCCGTTGTTCGGGTTGACGCCGTTGAGATCGACCGAGAACGACACCGGCGAGCCGCTCGGGCCGGTGACGGTCGCACCGGTCAACGTCGAGGAGACCGACTTGATCTTGAGCCCGAACGGTGACCCGGCGGCGTCTTCCGCGACTTGCACCGAACTCGGCGTCGGCTGCGTCTGCACCAGACGGCCCATGCCGTTGGCGCCGAGGTCGGCGGCTTGGCGCTCCGCCATGACGGTCTTGAACCCCGCCTGCGTCGTGGTGCCGTTGATGATGTCGCCGGCATCGGCGACCGATTGGGTGTTGACGGCCGTTCCGGAGAACAGATAGCGGCTGCCGGTCTGCGTGTTGAGAACGCCGACCATTGAGCCGAACTGGGCGGCCGCGGTGTTCTGCGCGACCGTCTGGCCGTTGACGTTGAGATCCTGCGCGGTAGAGGCCGAGCCCGTCTGCACCGTGCTGCGGATCTTCGTCAGCGACTGCAGGGCGGTATTGGCGAGGTTGATGCTGACATTGACGTTGGTGATCGTGTCGGTATAGGCGGCGATGTTGGAGAGCTGCGCGCGCCCGGCGATCGCAAAACCCTCGTTGGTGCCCATGCCGGAATAGTTCTGCGACAGCTTGCCGGTCGAAAGCTGCGTCGACAGGTCGGTGAGCTGCTGATTGATGTTGCGGATCTGCGAGCCCAGAACCGACGACGAGTAGTTGATGCTGCTGATCGACATGTTTCAGAGCCCTGTTACTTGTTAGCCTTGAGCCTGGAGCAACGTGTTCATCATGCTCTGCACCACCGACATGACGTGGGCGTTGGCGGCATAGGCATTCTGAAGCTGGATCAGGTTCGACATCTCCGAGTCCAGGTTGACGCTGGAGGTCGAGTTGAATTTGGCCTGGAGCGTCGAGACCACGACGCTCTGGCCCTGCTGGAGCTGGGTCGCCTGGGTCGCGGCATTGGCCTGCACGCTCAGGAACTGCTGGAGGTAATTCGAAACGCTGCCGGTGAAGGGCTGGTTCGCCGAGCCGAGCCCGCTCTGCGGCGAATAGGAGAACACCGCATTGGTGAGCTGGGAGTAGAGATAGTCCGAACGCGTGGTATCGCCCGCGGGCGTCACCGGCGAGGTGTTGTAGACCGACAGCCGGGTCGGATCGGAAACCAGCTGCGTGTTCACGGCGATGCGCCCGGCAAGGCCGGTCATCTGCGAACCCGACGCGGTGATCGCGCCGGTGTAGAGCGCCTGGCCGCCGTCGGTGAACAGCGGCAGTTGCGGGTTGCCCGAGGTCAGCGACGAGATCGTCTTGGTGGTCGAGGCCGAATTGACCTTGGCAAGGCCGGTGTTGTCGTCGGCTAGCCGCAGCGTCGTGGCCGTCGCCGGCGACGGGGCGGCGGCGAACGACAGATGCGTGGCTGATAGCGCGGTGTTGAGCGCAGAGGCGATCGCGCCCATGCCGCCGGCGAAGTTGATGCCGATCCGCATCGGATTGGCATTCGTCGCGTTCTGCAGCGGCAACGCGGCCGGATCAGTCACGTTGACCAGCGTAATCTGGCGCTGCGTGTTGGTGGTCGTGTCCGTGTAGGCGATGTTGACGGTGTTGCCCGGCACCGCACCGGCGAGGTCGAGATCGAATCCGGCCGGCGGACCGGAGACCGTGCTGCCGGCCGTGGTTTTGTCGGACAGCGCGCTCGACATCGTGGCGGCGAGCTGGTCGATCTGGTTCTGCGCCTGCACCAGCGTCTGGTCGCGCAGCTTCAGGTCAGCCGCGATCTGGCCGGAAGACACCACGTTGTTGGCGACGACGTCGAGCTGCGAGCCGTTCGGCAGCTTGATGTTGAACGCGCCGACGCCAGACTTGGCCGGATCGATGTTGTAGAGCGAGGTCGCCGACAGCGCGCCGGCGGACGCAAAGGAGAATTCCGAGGCGAGCCCGGCGCCGACGAGCTGAATCCCGGTCGTGGTGTAGATGTTGGCCTGGTTCGAGCCGTCGGTGGTGACGCGGACGTCGACATATTTCGACAGCGTGTTGATGGCCTGGTCGCGCTGGTCCATCAGCGTCGCCGCCGAGGGATCGTTGGCCGACAGGCCCTGGAGCCTGGTGTTGATATCGGCGATCTGCCGCATCGCCGCGTTGGCGGCTTGCGCCGAAGTGCCGAGATCCTGCTCGACGTTGGAGCGCAGCGACTGGATGCCTTTGGTCGTGACGTTGAGCTGCTGTGCCAGCGCCTGGGCCGCGCCGAGGGCCACGGTCTGCGCCGACGACGCGCCCGAGCTTGTCGACAGCGCCTGCAGCGCCGTGGTGAAATTGTTCAGCGCAGTTTCGAGCGTGCCGGAATTGCCGGGCGTGCCATAGACATTCTGAAGCTGCTTCAGGATGTTGGCCATCTGGTCGGCGTAGCCGCTGCCGCCGGTCTCGGTCCGTAGCTGGTTCAGCACGTAGCTGTCGAGCTCGCGGCTGACACCGGTGGTCATCGCCGTCGAGCCGAAGTCGCCGGTGGTTACCTCGATCTGGTTCGGCGTCTGGACGACGTAACCCGGCGTCTGCGAATTTGCGACGTTCGAGGAGACGATCGAGAGCGCGGCCTGGTTGGCACGCAGACCGCTCATCGCACTGGCGAGGGCCGAACTCAAACCCATGTTACTAGCCGCCTTTGGTTAGGTTACGCGCCGATCAGCGCAACACGTTCAAAAGGTCCTGCACCATCGAATTCGCGGTCGTGATCACCTTGGTGTTGGCCGAATAGGCCTGCTGGGTCACGATCAGCTTGGTGAATTCGTCGGCGATGTCGGTGTTGGATCCCTCCAGCGACGAGCCGCTGATGGTGCCCGAAGCGCCATCGATGGCGTCTCCCGACTGTTCAGTCGCGGCATAAGCGCCGCCGTCGAGCGCCTTCAGATAGTTTGTGCCGTTGAAATGCGATAGCTGGACCTGAGCGAGGTTGAGGTTCTGGCCGTTCGAGAAGGTTCCGACCACGATGCCATTGTTGTTGACGGCAACCGAGCGGAGCTGACCGGCGGAATAGCCGTTCTGGGTGATGGTGTTGATGGTCACCGCGCCGCTCGTGCTGGCATATTGCGTTAGCCCGCCCGAGGAGATGTTGAAGGCGACGGAGCCGAGCGACTGGCCGCTCACGCTGACATTGTTGATGGTGATGCCCGAGCCGCTCGGCGAGGTCAGCGAGCCGTCCGAGGCAAAAGTGAAGGCCTGGCCGGTATTGACCCAGCCGACCGTCGTGCCGGTCGCATTCGGGTCGGTCTGGTAGAACAGGTTCCAGGTATCGGAATGGCCCGCGCCCAACGAAGCGCTGTCGGTCTTGGCCCAGCGCAATTGCAGATTCACCGGCGTGCCGGCGGCGTTGTAGGCGGTCACGGCACCGCCGCTGATCGATTCCTTGGTGAAGGTGGCGATGTCGTTGCCGATCACACCGCCGGTGCCGGCGGTGCCGCCGCCGTCGCGATTCTTGGTGATGGTCGAGGTGAAGCCGAGCGCGGCAAAGGCCGCGCTGTTCGAGCTCGACACTGTGAGATTAGAGACGGTGCCGGTATTCAGCGTGATCACGCCACCGCTGCTCACCGACGACCCCGACCCGCCGGAGAGTGCATCGATCTTGCCGAGCAGGGTCGTGATGTTGTCGGTGATGTTGATCTGGTTCGGGCCCGAGGCACCCGAGGCGACGAAGGTCAGCGTCTGACCGTTGACGGTGATCGTGTCGGCGGGCGGGCCTGCGGAAAAACCCGACGAGAGCACTTGGGCGCCGCCGGCGGTCGCCGTGCCGCTCAGCACCGTTGAGCCCGAGATCGCGGGCGAGGACAGCACGTTTCCGCCGCGCGTCACGCTGCTGATGCCGAGCGCGGTGGCTGCCGTGCCGCTGCCCACCGCCACGTCGGTGCCGGTACCGCTGGAGATCACGATGTTGCCGCTGGCGGAGAGGGACGCCGTGACACCGGCGCCGCCGGCGGTCTGGATCGCGTTCAGGATGTCCGCCACCGTAGCCGTCGTACCCGCACCGAGACCGATCGTGGTGTTGCTGCCGACCGTCGAGACCGTCGTGCCGGCGTTGAAGGTGACCGTGTTGCCGTTAATGGTCAGCGTCTGGCCGCTCAGCGCGGTGAGAATGCTAGAGGCGAGATGCGTACCTACCGTGTTGTCGAGGGACGTGGTGGTCGAAGCCACGGCGGACGAATTGTTCTGAAGCGCAACCGTACCCGTGCCCGTGGTCGACGAGTAGGGCGAGCGGACGTTGCCGGTCGCCGCCGCGCCGGAGACCTTTGCGTTGGCATAGGGTGCGGGCGGTGTGCCGACGGGCAACGGATTGGCGGCGAAGTCGGATGGGTTCAGTCCACCAGCGGCCAGCAGCGTGCCCGTCGCCGCCGTCGTGCTCGCCACCGTGTTCGGCTGCGTCGGCAGGTTCGCGGCGTACTGGATCGAGGTGGTCGCCTGCGCCGGAATGAAATTGTTCTGGAATTGCAGGACGGTCGCCACGTTGCCCTGCGGATTGCCCGTCTTCGGGTCGACCGTGACGCCCATCAGGTAATAACCGGCGCCATTGACCAGATTGCCGTTGGCATTGAGCTGGAAGTCGCCACGCCTGGTGTAGTAGGTGACGCCGCTGAACACCGGTACGTTGTCGACGACGCCGGTCGCCTTCTGGATCGAGAAGAAACCGTCGCCGGTGATTGCCATGTTGGTGGCGACGGTGGACGACGAGATCGTTCCCTGCGTCGTGATGGTGGCCTTGGCGTTGGCCGTCACGCCGCCTGCGACCTGCTTGCTCGGCACGGACGAGTCGGGAATGAGATCGACGAAGCTGGTGCCGATGCCCTTGTAACCGGTGGTCGATGAGTTCGCGATGTTCCCGGAAATGTTCTGAAGCGCGAACGACTGCGCCTGCAGGCCACCCACCGAGGTGTTCATTGCATCGAAGATACCCATAACTTTGTCTCCAAATCCGATCCCGGCGGCCGGTCGAGCCTGGCCGCAGTCGGAGGAGACAGTCGCAAAGGCTATGCCAATGCAGGTATCTTCAGGAAATCAACGACTTAAATGAACATGCCCCAGTCGGATGACCGGGGCACAATTGCCGGGCCGGCAACAATTGCCGGGATGCCATAGCGTTTTCGAGCGAAGTGGCTACCGGTTCGCGTGAAGAAGACGCCTCAAAAAAAGCCCTACGTCGCCGACGCCGCCGCGGGATGGAAGACCAGCCCGAAACCGTCGATGCAGTAGCGCAGACCGGTTGGTTTCGGACCGTCGTCGAAGACGTGGCCGAGATGGCCGCCGCAGCGGCGGCAATGCACTTCGGTGCGGACCATGCCGTAAGCACGGTCCTCTGTCTTGCCGACATTGCCCTCGATCGGCTGGTAGAAGCTCGGCCAACCGGTGCCGCTCTCGAACTTGGTGTCGGAGCTAAACAGCGGCAGGTCGCAGCCGGCGCAGGCGAAAATGCCCTTGCGATGCTCCTTGAGCAGTGGGCTGGAGCCGGGCCGCTCGGTGCCGTGATTGCGCAGGATCTCATATTGCTGCGGCGTGAGCTGGGCACGCCATTCGGCCTCCGTCTTCACGATCTCGAACTTTTCCGCGGCCTTCTCGCCAGCCTCGGCCGGCGATGCCCTCAGCCAGCGGAAGGCCGAAAGGCCGAACAGCCCGGCGGCAGTCGATAGCAGGATGCGGCGATCAAACATCTCATTCTCCGTGCGGGAGCGTTCACGCCCTGAGATACGGGCTTCTGACGGCCGATGTTACACTTCCGGGCGGAATTATTCTCGGGTCTATTGCGAGACGCTGTCCTCCTGCGGGGCTGGTTCCGCGGCCTGGGCCGCAGCTCGTGGCGGCGGTGCCGGCCGTGGCCGGACCCCGGGCGGCGGACGGCGCGGACCGGTGCCAGCCGCCCGGTTGGCTTCGGCGAGGCGCGCCTCGCGTTTCCCGTCCTTGACCCGCGCCCGCTCGCGGTAGCGGGCGAGCGAGCCGGCGGCCGCGGAACTCGCCCTGCCCCAGAGCCCGACCAATTGGCCGGCGACCCGTCCGGTCATCCCTCCCGCCCAGACCAGCTCGAAGGGCGAAAACAGGCGCCAGCGTTCATCACCCCGCAGGATGCTGCGCGCGATCAACTGTCCGGCCATGGCCGAGGTGTTCATGCCCTGGCGGCCGAACCCGCTCGCCACCCACAGGCCTTTGCGCAGTTGGCCGATCTGCGGCATGCCGTGCACCGTCTGGCCGGTGGCGCCGCCGAACATATCGGTGATCTCGACATTGCCGAGCTGGGGAAAGATCGTGCGGATCCGCCGCCTGACCGCGCCGGCGAAGCGCTGCGGACGCGCCGCCCACGTGGTCTGCGGGCTCTCCCACATCAGCCGGTCGCCGTCGACGATACGAAAATGGTCGATGCCGCCGGAGTCCATCACCGATCCCTTGAAGGCGGTGATCTCGTGCACGCGCTCGCCAAGCGGCGCGGTGATGCCGGCATAGCGCCAGACCGGAAGCAACGTCTCCGACAAACGCCGCAGGGGCGCGCCGAGATGGATGTTGCCGGCGAGCACGATATGGCTCGCGCGCAGCCGCGCCGAGGGCGTGACGATGCGCTTGCGGATGCCGGAATGATCGATGCTGACGACCGGGGTATCCTCGAAGATGCTGGCGCCTGCCCGCCGCGCCAGTGCCGCAAGGCCGTGCACATATTTGCGGCCGTCGACCTGGAACGCGCGGGGATAATGGATGCCGTGGAAGTATCGATCGGTCTTGAGCACCGCTCGGACGCGATCGACCTGCCAGCCCTCGACCTCGGTATCGAAATCCTCGTGCAGCATCTGCAGCCGGCTGATCAGCCGGTCGCCGTCATCGACATTCGACACTTCCAGCGCGCCCTCGCGGAGGCCGATCCCCGGCATGTTCTCTTCGGTGGCGTTGGCGCGGACGAACTCGGCGCCCTGCTTCGACAGCGTCCACAATTCGCGCGCGTCCTCAAGACCGACGCGCTCGATCAGATCCGCGAGCGACAGTGCAAAGCCCGGCATCACGGTGCCGAGCTGGTTGCCGGAGGCGTTCCAACCGATATGGCGGCCCTCGAGCACCGCGACACTGGCCCCGAGCCGGGCCGCCTCCAGCGCGACCGAGAGGCCGGCAAGCCCCGCCCCGATCACGCAGATGTCGGCATCGAGATCGAACGTCAGCCGCGTCCGCTCGCGAAAGCCGGCTTCTTCCTGGGACACGCTTGTGAAAGTCTCGCTCATGTCGTTTCTTAACGGAGCCATCAGGCGCTTGTCACCTTGTCCTCAACCCGCGCCTGTAGATTATCGTGGACGCGTAACGATTCGAGAATGCCATGCGCCGTTTGATGCTGCTGCGTCACGCGAAGACCGAGACCGACGCACCGAGCGGCCGTGACCAGGATCGCCGGCTCGACGACCGCGGCCACAGGGATGCTGCGCAGATGGGCGACTGGATCGCCGCCCATCCGCCCTTCCCCGAGACCGTGCTGGTGTCGCATGCCGTCCGGGCCCGGCAGACCTGGGACATCGCCTGGGAGGCAATGAAGGACCGCGTCGCTGCGCCGCAGGTCGAGGTCCTGCCGGAACTTTATGGCGCCGATCCCGCGCAGATCCTGGACGCCATTCGCACTGCAACCGCCCCGGCCGACCCAAAGCAATTGCTGCTGGTCGGCCACAATCCCGGCATGCACGAGGTCGCGCTCATGCTTATGGGCGGCGGCGATCCGGCCGGCGCGCGGGCACTCGGCGACAACCTGCCTACCGCGGGGCTTGCGATCTTCGACTTTGACGTCAAGGATTGGGGTGACGTGGCCTACCGCCGCGGCAAACTGGTGCTGTTGGTCAGCCCCAAGCTGCTTCGATCGGGATGATCGCGCGACGTACCGCCAAGACGTGCTGACCGAAAGATTGGAGGCGCAGATGTTCAAGTCCATCCTCGTGCCCATTGACCTCGCTGACACCGATCTCGCCAAGCCGGCGATCGCAGCCGCGGCGACGTTGTCGCAAACCTGGGGCGGCGTTGTACGCCTGCTCAACGTGCTGCCGATGACGCCGGTGATGCTGGCCGAATACGTGCCGGCCGATTTCGACGAGCAGCAGCGCCAGACCTCGGAAGAAGCGCTCGCCATCGTCGCGCGGGAGTCCGGGATCGAACCCTCCCGCATCTCCAGCGTGGTGCGCCAGGGCGGCATCTACCACGAGATCCTGGAGGAAGCGGTGCACATGAAAGCCGACCTGATCGTGATGACCTCGCACAGGCCGGCGATGCGCACCTATTTCCTCGGCTCCAACGCCGGGCACGTCGTGCGCTACGCCAAATGCTCGGTGCTGGTGGTCAGGCACTGAGCTCGGAGCAATGTCGTGAAGCAATGGTGGCGGAGATGGACCTATGAGGTCCCGCTTGCGGTCGGCGACGCACTATGGGAGGTGCTGGTCGTGCGGCTGGCCGCGCTGCTGGACAGACTGACGGTGCGGAAGTTGATCGCCTCCATCCCCGTCGCGATCATTGTGCTGGCCTACTATCACAGAATCCCGATTCCGCCGGAGCTGATGCTGGTCGGCGACTTCCTCGCTTATGTCGACATTTTCTCGGTGCTGTTCCTGGTAGGTATGCTGAGCCGCGTCACGACGGTCATGTTCTTCGTCAAACAAGCGGCAGTACGCGTCGCCCAGCTCACCGGCGGTGTCGTCGCACATATGCAACGTCTCGATATCCGGCATCGACGTGAACGGGGCGCCTGGTCGAGACCACACCGCAAATCCGACCGGCCCGAGCACGACCTCACGGCCTTTGAGCGCGACCGGGCTCAGATCCAGCAACGGGCGGTTTTGCGAGAACCGCCCGTTTGCACATTCTGGCAGATTTCCCAGACACAAGAGCGCGACATAAGCCGTTCCAACCGTCCGCGCAGGGAAGGCCGGGATGTCTCCGGTTGCCCTGTTGTCCGCTATGCATGAAGCACACGCAACCTGCTCTTGGCATGGCGGTTCATGGAAGCCAACCGGCTCCCGGTCTTCCCCCCGTCTTCCCTGCCCCTCTTTCAATTATGAGGGCAAGGCACCGAAGCAAAGCTCGGGCGAACAAGCCGCGAGGATGCGAAGGTGTGTCTGCCACCACACACTCGCTGTCATCGCCCGGCTCGACCGAGCGATCCGGTACGCCGAGACGGCAGTGATTGAACAGAGACGCCGCGGCGTACTGATTCCCCGCCGGGGCCTGTCATCGGGCTCGCCGAAGGCGAGACCCGGTCGCGGGGAATGACCGCGTCACCTGGAGAATCAGGCCGCCGCCTCTTGATCGTCATCGCGAGGAGCCCTTGCGACGCAGCGCGTCCGGGACACGCGAAGGGCGAACGCCGTCACCCACCCTTCGCCATTGTCATCGTCTCACAAATACCGCGTCAGCTCGGCCTTGAACTGCCCGTAGACGGCGTCCTCGATCTGGCTGCGCGTGATGCCGATATCGCGCAGGGCGCGGTCGTCGAGTTGGTTCAGCGTCTTGACGGCGGAGCGGCGCTCGAGGCGGTCGAACAGCGCATAGGTGGCGGCGACGAGCGTGCTGAAAAATCCGCGTGATGAGGAGGGGCGTAAACTCCGCTCGGCAGTTTGCGAGATCGTGGTCATTGTTCTTCTCCGGCATGCTGTCCCGCGCGGCGAAGCCGATGCCGTTGGCGCAGACGCTTCGAGCGCTTGCACCTCATTTGCCGCGGGATTGCTCTCGCTCTCCTCGGCTCGCGGAACTTGATGGAACTTAAATGCTTCAGTACACTGATCGGAGCAAGTAAAACATTGCTCTCGGTGCAATAATGTCCAAGTTCGAGTACGTGAAGCTCGCCGATGCCATTGCGGCCGATATCACTAACGGCACGTTAAGGCCTGGCGACCGGCTGCCGCCGCAGCGCAATTTTGCCTATGACCGCGGCATCGCGGTCTCGACCGCGAGCCGGGTTTACACCGAATTGCTCCGTCGCGGGCTCGTCGTCGGTGAGGTCGGCCGCGGTACCTTCATCTCCGGCGATGTCAGGCGCGAAGTCGAGACGATCAGGGAGCCCGTGGACGCGCGCATCAATTTCGAGGTCAATTATCCGCTGCTGCCGCAGCAATGGGCGATGATCGCCAAGAGCCTTGCAGGGCTCGAGCGCGTCGACGCGCTCGAATCCGCGCTGCGCGTCTCGACCAGCACCGGCACCAAGAGCGCGCGCGTTGCGGCCGCCGCCTACCTCGCACGCAAGGATTTCGCGCCGCAGGCCGAGCAGATTTTCTTTACCGCCAACGGCAAGCAGTCACTCGCGGCCGCGCTCGCAGCGCTCGTCCCCACCGGGGGCCGCTGCGGTGTCGAGGCGCTGACATATCCTTACGTGAAGAGCATCGCCGCGCGGCTCGGCGTGACGCTGGTCCCGATCCCGATGGACGAGCACGGCGCGCGGCCCGACGCCATCCAGAAAGCGCATCGCGAAGCCCACCTGTCGGCGCTGTATCTCCAGCCCATCATCCAGAACCCGCTCGGCGTTACCATGAACGCAACGCGGCGCGCCGATATCATGCGCATCGCCGAGAAGCTCGATCTCACCATCATCGAGGACGCCGTCTACGGCTTCCTCGCCGACGACACGCCGCTCGCAGCGCTCGGGCCCGACCGCTGTATCGTGCTCGACAGCCTGTCCAAGAAGGTCGCGCCCGGCCTTGCGCTCGGCATCCTGGTCGCGCCGCCGCATCTGCGCGAGAGCGTGATGAGCGCGATCCGCACCGGCGGCTGGATCGCCTCCGGCCACGCGCTGGCGTCCGGGCAGCGGCTGATGGCCGACGGCACCGTCTCCGAGCTGACAAGGCTGAAGCGCATCGACGCCGCACGCCGCCAGCAGACCGCAGCGAGGCTCTTGGCCGGCTACCAGCTCGCCGCCGATCCGCGCGCCTATCATCTTTGGCTGACGCTGCCACCGCATTGGCGTTCGCAGACCTTCGTCGCCGCGGCAGCCCGGCGCGGCATCGCGCTGACGCCGTCCTCGACCTTCGCGATTGCTCATGGTCATGCACCGAATGCGGTGCGGCTCGCGCTCGCGCCGCCCTCGCCCGAGCAGCTCGATTCCGGCCTGCGCACGATCGTTTCGCTGCTCGGCACCAAGGAAGAGGATTTTGACTCGACGGAGTAGCGATCTATCTATGGCAGCAAGGACCGGGGTAGTTGATCGAAGCTGTAGCTCCGCGGCCGGTTGCGCCGGACGAAGCCGCCGACCCGCCAGGCGAACAGCGCGGCAAAGCCGAGAATGAACAGCGCGCCCGCGAACTCGCCGATCATCAGCGCGCGGATCAACAGCACCGCCATCGCCACCGTCAGCACCGCAAGGAAGACCAGCACCGCCGCATAGGCCATGCGGCCGAGGCCCGCGCTCAGCGTCGCCCGGCTGCCGGCCTTGGCCATGCGTGCATGCAGCGCGACGATGAACTGGCGAAAACCGCTGTCCTGCGGCGCCATCAGCGCGGCCGTTTGCCAGCTCGTCGACAGGATCGCGATGCGCCGACCATCGGCGTGGCTGACGTCGGCGCGAAAGCGGTGCTGCTGCATCGACACTGGGCGGAACGACAGCCGGATCGCGCTGATCTCGTCATAGCGCCACAGCGCGGAGCGCCCGGCGATGTGCCAGGACAGGCCCTCGTCCGTCAGCTCGAAACGGTGGGCCGAACCGATCAGCGAGGCCTTATAGGCATAGCTCGTGACTGCGTCAGCATCCGAAACCTGCATCTCGACATCGATCCCGTCCTCGCGATCCCGTCAGCGATCCGCTTGCGCGAACGCCCTCGCCCATCCTACAAGCGGGGCATGGCTGAGACGACCTTTTTTCCGCGCCGCCTGATTCTCGGCGCTGCCCTGATCTCCGGCGTGCTGCTCGCGCTCGCGGTGCATATGCTGGGCGCGCGCTACGGGCTCGACCTCGGCGGTCTCTGGCGCGCCGACACGCATGAGTTCATCCCGGCCGGCGCGGCGATCGCATGGTGGCTGATCGCCACCGTCGGCTTTTCCGGCGGCTATTTCACGGCATCATTGATGCAGAGCGCCGTCTCCGGCCAGATCCCGCAACGGATGCGCCAATTCCTGATCGCAGTCGGCGTGCTGCTGCTCGCGGGCGCGGGCCAGGCGGCCTCAGCACCGAGCCCGATCCCAACGGTCTCGGGTGTCCTGGCCGGGCTCGCTGCGCTGTGCCTCGGCGCTGTGATGGCATTTTGCGGCGCGCATTTTGCGTTGCGCCGCGGCTAGGCCATCACGCCGACGCGAGTAGCCGCGGCCGATCCAGCATGATCGCGATATCGCAAGCAGGCCGCGGCTTGCTGAACAGATAGCCTTGCGCCTGGGTACAGCCTTCACGCCGGAGCAGCTCGAGCTGCGCGTCATTCTCGACACCTTCCGCCGTGGTGACGATACCGAGGCTGCGGCCGAGGCCGGTCACAGCGCGGATGATCGCTATGGAATCCTCGCGCGTCGCCAGCTCCGACACGAACGAACGATCGATCTTGATCTTGTCGAACGGGAAGCTGCGCAAATAGCTCAGGGACGAATAGCCGGTGCCGAAATCGTCGAGCGAGATCCGCACGCCCATCGCGCGCAGCTCGTGCAGGGTCGTCAGCGTCGCCTCGCTGTTCTGGAGCAGCACCGATTCGGTGATCTCGAGCTCGAGGCGGCGCGCATCAAGTCCCGAGAGGGCCAGCGCCTCGGTCACCGATGCGATCAGGTTCGGGCTCTTGAACTGCACCGGCGACAAGTTGACGGCGACGTCGACATCGTCGGGCCAGGTCGCCGCGTCGGTGCAGGCGGAGCGCAGCACGAACTCGCCGAGCTGAACGATGAGCCCGGTCTCCTCGGCCAGCGGGATGAAGCTGATCGGTGCGATCAGCCCGCGCTGCGGGTGATTCCAGCGCAGCAGCGCCTCGAAGGCGACGACGCGGCCGCTCGCGACGTCACGGATCGGCTGATAATACGCCACGAACTCGTCACGTTGCAGCGCCGCGCGCAGATCCATTTCAAGGAGGCGCCGCGCCTGCGCGCGCGCATCCATGCCGGTCTCGAAGAAGCGATAGGTGCCACGGCCGTCCGCCTTGGCGCGGTAGAGCGCGAGGTCTGCGTTCTTCAGGAGCTCGTCCGGATGGCTGCCATCCTGCGGCGATAGCGAGATGCCGATCGAGACGCCGATCACGATCTGGTGGTCGTCGATCTCGTAAGGCGCCGAGATCACCTCGACGAGGCGCCCGGCAAGCGATCTCGCAGCGGTTTCCTCGGAACGTCCGATCTGGACCACCGCAAACTCGTCGCCGCCGAGCCGCGCCACGGTGTCGTGCTCGCCGACGGTGGCCTTCAGCCTGCGGCCGACTTCCTTTAGCAGCGCATCGCCGATGGGGTGGCCGAGCGAGTCGTTGATGTCCTTGAAGTGATCGAGATCGAGACAAAGCACCGCGAGCTGCTCGCCCGACCTGGTCCGGCGCAGCCCATGCTCGAGCTGTTCGTGGAACAGCACGCGGTTCGGCAGGCTGGTCAGCGCATCATGGCGCGCCATGTGCGAGATCTTGGCCTGCGCCTCCAGCCATTCGGTGATGTCCTCGAAAGTGGCGACCCAGCCGCCGCCCTGCATCGGCTGGTTGACCACCCGGATAGAGCGGCCGAACCGGTTGACGACGTCGGTCGTGGTGCGTCCCTCCCGCGCGTCGGCGACGAGGCGGGCGAAGAATTGATCCGCGTCGCCCTGCCACTGGCCCTTCGCCTGCTCTTCCCTAAGCACGTCGACCAAAAGGCGGCCGGTGAGCAGGATGTCGGTGCGACGGAGCATCGCGGCATAGCGCTCGTTGAAGAGGATGATCTTGCCGTTGGCGTCGAACATGCACAGTCCTTGCGACATGTTCTCGAGCGCGCTGTCCAGCACGATCTGCTGGCGCCCCAATTCGCCCTTGGCGCGGCGGTCGAGCAGCGCGGCCACGAGCGCAATCGCGATGATCGCAACCGCAGCGCTGGCGGTGAGGAAGGACAGCGAGGCCGGCGGGATGGAGAGCCCGCTGATCGCGCGGGTCGGGTCTGGCGTCAGCAGCACCGCGCCCATCGCGGTGAAATGATGCGCGACAATGGCAAGCGTCAGCAGCGCAGTCGCGCTCAGCGCATGGGAGAGGTCGTCGCGCCGCGCGGCGATGAACAATGCGAAGCCCGCAAAGACGATTCCGAACAGCACCGAGGCGGCAACCGTGCTTCCGATCCAGGCCACCTGCGCCGGAATCTCCAGCGCCGCCATGCCGGTGTAGTGCATCGCCGCGACACCAGAGCCGACAATCGCGCCGCCGAGGGCGATCCACGCCGGGCGCGTGGACGATACCGCGATGCTCAGCCCCACGAAGGTCACGGAGATCGCAAGGATCAAGGAGAGGAGCGTCACCGGGATGTTGTAGGCGCCGGCACCGCCCGGCCCGTAGGCGAGCATCGCGATGAAATGCGTCGCCCAGATGCCGCATCCGCTGACGACGGCATCCAGGGCGATCCAGACCAGACGTCCGGGGCCCTGCGTCGCGCGTGCGCGCTGGAACAGGCTGATTGCCGCCGCGCTGGCGAGCAGACACACCGCAGCGCCAAGCGCGACCAGTCGCCAATCGTGCTCGTCGGTGAGACAGAAGAGAACTTGATACATCGCCGGCCCCTATCGACCGGCACTTGAGCCGACAGAGATGGACGATTGGTAACTGGCTGCAAACCTGCTCCGGGAATGGTGAATGGGAGATGTGTGCGTTCGCTCAATTGTTCATCCTCGCGCCGGCGCACCGACACCGATCACGGCGGCGGCAATCAGCAAGACCGCCGCCGAGATGACCAGCGACAGATGCAGCCCGGTCATGAACGCACGGTCCGACGCCACCAGCGAACCGAACAGGGCAACGCCGAGCACACTGCCGGTCTGCCGCGTCGCGTTCAGGACGCCGGCTGCGATGCCGGAGCGCGCCTTCTCGACGCTGCCGAGCAGCGTTGACGTCAGCGGCGGCACCAGTAGGCCGAGCCCGCCGCTGATCGCGATCGTCTGCGCGCAGATCGCCCAATAGCTGGTCCCGGCTTCGATCCAGAGCAGGCCGAGACAGCCGAGTGCCGATATGCAGGCGCCGAGGACGATGGTCGGGCACGAGCCGATGCGCTCGGCTAGGCGCGGCGCTAGCAGATTGACCGGCAGAACCGCCGCCATCATCGGCACGAAGGCAAGCCCGGTCCACCACGCGGACAGCCCGTTGATCCTCTGGAAATACAGGCTGAGCACGAAGATCAGGCCGTAGATCGCGATGTTCACCAGCAGTCCCACGAGTGAGGTCAGCGTGAACAGCCGCTGGCCGAACAACGACAGCGGCAGCATCGGCTGCGCCGCGCGGCTCTCACGCCAGACAAAGAGCACGGCGAGAATGGCGGCTCCGACAAAGGCTGCGATCACGGCCGGATGGTCCCAGCCGAGCGCCCCGCCTTCGATGATTGCTCCGGCAAGCGCGCCCAGCGCACCGATTGCAGCCAGCTGTCCAAGCAGATCGATCTCGCGCGAGCGCGCCCGCGTGGTCTCGCTGGCATAGCGCCAGCTCAGCCACAGGCCGGCGAGCCCGATCGGCAGATTGACCAGGAAGATCGCGCGCCAGCCGACCAGCGTGATCAACGCGCCGCCGACAAACGGGCCGGCGGTGAGTGCAAGACTTGCTCCGGCGGCCCAGACCGCGACGGCGCGGCCGCGCTCGCGGTCGTCCGCATAGGCATGATTGAGCAGCGCAAGAGAATTCGGCACCAGGATCGCCGCCGCCAGGCCCTGAACCAACCGTGCTGCGATCAGCACGACCGCATTGGGCGACAGCGCACAGGCGAGCGAGGCCGCGGTGAAGATGGCGAAGCCCGCCATGAAGACGCGCTTGGCGCCGATCCGGTCACCCAGCGCACCGGCCGTGAGGATGAAGGCGGCAAACGCGATGGTGTAGGCGCTGACCACCCATTGCAACTCGGCGACCCCGCCGCCGAGCGCCCTCCCCATTGCATCGAGCGCGGTGTTGACGATGGTGACGTCGAGCTGCACCACGCCATAGCCGAGGCTCATGGCGGCAAGCGTGAGGGAGGTTGCAAGATGCGAGCGGGCCCGCGGCGCAGGACTCGCGTTGTCAAAGGTTTGGTGTTTGATAATGCTTGCTCGCATGCTGCCACCTCGCTTGCAGCCCCATGCGAAATATACCCGTCCGGCGTGCCGCCATGTTTCGACAATGGCCGAATGATGGATGCGGATGCGCCCGGCCGCCACGCGTAAAGTACATCGCCCGTCTTGTGCGCAGTGGCGCACTGGGATGAGGACGGAAATAAGAAGACGCCGCGCGGACCATCGCGCGGCGTCTTCATCTTAGCTCCGTCTTGCCTCAGCTCGCCGCGCGCAGATTCACCTTGCTCTCGGCGAGTGTCGTCAGCTTCTTGTCGGTCGCCTTTTCCTCCTCAAGCGTCTTGGCAAGCACCGCCGCGCAATCATTGCGGCCGAGCTGCTTGGCCCAGGCGATCAGGCTGCCGTAGCGGGCGATCTCGTAATGCTCAGCGGCTTGGGCCGCATTGATCAGCGCCGCGTCGAGCACGGCCTTGTCGGCAACTTCGCCCGCCGTCTCGTCGGCTTCCTCGATGATGCCGTCGATCGCCGGGCAGTCGATCGCCTTCACGGCGACGCCGTGCATCTTGAACACTTCCTCGAGACGCGCCACGTGCTGCTTGGTTTCTTCAAGGTGCGTCAAAAAGCCCTGTTTCAGCTGCGGATCGGTGGCCTTGCTGGCCATTTTCGGCAGCGCCTTGGTGAGCTGCTGCTCGGCGTAATACACGTCCTGGAGCTGGTGCACGAACAGGTCGTTCATGGTTTTGATGTCTTTTGTGAACAGTCCCATCGTTCCGGTCCTCTCGGTTTCGGGAACACGGCGGCATCGGCCTGCAGAAAGGCCGCCTGTTCCGCCATGTCCGGTTGCTGATGGGGCCTAACGAGCACGCGGCACCGACGTTCCAAGACACCCTCCGCCTGCGCTGGAACAATGCCGACGGCGCCAGGATTGAAACCGTCCTCCTCAAATACGAATGCGCTTTCCGAACCGCACGTCGCGACTCATATGCTTAACGCGCGTCGGATGTGAACCACATATGACAAAGTGGCTGGTCCAACGCAGAACCTATTGTTGTCAAGGGCTGCACAAGCCGCTGTTTTTGCCTTAAATGAGCTGGATCATGCCAAGCGATCGACGCCTGCCCTTTGGCCGTCATCGTACCCGCACTGGCCAATGCCTGGCCGGATCGGTCTTGCCCCCCGCCGGGAGGATGAATGCACGGACTGCTGCCCGCGCTGAAACGCGGCTTCAACAGATGGATTGGCTGGCGACGGCTCGGCATTGCCGCGAGCGTCTTCATCATCGCCTTCGCAATCACCACGCTGGTGCGGACCCTCAAGGGCATCGATACCGGAGTTATCTTGACGGCGTTGACCGAGATTCCTCGCGGGAATATCGGGCTGGCGGCGATCTGCGTTTTGTTTGCGTTCTGCACGCTGACATTCTACGACTTTTTCGCACTGCGAACGATCGGCAAGAAGCACGTGCCCTATCGCATCGCGGCTCTCTCCAGCTTCACGTCCTATTCGATCGGCCACAACATCGGCGCTACCGTCTTCACCGGCGGAGCGATCCGCTTCCGGATCTATTCGGATTACGGGCTGAACGCGATCGACGTCGCCAAAATCTGCTTCCTGTCGGGCCTGACCTTCTGGCTCGGTAACATCTTCGTGCTCTCGATCGGCATGGCCATCCATCCGGGTGCGGCGTCGTCGATGGATCAGCTGCCGTCGTCGATCAACCGGTTGATCGCGCTCGGCGGCCTCGCCTCGATCGGCGCTTATCTGGTCTGGCTCTGCATGGGTGAGAAGCGGCGCGAGCTCGGCCAGAAGGGCTGGAAGGTGGTGCTGCCCTCGGCGCCCCTGACGCTGGTGCAGATCCTGATCGGCGTGATCGATCTCGGCTTCTGCGCCACGGCGATGTACCTGCTGATGCCGGCCAATCCACCGATCGACTTCATGTCGCTCGCCGTTGTGTTCATCCTGGCAACGCTGCTCGGCTTTGCCAGCCATGCGCCGGGCTCGATTGGCGTATTCGATGCCGCCATGCTGGTGGCGCTCCCCGAATTCGGCCGCGAGGAGCTTCTGGCGACGCTGCTGGTGTTCCGCATCCTCTATTTCGTGATCCCGTTCGGCCTCGCCATCTCCATCATGGGCACGCGCGAGCTCTGGATGAACGTGGTCGCGCCGTGGCAGGAGCGGCGGCGGCTGGCGGAGGCCTGCACCCAGGCCAACCTGCCCAAGCAGGTGGCCGCGATGGAGCGCGAGCGTGCGCTGCGGCAGGCCGGCAAGCGGTAGGCCACTCAGACAAAGGTTGCGGGCGGGCAGCGATCCTCTCTTATTTCCGCCTCAACTTTGCCGTTGAACACGCGGGCCATGATCCCTCCCTCCTTTCGTACCCTCTCCGCAGGCGCCCTGCTGCTTGCCGGGATTCTGACCGCTTTGCCGCTCGAGCGCGCCGCCGCTCAAGACGCCGGCGCCATGCAGATCAGCTGGGAGGTGCGCAACCGCTTCCGCCTGTTCCGCGAGGAGCGCGATTTCCTGCTCCATGTCGAGAATGCGCGCAACCGCAGCATCCTGGCCGCCGAGCAGTCGCTGGAGCTCCAGAGCGAGGGCCGCGGCTGGGCCCGCAACATGGTCAACCGGCTCTGCATCGATCTCCAGGGCCGGGTCAACCAGCCCTGCACCCGCGACAACGTCAAGGAGAACTACATCACCCCGATCGATCATCCCGTCACCGTGCGCCTCGTCGGCACAGTGCCGGTCGGCGCCACCTGCGCCTGGTCGTTCGATGACGGCGACGGGCCGCAAGCGTCGACCTTCGATTGCGCCGAGCCGGTCAATTTGCGCGTCCGTTACGGCAAGCAGACGGTCGCGACCGTCGACGTCTCCTCCGGCTCCGATCCGACCCAGCGGGTCCAGGCCGAGATCCAGGTTCGCGACATTTTCGTCGCCGGCCTCGGGGACAGTATCGCCTCCGGCGAAGGCAATCCGGACCGGCCGCTGGCGCTGTCGGACGAAGGTTTCTGCTTCCGCTCCTATCTCGGCACCGCCGGCGCGCAGTACTATCGGCCGAGCCGCGCCGGCTTCAAAGGCGGCCGCGCCTGCGAGGCGCCGGACACGCTCGCCAACTGGCAACGCTACAGTGCGCTCTGGTTCAACGCGCCCTGTCACCGCTCGCTCTACAGCTATCAAGCCCGCACCGCGCTGGCGCTCGCGGTGCGCTACACCCATATCGCCGTGACCTTCCTGCCGCTCGCCTGCACCGGCGCCAGCATCGGCGACGGACTGCTCGGCTCGCAGCGCGCCCGCGAATGCCCGCCCGGCAAGACCGGCGTCTGCAACACCAGCGTGAACGCGCAGGTCGCCGAGCTGCGCGAAGCGCTCACCGCGGCGAAGAAGCGCCAGCCCGACCGCACGCTCGATCTCGTGCTGCTCTCGGTCGGCGCCAACGACGTCTATTTTTCCGGCCTCGTCGCCGACGTCATCGTCGACACCGCGACCGAGCGCGCGCTGTTCCGCCGCTCCGGCGTGATGGCGAGCGTCGACGATTCCCGCGACGCGCTGGCGCGCGAGCTGCCGCAGAATTTCGTCAAGCTGCGCGAGGCGCTGAAGCCGCTGGTCGGCGGCGACCTCTCACGTGTGGTCTATGTCTCCTACGCCAACCCGGCGCTCGCCGATGGCGGCGTGCCCTGCCGCGGCGGCCGTGGCGGCTTCGACATCCATCCATCCTTCAATGCCGATCCGCAGCGCCTCGCCCGGGTCTCCACCTTCGTCGACACCGAATTCCTGCCGCAGCTGAAGGGCCTCGCCACCTGCACCCGTGGCGCGCTCTGCCGCGATCCCGAAGCCGATCGCATGACCTTCGTCGATGCGCACCAGGCCGCGTTCGCCGATCACGGCTTCTGCGCCCATTCCGGCAACGATCCCGAATTCGACCGCACCTGCTTTGCCGAGAACGGCCAGAGCTTCAATCCCGACATCGTGACGGCGGCGAGTCAGCCGATGCTGTGCGGTCGCGGCGCCTCGGAATATCGCGCCTACCTGCCCCGTGCCCGCTGGATCCGCGACGCCAACGACAGCTATTTTGCTGCGATGACCTATCCGCAAGGATTGCCGGCCGCGAGCCAGCCGACCGACATCCATGACGCCACCTGGGGCGTGCTCTCCGCCGTCTATGGCGGCGCCGTGCATCCAAGCGCCGAAGGCCACGCCGCGATGGCCGATGCCGCACTGCCTGCCGCGAGCGCCGTGCTCGGGCTGGATGCAGTACCGCCAAGCGTGACGCGCGGATTTCTGCCGCAGCTATTGCCGAGCGCCCGGCAGTAAAAGCAAGAGCGAGCTCTCTCCACACCGTCATTGCGAGCGCAGCGAGGCAATCCAGAGTCCCTCTGCGGAAAGAGCCTGGATTTGCTTCGCTGCGCTCGCAATGACAAGTGCGGGGCTCACGGCTCTAATCTCCTCGCATCGTTCCCCTCATCTGCCGTTCCATCAATCCAAAAACGGCATCGATCGATACTCCCTTGAACTTGGACACTTTGCCGCGCGCGCCTCTAGGAGTCGCCTTGAGGAAATGTTCGAGTTCTAAGGAGGCGCGTGATGAGCGCAGTGGTGTCCGCGGCGGACGTGAGGAGGTCTCGCGTCAGGCTGTTCATCGTGACCATGTTGTTCCTGGTCACCACCGTCAATTATGCCGACCGCGCAACGCTGTCGATCGCAGGCCCCGCACTCTCCAAGGAGCTGCATCTCGATCCGGTCGCGATGGGCTACATCTTCTCGGCGTTCGGCTGGTCCTATGTGATCGCGCAGGTGCCGGGCGGCTGGTTGCTCGACCGCTACGGCTCGCGCCTCGTCTATGCCTTCAGCATCATCGTTTGGTCGATCTTCACGATGATGCAGGGCTGGGTCGGCTTCTTCAGCGCCGGCACTGCGATCGTCGTGCTGTTCGCGTTACGCTTCCTGGTCGGCATCGCCGAAGCGCCCTCCTTCCCCGCCAATGCGCGCATCGTCGCGGCCTGGTTTCCGGGCAACGAGCGCGGCACCGCGTCGGCGTTCTTCAATTCGGGGCAGTATTTCGCGACCGTGATCTTCGCGCCGCTGATGGGCTGGATCGCGCACGCCTCCGGCTGGCGCTTCGTGTTCTTCGTGATGGGCGCGCTCGGCATCGTCATGGGCCTCGTCTGGATCAAGACCATCTACGGCCCGAAGGAACATCCTTCGATCAACGATGCCGAGTTCGACTACATCAAGGAGGGCGGCGCGCTCGTTGATCTCGACGCGCCCAAGGACGATCTGAAGCAGGAGCGCGCGCCTCAATCCGGCTCCGGGTGGGACCACATCCGCCAGTTGCTCTCCAACCGCATGATGCTCGGCGTCTATCTCGGCCAGTATTGCATCAACACGTTGACCTATTTCTTCCTGACCTGGTTTCCGGTCTACCTCGTCAAGGAGCGTGGGCTGTCGATCCTGCAAGCCGGCTTCGTCGCGACGCTCCCGGCGCTGTGCGGCTTCATCGGCGGCGTGCTCGGCGGCATCATCTCCGACGCCATCCTGCGCAAGACGGGCTCGCTGACCCTGGCGCGCAAGATCCCGATTGTCGGCGGCATGCTGCTGTCGATGTCGATCATCGCCTGCAATTATGTCGACGGACAGGCATTCGTGGTCGGCTTCATGGCGCTCGCCTTCTTCGGCAAGGGCATCGGCGCGCTCGGCTGGGCGGTCGTCTCCGACACCTCGCCGAAGGAAGCCGGCGGCGTGTCCGGCGGCCTGTTCAACACGTTCGGCAATCTCTCCTCGATCACCACCCCGATCGTGATCGGCTACATCCTGGCCGCAACCGGTTCGTTCAACGGCGCGCTGGTGTTCGTTGGTCTCAACGCGCTGGTGGCGGCGTTCGCCTACCTCGTGATCGTCGGCAAGATCGAGCGGGTGGTGCTCAAACGTTCCTCCTGAGAGCTCCGAGCAATCGGAGCGGACCAGGCAACTCAACGGCGGCTTAATCAGCCGCCGTCTTTGTTTTGGGGGTGATCGATGCTAGAAGTGCCGGGGAAACGCCTTATCCATCTAAGGCATGTATCGATGTTCGACCTCAACCAGCTCCGCTGTTTCGTCACGGTGGCGGAGGAATTGCATTTCGGCCGCGCCGCCGCGCGGCTGAACATGACCCAGCCGCCTTTGTCGCGGCAGATCCAGGTGCTCGAGCACATCATCGATGCGCCGCTTCTGGAGCGTACCAGCCGCTCGGTGCGCCTGACGCCCGCGGGGCGCAGCTTCCTGCCGGAGGCGCGGCGCATTCTCAAGCTTGCGGAAAGCGCCTCGCAGGTCGCCCGCCGCATCGCGCTCGGCAAGACCGGCTCGCTGAAGATCGGCTTCACGGCCGCCGCGGCCTACGGCTTCCTGCCTGAGCTCGTCGCCGCCTGCCGTGCAAAGCTGCCTGAAGTGGATTTCTCGCTGAAGGAGATGGTGTCCGGCGACCAGTTCGAGGCGCTGACCTCGGGCCAGATCGACGCCGGCCTGCTGAGGCCGCCGATCGCGCGTCCCGAGCTTGCCAGCCGCCGCGTCGTTGCCGAGCCCCTGCTCGCCGCGATCCCGAAGAAGCATCCGCTGGCGAACGCCGACAGCGTCACCATCAAGGATTTCGACGACCAGCCCTTCGTGATGTATTCGCCTTACGAGAGCCGCTACTTCCACGATTTGCTGGTGGCGCTGTTCACGCGCGCCGACGTGCTGCCGCGCTACGTCCAGCATCTCAGCCAGATCCACTCGATCCTCGCCATGGTGCGCGCCGGGCTCGGCCTCGCCATCGTGCCGGCGGCGGCGGCGAGCCTGAAGATCTCCGACGTGCGGCTGCGGCCGCTGAAGCTGCGCACCCGCCTTCCGGTCGAGCTCTTCATGGTCTGGCGCCGCGACGACGAGAATCCGTTGCTCTCGGCCCTCGTCAAAATCGCCGGTGAATTGTCCTCCGCGGAGGTGATAGAGGATTGATGCTCAATCTGCATCAGTCGATATAGGCTTTGGCTTGGACGCGCATCGAACGGTTTCCTAAACACCGGCCCATGGACGCGCAGGCTTGCGTCCTCCACAACACGCAAGAAGGGAGCCGCGCCCATGAGCAAGATGACCCCGCCGGAGATGGCCCAGAAGATCGGATCTGGCCTCCTGTCCTTCCCCGTCACGCCGTTCAGGGCTGACTACTCCTTCGACGAGGCGACCTATCGCGCTAACATGGACTGGCTGTGCGGCTATGACGTCGCCGGCCTGTTCGCCGCCGGCGGCACCGGTGAGTTCTTCTCGCTGACGCCGACCGAGGTTCCGCAAATCGTCAAGATCGCCGTCGAGGAGACCAAAGGCCGCGTGCCAGTGCTCGCCGGCACCGGCTACGGCACCGCAATCGCCCGCGAAATCGCCCTTGGTGCCGAGAAGGCCGGCGCCGACGGCCTGTTGCTGCTGCCGCCCTATCTCACGCATGCCGAGCAGGAGGGTCTCGCCGCCCATGTCGAGGCAGTCTGCGCTGCCGTGAAGATCGGCGTCATCGTCTACAACCGCGACAACGCCATTCTCCAGCCCGACACGCTGGCTCGCCTTGCGGAGCGCTGCCCGAACCTCGTCGGCTATAAGGACGGCATTGGCGACATCGAGCTGATGACCCGCGTCTATACCAAGCTCGGCGACCGCCTGACCTATATCGGCGGCCTGCCGACCGCGGAGACCTTCGCGCTGCCCTATCTCGACATGGGCGTGACGACCTATTCCTCGGCCGTGTTCAACTTCGTGCCGGAATTCGCCACCAACTTCTACGCCGCCGTGCGCAAGCGCGACCATGAGACGATCCACGCCGGCCTGAAGAACTTCATCCTGCCGCTGATCGCGATCCGCAACCGCAAGAAGGGCTATGCAGTCTCGATCATCAAGGCCGGCATGAAGGTGATCGGCCGCGACTCCGGCCCGGTCCGTCCGCCGCTGACCGATCTCACCGAGCAGGAGGTGGCGGAACTGACCGCGCTAGTAAAGAATCTGCCCGCCATCCGATCGACACAACAGGCAGCAGAATAGCGAACGACAATAGAGAGGAGCGTGCGATGGTCCAGACGGAGATCTCTGGCGCACCGGTCGTCACATCGATGCAAGTGATCCCGGTCGCGGGCCGCGACAGCATGCTCCTCAATTTGAGCGGCGCGCATGCGCCGTTCTTCACCCGCAATATCGTCATCCTCACCGACAATTCCGGTCATACCGGCGTCGGTGAGGTGCCCGGCGGGCAGAAGATCTGGCAAACGCTCCAGGACGCCCGCGATCTCGTGATCGGCAAGACCGTCGGCGCCATGAACAACATCCTCGCCGACGTCCGCACCACTTTCGCCGACCGCGATGCCGGCGGTCGCGGTAAGCAGACGTTCGACCTGCGCGTCATGATTCACGCGGTCACAGCGATCGAATCCGCACTGCTCGATTTGCTCGGCCAGCATCTGGGCCTGTCCGTCGCGGCGCTGCTCGGCGAGGGCCAGCAGCGCAACAGCGTCGAGACGCTCGGCTACCTCTTCTTCGTCGGCGACCGGCGCAAATCCCGCCTGCCCTATGTGGAAGGCGAGACCGGCAAGGCGGAATGGTTCAACCTCCGCCACCAAGAGGCGATGACGCCGGAGAGCGTGGTGCGGCTCGCGGAGGCCACCCACGACCATTATGGCTTCGCCGATTTCAAGCTCAAGGGCGGCGTGCTCCGCGGCGAGCAGGAGATCGAGGCCGTCACCGCCATCGCAAAACGCTTCCCGAACGCGCGCGTCACGCTCGATCCCAACGGCGCCTGGTCGCTCGATCAGGCTGTCCGGCTTTGCAAGGACATGCACGGCATCCTCGCTTACGCTGAGGACCCCTGCGGCGCCGAGGCCGGCTTCTCCGGCCGCGAGATCATGGCCGAGTTCCGCCGCGCCACGGCCTTGCCGACCGCGACCAACATGATCGCGACCGATTGGCGGCAGCTTTCTCATGCGCTGCGTCTCGGCGCGGTGGACATTCCGCTGGCCGATCCCCATTTCTGGACCATGCAAGGCTCGGTGCGCGTCGCCCAGACCTGCCGCGACAATGGCCTGACCTGGGGCTCGCACTCCAACAACCATTTCGACATTTCGCTCGCCATGTTCACGCATGTCGGCGCCGCCGCACCTGGCAAGGTCACCGCGATCGACACCCACTGGATCTGGCAGGACGGCCAGGCGCTCACCAAGGAGCCGCTCCAGATCAAGGGCGGCAAGATTGCCGTCCCGGACAGACCTGGTCTGGGTATCGAAATCGACAGGGCCGCCATCGACGCCGCGCATGACCTCTACAAGCAGCATGGACTTGGCGCCCGGGATGACGCTATTGCCATGCAGGACCTGATCCCCGGCTGGACCTTCGACGACAAGCGTCCCTGCCTCGTTCGCTAAGAAACTCAGGCATGATTCCGGAAAAGTGGGTACCGGTTTTCCGAGAGGGATCATGCCCCTAATGACTTGGAGGAATACATGACTGCGATCCTGAAGAACTTCATCGGCGGCGAATGGGTCGACGGCTCCGGCGTCACCAGGAATATCAACCCCTCCAACACCAACGACCTCGTCGGCGAATATGCCAAGGCCGACAAGGCGCAGACCGAAAAGGCGATCGCCGCCGCCAAGGCCGCCTTCCCCGCCTGGGCGCGTTCGACGCCGCAGGAGCGCTATGACGCGCTGAACAAGATTTCTCTCGAAATCCTGGCCCGCAAGGAAGAGCTCGGCCGCCTGCTCGCGCGCGAGGAAGGCAAGACGCTGCCGGAAGGCATCGGCGAAGTCGCCCGCGCCGGCCAGATTTTTGCGTTCTTCGCCGGCGAAGCGCTGCGCCTGATCGGCGAGAAGGGCGCCTCGGTGCGTCCCGGCCTCGACGTCGAGCTCACCCGCGAGCCGATGGGCGTCGTCGGCATGATCACGCCCTGGAATTTCCCGATAGCGATCCCCGCCTGGAAGATCGCGCCCGCGCTCTGCTACGGCAACACGGTGGTGTTCAAGCCGGCCGAGCTGGTGCCGGGCTCGGCGCACGCGCTGTCCGAGATCATCACCCGCTCCAGCATTCCCGCGGGCGTGTTCAACCTTGTCGTTGGCTCCGGCTCCGTGGTCGGCCAGACGCTGCTCGAACACCCGGACGTCGCCGCGATTTCCTTCACCGGTTCGGTTCAGACCGGCCGCAAGATCGCGCAGGCCTGCGTGCTGTCGAATCCGATGAAGAAGTTCCAGCTCGAGATGGGCGGCAAGAACCCGCTAGTCGTGCTCGACGATGCCGACCTCAAGACCGCCGTCGAGGTCGCCGTCAACGGCGCCTATTTCTCGACCGGCCAGCGCTGCACCGCTTCCTCCCGTCTGATCGTCACCGAAGGCATCCACGACCGCTTCGTCGCCGCGATGGCCGAGCGCCTGAAGGGCCTGTCGGTGGACGACGCGCTCAAGGCCGGCGTGCATATCGGCCCCGTCGTCGACCAGAGCCAGCTCGATCAGGACCTGCGCTACATCAAGATCGGCCAGGACGAGGGCGCCAAGCTTGCGTGGGGCGGCGAGCTGCTCAAGCGCGAGACGCCGGGCCACTACCTCCAGCCGGCGCTGTTCACCGAAGCCAACAACAATATGCGCATCGCGCGCGAGGAAATCTTCGGACCCGTCGCCGCCGTGATCCGCGCCAAGAACTACGAAGAGGCGCTGGCGATCTCCAACGACACCGAGTTCGGCCTGGCTTCCGGCATCTGCACCACCAGCCTGAAATACGCCTCGCACTACAAGCGCAACAGCGAGTCCGGGATGGTGATGGTCAATCTGCCGACCGCCGGCGTCGACTATCACGTGCCGTTCGGGGGGCGGAAGGGCTCGAGCTACGGCGCCCGCGAGCAGGGCTCGTACGCGCGCGAGTTCTACACCACGGTGAAGACGGCTTATACCTTCCCTGGCTGATAGGCCGGGATCGCGTCGCAAGCGTAGGTGCCCACCTCTCCCTTTGGGAGAGGTGAGCGAAAGCACGGCTTCTCCCGTTCTTGAGGAAAGCGTATGGACCAGTCAGTCGCAGCGAAAGAGCAACCCCGCTACATCAAGCTCAACGAGCGCGACAATGTTGCGATCGTCGTCAATGATTTCGGGCTTCCCGCCGGCACCCGCTTTGCCTGCGGGCTGACGCTGCGCGCCTTCGTGCCGCAGGGGCACAAGACGGCGCTGGTCGACATCGCGCGAGACGCGCCGATCATCCGCTACGGCGAGGTGATCGGCTACGCGCTGTCGCCGATCCTGGCCGGCGAATGGGTGGATGAGGCGCGCATTCGCATGCCGGAAGCCCCTGCCCTCGACAAGCTCGAAATCTCGACGGCCGTGCCCGCGCCGCTGCCGCCGCTCGAAGGTTTCACCTTTGAGGGCTATCGCAATCCCGACGGCTCGGTGGGCACCAAGAACATCCTCGGCATCTCCTCCTCCGTGCAATGCGTCAAGGGCACGATGGAATATGCGGTGAAACGCATCCGCGCCGAGCTGTTGCCGAAGTACCCGAACGTCGATGACGTCGTCCCCCTCACCCACGCCTATGGCTGTGGCGTCGCCATCACCGCGCCCGACGCGGTGGTGCCGATCCGCACGCTGCAGAACATCGCGCTCAATCCGAATTTCGGCGGCGAGATTCTGGTCGTCGGGCTTGGCTGCGAGAAGCTCGCGCCGGAGCGGCTGGTGCCGGAAGGCGTCAGCGATGCGATCGTGCGCATGCAGGACGAGGCCTTCGATGGCTTTGGTGCGATCGTCGATGCGATCATGACCCAGGCCGAGGCGCGGCTGAAGGTGCTCAACACGCGCAAGCGCGAGACCTGCCCGGCCTCCGACCTCGTGATCGGCCTGCAATGCGGCGGCAGCGACGCGTTCTCCGGCGTCACCGCCAATCCCGCCGTCGGCTTCGCCGCGGACCTGTTGGTGCGTGCCGGTGCCACCGTGATGTTCTCGGAAGTCACAGAGGTGCGCGACGCCATCCAGCTGCTCACGCGACGCGCCATCAACGAGGACGTCGGCCGCGCGCTGGTGCGCGAGATGGCCTGGTACGATTCTTATCTTGCCCGCGGCGGCGCCGATCGCAGCGCCAACACCACGCCCGGCAACAAGAAGGGCGGCCTTGCCAACATCGTCGAGAAGTCGCTGGGCTCGATCGTCAAGTCCGGATCGTCCGCCATCACCGGCGTGCTTTCGCCCGGCGAGAAGGCGACTCAGAAAGGCATGCTGTTCGCGGCAACTCCTGCCTCCGACTTCATCTGCGGCACGCTCCAGCTCGCCTCCGGCATGACGCTGCAGGTGTTCACCACCGGCCGCGGCACACCCTACGGCCTTGCGGCCGCCCCCGTCATCAAGGTCGCAACCCGCAGCGAACTCGCGCGGCGCTGGAAGGACCTGATCGACTTCGATGCCGGCCGCATCGCCACCGGCGAGAAAACCATCGAGGAAACCGGCTGGGACCTGTTCCGCCTGATCCTCGACGTCGCCAGCGGCCGGACAAAACCGTGGTCGGACCGCTGGGGCATCCACAACGATCTCACGCTGTTCAATCCGGCGCCGGTGACCTGAAGAAAGCGATCGACGAAACGATCTTGAAACCGAACCCTGAAGCGTTTCGTCTTCCTTTCACCGCCGCTACCCATCGAGGACTTACCGCGTTCACGTCATGCTGCCCGGCATGAAGCAGCGCACGCGCGGATGGCCGTCGATATAGTGTTTCCACACCATGGTGCGGCCGATCTTGTTCGGCACGGTGATCACCGCGCCGTCGGGCACCACGACCCATTCGTTGTCGATGCGCACGCGGTAGCGGCCGCGATCGGACGCCCAATCGACGTCGGCGATGACGTAGCCGTCGGCGTCGGTGCAGCATTGTCCGAACTCGCTGTGCAGGCTTTCGAACCAGGGTTTTAGCGGCGAGTTGGCGTAGCGCCCGTCGTCGCGCGCCAGCGCCGATGTGGCCAGCAGCGTCATAAGGCCCAGCAGCGGGGCCGCACGCGATGTTGCAGATCTCATGTCGTCTCCGCGGATCGAAATCATCGCCGCGAGGGACAACGCCTGCCGTTCGCCTTTCGCGGCTCGGCGAAAGGCGTGAAGGACAGCGACTCACCCCCCAACAGCTTTGCGGAGGCTATGCAATTCCAGCGCCAGCACGCATTCCGGGGAACTACTGGCGAAGGGCGGAATGATCGACGCGTTGCGGCGGATGCGCACCATCATCGGGCTCGCCGAAGGCGAGACCCGGTTGCGGGCCGATGACGCCAGTGAATGGGAAAGCAGCCGGGATGATACCCAGCGTGAAGCGCCCTTACTGCTTGGGCGCCGGCGCCACCATCGCGCCGCCCTTCTTCGCCGCAGGTGCCGCCGGCTTCGCGGCGGCGGCCTGCGCAGGGAGATATTTTGCCACGATGGCAGGATCAATCTGCGCGATGTTGGCATCGGGCAGCCGCGTCCAGGTCTCGTCCTTACCGAGCAGCGCGATGCCAAGATAGCCGCGCAGCGTCAGGGTCTGGCCATCGGGACTGATCTTCATGTTGGCTTTCCAGATCTGGCCGTCGCGCGGATTGAGCACATTGCCGCCTTCGTACTTCAAGCCTTCGCGCTTCATGTTGCGGACGAAGGAGATGCCGAGCACCGGCGCGTTCTTGCGGTCGTCCGTGCACTTGCTGCAGACCTCGTTCGGATCGTCGCCGGGCCGCGGGAAGGTCTTCGCGATCACGCCTTCGAAGATGCCGTTGCGGTCGATGAAGAGAAACCATCCGACCGTCTTGCCGTCTTCGACCTTCTGCCAGAGCCCCGCCGCCGTGGGCTCGGCGGTCTGTGCCGCAGACGGTGTCACCGCAAAAAGCGACAACGCGAGCGCGAGGAAGGGGAGCAGCCGAGAGCTGGAAAGAAGATTCTGCATTAGATCACCTTGCTATGCCAATCACTTGCTAGCCAGGACTGGATGGCCACAGAGTACGGCGATTTCGCGAACGGCTCCAGCACCAGAAACATGGGACATGGCCTTCCGGCCCCAACCGCTCAGTTGACGCCGAGCTTCTTTTGCAGACTGGAGGACGAGGTCGTGTACTGGAACACCAGCCGCTTCTCCGGATAGACGTAGCGATGGGCTTTTTGCGACATCAGCGCCCCCTCGTGGAAGCCGCACAGGATCAGCTTGATCTTGCCGGGATAGGTGTTGATGTCGCCGATTGCGAAGATGCCGGGCACGTTGGTCTCGAACGCGGATGTCTCGACCGGCACCAGATTGTTCTCCAGCGCGATGCCCCAGTTCGCTACCGGCCCGAGCTTCATGGTCAGGCCGAAGAAGGGCAGCATGGTGTCGCAGGCAATTTCAGTCATGGTGTTGTCGTTGCCCTTGATGGTGGCACCAGAGAGCTTGCCATCAATGCCGGAGAGCGCCGTGACTTGGCCGAGCCGCAGATCCATCTTGCCGCCTGCGACCAGCGCGCGCATCTGCTCGACGCTGTGGGGCGCGGCGCGAAACTCGTCGCGCCGGTGCAGCAGCGTGATGCGCTTGGCAAGTGGATGCAGATTGAGTGTCCAGTCCAGCGCGGAATCGCCGCCGCCGACGATCAGCACGCTCTTGTCACGAAATGTCTCCATCTTGCGCACGGCGTAGTGCACTGAAGTGCCTTCATAGGCCTCGATCCCCGGGACCGGCGGGCGCTTGGGCTGGAACGAGCCGCCGCCGGCCGCGATCACCACCACCTTGCATTCGAACACCTTGCCGGCATCGGTGGTGCAGCGGAATGCAGGATCGCCGATCTTCTCCACGGTCTCGACCATCTCGCCGAGATGGAAGGTCGGATGGAACGGCTTGATCTGCTGCATCAGCGCCTCGGTCAGCCCCTGGCCCGAGACCTGGGGAATGCCGGGAATGTCGTAAATCGGCTTTTCCGGATAGAGCTCGGCGCATTGGCCGCCGACCTTGTCGAGAATGTCGACGAAATGCGCCTTCATGTCGAGAAGGCCAAGCTCGAAGGCGGCGAACAGACCGCACGGGCCGGCGCCAATAATCAGCACATCGGTTTTGATCACGTCGCTCATGTCGTCTCTTTTATCGGTCGTTACCGGTTGGACGGCGTCCCTTAGGCCGAGGGTGACCCTGCCTGTCTAGCCAACGGGGATGGATCAGGGAAGGCATAAAAGCGGGAGCGCCCCGCAGCCGCACCCACTTGCCGGGTCAAACTAACTGGGCTGTAACGAGCAAGGATATGACGGAGATCAATCGGTGAACGCACCAAGCCACCTCGATACGACGCCGCGCCTGGAAGACTACCCATATCGCCTCAGCGACAACGTGCGCTTCGGCGATCTCGATCCCAACCAGCACGTCAACAACGCCGTCTACGCCACCTATTTCGAGACCGGCCGTGTCACGCTGATGAAGCTCCCGGAATATGGGCTGACGCCGCCGGGTCTTGCCTGGATCATGGTGCGGCTCGACATCCATTTCCGCGCCGAGCTGCACTGGCCGAACACCATCGAGCTCGGCCTCGGCGTGGTCAAGCTCGGACGAACGTCGGTGACCTTCGAGCAGGTCGTATTCTCGCAAGGAAAGTGCATCGCGTCGGCGAATTCGGTCGGCGTGATGATCGACGAAGCGTCGCGGCGGCCGACGCCGCTCACAGCGGAAGTGATCGCAAAGCTGAGACCCTGGCACAAGCGCGGCATCGAGGTCGCGCCGGCGAGGACATAGTTACCTAATCGAGTGGATCAGGCCTGGCGTTCCGGCGTCGCGACGACGAGCCCGTCGAGTTCGTCGGAGACCTTGATCTGGCAGGACAAGCGCGAGTTCGGGCGCACGTCGAAGCCGAAGTCGAGCATGTCCTCTTCCATCGGCGTCGGGTTGCCGACCTTCTCGCGCCAGGCTTCGTCGACATAGACATGGCAGGTCGCGCAGGCACAAGCGCCGCCGCATTCGGCCTCGATGCCCGGAATGCTGTTGCGGATGGCGGCTTCCATCACGGTTGCGCCGTTCTCGATTTCCACCGTGCGGGTTTCGCCCTTGTGGTCGACAAAGTGAATCTTGGCCATGTGTGCTCGTGCTGCCGCGGTGCTTGGAATGAAGGAGGGGTCCCGGCCTGTCCTATAACGGGTCGGTCAGCCCGGCGCCATAGCGTTTTCGGCGCGCGGTGAATCCCGCTTCGCGGGAAGAAAACGCGTCAAAACAAAAGAGTAGAACCCGGTTCTGACAGTACGCGCCTTAAGGCTTCAGCATCGCCTCGATGGCGGCGCGAGCCTCGGTGACCGCCTCTTTCAAGGCAGCAAGGGCGTGGGGCCGACCATGGCCGGTGCGGATCGCGGTCTCCAGGCTGCCTGCGGCATCGGCCACGGCAAAGGCGCCGATCCCTCGTGCCGAGCCTTTGAGCTTGTGGGCCAGTGCGCCCGCCTCGGCCGGCAGCGCCGTCATCGCTGCAACCAGGCGGACCGCCTGCTCGGCGAACATCGCCAGCACTTCCCGTTCCAGCTCGGCATCGCCGAGCGTCATGCGGGCAAGGTGATCGAGGTCGAGCGGACTGTCGATGGGTGCAAGCGGGGGCGAGGGCATCCAGTCCATCCGTTGCAGTTCAGGCGTCATGACCCAGGCCCCGGCAGCGCGCGATCGTCCCGCCGGTCCGGCGGTCAGGTTCCTCCCACCCAAGCATGAAAATGGTTAACGAAATGTTTGGGCCGTTTTACGCAATTCCGCCGATTTGTTGACGAGAAGTTGCCGCAATCGGCCGAGTTCGGTGGAGAATTGCATTTAGTGCTAAGGCGTTACGGCGCGATCCTGTTAACGATGATTAACATTGTCTTAATCGCAGCCATTTCATTCGCGACGCTCTGCCAATAGGATGTTGCAGAAATTGGCGGACAAGCCGTCCGGGTGGGGACGGCTCGGAGATCCGCGCAAGCGGCATGATCCGGTCTGTGGGCTTGCGTATCGCGCAGGGCTCGCGGGGGGACGCGTACAAGTAACGAGGGCTCGGACTGAACATGGCGAACACTCCGAAAAAGGCCAAAGACCCCACAGAAGTTGCGCTTTCTGCGATCCAGGAAGCCCTTAACATTAGTGACACCGCTGCGGATACCAGCCGCAACGCCGCGATGCGCAACGAGACGGTGCCTCCGGTGGGGCCGCCCGCGCCTCCGGTCTTCGACGAGCCGAGCTTCGAGTCGCGCCCCGCCGCCAACGAACGCGCAACTGCGTTCGACCCGATCGAGGAGCCGCGCACCTCCCGCCGCGCCGCCAATGATGACCGTGAGACCATCGGCCAGTTGCTCCAGGCGCTTCAGAGGGGCCGCCCTGCCCGCAACGTCTACACCTTCGCCACCATCTTCGCCGGCGTCTGGCTCGCCGCCTGCGCCGCGCTGACATTCGGCTTCCTGCCCTCGATCCAGGCCGCCATGGGCCAGAGCGGCGGCGTGCTCGTCGTTGCCGGCCTGATCGCGATGTTCTTCGCGCCCATCATGCTGTTCTACTTCCTGGCGAGCCTCGTTTGGCGCGGCCAGGAAATGCGCATGATCGCGCAGGCGATGGCGCAGGTCGCGATCCGCTTCTCCGAGCCGGAAGGCTCGGCCTCTGACTCCATGGTCACCGTCGGCCAGGCGATCCGCCGTGAGGTCGCAGCGATGGGCGACGGCATCGAGCGCGCCATCGCGCGCGCCGGCGAGCTCGAGACGCTGGTCGCCAACGAGGTCGCGGCGCTCGAGCGGGCCTATTCCGACAACGAGGTGCGCATCCGCGCCCTGCTCCAGGACATCGCGCATCAGCGCGACAACCTGGTCGGCCAGGCCGAGCAGGTCCGCAGCGCCATCTCCGGGGTGCAGATCGACCTGCGCCACGACATCGCGCTGATCTCGGACGCGATCGCCTCGCGCGTCGACGAGGTCGCCAAGTCCATCACCGGCGCGCTGGAAGAGCGCGGCGCCCACATCACCCAGGCCCTGAGCAATGCCGGCGACAACATGATCCTGGCGCTCGGTGAGCGCGGCGGCGACCTGCTCGATCGCCTCGAGGAGGCCAGCAACGAGACCACGCGCGCCGTGCTCGACGCCAGCGAGCGGCTGACCACCAGCCTCAACTTCAAGACCGGCCACGTCCACGACGAGTTCGTCGATCTCGCCGACCGCGTCCACGAGATGCTGAACGAGCGCATCGACCGCATCACCGGCGAGTTCGAGCAGCGCTCCGCCGCGATCGTCGACGGCATCTCCGAGCGCACCGAGCTGGTGCATGATTCCCTGAAGAATTCGTCGGACTCGCTGCTGCTCGAGCTTGAGCTGCGTTCCAACGACATCTCCGCCAAGATCGACGATGCCGGCAACCGGCTCGCCGGCCAGATCATGACGAGCGGCGACAAGGCGAGCGAGGCGCTGGACGCCACCGTCAACAACCTGGTCGCCAAGGTCGTCAGCCAGACCGAGACCGCGCACGACTCGCTGTCGCTCCAGATGAGCGCCTTCGACGAGCTCGTCAGGAACCAGGGCACCGAGCTGGTCGAGAAGTTCGCCCGCGATTCCGGCACGCTCGGCGCGCTGATCACGCGCCACATCTCCGAGTTCGACCGCACCGTGAAGACCTTCGGCGGCGAGATCGTCGAGCGCATGGGCCAGCGCACGCAGGACATCGCCGAGACGTTGAAGACCTATGTCGACAATTTCGACACCCGTTTCACGTCGAACGGCGGCCAGATCACGGCCGTGCTCGACCAGCGGCTGGTGCAATTCGAGACCACGATCGGGGAACGTGTCAGCAATCTCGACGCCTCGCTGGACGGCAAGATCGCCAGCCTCGACGGCACGATCGAAGGCCACATCAGGACCTTCGACCAGCAGCTCGTCGGCCGCGTCGCCGCGCTCGAACAGTCGTTCGACACCCGAGCCAGGTCCATGACCGAAACCATCGATGGCCGCATCAATACGCTGGCGACGTCGCTGAGCGATGGCGCCGTGCAAGCGATCCAGTCGATCGATAGCCGCCTCACCCACCTCACGACCTCGCTGACCAGCGGCGCATCGCAGGCCATCGAAACCCTCGACGCGCGCCTTAACCACCTCACCACCTCTCTGACCGACGGCGCATCGCAGACCATCCAGTCGATCGACACGAGGCTGACGCATCTCACGACGACGCTGACGGGCGGCGCCTCGCAGGCGCTCGAATCCATCGACTCCCGCCTCACTTACCTGACCTCCGCGGTGACGAACGGCGCCTCGCAGGCCGTGCAGTCGATCGACACGCGCCTCACGCTGCTGACCTCGACCCTCACGGACGGCACCGCGCAGGCGATCGAGGCGGTCGACCGCCGCATCACCGGCGTCACCGAGGTCATCGACGGCCGCACCGTGCATCTGACCGACACGGTCACGGCGCGCTTCCAGGAGATCCACCACGCCATCGAGACCAAGGTCGGCTCGGTCGCGAGCGACATCGACGTGCGCGTGGCGCAGTTCGAGGACCTGCTCGGCTCGCGCGTCGAGGCGGTCGCCGGCCGCATCGAGAGCAGCGGACGCCAGGCCAGCGAGGACATGATGTCCCGCGCCGAGATGATCTCGACCGCGATCCGCTCGCATGTCGAGGACGCCGAACGTTCGCTCACCAACCTCGTCGTCAACACCAGCGAGACCATCCAGACCGGCGCGCGCACCGCTCAGCAGTCGCTGCTGACGGTCTCCTCCGATGTCAACGCCCAGCTCAAGATGACCTCGTCCGAGGTCGAGCGCGCGCTGACCGCGGTCGGCACCGGTGCTGCGAACTCGATCCTGACCAGCGCCCGCGAGGCGCAGTCAACCCTGGTCGCCGCATCGGGCGATGCCTCCAATCAGATCAAGGGGCTCGCGGCCGACGTCGAACGCACGCTGTCCGCAGCGGGCTCGGCGACCGCGGCCTCGATCCTGGCCGGCGCCCGCGAGGTGCAGACCACGCTCGTCACCGCCTCTTCGGATGCGGCCAACCATGTCAAGACGCTCACCGCCGACGTGCAGCGTTCGCTGTCGCTGGCCGGCACCACCACAGCGGAGGCGATCGTCGCCGGCGCCCGCGATGCGCAGGGCGCGCTGATCGCGGCTTCGACCGAGACCGCCAACCAGATCAAGGCGCTGTCTTCCGATGTGCAGCGCTCGCTCTCGATGGCGGGCACTTCGACCGCCGAGACCATCATGAGCGGCGCCCGCGAGGCCCAGAGCACGCTGGTCACGGCGTCCTCGGATGCAGCGAGCCAGGTCAAGTCGCTCGCGGCCGAAGTGCATCGTTCGCTCTCGCAGGTCGGCCAGTCGACCGCCGAGACGATCACCACCAGCGCCCGCGACGCCCAGAGCACCCTGCTCACGGTCTCGGCCGAGCAGACCAGCCAGGTGCGTTCGCTCGCGGCCGAGATGCAGCGCGCGCTGGCAACCGCTGGCGGCGCCACCATCGAAGCGCTCACCAGCGGTATCCGCGAGGCCCAGGGCACGCTGATCTCCGCCTCGACCGACGCGGCGAGCCAGATCAAGTCGCTGACCACGGATATCGAGCGCACGCTGACCGCGGTCGGCGCCGACACCGCCTCGACGATCCTCAACAGCGCGCGTGAGGCGCAGACCTCGCTGACCTCGACCTCGGCGGATGCCGCGAGCCAGATCCGCACAATCTCGACCGAGATCGAGCGTACACTGAGCGCAGCCGCCGCGAACGCGACCAACGACATCCAGACCAGCGCGCTCAGCGCCCAGAACGCGCTGATATCCGCCTCTAACGAGGCCAGCTCGCGGGTCAAGTCGAGTTCGGCCGACGTCGAGCGCTCGGTGCTCGCCGCCAGCAGCAGCTTCGGCCAGGCCATGACCGGTAAGACCGACGAGATCGTCACCTATGTGCAGCAGCAGGCCGACCGTCTGTCGAACATGATTGACGCCAAGCGCGGCGCCCTGGTCGACGCGATCGGCTCCCAGACCAACCAGCTCACGCTCGACATTGATCGCGTCACCTCCGACGCGCTGAAGTCGATCGAGACGCGCGGCCAGGCCTTCTCGCAGACTATGATGGGCAACGGCTCGGAAGTCGCCCGCGCCATCAATACGGCGAGCGAGATCGCCACCGGCGCGGTCGGCAAGTCGCTCAAGGACCTCGAGCAGGCCTCGCGCTCGGCGATCGACCAGTCGCGCCAGGTCTCGATCGCGGCCGTGACCGAGATGCAGGAGACCAGCAAGATCCTACGCACCGACACGGTGGCGCTGTTCGAGCGGCTGCGCGAAGGCAACATCCTGCTTCAGGAGGTGCTGACCGGTGCGCACGACAACCTCAACTCGCTCGAGCGGGCGCTGGTGACGCGCGTCGCCGACTTCGTCTCGGCGATGAACGACGTCACCTCGCGCAACGGCGCCGCGACGCAGAACCTGGAAGACCAGCTCAACGTCTTCAACAGCAAGACCACGAAGGCGCTCCAGGACCTCGGCGAGCTGTCGACCCAATTCGACAAGCATGGCAAGGCGCTTGTCGAGGCCGCGCAGGTCGTCGAGCAGAGTAACAAGAACACCACCGCCTCGCTCGCCGAGCGCAAGCAGGCGCTGGAATCGCTCGTCACCACAATCGACCTGCGTACGGCCGATCTCGACCAGCGCCTGTCGCGCTTCACCGGCCTGCTCGATGAATCGCTGGCCGCAGCCGAAGAGCGTGCCCGCGACATCGCCCGCGTCGTCGCCGAGACCGCCGGCGCAGGCTCTGCCGCAATCACCCGCCAGTTCGAGGCGGTGCGCGCGGCGTCCGAAGAGGAGCACCGCCAGACCATCGAAGCCATGCACGACATCTATCGCCAGACCACCGACGAGGCGGATGCGATGTTCAAGCAGTCGACCGAGCGCTTCAGCAATCTGGTCGCAAGCATGAAGCAGATGGCGCTCGAGATGCACAACGAGCTCGAATCCACCCGTAACGAGCTGCGCCGCGGCGTACTCGAGATGCCGCAGGAGGCCGCCGAAAGCACCGCGCAAATGCGCAAGGTGATCGTCGACCAGATCGAGGCGCTCGCCGAGCTCAACCGCATCGTAGCCCAGCATGGCCGCGGCCTCGACGTCACCACGACGAGCCGCGGCAGCGTGCAGCGCCAGGAAGAGCCGGCGGTGCTGGCCGCAGTCGCAGGCCGCGCCACCGAGACCCGCATGCGCGACACCGGCAGCGCCTCGACGCTGCCGCCGCCGGATCTCGGCATGCCGGCTGCGCGCCGCACCGAAGCGCCGTCGGTCGCGCCTGCCGGCAATGACCAGGGCCGCGACGGCTGGCTGTCGGACCTGCTCAACCGCGCCGACACGGGTCCTGCCGCCTCGGCCGGCCGTGAGGCTCCCCGCGGCCGCGCGGCACCCGCTCCGCAGCCGCAGGCGCTGCAAGGTGGTGGCAATCCGCTGGAATCGTTGTCGCTCGACATCGGCCGGCTGATGGACCGCAACCTCGCCGCCGAGATGTGGGACCGCTACCAGCGCGGCGAGAACAAGGCCTTCACCAAGCGCCTCTACACGCCCGCCGGCCAGAAGGCCTTCGACGAGGTCGCCCGCAAGTATCGCGCCGACCGCAACTTCAAGGGGACGGTCGACCGCTACATCGCGGAGTTCGAGCGCCTGCTCGACGAAGTCGCCCGCGACGGCCGCGGCCCGCAGGAGCTGCACAGCCACCTGACCTCGGAGACGGGGCTGGTCTACACGCTGCTGGCCCACGCGGCGGGACGGCTCGGGTGAGCGGCTCGTAGCGTCACCGATTAGCGGATGAAAACGGAGGCCTCACGGCCTCCGTTTTGGTTTTGGGCGACATCCTCGCTGTCGTGCCCCGGACGCAGCGTAGCGCCTCTTCGGCGGTGCGCTGCAGAGCCGGGGCCAATGTCGCACATCACACCGTGTTGCCTTCTGGGTCCTGGCTCTGCGCAGCAACGCTAAGGTCGTTGCAGCGCGTCCGGGACACGAGACCTGGCGCTCACAATACGATGGTGAGCGACACGCGAACGCCTCGCCAACTATCGTCTGCGCTCGCTCGCCGTCGGCTTTGGCGGCTCGGGCGGCGGGGCGGGTTGCGATGAGTTGCTGGCGCCGAACAGGACGCGGGTCGGGTTGCGGTCGAAGTTGTTCACGGCGCGGCTGATGTCGCCGAGAGTGCGGCGGCCATCGCTCATCAGCGCGCCGGAGCGCTTGTCGAAATCCTCGGCCAGTTCGCGGATCGACTTCACCGCCTGGAACAGCTCGCCGCCGTCCTTGCCGCCGGCCAGCGTGTTGAGGCCGAGCATGAGATTGTCGGCCTTGAGCATCACGCCGTCGACCTTGGCCATCACGCCATCGATCTTCTCGGAGTTGCGGGCGAGCGAGTTGGTGAAGGTCTCCAAATTCTTCAGCGAGTTCTTCACCGATTCCTGATTGTCGGCGACGATCTTGTTGATGTTCTGGAGCGTGCCGCGGATCGCCTCGGTGACGTCCTGGAGCTTGTTGGGATCCGCCGTCAGCGTCGGGATGCCGTCCTGGTCGAGCGGCGGCGGGGCCGCGTCCTCGTCGCCGCCCTTGAGCGAGATGGCGGCTACACCGGTGAGGCCCTGGAATTCGAGCCCGACCAGCGTGTCCTTGCGGATCGGGGCGTTGTTCTCGATCATGGCGAGTGCGACAACCCGCCGCGGGTTGTCCAGCTTCACCGAGACCACCTCACCGACCCGAATTCCGTTGAAATTGACGCTGCCGCCGTTGCGCAAGCCCGCCGCGGGGCCCTCGAACACGACGCGCAGGGGGCTGCGCTGCTTGGTGGTGTGCAGCGACTGAAACCACAGCACGAAGCCGATCGCAGCGGCGATCACCGCCAGCGTGAACGATCCGATCAGCACGTAATTTGCGCGCGTTTCCATCAGCTACTCCGGCACCTCAGCCCATCACCGCGCGGGCGCGCTTGCCATGGAAATATTGTCTCAGCCAGGGATGCTGCGAGGCCTGCATGTCGGCGATCGACCCTGCTGCAATGATCTTACCGTTTCCTAGAACGGCGATGCGGTCACATGCTGTGTAAAGGCTATCGAGGTCGTGCGTTACCATGAAAACGGTCAGTCCCAAAGTGCGCTGGAGCGTCCTGACCAGCTCGTCGAAGTCGCCGGCGCCGATCGGATCGAGGCCCGAGGTCGGCTCGTCCAGGAAGACGAGATCCGGATCCAGCGACAGTGCACGGGCGAGTGCCACGCGCTTGATCATGCCGCCGGAGAGCTCGGACGGGAAGCGCTCGGCAACTTCCGGCCTGAGACCGACCATGGCCAGCTTGGCCATGGTGATCTCGTCCATCAGCCGCTGCGACACGCGCAAGTATTCGCGCATCGGAAACTGGATGTTCTGCCGCACCGTGAGCGAGGAGAACAGCGCGCCCTGCTGAAACAGCACGCCCCAGCGCCGCTCGACATTTCGCCGTTGCGACGTGCTGGAGGAATCGAGGTCGACGCCGAACACCTCGATGGAGCCTGCGACCTTCGGCACGAGGCCGATGATGGTGCGCGTCAGCACCGATTTGCCGGCGCCCGAGGGACCGACGAAGCCAAGGATCTCGCCGCGCTTGACGTCGAGGTTGAGGCCATCGAGCACGCGCGTTGCGCCGAACTGCACGGTGACATCGCGGACTTGGATGATGGGGTTCTGGATCTCGCCTGCCATCGTCACATCCCGATCGAGGCGAAGAAGATGGCGAAGATGCCGTCCATGACGATGACGAAGAAGATGCCCTTCACCACCGACGCGGTCGTGTGCTGTCCGAGCGATTCCGCGCTGCCCTGCACGGCAAGCCCTTCGACGCAGGCGACGATGCCGATCACCGCGGCCATCACGGGTGCCTTGACGATACCGACGATGAAATGATCGATCGAGATGGCGTCGCGCAGCCGCAACAAGAAGGCCTCCGGCTGGACACCGCCATAAAGCCAGGCGACGAGCCCGCCGCCATAGAGCGCGGCCATCGCGCCGAGGAAAGCGAGGATCGGCAGCGCAATCACGAGCGCCATCATGCGCGGCAGCACCAGCACCTCGATCGGGTCGAACCCCATGGTGCGCAGCGCGTCGATCTCCTCGCGCATCTTCATCGAGCCGAGCTCGGCGGTGTAGGCGCTGCCCGAGCGGCCGGCGACCATGATCGCGACCAGCAGCACGCCGATCTCGCGCAACACCAGCACGCCGAGCATGTCGACGACGAAGATATCGGCGCCGAACCTGCGGAAATGGAAGATGCCTTGTTGGGCGATGATGCAGCCGATCAGGAAGGTGATCAGCACGATGATCGGCACCGCGCGCCAGCAGACCTGCTCCATGTGGTGCACGGTCGAGGTCAGGCGGAACGAGCGCGGGTGGATCAGGACGCGAAAGCCCGCGGCGAGCACCGCGCCGAGCATGTCGACGAGGCCCGCCATCGTACCGGCAACGCCGGCGACCGCCCGGCCGATCTGCTCCAGCATGCCGATGATGGTGATCGTGCTGCCGTCGACCACGGGCGTCGCCCTGACCCGCCGCACCTCGTCCACCAGGCTCGAATAATTGGCGGAGAGCCCCGCGATCTGGGCCTCGACAGGTCCTTTCGTCAGGCTGCGGCGCAGCCGCTCGATCAGCCAGGCGCCGAACGTGTCGAGCTTGGCGACCTCGGAGACGTCGATGAAAATGCTTTGGGGGTTGCCGGCGAGCTGCTCGGCATCGGCCACCAGCCGCTCCAGGACCGGCGCGAAGCTCGCGGTCCAGGTCCCGGTGGCGCAGAGTGCAAGCGCATTGCCCTTGGCAACCCGTTCCAGCTTCGGATCGCCGCTCAAGATGTCCGCTCCCCTGCCGGGACGGAGGAAAACAGAAGGTTGCGCACGCGCCCTTACCTAGAGAAGGTATCCCCAACTGGCCACTATTAGTTGCTACAGGTAACCAGCAGGTTCAGATTTCGCCAGAGTTCAAAATGACTTCCAGCAAACTTGTCTCCCTGGCGGCACGAATCGAACGCTTTCCGATTGCCGGCAGCTTTACCATCAGCCGGGGGGCCAAGACCGAGGCCGTGACCGTCGTGGCGGAGGTCAGTCAGGACGGGCTGACCGGCCGCGGCGAGTGCGTGCCCTACCCCCGCTACGGCGAGACTCCGGAGGCGACGCTCGGCGCCATTCAGGCCATGCAGCAGGCCGTGGCGGGCGGGCTGACGCGGCAGGCCCTCCAGGCGGCAATGCCGCCTGGGGCGGCTCGTAACGCGCTAGATTGCGCCCTGATTGACCTCGAGGCCAAGGTGGCCGGCCTGCGCGCCTGGAACCTGCTGGGCCGCCCGGAGCCCGGCGAGCGTACGACCGCCTACACCATCTCCCTCGGCACGCCCGAGAGCATGGCCGCGGCAACCGCCAAGGCCGCACACCGGCCGCTGCTCAAGATCAAGCTGGGCGGCGAAGACGATCCGGCGCGGATCGCGGCGGTGCGCAAGGCCGCCCCCGAATCCGAGCTGATCGTCGACGCCAACGAGGGCTGGAGCGAGGCCAATCTGGAGCACAATCTTGCCGCCTGCGCCGACGTCGGCGTCACGCTCGTGGAGCAGCCGCTGCCCGCCGGCAAGGACGAGGCGCTGGCACGGATCAAGCGTCCGGTCACGGTCTGCGCCGACGAGAGCGTGCACGACCGCTCGTCGCTCGAGCCCCTGCGTGCGCGCTACGACGCCGTGAATATCAAGCTCGACAAGACCGGCGGCCTCACCGAGGCGCTGGCCATGGCCGATGCCGCGCAGTCGCTCGGCTTCGAGATCATGATCGGCTGCATGGTCGCGACCTCACTGTCGATGGCGCCTGCGATGCTGGTGACGCCGCAGGCGCGCTTCGTCGATCTCGACGGCCCGCTGCTGCTGGCGCGCGATCGCGATCACGGCCTGCGTTATGACGACAGCCTGGTTTACCCGCCGGACGCTTCGCTCTGGGGATGAGACTTGAGCCGGTGCCGCGCCGACCAGATCACCAGCGCACCGGCAGCGGCCATCGCGGCCATGACGTAATACAGGCCGTCGCCGATGCGGGCGTAGATCGCGCCTGACGCGATCGAGGTCGTTGCGCCCAATAGACCGTTGCACGCGGCGTAGTAGCCCTGTCCCCGCGCGATCTGGTGCGGCGGCACGCGCTGCACCAGGAGATTCATGGTGCCGACGATGGTCATGCCGAAGGTGAGACCGTGGCCGAGTTGCACGATCGCGAGCAGCGCCAGCGGCGGCTCGTTGGCGGTGACGATCCAGCGCACCACCGCGCTGAGCCCCCCGATCGCCATCATCGTGGACGGATGCAGCGAGAAGCGCGGCGAAAGGGCGAACACGACGATCTCCGCGATCACACCCAGCGTCCACAGGGCCGCGATCGTCAGCCCGCCGAGACCCTGGAGCTGCCAGTTGATGGCCGAGAAGGTGTAATAGGCGACGTGGCTGCCCTGGATCAGCGCCGCCGAGGCGATGATCGCCCAAAAGCCGCCATCGCGCAGCAAGGCCTTGCCGGCATGCGTCTCGGCGGTCCTGCGCCTGACCTCGTCGAGCGGCTGAAGCAGCAGGCTGGCGAGAACCGCGACTACGGTCCATGCGACGATGACCCAGATCAGATCACGCGGCGCGATGCTGTCGACGAGATAGCCGCAGGCGAGCGAGCCTGCGGCGAACGCCGCCGAGCCCCACAGCCGCAACGGCCCGTAATCGAGCCCGTAACGCGCGACACCGCGCAGCGCGTAGGCATCGGTCAGCGGCATCGTCGGCGTCCACATCATGCAGGTCAGCGCATAGATCAGGAACAGCGCCAGCGGCTGCTGCTGCAAGCCGACCGCGGTAAAGCCGATCGCCGTCACCAGCACCGATACCATCATGGCGGCGCGAATAGCCTGCCGCTTTTCGGCAAAGGCGGTCACTTGCGGCAGCGTGGTGAAGCGCGTGATCGCCGGCAGCGCGTTGATGAGGCCGATCCAGGCCGCGTCGACGCCGATCGCCTTCAGCCACACCGGGAAGAACGGCAGATGCGTGCCCGAGACCGCGAAGACGGCCGAATAGAACAGGGCGAGGCTCACGGCGAATCGCCGCTTCTTGGCTTCCGCGATGGGGATTTGTGATTCGCCTGCCATCAAACCAATTGCGATTCGGTCGATATCGTGGTGATCGTTACAGTAACGCGCGGTGATTTGCGCGACGAGATTGTCATGGCCAACGAAGCATTCGCCCTTTCGCCCATGTCTGCCCGCGCGGCCGAGCCGAACGAGCAGGATTACGACGCGATCCGCGAAGCCTTCATGGAGACCGCGCGCGGCCGCTGGTTCCTCGGCGAATATGCCAAGCGCAACCGCAATGCCGACACCCGCATGGTGCTAGATGCGGTTGCGAAGATCGAAGAAACCCTTGCGGCACAGCGACAACCCGTCGTCGAGGACCGCCTGCCCGAGGCGCTGGTCGAGATCCGCCGCGCCATTCGCGAGGCCGAGACGATTGCGATCGCGGCGTTCGATCCCGCCGCGATCGAGGCGAGCCTCGCGCCGATCCCGCGCGGGGTGCGTATCATCAAGGAGATCTCCTGGCGCTGGCGCGAGATCGGCGCCGACGGGCGAATCTGCGACCTCATTGATTCGCAGCTCGCCTCGATCGAGGCGGCCTGCGGACAGATTTCGACCATCGACCCCCGCGTCGAGCTCCAGGCGGCCTTCGATCTGCTGAGGGATCGGCTCGAGCAACTCGACGGCGGCGCAACGCCCCAAGCGGCGCCTTACGAGCCGGCTCCGAGGCAGGAGGCGCCGTCGTCTGCGGCAGACCTGCCGCCTGCCGAAGTCGCACCTGGCGCGATGGCCAGCGAAGCCCCCGTGGCTTCTACGGAGGCGCCGCAGGACATCGCAGCCACTCCGGAGGTCGAAGCACCTGGCGTCACTGAGACGTCGGCCGTTGCCGAGCGGGCCATGGACACCGCAGTCGCGCCGGAGATCGTCGCCGAAAGCCAGATCGCTCCCGAAAGCGCTGCGCTCGACAATGTCGTGCCTGATGATGCCGAGCTTGAAGGCGCCTCGTTTGAAGAGCCGGCCACTGAACCGGCCGCCTTGACGGAAGCAACCGATGCGTTCGCGCTCGATGCCGCCGCGGAAGCCGAGGACGAAGCCATCCTCGAGGCCATCGCGCTGGAGATGGCCGCGCCGGATTCCGACTTCGACGAGATCATCGAGCCGGTGGAGAATGAAGCGGTCGCTCCGGAGCCGGCAGCTGCCGAGGTCGCAGCTCCCGTTGCGGCGGAGTTGCCGGAGCCGATCGCGCCAGAGCCGGTCGTCGCAGCGGTCGAGGAAGAGCCCGCAGACGCGCCGATCGCGATGGAGTCGCTCGCGCGCCTCACCGACGCCATCGCGGAAGCTGCCGCCGAAGTGATGGAGCAGCAGGCCCCGGCCATGGCGGCCACGGCAACATTCGCGGCAGCGCCAACCGCGCCGCTGCCGATGCCCTCGCCGCTGTCCGCGTCCTTGCCGGAGCCCTCGCTCGGCGCCACCATCCTCGCCAGCGGCATCTTGCAGAAGCCCCGCGCGCCGGCGAACGACCCGCTCGCGCCCATCCGCCGCATGACCCAGGCCGAGAAGATCGCGTTCTTCTCGTAAACCTCAGCACCCCACTCCCGTGTCCCGGATTAGCAGCAACGCCCTTTGCGTTGATGCGCAGAGCCGGAACCCAGAAGCCACGTTCCCCGCTGCTACATGGGCGCCGACTTCGCGATCTTGTACGATCTCGTCTGCCGATTGCGAGCAAGCGTCGCGTCAGGCTGCCACGGCCGTACTTGGAACAAGCCGCAATCAACGCGTCCACATCGGCCGAAGCGTAGGTAGCTCCGCGACAACCGTTTCGCTGTTGATGCTCTCGGCTTGCGAGGTCAGTGCACATCTTGGCGGCAGCGCAATGCCATCTCCTGGTGCGAGGAGATTAAGCTTGTGACTATCCAGATCGTGAGTGCGTTTGCGGCGTAGGACAGCAATTCGCAGACACATTCGATAAGTTGATCTGTTCCATGTCGAGCGAAACTGGGATTGCTCAATGCGCAACAGTAAAAGAAGCATGTGGAACTCTGGGATTCCGTCTGGCCGTAGGGTTTTACCCATGCGCATTTTGCAATTGCATTGCTGCCCGCGGTGCACTTGCATCGAAATCGTGGAGTTGCGCGGTTGAGCGTTGAGATTGTTGTTGAGAGCGAAGGCGTCTGGAAAATGAATTGGATATCAGTGCGTGTAGAGAAAGCAGACTTAAACAAATGTTGAGATCGCTGTTCGGTGCCGCTTCGAATGGAGGAAGCGGTGCAAGCGTTACCGCGGCTTCGCTGTGGTAATGGCTTCCGGCGGATTTGGTAACCGCCTTCTTGCAACACTTCCGCGATCAGACTTCGATCTGCTGGCGCCCGAGCTGGAGACGGTCGTCCTCGATCACAACGCGGTGCTCTCGCGAGCGGGCGAGCAGGTCGATTACGTCTTCTTTCCTCATGCCGGCGCCATCTCGCTGATGGTCGACATGGCGGATGGCCGGACGGTTGCAACCGCAGTGATCGGGCGTGATGGGGTCGTAGGCAGTCTTTCGGTGCTGGGGCCGTCGCCTTCGGCCATTACCGCCATCGTTCGGGTGGCGGGCACCGCCTCTCGGATTTCCGCGTCGCGATTTCACGCCGCTTTTGGCCGGAGCCCTGCGATCCGCCACGCAATCCAGAGCCACGTTAGAGCGATGCTCATCCAGTTTCAGCTCGGCTCGGCCTGCCATGCGCTGCATCCGGTCGAAGCCCGCATGTCGCGTTGGCTGCTTCAGTTGCGCGACTGCGTCGACCAAGACGTCCTTCCGCTCACCCAGCAGGAGCTGTCGCAAATACTCGGTGTCCGACGAACGACGGTGACGCTCTTGATGCGCAATCTGCGCGCGTCCGCTGCGATCATCTCTGATCGAAGAGGCCAGATCGAAATCGACCGGTCCCGACTGGCGGCGGCCGCCTGCGAGTGCCACGACACCATGCGGCGCGAAATCGAGGAGGTGTTCTCGATGGGGATGGGCCGATCACGCGAAACGGCCGTTTCGCGTGATCGGCGAATCCTGACCAGCGAACCCGGCGGCGCTGGGTAAGCTGCTTTCAATTGGGTCGAGACACGCCGCAACCTTGCACGATTGCCCTCCTCCTTCCGAGGAAGTCAGGAGGGCGCTGGTGAACTAAAAGCCAGTTGCCGGAGAGAGAAGGACGGAGCGTCGAACCTGATCACGTTCTCTCGGGTCGATCACTGTCCCCTGCAGGTTTGCATTGCGCCTCGATTTTCGCAAGCTCGCGCAGCACCGCCGCCACCTCGCGCAGTTCGTTGCGCGCGGGGCCCGGCTTCAGTCGTCGTGCTTCGTCAAGAAATTCTCTGGCCTGCATCAGGAAGACGGAGCGTGCATTGGTTGTTTGCGTCCCCGCCATCGTGTCCCTCCAGATTACGATCCACGAGCTGTGGGGTCGGTCAGGCCGTGTGCCACGGCTGCGGCGCTGCGCGAGCGCTCGGCTCATCCACCCAGCCTTCCTGTGCAAACCAGGCGTGATCGGCCTGACAGATCGGACAATGGGTGCGCCTGAAAAACACAATGCTGCGCAAAAAACTCTCGCGATCGGCCTTGATGCCGGTGGGGATAGCGCGGCCGCTTCGCGGGCATTTGATCATGACCATTCCCATGTGACCTCCCTTTGCACGTCAGCTTGCATTCCGAAACAAAGGCCGGCCCGTCAGATTGCGCCTCTTATTGGTGCGGCTACTTGGGGGGCATCGCGCACCTGGCCATTATTGGTCGAGCATGTGGGGGCATGTTCGTGGCGAGGCTTGTTCCGACGGGCCGGTTTCCCTGCTGAAGGACTCCTGGACGAGAGCTTTTTAGCTGGCCGGATGCAGGACCTTGGCGAAGTACTTCTTGATCGGCTCGCCGGCTTCTTTCGCAAGCTTCTCCCCAAGCCCCCACAACTCCTTGTTCTGGGCGGACGCGGTGTCGAAGGTCTTGCGCGCTTGCGCAACGGACAAGGTGAAAACATCCGGGACTGACTTACTACCCAGGGCCTGCGCGAAGAAGTCGATCGCAGACACCGTATTGGCGTTCGACATTTCGATCAGCTTGGCCGCGTAGTCGGTTGCGCCCTTGGCATTGCTCGAATACGTCTCACGCAGCGCTTCCGCCATCTCCGCCGACGCGACCTTGATCTTCTCGCAGCCTTGCTGTGCGCTGGCGACCCCCTGCTCGGCGAAACCGCCGATCGCGCTAGACAGCGGGATATTCGGGAACCCGAATAACGGAATTGCGTAACCATTCGTCCCGTTCAGTCCAACTTTCACTTCGCTTTCACTCACGGCACCATCCTCGTTCTCAAGCGGCATCATTTCCCGAGAGGTTGACTTGCCTCATGGGACTGGAGGCGAGGACATGTCCCCGCTTCCATGTTCGATCAGATTCAAAGGAGCTCTTAACCCCGGCCCTGAGATGCCATCATGCGCGAAGCAAGCGGACGCTGTCGGTTCGATGTGCGACTCTCGGTGAAATTTTTCTCTCAGATGTCAAGACACGCAGTCGTCATATCTACAGGAATTGTGCTGTGCGGTGGGAGCCTCGTCAGGGGTGTGAGGCACTCCGCGCGAGCGCGCTCTGAATCGTTCCTGCGTCGGTGGCGGGCGTCGCGCCATTTCGGAGTATGCTATCGCCGCCAAAACCGGCCAGCTCTCCGACCCAGTCCAGTTGAAGCACTGTCGCCGTAATGCAAATCGCCGTGGCGAAGGAACTAGCGGCGCGCCATTCTACCCTCGGGCACGCGTCTCGCTGCGACGCGGCCCGGCCTTGGCGCGAGCCGACCTTGTCGTTAGGCGCAGGCCATCGGAGTGCGGCTCTGAGATTCGGGTCCAACTGCTCTCGCCGCCAAAGGCAAGCGGCCATCCACACGCAGCCGACTGTGACCAGTAGTCCATGCGCCATGCGGAGGGGCTGCGCGCCAAAGAATTGCGGAACGTATAAAGGACATCCCGATGGCAACGGACGCCGCTTGCCTTCGGAGAGCGACAGGAGCGCCAAAGCGCCGTTGTGGTCCCATTTTCATCGGCCGCGGTGCCCCGGCTCTGCAGCGCATCGCCGAAGGAGCGCTGCGCTGCCTCCGGGGCGCGAGAGCGCCGCGCGAGCAATCACCCGCAATTCCAGATCGGCCCGATCGGCGTCCGCGTCCAGCACGGCCCGAAACTGCCGCCATTGTAGCGGCCGCCGCCGAAGCCGGGGCGGCCGAAATAGTGCCACTCGCCGTCCCAACGGTAATACTGAGGAACCGGATCGATGTACCAGTGGCGCCGGTCGGCGCGCGACAGGCGACGCATCGCGTCCTTCTGGTTGTAAAGCGGGATGCTGTTGCTGAGCGGCTGCCGATAGCCCGGCACAAAGCCGTAGCCTTGCCAGACCGGCTTGGGCCGCTTTTGAATTGACGCAGCCGGCGCGACGGCGGGGAGCAGCGACAGGATGACAGCAACAGATAGACACACAAGGCGAGACATGAATCGACCATAGTCGGTCGGTTGCGCGGAGGCCATTCAAATTCGGGTGCAGAGTTCTGCGCGACCTTGCGCAGAATTATTCCCTAGCTGATCACGCCCTTGCGGATCAGGAAGCAGCCATAACCTCGGCTGTCGCCCACCTTCACGACGCCGAAGCCCGCCGCCGCCGCGCGATAGAAATGCGCCCGTGAGAGTTTGCCGGGAGCAACGGGGCCGCCGGCCGCGCGTTCGATCTCCGCCAACACGGCGCGCTGCACCTCCGGGACTCGATCGGAATCGTCCACCGGCATCATCACGCGCACCGGATCGGGATCGAAATCATCGAGCGGATAGAGCGTCATGATGGCACGGACGGCCGTCTCCATACGCATGCCAGGCAACTGGATCAGGCGCTGCGACGAGGTCGCCGCGGCAATGCGGGTTGCGGGGTGGTTCGCGTCGACGACCACAAGATCGTCGCCGTGGCCCATCGAGGCGAGCAGCCAGAGCAGGTCGGGTGTCAGGATCGGATCGATCAATTTCAGCATGTGACGGACTGTCCTCCCAAGCGATGGCAAACGATAGCAGGTTCCAAACGTGATTCAGGTCACGGAGCCTACCATCGTGATCGTGATCACGGACGTCCAACTCGAACGCGGTCAGGCTCCTTCGCAACCAATCTCGCATCGAGATGAGTGCCAAAGGAGCACGCCATGTTCCGCCTAAAGCATTTCCTGATGACTGCGGGTTTCCTGGGAAGCCTGTTCGGCTTCGCCTGCGGGCCCGTTTCCGCGCAAGTCGCCCCGGTTGCACCGACTCCCACTGCGCTGCAAGGCCCGGAGCAGCGGGTCGCGCTGGTGATCGGTAATGCGAACTACCAGAACGCGCCGCACCTTGCGAACCCCGACGATGACGCGCAATCGATGGCGCAGTTCTTGAACTCAGCCGGCTTCGAAGTGGTCGCCGCGACCGACTTGACCCAGAACGACATGCTGCGCGTCGTCCAGGACTTTTCCGCCAAGGTCGCTTCGCGCGGTCCGAACACGGTGGCGATGGTCTACTACGCCGGGCACGGCGTGCAGCTCGCCGGCGAAAACTATCTCGTTCCCGTCGACGCCAAGGTGTCGAGCCCGACCGAGCTCGTCAACAATTCGGTGCGCCTGGTCGACGTAATGTCGACGCTGGAGACGATCCCGAGCCGCATGCGCATCGTCATCCTCGATGCCTGCCGCAACAACCCCTTCCCCCAGGTCAACGACGCCGGCCGCGGCCTCGCCATCGTCGATGCGCCGAACGGCTCGATCGTCGGCTACTCGACCGCGCCGGGCGCCGAAGCGCTCGACGGCACCAACGGCCACAGCCCCTACACGCAGGCCTTCCTGAACGTCGCGCGCGAGCCCAACGTGCCGATCGAACAGCTGTTCAAGCGCGTGCGCCTGCAAGTGAACCAGACCACCAGCGGTGCGCAGATCCCGTGGGAAAGCTCGTCGCTGACCTCGGATTTCACCTTCTTCGGCGACACCGCCGTTGCCGCCAACCGCGCGCCAGTGAAAGCGCCGGTGGTGCAAATGGCCTCCAACCTGCCGAGCCGCTCGACCCGCCAGGCTTATGATTACGTCGTGTCCGAGGGCCGGCCGGAATATTATCAGGAGTTCATTCAGATGTACCCGCACGACCCGCTTTGCGACCACGTCCGGTGGCTGCTCAACAATCTCCTGATCTCGCAGGCCTGGCACAAGGCTGTGCTCGCAAATTCGCCTGTTGCCTACAAGAGCTTCCATGACAACTTCAGCAACAGCCCCTATGCGCAAGTCGCGCTGAAGCTGCAGGCGCAGCCGAAGGAGATCCCGTTGATGCAGGCGACCAAATTCCTGGCGCCGCAGAACATTGCCCCGACGCTCAAGATCGGCAAGCTCGGTCAGCCCAAATACATGCCGCTGATGCACCAGGGCAATGGCGGCGCGCATGTAAACGGCGACCTGCCGGTCGTGCAGAAGCCGCTCGACGGCAATGTGATCGGCAAGCTCGGCAATGGCGGCCAGATCGTCAACCTGCCGGCAGGCAACAACCAGTCGAACCAGCAGAACGGCACGCCGTCGCAGACCCCGGGCAAGATCGTCACCCTGCCTGCGCCGACCAACAGCATGCCGAATGGCGGCAACGGCAAACCCGGCAAGATCGTGAGCATGCCGGTGAATGTCGGCAAGGGCGGCCCGAACGTCGAGGCAAAGCCGGTCAACGTTCAGACCCAGAACCACCCGATCCGCATCAACAACGGCAACACCGGAATCGTGAAGCTCAACAACAATCCGGTGAACAAGGTGCAGGTCCAGAACAGGGTGGCGAACAATCGTCCGCAGCTCAACTCGATGCCGACCCGCATGGTCAACAGCGGCAACAACTTTCGCCAGTCGATGAACCAGGCGCCGAGCATGGGCGGCAACAATCGCCGGAGCTTCATGCACTGATCGCGCGGAGAAGGTGCGCACCCTCCCCTGCTTGCGGGGGGAGGGTTGGGGAGAGGGTGCTTCCACAGTCGAGGACCCCCAAGAGGAAAGAGCCCCCACCCGGCGCTTCGCGCCGACCTCCCCCGCAAGCGGGAGAGGTTGCACCGAGCAAGGGGCAAGCTGAATCCGCCAAGCCACAAATGCAAAAGGGGTAGAGCGGCAACGCTCTGCCCCTTCTTCATGTCAGCTCTTGCACATCGTCATTCCGGGATGCGCCTAGAGGCGCAAGCCCGGAATCCATTAAGCCACCAGCTCGGCGAACAGATCCGCATCGACATTGCCGCCGGAGAGCACGATCACGACGTTCTTGCCGGCGACGTCGAGACGTCCCGCCAGCAGCGCGGCAAGGCCAACGGCCCCGCCCGGCTCCACCACGAGCTTGAGCTCCCGATAGGCAAACGCCACGGCAGCACCGACTTCGGCATCCGACGCGGTGACACCGCGCGCGAGCAGCTTGCTGTTGATCGCAAACGTCATCTCGCCGGGCATCAGGGCCATCAGCGCATCGCAGATGGTGCGGCCTGCCGGCGGATGCGGCTCGCGATGACCCGCGGTCAGCGAAATGCCGTGATCGTCGAACGCCTCGGGCTCCGCGACCACGATTTCGGCCAGCGGATAGCGCGCCTTCACGGCCGTCGCGACGCCCGCGATCAGGCCGCCGCCGGAAGCCGGCGCCACCACGATGTCGGGGGCAAGGCCGAGGCCCGCCATGTCCTCGGCGATCTCGCGGCCGGCGGTACCCTGCCCCGCAATCACGAAGGGATCGTCATACGGCTTGACCAGCGTCGCACCGCGCTTCTCGGCAATGCCGCGCGAGATCGCCTCGCGGTCGTCGCGGTCGCGATCGTACAGCACGACCTCGGCGCCGTAGGATTTGGTGCGCTCGCGCTTGGACAGCGGCGCATCCGCCGGCATCACGATCGTCGCCTGCATGTCGAGGATCTTCGCCGCGGCCGCCACGCCCTGGGCGTGGTTGCCGGAGGAGAATGCGACGACGCCGCCGGCGCGCTTGTCCTGCGGGATCGAGAATACCTTGTTGAAGGCGCCACGGAACTTGAACGAGCCGGTGCGCTGGAGCATCTCCGGCTTCAGGAAGACCTTTGCGCCGACGCGCTCGTTGAGCACGGGGAAAGACAACAGCGGGGTGCGGATGGCGTAAGGCGCGATCACGCGCGCTGCGGCGTCGATGTCGGCGGGGCCGACCGGGAGGAGCTGTTCGATCATATCAGACCTTATCGCGGCCTGGGAGCCGCGAGCAAGACATCTCCCCGCGAGGATTTTTTGTCGATTAGGCCACGAAGCGCGGCGGTTCCGCCCCTTTCCGGCCGGGCAGCACCGCGCCTAGCGCCTCGATGCTGGCCAGGAAAGCCCGGGCCGAAGCCTCCCAGGTGTAATTGGCGGCGAACCAGTCCTGCCTGGAGATGTCGAGCGCGGCGAAGCAGGCGGTGCGCAGATCGTGATCGAGCGCGCCGACCGCCGCATTGCCGATCACGTCGCGGGGTCCCTTCACCGGAAAGGCCGCCACCGGCAGGCCACTTGCGAGCGCCTCCACCAGGACCAGGCCGAAAGTGTCGGTCTTGCTCGGGAACACGAAGACGTCGGCCGCAGCATAGATTTCCGCCAGCGCCTCGCCGTGCTTCTCGCCGAGGAAGATCGCATCGGGATAGGCCTCTTCGAGCGAGGCACGCGCCGGACCGTCGCCAACGATCACCTTGGTGCCGGGCAGGTCGAGGTCGAGAAAGGCCTCGAGGTTCTTCTCCACCGCGACCCGGCCGACCGAGAGGAACACCGGCGCCGGCAGACAGAGGTCGATCGCGCGGGGACGGAACAAATGGGTGTCGACGCCGCGCGGCCACAGCACGACATTGTCGAAGCCGCGCTCGGCGAGCTCGCGCGCGAGCGCAGGCGTCGCCGCCATCACGGCGCGGCTGGGCGCATGGAAGCGGCGCAGCGCGCGCCAGATCAGCGAGCCCGGCACTGGCACGCGAGCCCGGACATATTCTGGAAAGCGGGTATGGAAGCTGGTCGTGAACGGCAGCTTGCGCTGGCGGCAATAGCGGCGGACCATCAGGCCGATCGGCCCCTCCGTCGCGATGTGGATGCTGTCCGGGCGTGCTTCTTCGATCAGCTTTGCAATTCGCGCCGGGCGCGGCATGGCGAGGCGCACGTCGCGATAGCTCGGCATCGCAAAGGTGCGGAACGATTGCGGCGTCAGGAACGTGAACGCGACGCCGAGCCCCTCTGCCGCGTCGGCCAGCTTGGTCAGCGTCCGAACCACACCGTTGACTTGCGGGTGCCAGGCGTCGGTCGCGACCAGGATGCGCATCAGGCAGCTCTTGCCGCGACCTGCGGGACGGTTGCCGGCTTCTGCAAATGATCCGCCCAGGTGATGATCTCGAAACGGCCGTCGTCGTGCTCGACCAGCGCGGTGCAGCTCTCGACCCAGTCGCCGCAATTCAAGTAGCGAATGCCGGCCTCGTCGCGGATCACGGCGTAATGGATGTGGCCGCAGATCACGCCGTCCGCGTCGTGACGTCGCGCGTCGGCGGCGAGCGCCTGTTCGAACGCGCCGATATAGTTGACGGCGTTCTTGACCTTCTGCTTGGCCCATTGCGACAGCGACCAATAGGGCACGCCGAACAAGCGGCGGAAGAAGTTGACGAGGCGGTTCATCTGGATCGCGAAATCGTAGGCCTTGTCACCGAGATGAGCGAGCCAGCGCGCGTTCTGCACCACGAGGTCGAAGATGTCGCCGTGAATCACGAGATAGCGCTTGCCGTCGACGCCGGTATGCACGGTGTTCTCGACCACGTCGATGCCGCCGAAATGCGTGCCGTAATAGTTGCGCAGGAACTCGTCGTGATTGCCGGGAATGTAGATGACCTTGGCGCCCTTGCGCGCCTTGCGCAGCAGCTTCTGGACGAGGTCGTTATGGGATTGCGGCCAGTGCCAGCTCGATTTCAGCGCCCAGCCGTCGACGATGTCGCCGACGAGATAGATGGTGTCGGCATCGTGGTAGCGCAGGAAGTCCAGCAGAAGATCGGCTTGAGAACCGCGGGCTCCGAGATGGACGTCGGAGATGAACAACGTGCGAAAGCGCCGCTCCGGGCTCTCGTCACTCACATCGTAACTTCCCATGCGCCAGCCTGTAACAATGTCCCGTGACAGGGGGATGACCGATTGAACTCTTGAGGCACGTTCCGATACGAATCACGCCTTGCCTCGCCTGCCCTGCGAATATCAGTCGCATGCGACAATCAGGCGACATGGCGCGCAGCGCCTCGTCCAAGATCAGATTCGCACTGGAAGCCCGGAGGGCAGGCGCTCCCTCTCCCGCTTGAGCGGGCGGTCGTCAGTAGAACTTATGGAAATGATGGATCGGCCCGTGGCCGTGGCCGACGCTGAAGCGGTCGGCGGCGCCAATCGCAGCGCTGATCCAGGCCTTGGCGCTGCGGACCGCCTGCTCGAGCGCCTCGCCTCTGGCGAGACCCGCCGCGACGGCCGAGGACAGCGAGCAGCCGGTACCATGGGTGTTCTTGGTGGCAAGGCGGGGCGCCGCGAGCGCGATGGCGTTGTCGGCATCAACCAGATAGTCGACGCTCTCCGCGCCTTCGCCGTGTCCTCCCTTGATCAGGACCGCGCGGCAGCCGAGCGCCAGAAGGCAGTGCCCCTGGCTTTCGATCTCGGCCTGGTTGGCCGCGACCGGTGCATCGAGCAGCGCAGCGGCCTCGGGCAGGTTCGGCGTGATCACCGAGGCGAGCGGTATCAGTCTCGTGCGCAACGCCTTGACGGCGTCGGAGGCCAGCAGCCGGTCGCCGGATGTTGCCACCATCACGGGATCGAGCACCACGTGCCGGGGCGCCCAGTGCGACAGCGCGGCCGCGATCGCGTCGATGCTGGCGGCCTGGGCCACCATGCCGATTTTCACAGCGCCGACATCAAGATCGGAAAACACCGCATCGATCTGCGCGGTGACGAACTCGGCCGGCACTGCGTGAATACCCGTGACGCCGCGCGTGTTCTGCGCCGTCAACGCCGTGATGGCGGAGGCGCCATAGACGCCGAGCGCGGCAAAAGTCTTCAGGTCCGCCTGGATGCCGGCGCCCCCACTCGAATCGGAGCCGGCGATGGTGAGCGCCACGGGCGTCGTCATCGCGGGAGACATCTGCTTGATCCGGACACCGCCATGGCCTGTCCTAGCGCGACCGTGGAACACCAGCAAGCGCCACCAGCTGCAAGCGACGCTGATTGGCGACACAGCCGTGCTCCAGCGCAGCAAGCGGACGCGGCGTGGACCGCGCAATCGTGCAGGCTTGCAAATGCAAGCTCACCTTCTCTTTATGGTCTTGCCCCTCAGCTTGCTTCGCCGATGCGTGAGACGTCAAGTGCTGGAACTGTCCGGCGCCGCCAGTTGCAGGCCGCCCGGGGCCGCGCCGACGAGACGATCCTGATCGCCGAGGACAACCCGTTCGTCCGCTCCTCGCTATTCGCAGGGTGGAAGCTCTCGGATATCGCGTCGTTGCCGCGGTCAATGGCAAGGGAGCCTTGCAGCAGCTGCGCACCGATCCCCAGCATCGACACGCAGTTCACCGAGTGCCGGACCCGCATCGAGGGGCGGCAAGTTCGCTTGCTAAATCCGGCCGATTTTGGCCTATTAGCCGGCTAGATGTGCTTTCGGAGTGACCGCGATGGTTCCCTTTTTCGTCCAGATCAAATGCAAGCTCGGCCAGTCCTATGTGGTCGCCAATGCGCTCGCCGAAGCCGAGATCGCCTCCGAGATCTATTCCACGGCCGGTCAATACGACCTCCTCGTGAAGTTCTACGTCGACAAGGACACCGACATCGGCCATTTCGTCAACGAGAAGGTGCAAGTGCTGCCAGGCATCCAGGACACCCTCACCATCATCACCTTCAAGGCGTTCGGCACCGGCTAACGGGCGTCATCGATGCGGGATGAGTTTGGTTATATCGATGCGAGCCAACGGTTCACCTCTCCCGAAGGGAGAGGTCGGATCGCATCGAAAGATGCGATCCGGGTGAGGGGTTACAGTCTCACGATCGAGCTAGCCTTCATCACGCACTAGCTGCCCTGCTTGCGCTTGGGCGGGGTCGGGCCGTCCACCGGGGGCAGCGATTTGACGTAGTCCGCCATTGCCGCGAGATCCGCGTCCGGCAGTTGCGAGGTGTTCTTGATCACGCGCGTCATTGCGCCGCCGACGCTGTCGCCATCGGGCAGTTCGCCAGTCTTGAGGAAATAGGCGATGTCCTTCGCGCTCCACTCGCCAAGGCGCTTCTGGGTGATGTTGGGGACCCAGCCCTCGCCTTCCGGATTGGGCCCGCCGGCAAACCGCTCGCTCGCGATGATGCCGCCAAGCGCGTTGCGCGGGCTGTGGCATTCGGCGCAATGGCCCAAACTGTTCACGAGATAGGCGCCGCGATTCCATGCCGGCGACTTCGCGCCGTCGGCGACGAACGGCTTGCCGTCCAGAAACAAGAATTTCCAGATGCCGACATTGCGCCGGATGTTGAAGGGAAAACTGACGTCATGGTCGCGCACCTTGCCCGCAACAGGCGGTAGCGTTTTCAGATAGGCAAAGAGGTCGAGCACATCCTCACGCTTGGCGTGCCGATAGGACGTATACGGAAACGCCGGAAAATAGTGCTGCCCGGCCGGCGAGACCCCGTGCATCACCGCGTTAACGAAATCGGCGTCGGTCCATTTGCCGACGCCGTCATTGGGATCGGGCGAAATGTTCGGCGCGTGAAACGTTCCGAACGGCGACTTGATCGCGACGCCCCCACCGAGCCTGAGACGATCAGGCTGATCGGGAACGGCATGGCAGGACGCGCAGCCGCCGGCGTTGAACATCACCTCGCCATTGGCAAGATCAGGCGCGTGCGGCGGCGTGGTGCCCGCGGCTGCCACTACGGGCGCGCTGAGCCACCAATAGACGCCACCTGCGGCAAGCGCGGCAAGCAGCGCCACGAGAATTGTTCGTTGCAACATGCACGTCCATTCGTTCTTGCGGCGAACCTACGACCGATCTCCGCGCGGCTCCAGCCACGAAGAATTTAGCCCCGCCCCGGCCGGAGACGGGAATAAACTGAAACGTCGGCTGTTGGAAGTTTAGCAGCCCAAACGGGTTCAGCAGGGAGAATGTCATGAACAAGACCGTCATCGCCATGTCAGTGCTCGCGGCCGCTGCTTTTGCAGGGCCGGCCAGCGCCGAAAAGCTGAAAGCAACGCTCGACGCCAAGTCCGAGGTGCCGGCAACGACCAGCAGCGGCACCGGAACGGCCGATCTGGACTACGATGCGGCCAGCAAGAAATTGTCCTGGACTGTCACCTATTCCGGGCTCTCTGGCCCTGCCACAGCCGCTCATTTTCATGGCCCCGCCGAAGCGGGCAAGAACGCCGGCGTTGCGGTCGCGATCCCGAATGCGACATCGAGCCCGGTCAAGGGCGAAGCGACGCTCACCGAGGCGCAGGCCGCCGATCTGCTCGGCGGCAAGTATTACATCAACATCCACACCGCGGCGAACCCGGGCGGCGAGATCCGCGGCCAAGTGACGAAGTAAGCGCGAACGCTGCGTCGTCGCGGAAGGGCCGGGCGCAGGAGGGGCGCCCGGCCTGTTCGATTCTCGCCACGCTCAAGCCGCGTTCAGTGCCTGCGTGAGATCTGCGATCAGGTCCGACGGATGTTCGATGCCGATCGACAGCCGGATCGTGGAATCGAGGACACCGATTTTCCGGCGGATGTCGGCGGGAACGCCGGAATGGGTCATCGTCGCGGGCAGGCTGGCAAGCGATTCCGTTCCGCCGAGGCTCACCGCGAGCTTGAAGATCTGGAGCGCGTCGAGAAATTTGACCGCCGCGTCCTTGCCGCCGACGATGTCGAACGAGAACGTGGAGCCGGCCCCCGAGCACTGCTGCGAGAACACGCGTCCGGCCGGCGATGTATCCTCGTGGTGACCGAGATAATGGACCTTCGCCACCTTGGCGTGATCGCGCAAAAAGTCGGCCACGAGGCGCGCATTCGCATCGGCCTTCTCCATGCGCAGGCTCAGCGTCTCCAGCGACCGGTTGATCATCCAGCAGGAATGCGGATCGAGCTGGGTGCCGATGGCGCCGCGCAGCGCCTTGATGCCCTTCATGATTGCTTTGGAGCCGAGCGCGGCGCCCGCGATCAGGTCGGAATGACCGCCGACATATTTCGTGAGCGAGTACAAGGAAATGTCCGCGCCATGCTCGATCGGCCGCTGAAACACCGGTCCGAGCAGCGTGTTGTCGCAGGCGATGATCGGTGTGTGGCCCTGGCTTTTCCCAATGGCCTCGGCGACACGGCGCATCATCGCAATGTCGACCAGCCCGTTGGTCGGGTTGGCGGGGGTTTCGATCAGAATCATCGACACCCGGCCCTTGCGCATGGCCTCCTCCGAAGCCTGTCTGACCGCAGCTTCGTCAACGCCATCGGCGAAGCCGACGGCGCCTATCGACAGACGCGCAAGCGTGTTCGTCAGCAGGGTTTCCGTCCCGCCATAGAGCGGCTGTGAGTGCAGAATGACGTCGCCTGGGCGGACGAAGGCAAGGATCGTCGTCGCGATGGCCGCCATGCCGGATGAGAACAGGGCGCAGCTCTCGGTGCGTTCGTAGATCGAGAGCCGGTCCTCGACGATCTCGCTGTTGGGGTGATTGAAGCGCGAATAGACCAGGCCCGCGCCCATCCCTTCCGGCGGCTCGCGCCGGCCGGCGACGAAATCGAAGAAGTCCTGGCCGTCATCGGCCGTCTTGAAGACGAAGGTCGAGGTCAGGAACACCGGCGGCTTGATGGCGCCTTCCGACAGTTGCGGATCATAGCCATAGGTCAGCATCAAGGTTTCCGGATGCAGCATATGGTTGCCGATGTGCGTCTTCGACGGGAACGGTTTTGCCATGGCCTGTCTCGCTGTTGCTTCAGTTCCTCGCCGGGCGTTGGAACCCTGATGTCATGAGGCAGTCAGGCGCGAGATGCGCCAGCATGCAACAGCTCACATCAATGCCGCCGCGGCTGGAGCAAAGATAACCGCTCTCACGGCGATCCGTCAGGCCTTGCGGACGGGATTTCCTGCTGGGCCGTGCGCCAACGCAAAAAAGGCGGCTGCTTGCCAACCGTCCTTTTTCGATTCGCGGTACCCCGGATGATGTTGGCGTCAGCCGTTCTTCACGCGGTAGGTCTCGTGGCAGCCGCCGCATTCCTTGCCGATTGCAGGCATCGTCGCCTTGAGCGAGTCGAGGTCCTTGATCTTGGCCTTGGCCTCGCCGACGAGCTTGGCAAAGCTCGCGACCTTCGCGTCGAAGCCGGCCTTGTCCTCCCAGACCTTCGGCGAGATGCTGTAGTCGCCATCGAGCTTCACACCCTTGGCGCTGGCCGGAAATAGGTTCGGCAGCTTCTTGGCGGTATCCTCGAACTGCGCCAGCGCGCTGTTCACCGTAGCCTGATCATAGGGCTTCTCGCCCTTGACCATCGCCGACATCGCGCCGGCGTTCTTGCCGTTGGCTTTCATGAGGGTTTGGACTTCCTTGGCGGAGTCCTGCTGCGCCCAAACCGCGCCCATACCGAACAGGAACGCGCCCCCGACAACCAACACTCGCTTCATTCGCAAAGTCCTTTTTCCATGATGCAGGATCGTGCCGACCCTCCTGAGGCCAACACCGGTCGGCAGGGTTCATTCCATCGCGTGAATCACAGGCTGTGGCGCCGGTGGTGCTCGTTGATCGCGATCCACACCCGCTCGGGCGTTGCCGGCATGTCGATATGGTCGATCTTGTATTCGCGCCAGAGCGCATCGACGATGGCGTTGACGACGGCCGGACAAGAGCCGATCGCGCCGGCCTCGCCGGCCCCCTTGACGCCCAGCGGGTTGGTCTTGCAGGGGACGTTGTTGGTCTCGAACACGAAGGCCGGCCCGTCCGCCGCGCGCGGCACCGCGTAGTCCATGAAGGTCGCGGTGATGAGCTGGCCGTCGCCCGCGCCATAGACCACCTGCTCCATCAAGGCCTGGCCGATGCCCTGCATGGCGCCGCCATGCACCTGCCCCGCCAAGAGCAGCGGATTGAGCGTCTTGCCGAAATCGTCGACGATCACATAGTTGACGATTCTGATGATGCCGGTGGCCGGATCGATCTCGACCTCCGCCAGATGGGTGCCGTTGGGATAGGTGCCGTCCGCGCTGGCGAAGGTCGCGCTGCCGTTCAGCTTCGACGGATCGGCGCCGGGCCGCTTGGCGAGGTCGGCGAAGGAGATCGAGCGGTCGGTGCCGGCGATCCGGATCACGCCGTCGGTAATTTCGAGATCGCCCGCGCTCGCTTCCAGCGCCTGCGCTGCGAACTCCTTCAGCTTCTTGCCCAGCTCGCCCGCAGCACGCTCCACGCAAACGCCGCCGGTGGGTATCGAGGCTGAACCGCCGGTGCCGAGACCTGTCGCGATCTCGTCGGTGTCGCCCTGGCGGATGTGCACACGCTCCGGCGGCAGGCCGAACTGGTCGGCGACGATCTGCGCATAGGCCGTCTGATGGCCCTGCCCGCTCGATTGCGTGCCGATCAGGACGGTGACCTCGCCATTGGGATCGAGGCGGACATTGGCGGTCTCCTCGCCCATCACGCCGCAGATCTCGACATAGCTGGCAAGCCCGATACCGCGGATCAGCCCCTGCTTCTTGGCCGCCTTGGCGCGCTTTCCGAACTCCTTCCATTCCGAGATCTCCATCGCGCGCTTGAGATGCGCGGCGAAGTCGCCGGAATCGTAGATCTTGCCGGTTGCGGTCTTGTAGGGCAGCGCTTTCGGCGGGATGAAATTCTTGCGGCGGATGGCGTCCGCCGTCATGTCAAGCTTTCGCGCGCAGGCGTCGACGAGGCGTTCGATGACATAGGCCGCCTCCGGCCGCCCGGCGCCGCGATAGGCATCGACCGGCACGCTGTGGGTGAAGATGGTGCGCACCCGGCAGTGGAAGGCCTGGATGTCGTAGAGGCCAGGCAGCATGCCGGCGCCGCCATGCGGGATGTAGGGCCCGAAGGTCGACAGATACGCGCCCATGTCGCCCATCAGGTCGCAATCCATCGCAAGGAACTTGCCGTCCTCGGCCAGCGCCATCTTCGCGGTCGTGACGTTGTCGCGGCCCTGCGCGTCGCCCATGAAATGCTCGGTGCGGTCGGCCGCCCACTTCACCGCCTTCTTCAGCTGTCGCGCGGCGACTGCCATCAGGGCGTATTCCCGATAGGGAAACAGTTTTGTGCCGAAGCCGCCGCCGACGTCGGGGCAGATCACCCGCATCTTATCGGTGGGGATATTGAGCACGTTCTGGCAGAGGATGTCGCGCAGGCGATGGCTGCCCTGGCTGCCGACGGTGAGCGTCAGATGGTCGCGCTTGGCGTCGTATTCGCACACGGCCGCGCGCGTCTCCATGAAGCTCGCGACCACGCGCGGATTGACGATGGAGATTTCGGCGACTGCATGCGCCTTGGCGAAGGCGGCTTCGGTCGCTTTCTTGTCGCCGATCGAAACGTCGAACAGCACGTTCCCGGGCTTGTCCGGCCAAACCTGTGGGGCTTCGGGCTTCACGGCGTTCACGACACCGGTCACCGCCGGCAGCGGGCTCCATTTGACTTCGATCGCCTCGATCGCGTCGCGGGCCTGGTCGATGGTCTCGGCGACGACGAAGGCGACGGCATCGCCGACATGGCGCACCTCATCCTTGGCCAGGATCGGGTAAGGCGGGCCGGTGAAGGGATCGGTCTCGAGGTTGAACAGGCAGGGCAGATTGCCGAGATCTGCAACGTCATCTGCGGTCAGGATGAGCGCGACGCCCGGCAAGCCGCGGGCGCGGCTCACGTCGATCGTGTATTTGGCATGCGCATGCGGCGAGCGCAGCATCAAGCAGCGGAGCGCGGCCTGCGGCGCGTAATCGTCGGTGTAGCGGCCCTTGCCGCGGATGAGTGCGTCATCCTCCTTGCGCAGCACGCTTTGGCCAACGCCGAACTTGATGGGAGCCGCCATTTTATCTTCCCGTTCTCATGGTTGTTTTGCCGGCATATTGCCGTGGAAAAACTGGCAAGGCAAACGGCTTGGCGATAAAAACTAATTGCGCACCAGCGACACCAGCCACCTGCGGCCAAACAACGCGAGGATCGCGATCGCGTAGACGATTGCGCCCCCGACGGCCAACAGGACCAGCGTCAATTCGTCCCGGAACGCCTGCGTGGAGGGAAAAGTCGTCGCGCTGAAGCGCGCGATCAACCAGAAGGCAGCGGCCAGAATGAGGCCGGTCAGCAGGAATTTGGCGACCGACAATAGCCAGGCGCGGTCCAGCACGAGAAAGCCTCGCCGCACGGCGAAGAACAGCACCAGCAGCAAATTGGTCCAGACCCCGACGGCTGTCGCGAGCGCGAGGCCAATCTGGGCGAGCGATCCCATCAGGACGACCTTCAGGGCGACATTGACCGCGATGCCGGTCAGCGAGGCCCGGACCGGCGTTGCCGTATCCTTGCGCGCATAGAAGGTCGCGACCGCGCTGCGGATCAGCACGAAGGGGATCAGGCCGATCGCGTAGGCGGCGAGCGTTGCACCTGCCGCGGCCGCATCGGCCTTCGAGAACGCCCCGCGGGCGAACAGCGCGCGCATGATCGCGTCAGGCACGGTGATGAAGGCCGCGACGAACGGCACTGAGAACAGCAGCGTGAAGTCGAAGGCACGGCGTTGCGCCTTCATCGCACCGTCGTGGTCGTTGGCGGTGATCCGCCGCGACATCTCTGGCAACAGCACCGTGCCGATGGCGATGCCGATCACACCGATCGGCAGCTGGTTGAGGCGGTCGGCGTAATAGAGCGCCGACAGCGCGCCTGCGGGCAGGAACGTCGCGATGATGGTGTCCGCGAACAGCGCGACTTGCGTGCCCATCGAGCCCAGCGTCGCCGGGCCTAGCGCTTTGAAGAAGCCACGGACGTCTTCATCGAGCCTGAGCGGTGCGAAGCGCGGCAGGCCGCCGTGGCGGGCCAGATCGCCGGCGAGCAGGACATATTGCAGGAAGCCGGAGATCAGCACGCCCCACGCTGCCGCGTGCCCTGCGGTCGGAAACCAGGCGGCGACCGCCAACGTCATCATCATCGAGATGTTGAGAAAGATCGACGCCGCCGCGGCGCTGGCAAAGCGCTGCATCACGTTGAGCATGCCGCCATAGAGCGTCACCAGCGTGATCAGCAGGAGATAGGGAAAGGTGATTCGGGTCAGTTCGATCGCGAGCTTGCGCTGCTCGGCATCCTCGGAAAATCCCGGTGCAAGTATGCTCATGGCTTGCGGCATGAACAGCCAGGCGACGATCAGCAGCACGATTTGCGAGGCCAGCAGCAGCGTGAAGATGCGGTCGGCAAACAGTCGCGCCGCCCCCTCCCCGCGCTCGCCGTGAACGTGGGCATAGGCCGGCACCCAGGCCGCATTGAAGGCGCCCTCGGCGAAGATCGCACGGAAATGATTGGGCAGCCGCAGCGCCACGAAGAAGGCGTCGGCCACGGGGCCGGCGCCGAGAATCGCCGCGAGCATGATGTCGCGGGCAAATCCCGTCACCCGCGAGAGCAGCGTGTAACCACCAACCGTGAAGATGCGTCCGAGCATGCGGACCGTTCTAGAGGCTTATCGGGCGGAGGTCGATTGCATCTTGCGATGCGCATTACTGCGCCCTCTCCCCTTGTGGGAGAGGGCTGCTCCGCGGGTAGACACAAGCTCATTGCGGTGAGGGGTTTCTCTCCCAGGTTTCGTTGCGGAGAGAGACCCCTCACCCGTCTCGCCGCTTACGCGGCGAGCCACCCTCTCCCACAAGGGAAAGGGAACGAAGAGCTAAACCCAGAACTCAGCCCGCCAGCGCACCGCGCACGGCGGCGATGACCCGCTCTTGGTCCGCTTCCGTCAAATAAGCGTGCATCGGCAGGCTGATGACGGCCTGCGACAGGCTCTCGCAAGCGGGCAGGCCGCCTTCTGCAACCGGATAGTGCCTGTAGGCGGTCTGCTGATGCATCGACTTGCCGTAATAGATCGCGGTCGGCACGCCTTGGGCCTTCAGCGCGGCGGCAAAACCGTCGCGGTCGGTGCCCTCAGGCAGGCGGACGGTGTACTGCGCCCACACCGATGTGCTGCCGGGGCTAAGGCGCGGCACGGTGACGACATTGGACAGGCCATGCGCGTAGCGTTCCGCAACCCTGTTGCGGGCAGCGATCTCGTCGTCGAAAATCTTCAGTTTCTCGATCAGGATCGCGGCCTGCATGGTGTCGAGCCGGCCGGTCAGGCCGAGGCGGACGTTGTCGTATTTGTCGACGCCCTGCCCGTGCACGCGGATGCTGCGCAGCGTCGCGGCAAGCTCGTCGTCATCGGTGAAGATCGCGCCGCCGTCGCCGAAACAGCCGAGCGGTTTGGCCGGAAAGAAGCTCGTCGCGGTGGCGAGCGCGAGCGTACCAAGCTTGCGGCCTTTGTAGCTCGCGCCGAACGCTTGCGCGGCGTCGTCGAGCACGAACAGCCCTTCGGCCTTGGCGATTTCGGCAATGGAATCGTGATCGGCAGGCTGGCCGAACAGGTCGACCGGAATGACCGCGACGGGCTTGAGCCCCGCCTTGCGCGCAGTCACGATGCCGCGCTTCAGCGATTCCGGGCTCATGTTGAAGGTCGCCTCGTCGACGTCGACATAGACCGGCGTCGCGCCGGTCCGCGCCACCGGCGACGCCGTCGCGATGAAGGTGAAGGACGGACACAACACGGCATCGCCGGGCCCGACATTCTTCGCCATCATCACCATCAGGATCGCGTCGGTCCCGCTGCCGCAGCCGATCACGTGCTTGGCGCCGCAATAGGCCGCAAGCTGCTTCTCGAGCTCGAAGACCTCAGGGCCGTTGACGAACTGGCAATGGTCGAGAACCCGCTTCACGGCGGCATCGAGCGAGGCGCCGAGCCGGCGGCGCTGCGCGCCGACATCGATGAAGGGAATGGGATCGGAACGCAGATGCTGGTTCATGGCGCTTTGCTGGTTTTCTCGCGAAGTTGAGAGTCGACATGGATAAAGAATTAGCCGGCGACGCGGCGCGGGGCCTTGCGGGCAGGCGCCGTGGCCGCGGGCCGCGCTGGCGTCTCCAGGCACCGCGTCGCGATCTCGAGGCTGGCGACGCCTTCGTCGCCGGTCACCGCCGGCGTCTCGCCGTTAGCCACTGCCTTCAAGAACGCGATCAGCTCGGCGCGCAGCGGCTCGTCATGGCCGACCGGCAGATGCCGCATCGAATAGCTGCCGTCAGGCTTGAAGCCGAAGCATTCGGTGACCTGGCGCGTCAACAGATCGCCCATCACGTATTTGCCGCGCGTCGCAACGGTGACGCTGCGCGCCTTGAACGGCGTCAGCCAGTTGGTGTTGATGTGGGCGAGCACGCCGCTCTCGGTGCGGAATTGCAACAGCGCAATGTCCTCGCGCTCGGCGACCGCGCTCGACAGCTGCGGCTGCACCTCAACGATGTCGGACTCGGTGAACCAGCGGATCAAATCGATGTCGTGCACGGCAAGGTCGATGACGACGCCGACATTGGACATGCGCGGCGGGAACGGGCCGACGCGGGTAATCGCGATCGACAGGATGTCCTCGCCCGCAATCGCCTGCTTGACCGCGGCAACCGCCGGATTGAAGCGCTCGACATGACCGATCATCAGCGTGACGCCGGCCTTTTGCGCGGCGGCGACGATCTCACGGCCCTCTTCGACCGTCGATGCGATCGGCTTCTCGACAAGCACGTGGATGTTCTTGGCGATGCAGGCGAGCGCGATCTCGTGATGCAGATGGGTCGGCGCCGCGATGGTGATCGCATCGGCGCCTTCGGCGAGGAGCTGGTCGAGCGTCTCGAAACCCGGGCAGTTCGCAAGCTCGGTGGTGCGCGTCCGGTGCACCGGCGAAGGATCGACGATGCCGACCAGGCTGACGCCGGGAAGGCCGCTAAGTACGCGCGCGTGGTTGCTGCCCATCACGCCTGCGCCAATGACGCCGACACGCAGGCCGGCCTTTGCCGGTGCAGACCCTTTGGAACTCATTTGATAGAACCCCGATTCAACCCAAATCCCCGGCGCCGCTTCTAGCACGGGCGCCACATTTGTGGCGAACGCCGCGCTAGCCAGCCGGACACGATTTGATTCAAAAAATTACACGTTCCCCGGGTCTTGAACCGGAGCAGATACCGCTCTTTCGACCCGGGCCGCGTGATTCGGAGCTTGGTGGTTACGACCTTTGATAGTCGTCTTCAATCCGGATGATGTCGTCTTCCCCGAGATAGCTTCCGGTCTGGACCTCGATCAGCTCCAGCATGATTTTACCGGGGTTCTCCATCCGGTGAACGGCGCCCATCGGAATGTAGATCGACTCGTTCTCGTGCACCGCTTTGACGGTGTCGTTGACCGTCACCTGTGCCGTGCCCCGCACCACGATCCAGTGCTCGGCACGATGGTGATGCTTCTGCAGCGACAGGCGGCCGCCCGGCTTCACCACGATGCGCTTGACCTGGTGGCGCGCGCCGTTGTCGACGGACTGGTAGCTGCCCCAGGGCCGGTGCACCTTGAGATGCTCCTCGGTGACCTTCGGCGCGACCGCCTTCAGCTTGGCCACCAGACGCTTCAAGCCGTTGGCGTCCTTCTGGCGCGAGACCAGCACCGCGTCCGCAGTCGCGACCACCACGAGATCGTCGACGCCTTCGAGCGCGACCAGCGCGGAATCCGTCGTGACGTTGCAGTTGCGGGAATCTTCGAACACCGCGGTGCCGTGCGCGGCGTTACCTTGCGCGTCCTTCTCCGACAGCTCCCACACCGCGAGCCAGGAGCCGACATCGGACCAGCCGCAGGACACCGGCACGACTGCTGCACGCGAGGTCTTTTCCATCACCGCATAGTCGATAGAGATCGCCTTCGCCGCGCCGAAGGCCGCGGGCTCCAGCGTCACGAAGCCGAGATCGCGGCCGGCATTGGTGACGGCGCTCGTAACCGCCTCGATGCTCGCCGCATCGACCGTGCGATATTCGTCGAGCAGCACGCCGGCCGGGAACATGAAGTTGCCGCTGTTCCAGAGATAGCCGGAATTGACGTAGTCCGATGCCTTCACCGCATCCGGCTTCTCGACGAAGCGCGCGACCGCATGCACCTCGCCCGATATCACCTCGCCCGGGTTGATATAGCCGTATTCGGTCGCCGGCCGCTCCGGCTTGACGCCGAACGTGACGATGCGCCCGGCATTCGCAGCCGCAAGGCCTTCGTGGCAGGCGGCGACGAAAGCAGCATTGTCCCGCACCACGTGGTCGGCGGCGAGCGCGAGCACGATCGCCTCGTTAGCGCGGTTCTGCGCGAACACCGCACCCGCAGCGATCGCAGGTCCGGAATCGCGCCGCATCGGCTCGAGGATCACGTCGGCCTCGATCCCGATCTCGGTGAGCTGCTCCAGCACCATGAAGCGATAGGCCGCATTGGTGATGACGATCGGCCGGTCGAACAGCGAGGGATCGGAGACGCGCAGCAGCGTGTCCTGGAAGGTCGAGCGGGCGCCAAACAGCGGCAGGAATTGCTTGGGCCGCACCTCGCGCGAAGCTGGCCACAGCCGCGTGCCGGCACCGCCGCACATGATCAGGGGGATTATGCGTTTGTCCATCGTCATCTCAAACCTTGAAATAGTCCCGATACCAGGTGACAAAGTTACGGACCCCAAGCTCGATCGGCGTTGATGGCGCAAAGCCGGTGTCGCGCATCAGATCCTCGACATCCGCGAACGTTTCCAGCACATCTCCCGGCTGCATCGGCAGCAATTCTTTGATCGCCGTCCGGCCCAGCTCCCGCTCCAGAAGACCGACGACGTGCATCAGTTCCTCCGGATGGTGATTGCCGACATTGTAGAGCTTTGACGGCGCATTTGCGGCAGCCGGATCGTCCGCAGGCACAAGATCGATCAGCCTGGATACTACACGCGTTACATCATCAATATAGGTGAAGTCGCGGCGCATCCTGCCATGGTTAAAAAGCCGGATCGGCCTGCCCGCTATAATGGCATCTACAAAGAGAAACATGGCCATGTCGGGCCGTCCCCACGGCCCGTAGATGGTAAAGAAGCGCAGGCCCGTGACCGGCAGCCGGTAGAGATGGCTGTAGGACTGCGCCATCACTTCGTTCGCCTTCTTGGTCGCGGCGTAGAAGCTCACGGGATGGTCAGTGCGGTCCTGCACGGCGAATGGCATTTTTGTGTTGGCGCCATAAACGGAGGATGACGATGCGTAGACGAGGTGACGACAGCCATTGTTGCGGCAGCCCTCGAGCACATTGAGAAAGCCCTGCAGATTGGAATCGGCGTAAGCATGCGGCTGCTCGATCGAGTAGCGCACGCCGGCCTGGGCCGCGAGATGCACGACCTTGGCAAATTGATGTTGCGCAAACAGCGCCGCGATCATGTCACGATCGGCGAGGTCGGCCTCGACGAAGGAGAAACCGGGCTCCTTCTTGAGCAGTGCAAGGCGCGCTCGCTTCAGCGCCGGATCGTAATAGCTGTTGAGATTGTCGAGCCCGACGACGGACCGGCCTTCGGTCAAAAGCTGGCGGGCAACGTGAAAGCCGATGAAGCCGGCAGCGCCCGTGACCAAAATCGCCTGATCCGTCATCCTGTTCCCCAGGGATCCCTCGCCCACAGAGCCTGTTTAGCCGCCGCATCGTGGAGGTCGCAATAGGCCTGCCGCTCCTCATGCAGGCCCTTCAAACGCCGCTGCAAAGCGCCTTACACACGGCTATTGCAAGATCGGCGCCAAAACCATACCAAAGCGGCCGAATTCGGCGCCTCGCGTCGGGTTGCCTCCAATCTTCGCAAACCTGTTCATGCG
>NZ_JADPKD010000049.1:0-528 GCF_023073735.1 Bradyrhizobium sp. 160
CGGGCGGACATCGGCGGCATCGACGTCGCCGGCGATCACCAGGATGGCGTTGTTTGGCGCGTAGAAGCGGCGGTAGAAGGCGAGCGCATCCTCGCGATCGAGCTTCTCGATCTCCTGATGCCAGCCGATCACCGGCCGGCCGTAGGGATGATTGAGATAGAGCGCGGCCATGATCTGCTCGTTCAGCCGCGCGTCCGGATTGTTGGCGACGCGCATGTTGTACTCTTCGAGCACGACGTCGCGCTCGGGCAGCACGTTCTCGTCCTTGAGGATGAGGCCGGTCATGCGGTCGGCCTCGAATTCCATCATGGTCGGCAGCTGCTCGCGCGGAACGCGCTGGTAGTAGTTGGTGTAGTCGACCGAGGTCGAGGCGTTCTCGTTGCCGCCGACGCGGAGCACGGTCTGGGAGAATTCGCCGACGGGATGCTTCGAGGTGCCCTTGAACATCAGGTGCTCGAGGAAGTGTGCGAGGCCGGATTTGCCCGGAGTCTCGTCGGCCGAGCCGACCTTGTACCAGATCATCTCCGT
>NZ_JADPKD010000021.1:0-525 GCF_023073735.1 Bradyrhizobium sp. 160
CGGTCACGATATGGCGCTTGCGCCCATGGAGGCGCTTGCCGGCGTCGAATCCGCGTGGACCGCCGGCCTCCGTCGTCGAGGCGGTCTGGCTATCGATCACGGCCGCAGTCGGTTTGGGCTTTCGTCCCAGTTGCCGGCGCGCCTTCGGAACTAGAGATTCGACAATCTCCTGCCATCTGCCTGTGTCGCGCCAAGCGTAAAAATAGCCCTGCACTGTCGAGTATGGCGGGAACCCCTTCGGCAAGGCTCGCCATTGGCAGCCACTCCACAGGACATAGAAGATCGCCTGGACGATCTCGCGCAAATCGACCTCCCGCGGCCGACCCAATCGCCGTCGCGGCGGCATCTTCCGGGCGATCAGCGCCCATTCGGCATCGGTCAGATCGCTTGCGTAACGCAGTCCATCGCGCTGATACTGGATGCGAGCGGTTTTGGTCCACGGCATGGTGTCCTCCCTCGAATCTTTGCAAATCCGAAGGAATCACAAGCCGGCCAAAACCGCTCACCCTTTTTCGGTCAGGCTCT
>NZ_JADPKD010000043.1:0-1328 GCF_023073735.1 Bradyrhizobium sp. 160
TGGATTGCTCACATGGGGGTTTGGTGTGTCAAGATTTATGATCAGCTCTTTGTTCGATTGCAGGCCAGCTCTTCGTCCCGACCGTGGGATCTTTCGGAAGGCGCGCGCAGATCGGGTCAAGACCGGCCCGTGAGGGCCGCCGCGAAGCGGCTTGGTCTTGACCCGAGCGAGTACGCCTTCAGGCTCGTCAGGTCGGGAAGTGCGGCGTGAACTCCTGTGTTCGGCGATCCAAGGGTCGAGCCGGTTCAGCAATCTGGTTTGCATGCCAGATCAAACTCACATTCGGTCGTCGCTCGGTGGCGACCGCACCAACATTCCGCTTGCGGCGGGCAGGCTCGAGAGGACGGGACCATTCTTCGTTGCGGCGTTTGCAGCCAAGCAATCCATCGGTTCGTCCACCCGGATCGGCCGAGGCTGATCGGTCCTCGGCAGATTGGTTTTAAGGTTGCAGGAAGCCTCGCATCAGGCAGCCTTCAGCTCGGCTCCCTCGATCACGACGCCAGCGGTCACGTACTTCCACAGCGCCACGAGCAGCTTGCGGGCCAGCGCCACGATCGCACGCTTGCGGCCGCGCTGGCTGTGCGCCTTGAACCATTGGGTCAGAGCCGATTGCGGCTGATGGCGCACCCAGAGCCAGGCGAGCTGGATCATCGTGGTTCTCAGGCGCGGATTGCCGGCTTTCGACACGCCTTGCTCTTGCTCGATCCCACCACTGCGCCAGGGTGTCGCCGCAAGCCCGGCATAAGATGCGACCTGACGGCGGTTGGCGAACTGCCGCCAAAAGGCCTCCGACCACAGAATGGCAGCGAAGTTCGGGCCCAAACTCTTCAGGTTGAGCAGCATCGTGACCGGGTCCGATGCAGCCTTCTCGCCCGACGGCTTGCTCACCGCTAGCAACGCATCCTGCTCGCGCTCCACCGCCGCGATCTGGTTGAGCAGCAGTTCGAGCCGGTCGAGCTCACGGCCGATCTGCGCCTTCAGATGCGGCAGTAATGCGCGCCCGTCTCCCGTCCGCAAGACCTCCAGCCGCTTCCGTCGATCCCGCCGCAACGGCGCATAATCCGATATCCCTTGCGCGAACAGAAGACCCTTGATCCGGTTCACATGTTCGATCCGCTCGGCAATCAAGGTCCGCCGCTCCCGGCAGAGCCGGCGGCGATCCTCCTCTTCGGGAGAGGGAGCAACGACCATGGCGCAGACCCGAGGCTCGCCACGCTTGTAGGCCAGAAGCGTCCGCAACAACGTCTCGCCGTCCAGCCTGTCCGTCTTGGCTCGCCGGCGCCGGCGCGGCGTCGCGATGGAGGCCGGATCCACCACGTGGCTCTCGA
>NZ_JADPKD010000030.1:0-168432 GCF_023073735.1 Bradyrhizobium sp. 160
CTCGACCCGCATCGCCTGATGACCTTAAAGCTAGACTTAAGGTCACACGCTTCGCGAATTACCACCCCTCACGCAAGACGGCCCCCGTCGGAGGCGTACGGATTGTCGGTCTGCGATTGCAAATTACACGGCTCGATGGCACGCGGAAGATGAGCCAGAACCGCAATGCGGCGGATCGCGCCGGCGTCATCGAAGGGTTATCGAAGAGCGACCGTGACGAAGACCGTCGTGTGGCTCACCTCATTGCGAAAGGATGACGAACTCGAACGACGTATTGTGAACGACGCGGTATCACCTGCATTTTCTCCATATCCTCGACTGCTCTCCTTCTGCGCAGCGATGCGCCGACGCCGGTCGGTTCCTGCTCGGGTCAGGCGCTTTTACAGAGCACAGAAAACCATACACGACGCCATCGCTTGCGCGTCGCCTATTGCGAGCGGCAGCAGCGGCGCGAGGCCCTGAGGCCAACTCCGGAGAAGAGCGGTACACGGTTGCAATCCGGGGCCTGCTTCGGGGCGCATGACAGGAATGCTCTGCATTGAGATCGGATTCAAGGGGGCTGCGCCGGCTCCACTGTCATCAAAGCAACCCTTCCTAAACCACTTTAGCACTTGGGATTGGCTCTAGCTGATCAGCCACACCGAGACTCTGCGCAGCCACAGGCGACGATTGCATGCATTATAAGTAAATAATGTCGCTCTCCCGACTCAAACAAGGATGCTTTGGAGGGCGATTGCCGTCATTCTCTCGAACACTGCGTGTGCAGCTTTCGTCTGATTCCGCTTGACGCCCTGCAAGTCTCAAGAGACTTGCAGGAAGCCCTCAAAGCGTCCTGAATCTGACGTTACGGTCAGACTGTAGATCTTCTGATTATTCGCGAAAATCTGCGAGACCGCGGGATCGAGGTTGCTGTCACTCGCTCCAACACTCCTCGATGGGCAGTAAGAAACGCGAATGTCTCAAATCCTCGAGGTCTCGCCGCTCGCTTGTGTCACGATGATCGGGGCTCCCGGAGCGCCCTGCTCGATATCGAACTCGAGCCTAAGACGGTGAAGCGACCTGTTCCGACCGATCCACGCCCTCCGGCGCAACCGGCATGCTGAACTGAAAGACCGCCCCGCGAGGATCATTGGCGCCCGCCCACATCCGGCCCCCGTGCGCCTCAATAATAGAATGGCAAATGGCCAGCCCCATGCCCATCCCTTCGGACTTGGTGGTGTAAAACGCCTCGAACACGCGGTCAGCGCTGTTCGGATCAAGTCCTGGACCCGTATCCCGAAAAGTGACCACTACGTTATTCGAGTCATCTGTCCGCGCACTGATCAGTAACTCGCGGTCACCTTCGTTGATCTCGCTCATGGCCTCGATGGCGTTCGTGATCACATTGAGAATCACCTGCCGGACTTGGACGCGATCTGCGCGGACGAGCGGCAACGCCTCAGTCCGTCGCGTTTGCACCCATACATCATTTTTCGCAAGTTCCGCGCGAACTAGGGCCAGCACCTCTAAGATCAATTCGTCAATTGCGAGAAGCTCCGTTTGCATAGGAGCCTTATTCATAAGAGCGCGGATCCGACGGATCACGTTCCCTGCACGCATACTGTCACGGACGATCAAAACGAAGGTCTGCCGAACTTCTTCCAGATTTGGCGGCTGAGCACCGAGCCAATTTAGCCCCGCCCCCGCATTACTGCTGATCGCGGCAATCGGCTGGTTGACCTCATGGGCGATTGAGGCGGCCAGCTGTCCCATTGTCGTGATCCGATTGGCGTGTGCCAGCCCCATCAGAGTCTCGCGATACCGTCGTTCGCTTTCACGGGCTTCCGCTTCCGCTCTCTTTCGCTCTGTCAGGTCGAGGACGAAGCCAACACCTTGGTCGTCTCGCGCATCGAAGACGGCGAGGCCAATTAGCACCGGCACGCGGCTGCCATCCTTGCGGACATACTCTTTCTCGAACTGCTGAACGGCTCCGGTCCGTTTTGCTTCTGTTCCAGCATCCAGTGTGCGCTCGTGCCATTCTGGCGGTGTCAGGTCGAGACCGTTCACTCGCCCCGCGACGAGATCCTCTCGGTCGTATCCAACCATCGTGAGGAAGGCTTGATTTGCCTCGATGATCTCGCCTCCTTCGCGAATGATAAATATTCCGATGATGTTAGCGTCGAGTAAGCGCCGAATTTTTGACTCCCGTTGCTGAACTTCGCTGTACAACCGGCTGTTTTCCAGCGCAGTTGCAGCTTGCGAGGCAAGCATTTTCAGCACCGAGTTGCGGGCAGCCGAGAATATGCGCGCGGCGAGATTATTCTCCAGATAAAGTACGCCGATCAGCTTGCCCTGCGTGATCAGTGGCAGGCAAAGAATAGAACGCGCTTTGCGCTCGCGGATATACGGATCTTCCGCAAATGAAGGCTCGGCGGCAGCATCTTCGAGAATGACGTTTTCGCGGACACGTAGGACGAAATGCAGCACGGACTCGGGAAGTGCCATCGGAGTTACGGGCTGTTCATTCACCTTTACAAGCAGCGCATCCGCTACCGTTGCGGCTTCCGCCTCGATCCGCGGCTCGCCTCCATGCAGCAGAATTAACAAACCTCGTTCGGCGCCGGCCTGCTCAATGGCAGTCCGCATAAGCGTGTCGATTAGTTTTTGAAGAACCATCTCGCCGGAAATCGCCTGCGACACTTTTGTAACCGTCGCGAGATCAAGATGCTCAGCCGGAGCTCCGATCCTCATTCCATTCGCGGCAGGAGTGGTCTCATCATGGTTGAGATGGGGATTCAGCTCGTCGAGCTGACGCACTTTGCCATCTGCTCCCCAACGAAGGTAGCCGCGCCGCGCCTCCTGCAGGTAAACCCGGGAGATTCTGTCAAAACCGCGCGCAGCATAAAAGCGCGCTGCAAGTTCGCAAGCGATTGCCTCGTGGTGGGCGAAACCGTTACGTGCTGCGGTCTGGATTGAGTGTTCATACAGTCGCATTGCGTCTGTATCGCGGTATTCCCGCCTTGCAATTTCAGCGCCGACCAAGGCAGCCCGATTCTCAAAGTTTTCGGGGCAATTCGTCGCCCATATCTGCAGCTGTCTGTAATGGGCATCAATGATATCCCGATGTTGGTGTTGTTCGCTTTCGCCTGGCTTGTCGCAATAACATGAGTGAGACAGCGCACCATAGAAGTGAAACTCCGCGATCAAGGGCTCTGTCGGCATGGTCCATAATTTGGGCTCCGCCTTGGAGCGAGCATCAACAGCCGCAGCATAATCGCCGGCTATAAATCGCGCCTGAAGTTTGCGGATCCAGTAGATGGTTTCGCTAGGTGACGGCTCCGGACTGCGTGCCAACGATCGCTCGACGTCTAGCTCGTCAAATTGTTGGTCATCGAAGCAACCGAATGAGCGCGTGAGGCCGCGCATGCTTCGAATGATTGCGAGCTGAGCGGCTACGGTATCAGCAGCAAACTGAACCTTTCTATTCCGTATCATAGCGAGGCTTTTCTCTATCTCGTTCTGTACCTCTTTCAGGGGATCTCCGGCCATGATCATATTTGAGGTTAGATGAAGCAAGCTGTACGCCTCATAGATGACATCGCCGCTGCTGACCGCAGCTGCGAGCGCTCGCCGAATCAAAACCCGGCCACCTCTTAGGGGCTTCGTCCACGGGATGACGTTGCACCCGAAGGCCAAATAGACGGGAGCCCGAAAACGGGAGAACTCACCGCGATCAACCAGGTCGCAAGCAAGACGACCAAATTTGTCAGCTGCTTGGTAGTCACCGAAGCGCCCGGCCAAGATTCGGCCTAGCCATGCGTAATGGGCGCAAGAAGCATCAGTGTTGCCGTATTCGAGGCTGATGGTGACAGCTCTGCAGATGACCAAAGCGGATAAATTGGCGTCCGTGAAACCTGCGGGCGGAAGAATCCGGGTCAAGACGGCAAGCGTGGCAAGCGTGGTCTGATCTGTCATTGCAGGCAAACTAGCAAGATCCTCGATTGCGTCGGGCAGTTGTGACCACATCCGCTGATATTCGGCTAATGTTTCCTGGTCCGTCGGATGCTGCGACCACTCGATCCCGACGTCGTGAAGATATTCGAGCCCTGTGAGCACTGCCCGCCCGTGCTGACCGAGCGTCAAGTAAAGATCGACCCGCAAACATGCGACCGTTGCTCGCTGGGGCGCGTTCAAGGCGCGCTTCGACAGTACGGACAGGAGGCTCTCTGCAATTTCCAGCTGGCCTACCAAGAATTCGCATTCGGCCCGGCTTGTCTCCAGTGCGAACGCGAGTTCGTGGCGCCTTTGCCAAGAGTGCTCCGCGAGCAGCGCAGCACCGAGGGTGAAATATGTGAGTGCCGAGGCGTAGGCCGCCGACGCCCTGGCACGCTGCCCTGCGACTAAATTCAGCTCTGCGAGCTGCTCACGCTCCTGACCGGAGGCAATTAGCGCGACACCTCGATTGAGTTGGCTGACGATGTCGAAGATAGCCTCTTCGCGTTTGTGCGCAGGGACGTGTGCCGCCAGCATCCTACCGATCCGCAGATGGGCAGAAGCGCGCGAGGATTCTGGCACCAGCAAGTAGGCCGCCTCTTGAACGCGATCGTGGAGAAAGCGGTAGGCTGTTCCGTGGCGCGCGATCAGTTCCTGCCGGATCGCCGGCCACAGGGTCGCGTGCACCTGCTCCTGCGAAATTTCGAGCACGATCGCAAGCTCCGCCGTCCCGGCGATGTTGCCGAAACAGGCCAGCTGTTGCAGCGCGTCCTGCGTTTCCTCGGGCAGGCGGATGAGCTTGCCGAGCATCAGATCCACGACGTTCTCGGTGTACGCTTTTGCGTGAATACGCTCGAGATCCCATCGCCAGCGCGCCGACTCGTGATCGAACGTCAACAGCTGCTCTTCGGCCAGTTCAGAAAGGAATTGAATGGCGAAGAACGGATTACCCATCGTCTTCTGATGCACCAATTTTGCAAGCGGGGCAGCGCGTTTTGGTCCGCAGCGAAGGGTATCCGCGACTAACTGCGCGACATCGTCTGCAGTGAGCGGCGAGAGCGTGATCTCCTCGCAATTTACGTCGGCTCCCCTGATGGAGTCGAGCTTGCGTTTGAGTGGATGGCCTGCATCAAGTTCGTTGCCGCGGTAAGCTCCAATGAGCAGCAGATGCAGATCCGACTGGGTCAGGAGATCCTCGATGAAGTCGAGCGTTGCGGCATCATGCCACTGCAAATCGTCGAGGAAGAGCACCAAAGGATGGGTTCGCCGGGCGAACACGCCAATAAAGCGACGAAGCACCAGCTGGAAACGAATTTGCGCTTGCCGGGCTGGAAGCTCAGCAACCGCGGGCTGCTCGCCAATGATCAGGCTCAGATCGGGAATCAATTCGGCCATCAGTCGTCCATTCGCGCCGAGCGCCTCCCGGAGCGCTTGCCGCCAGGTGGCGAGTTCGCCCTCACTTTTGCTGAGAAGAGGACGGACAAGACTCTGAAACGTCTGCACTAGCGTCACATAGGGAACGTCGCGCTTCAGTTGGTCGAATTTGCCTGACACCAACTGCCCGCGCGAGGGCACCAGTGCTTTGTGTAGCTCCTGGACGAGCGAAGACTTACCGACGCCGGAGTAACCGGCGACGAGCACCAACCTCGGCGCGCCGCTCTTCACCGCGCGATCGAAAGAGGCAAGCAAAGCCTCGATCTGAAGGGCTCTGCCATAGAGCCTCTCGGGGATGAGCAACCGATCAGGTGCGTCGTCTGTGCCGAGCTCAAACGGGTCGATGCGACCGTGGGTGGCCCATGCTGCGAGACAGTGTTGCAGATCGTGCTCAAGGCCAGCGGCAGTCTGGTAGCGTTCCTCGGCGGTTTTCGCGAGGAGTTTCATCACAATCTGAGATATCGGCAGGGGGAGGTTTTGTGATTTCTCGACGGGCGGGATTGCTTTTCTTGCAATATGACAATGGATCCACTCCAAGGGATCTGAGCCCGTGAACGGCAGCGCGCCGATCAGCATCTGATAGAATGTCACGCCAAGTGAATAGAGATCACTGCGACAATCGACCGAGCGATTCATTCGTCCGGTCTGTTCGGGCGCCATGTAGGGCAACGAGCCGGCGATGAACTCGGCAGGCTCAGGCGGCACGCGCTCGCGGGAAAGACGGGAAGCCAGACCAAAACCAGTGAGTCGTACCTGTTCGTCAGGACAATTGACCAGAATGTGAGCGGGTTTCAGGTCCTTGTGGACTAAGCTGTGCCGGTGAAGCTTGCCCACGGCCCTGGCGATACCAACAGCGAGGCGCAGGAAGCGCTTGGGTTCCATACGGACCCCGAGCAAATTTAGCAGTGGCTCGCCGCATGGATCCTCCAGGACCAGCATAGTCCGACCAGCTTCCCGGATCAGTTCCAACGGCCGCACCGCCCATGCCTCGTCTAGCTCCTCCCTCAGCTCATACTCATGGGCGAGGCGGTCGAGCGTCGTTGGGTCTTCCGTGATGGGCCGCACGGCAAGCACGACAGCCCTGCTGCCGTGGATTTGCCTCGCACGGCAGAACGCGCGATCACCGTCCTCCCACAGGGGCTGGATGTCACTGTCGACATTTGAGCCGAACAGTGTTCGGCTGAGGGGGTCCCGCGGCATTTGCCCGCCCGGTCAATAAGGACTGAGCCGAAACCTGACACATATGGGGCGAGCTTGTGAAGGGACTTCGCAAAACGGCGCGAGTACCGATTAAGGCCGCCAAAGAGTGGACCGCGGCACCCCGAGACGCGACTTACACACCCAATGCGTGGCCCGATCGTGTCGATCCAGCCCAGTCCTGCGCGCCGGCCGAACGAACACACGTGAGCGCCCCTGCAGCAGCTCGCGTTCGAGCATCTTTACGACAAACATGACGGAAAGGACTTGAATCGCACCTAGCGTCAGGTTGTACGAAGTCGGTGCGAGGTGCTTTCCTCAACCGCGCAAAGAGCAACTCACAGGCGCTCTGAGAAAAAGAAAAGTTCATGTGCTGATGCCGCTGCTACTCGTTCTGATGTCTATTTTCCTTAGTATGGGTGCGATAGTCTACGCCGCTTGCCGATCTCAACGCGGGCGGGATCGGCGCATGCACAGGCACGATAGCGCCAATTCGCTCAGCTCGCGCCCCCGCGTTCAACTACCAAGGCGCCGGGCATTCTGATCCTTCAGCCGCATAATGGGTCGTCCGCTGCAGCCTCATTCGCGAGGGCCAGGCGACACGCGCCGCCATGCTAAAGCGAGCGCCTCAAGTTCTGGAGTCGGTGCTTCTCGATCGCTGCTGATCGTTTGATCGATGCCGCGGGGCCGATCCGACGCGACGGCGGACAGACGCGAAAGGCAGTTCTCGACCAGTCGGGCGGTTTTTGCTAGACTTTCCTGTACCATCACGCTGGCGCGAATGGCTGACCCGTCACATACCTGGAAAATCTCAAACTTTGCACTGCGCGAAAGTCCTTGAAAGGCAACGTGGTCAATCAAAGGTCGTAGTAGGGCGACGATTCTACTGTAAATCGTACAAGTGAGGCTCTGATCGTGACCAGGCGCTCTGAACCGCGGAAGGAAGCCGCAAATGTCGTTGGGCCGGAGGTGAGGCCGCGCGTCTTCCTCGTCGACGATGACCTCTCAATGCGCGAATCGCTGGTCAACCTATTTCGTTCGATCGGTCTGGATGTCGTTGCTTACGGATCGGCCCGGGAAATGCTCCAGAGCGAGCTCCCTGATGTTCCTAGCTGCCTTGTGCTTGACATCAGGCTGCCGGGATTGAGCGGCCTTGAGCTCCAGAGTGAGTTAGCCAAACTGAAGATTCACATTCCTATTATTTTCATCACCGCTCATGGCGATATTCCGATGACTGTCAAAGCCATGAAGAGTGGAGCAATCGATTTTCTCAGCAAGCCGTTTCGCGATCAGGAACTACTCGATGGCGTAGTCGCAGCTATCGAACAGGATCGGAAGAGACGAGGTGTAGACAAGGTGGTCAGGAGGCTGCAGTCCTTGTTTGAGGCCCTAAGTCCACGAGAGCAGGATGTATTGAAACTAGTCGCCGCCGGCTTATTGAACAAACAGGTAGCTGCGGAACTCGGGCTCGCCGAGATTACAGTCAAAATCTATCGGGGTCACGTGATGAAGAAGATGGGAGCTCGATCGCTGGCCGATTTGATCAGGATGACTGAGAGGCTGGGAATTGGGACCGACCGTTTCAGGGTACAAACCTAGGTATGGTTTTACAATTTCGTCGTGCAAGCGCATCCTTCTGCTGGCCGTCATGCTTCCGCCAGCGCCTTCGCCCAACTAAGAACGGGTCGTCTTGTCTAGGTATTCAACTATTTCCGTTGTCGACGACGATCCTTCGATTCGTGCCGCACTGAACAACCTTTTGAAATCGCAGGGTCACAACGTTCGTACGTTTGCATCGGCTGACGAATTCTTGCGGTCATCTCAATTGAACGATACGTCCTGTGTCATTGCAGACGTGCAGATGCCCATGATGAGCGGCTTTGAACTTTTGGAACAGATGCGGGCCCAGGGCCACGCTGCGCCATTCATCCTGATGACTGCCTTCGCAGATGATCGCACGCGAGCCCGCGCGTTGAGCGCCGGCGTAACCGGCTTTTTTGCCAAACCCTTTGCCAGTCTGGAGTTGATCGCCTGCGTCGATGAAGCGCTTAGCGAGCATCTTGGTGGAACGAACGCGTGAAAGATGGGGAAGCAGTCTGGACCAAGCCGCACCTGCGCGGCGCTTACGATGTCGATCAATGCGCGATTACCCGTGCTACCGCGTGCCAGTGGCGATCCTCGCCCTTCGATCTTGCCGCATTCCTGTCGTTGTTGTTGCAGTTTCGGCATCTGGTTGAAACACTTCGTCGGGCTCCTGACAAAGCGCCTCTGGTATGATCGCGCAATCAGACGAGGCGAGGCCCTCCTCGCTTTAACGAAGGAGCGCCCTACGTTCAGTGCTACGATCCTTGCTGACTTAGCGCGAAAGTGCCACGGCAGCGGCTTGCCGGCAGTACCTCGTTAGAACAAAGAACTCACCTGAAACTTGTGCGACCGCTCCAGATAGGTCGGGCACCGGAGTTTGTGGGAGGAAAGGCGCGGCGATCGCGGCCAAAATCACGCAGTCGGTCGAAACGATCGGTGCGGAATTCACAAAAGCCACCAAGATCGCATTTTGGCGACGTTGGCTTTCGCAGGATCGAGTGGTGTACGCCACACTCGCGAACTTGCGTTCGCTCCCAGCCTTCGGCGGGCCGAAGCACCCAAAACCTACGCATCCGCTGCAGGGCAACACAAATGCCACTGGTCGAAGCGATTTCAAGCCCAACGCCTTTGCTGCCGAACGCATCCACGCCGACCACTCTCCGCGCCGGTCCGGCCAAACGCAAGGCCCAAAGCGGGGCTCTGGACGCGCGATAAGCCCGCGCGCCGGGCCAGATCTGCGGGGCCGTGTCCCTTCTACTCGCGGGACCGTGAGCGTGAGCATCCAACACACGCTTCCGCCTGGCGGGCCGCCGTCGCCGGAGCGCATCGGCCGCTCTGGTCGCGATGAAATTTTTCGGCCCACATACTTCCCGTTTCCAAGCTAACCGCGCAGTATGCGCAAATTCTTCAATCGCGCGCGGCTAAGCAAGTTTGCCCGCGAAGGACGACTTAGCCGGGGCCCTCGCTGGATGGGGACGAAACTACTAAACATAGTAGCTTTGTTCCGCCTGGTTCTCGGGTAAGCCGTTGGAGCTGATTTTCAGACGCCCTACGCATAGCCGAAAGGACGCCGAGAGCCGCCGGAACTGTGCGCTCGTGGTCTGCCAATCCTGTACGATGTTGGCCGCGCGCTTGTTCGTCGAACAGATTTTCTTGTCGAGGAGACGACCACATGGTTGGAGGACACGAGCCGCACAGAATGAAGACAGTCGAAATGCTAGAGTCCAACGTGCGCTCGTACTCACGTTCCTTTCCTGCTGTCTTCAGCAGGGCGCGCGGCTCGATTATGTTCGCAGAGGGTGGCCGAAAGGTCATTGACTTTCTGTCCGGCGCTGGAGCGCTAAATTATGGCCACAACAATCAGGAGATCAAATCGGCAATCAGCGAGTATCTGGAGTCGGACGGGGTCGTCCACGGCTTGGACATGGCCACTCCAGCAAAGATCGAATTCATGGAGACCTTTAGCTCTGTCATCCTTCGTGAACGGAATCTTTCCTACCGCTTTCAGTTTACGGGGCCTACGGGAGCTAACGCTATTGAAGCAGCTCTAAAGCTCTCGCGTAAGATCACAGGACGTCACAACGTCATTTCTTTCACGAATGGATATCACGGCCAAAGTTTGGGAGCCATAGCCGCGAGCGGTAACCGCTTTTACCGCAAAGGCAGCAGCATTCCCTTATCCGGCACAACGTTCATGCCCTATGATGGGTATCTTGGCTCCGCTCACAGTGCGGCGGATTACGTGCGAAAGGTATTAATGGACGAGAGCAGTGGCACTGATCTTCCAGCCGCCATTCTCGTCGAAACCGTGCAAGGAGAGGGAGGCATTAACGTCGCCGGCGAGGAATGGTTGCAGTCAATTCAGGCTTTGGCAAAAGAGGTCGGAGCTATTTTCATAGTTGACGATATCCAAATGGGCTGTGGCCGTACAGGCGAGTTCTTCAGTTTCGAGTTCGCTGCGTTGTCGCCAGACATTGTTGTACTGTCGAAATCGCTGAGTGGGTACGGTTTGCCACTATCGATGCTCCTGATCAAAGAAGCGATTGACGCATGGGAACCAGGCGAGCACACGGGGACGTTTCGAGGAAACAACCTTGCACTCGTCTCTGGCAAAGCGGCTTTGAATCTGTATTGGCGCAACCAGACGTTCTCGCAACAGGTCCGACGATTGGGCGCATTTACGCGGCGTCGACTCGATGCTATCGCGCACCAGCACGGAAACAGGTTTGCTGTTCGTGGACGGGGCCTGGTATGCGGATTCGATTGCAAAACGACCGAAATCGCAGAGGCGACGTCACATAGAGCGTTTGAGAAGGGATTGATTATCGAGCGATGCGGACCGACCGATCAGGTTGTAAAGTTCTTGCCTGCACTTACGATCGAGCAAGAAACGTTGGGACAAGGCCTCGACATATTCGAGGAGTCATTGACCGAAACGTTGAATTCAGCCCGAGCAAGCTAAACTTGTAGGCACACGAGAGAAACTGTTGCTAGCGACCGCATCGCCGCACACGCCGAAATGGTCAGGAGTTTTGAGGCCATGATCATGAAGGTGAAGCCTGAAGGCCAACACTATCTGTGACCCGCCGAGTCGGCTGATGCGCGGAGAACGCCTGCTGCCCTCCTTGATCCACAACACGTGAGTGCGAGCAGCACCTTGACCATAGAACCTCGCAGTCGCGAGCGATTCTGGTCCAGCTGGCTTATCTAAGTTTCCACTCTGAGGTCGGCCCAAGGTGAGCTCGCAGCGGAATGGAGTCAAATGGTGTGGTATAGCTTCTTGGTGGCCACGTGCCCAGCCGCACGGGTGCGGACTTTGTTAGGACCGTAGATTGTGCAGCAGCGATCCAGCCTGAGCCGTTTACAGCATAGGTGCAGCAACAATCACTCCGGCGGCCGGCGTTGCGACGAAAGCCGTCAAGGAACGAGCGGTGGGGATGTCCCGGGTTCTGTTGAATTTCTGAAGAGGTCGGCGTTGCCGCCTTGAGCCGGTAGGCTCGGGGTGCTGATTCCAAAGGAGAGCAACGCCATCACGAGAGATATCACACACCGGCTGGTTGGCCGGCGGCCGGCGCGGTGGACGAAGCATTTGCGGAAGTGCGGGCGAGTCCTCGAGTTCAGCTATCAGAAGCCCCTATTTGGCGTGAGCGCCTCGGCGGCAAGCGAAGGTGACGGACCAAATGTCAACTGGGCCAACCGAAGAAGCCCGACGCATCTGCCGGGTCCGAGATGCGTCGGGCTGAGTGGAAGGCTGAGCGCGACAGTCTTCCTCCCAGAACCGCGTTTGCAAATAGTATGCCGTGCCCGTACTGCTACACCAGTATCTCAAATTAGATATCTGCCCTGCCACAAAGTTCCGCGAGGCATTCGGAGACGCTCAGCCAGCTCCATCTTCAATGGCCTGACTATTCCCGTTCCAAAAACTCCCGCCATCACCTTTCGTTTGGATCAAAAATGAGGCAGAAGAAGCGGACAACGGGCCGCCGGCTCATCAACAACAGATATCTAGATGTTTGATACATTGCTACGCGTGACTGGAACGATCGCGCCGAGCTCGCGCACGACAGAGGCAAACGATCGAGATCTAAGCTTAGATTTCGCGAAAGGTGCGCTCATTGTTTTGGTGATCGTTGGGCACCTGATTCAGTATGTCATCTACCGAGACGACGGGTTTTGGTATTCGCCGTACTACAAATCGATCTATATGTTTCACATGCCGCTCTTTATGGCGATAAGCGGATATCTTTCTTCTCGATCACTGCTGCAAAAGTCGTTCACTCGAGCAGCCAGCGACCGTGCGAAGCAGCTCTTGCTGCCGATGCTGTTTTGGTGGACGTTCATGGAGACAGCTAAGCTGGCGGCATTGTGGCGCGCGCCCAGCCTAACGAGCGGACTTTTGGAATTTGTAGACGATTTCGCTGGCACATACTGGTTCATCTGGGCCACGTTTGTTTCCTACCTTCTCCTCAAGATTTCTACCAGGCTAAACCACCAATCGTGGGTCATATCTGGCTTAGCCATACTGGTCGCACTCGCGCCTCTGACATTCTCCATATCACCCCTGATCAGATTCACTTACCCGTTCTTCTGCTTCGGCTTCTTGCTTGCTCAATCGAGAGAGCGATGGACGCGTACATCGCGACATCACAAGCCGCTCCTAATTTTACTTCTCTCAATAGTGACCTGCGTATGCTTTCTAGCTTGGGGCAAGGATACCTATGTCTACAATAATCTTGGGGTAATTCACGATTTTCGGTCGGCTAAAAACGTGCTTCTGATGTTTGTTGGCTCTGCAGCTGCCTCAGCAATCGCTATCGAACTCCTGCTGCAATGCTGGAGCGTTGGCCATTCAAATCGAATTGCCCGCTTTATCGCTGTGGAGTTGGGCCAGACCACGCTGCTGCTCTACCTGGTCCAGGGTACCGTGTTCCGTCTCATGGATTTCGTACAGTTCGGAGAACTTTGGGATCTCACGACCCGGTTGATCATCGCGGGTATGCTCGGGGCCGCGATTATTGCGATCGCGCTAACGGTGCGCTCGATTGTTCGCGGCGTTCCATATCTGTCGCAGCTCGTCCTTGGAATGCCGCCACGCTCTGGTCTTCCGCAAGCCAAACCTGCAATGAACTAGCTGTATGCATTTGACGTTTGTACGGCAGGGTATGGCGATAGCTTGTGACGCCGCGGGAATAGCGCTCGAACCCAGATCCGACGTCGACGGCGTGCCGCCGGTCGAGCCGGTGATCGGCATAAGAGCAACCCCATCGAAGCGTGTATTGATCAGGTTTGTATGGCACCGGCGAACTCAGCCCATTGCCTCCGTCCATAAGATCGACTGTCGTGAGATTAGCTTCGCTGCACCAGTCGTCCAGCCGCCGGGTTTCGACCCAGATCTGGCGATCGAACCTAATCAAATCACACTCAGCGAGATGTTTCTTCGAGTGCCGTACTGAACCCGAGAGTCCAGTCGTTCGAACCTCCTCTCGGCCCGCAGCTGCCCGAAGTAAAAGGCCCTCAGCAACGAACAAGCCGTTCTTGTTCGATGAGATGGCGACGCGATTACTCATCGCCAGCAAGTTGTGCTCAGATTCAGTCGCGCGCGCAGCGAGCTCGGCCGGGGCGCCTTCGAGGACAAGAGCAAAGCATCCGGCTGCTGTAGCTGGCGCGCATCGTCAAGCAGGCGTAGGGCATCGTCCACGTTCCGAACTTGTACCTTGAAGCCGCCCATCGCGTTCACGCTTTTGTGGTGTGAGACCAAAGATGACCCATCACGGAAATTTCGCAATTCACCAAGGCCCGGATCATCTCAACACGCTTGCCCCTCCCTCAAGTTCGAGGCGTCTGCGCCACGCTGCAGGACGCCTCGAGCGTTGCATATCGGGTCGTCGGAACTGAGATGAAAGCTGAGAAACGGCATGTCAGCTACAAGCAGGGCGCCAGGCCCTGTTTGCGCGACCACGACCAGGTGGTGATTCATCGTCGCCATGCTGACCGGTAAAGTGGTCATCAAACCCAAAGCATACGTTGCCGACGCTATCGCCGACAAGAATGACGTCGACGACAGGATCGGCGATGCGTGCCGTTACCCGCATCATAAGCCGTGATCATCACCATGGCGCGCCCTTCCTCCTTGCGTCGTTGCAGAACTGGAATCGTGACGCGTTCAACCGGCAGCTGCGAAGTGTGGCTCATGTCGATCTGATCCGGCCCCGCATGTCTCTGGAAATGGCCTTCCCCTTGGAGAGCGAAAGGTATCTGTCATTAGGGAGCCCGAAAAGGAGCGTCACTGAGAAGTCGGAAGCACAAAGCTTCCAATGATTGGGCGGTCAGCAAATAAGGTCTTTCAACATGTCCTCTGCGCGGTGTTCCAGGGACTGACCATCCGAACATTCTGAGCGTCAAAAACGGCGGCCTGGAGACGACGCACGCGAGCGGCGATAGTGGGTGTGCTTATGAGGCTGCGATTTACGTGTCAAAGCCGCTGTCGGCCCCTTAAGGCGGCATGTCCGTTACCTCTGGCTGCTGACAAGGATGGGCTGGCGCTTAAAGCCACGGCTTCGGCGGACTGCAGGCTCCGCAAACGACCGCGACCAGGCGAGGGAAATAGGAAAGATGCACCAGCGCTCGCGCGGCTGCCGCAAACTCCGGAATGCGGATGACGTGTCCAGCATCTCCGTGTCCGTAGAGGCTTGATAAGACCTGCCGTCCAGGCAATCTCATCTAATCGAAATGACGGCGGAACTTCCGCAACAGGCCGTCACCAATGGACGCATAACTTCATGATTTTGTAACAACTTCGCGCAGGCATCCACACAGATGAACACGCAACCAATCGCGATAACGCGATCGGACTGAAACCGAACGCGCGATGACACTGTGGACCGACCCGGCGAAGCCCGCGATCTCGCCCGGCCGGCAGCACCCACGTTGCAGATGCGAGGTCACAATCGTCCATTTCGTAGGTATATGGCAAGGCTCTCTCAAGTCGTTCGGGAAGCCGACGACAGCTCAGGATCCTTGATCTTGCGCTGCCGCGCGTCTCTTTCAGGCCAGTGTATCGGCAGCGCCACAAATGCCTGCATATATTTCGTCCAGGTCACCTGCTGTTACACAATATGGCGGCATCACATAAATCGTATTACCGAGTGGGCGCAGCAAGAGATTACGGTCTTTAAAGAAGGCGTGAAGCCTCGGGCCGATGCCTGCGAGATAACCGGTATCTCTCGTCTTCAGATCGAGTGCTGTGATGGTGCCGCTACGGCGAACGTTTGCAAAGCGCGGATCGGCGCGGAATGCTTCAATTGCGTGCTCCTGCATGGTTGCAACCGCAGCGATGCGCCGGTGACATTCCTGGTCTTTCCACAGCTCCAGGTTAGCCTTAGCGGCGGCACAGGCCACCGGATTTGCCGTGTACGAACTCGAGTGAAAGAATGTGCGCGTACGGTCTTTTGAATAATGGGCATCGAAAATCTCCGCCCGGCAGAGTGTCACCGCGAGCGGCAGCGCCCCTCCCGTGAGACCCTTCGAATAGCACGCTATGTCTGGCACAACATTGGCCTGCTCGCAGGCGAAGATTGTTCCGGTGCGGCCCCAGCCCGTCATGACCTCATCGGCAATGAACAGGACGTCCGACGCCTCGCAGATCAGCTTCATCTCTCTTAGCACCCAAGCTGGGTACATCAGCATTCCGCCTGCCCCTAACACCAGAGGCTCGACAATAAAGGCTGCGGGATTTTCGTTCCGACATGCTGACTCAAGCGCATCAAGCGTCGCCCGCTCAAGACCGCTCGCAGGGAACGGGATTGAGGTCACGTCGAACAGGAGAGGTCCGTACGCCACGTTGAAGACACCGCGGGCACCAACTGACATCGCACCGAACGTGTCCCCGTGATAGGAGTGCTGCATGACAACGATGCGTGTTCGCTGTTCGCCTATATTGTGCCAATAGCCGAGCGCCATCTTCAAGGCGACTTCCACGCTGGCTGAGCCACTGTCCGAGTAGAACACGTGGTCCAAGCCTCGGGGTGTGAGTTTCAAAAGGAGCCGAGCGACCTCCTCGGCCGGATCATGCGTGTAGCCGGCGAAAATGATTTGGTTCAGCTTGCCGGCCTGTTCCTGAATCGCGCTCACGATCTGCGGATGGCAATGGCCGTGAGTGACGACCCACCAGGATGAGATTGCATCTATGATTCGATGATCATCCGCCGTGTAGAGATAAGCACCGTCGCCACGCACAACCTTGGTCATCTCGTTGTGAAGAGCATGCTGCGTGAATGGGTGCCAAATTGGCCACCTCTTGTTTGGCTTCATCGCTTGAAATCGCCGGGAACAAACGAGCCTTTGAAGACATCCCGTAGGCTGTCTGCCGTCAAAGGAGAAATCCAGGGCAGCCGTCCTAACCACCGCACCCGCGCGATGTCACAAATTGCGCTCTCAGTTTCAGAATTTCTTTCCCCGATGAATGCGATCCCAAGAATGTCGATCTGGCGCTTTCGCAAGGCCTCTATCGAGAGCAGCGAGTGATTGATGGTCCCGAGTAGCGTGCGCGCGCAAAGCACGACGGGAAGTCGCCACCGCTGGAAGATATCGATGTAGAGTGCGCTAGAATTCAGCGGCACCATCAGCCCGCCAGCGCCTTCGATGACGAGCGGTCGCTCCCCGGTATCCGGCAGGACGAGCGAATCGGGGTCGATGCGAATTCCATCTATTTCGGCGGCATGATGCGGGGAAGCGGGCGTTTTAAGGCGGTAACGCTCCGGAACGATCCGATCGGCCGGAAGACCGCTTAGTCGTGCGGCCTGCTGGCTATCGGTCTCTCCTTCAACACCGGCCTGAATTGGTTTCCAGTAATTCGCGCCGAGAAGATGGGCAAGGCCTGCCGAAAAGACAGTTTTGCCGATCCCTGTATCTGTGCCGGTCACCACGATCCGCTGACTCATCGAGATCCGCCCCTCGTCTCCTCAACGAGGGCATCGAGCATCGCACGCACCTCATTCTCTCCGACGTTGAGCGTCAGTGAAATTCGTAAACGGGCCGTGCCGGCCGGCACCGTTGGCGGTCTGATTCCTCGGATGTCAAATCCGCGAGCCTGTAGCGCGGACGCTAGCCTCATGGCGCGGGCATTCTCGCCAATGATATAGGGCACGATCTGCGAGTTCGAAGGACTTCTCTCGCCTCGCGCAACCATCTCCCGATGCGTGAACGCGACAAGCCTCGCCAGCCGCTGTTGGCGCTCCGGCTCCTCCTGCAGGATCAACAGAGCCTCCCGTACGGCTACCGCCATTAACGGCGAAGGGGCGGTCGCGAAGATAAACGGGCGACAGCGATTGATTATGAAGTCGCGCAGCACGCCAGAGGCGGTAACAAGCGCGCCGGCGGCTCCCAGCGCCTTGCCGCAGGTATGAATAACCAGGAGATTTTCGCGTCCTTCATAGGCCGCCGTGAGGCCTCGCCCCTGCTCGCCGTAAACGCCGGTGGCATGAGCTTCGTCCACAACCAAGAACGCATCGTGCCGGTCCGCGATCGCGAGCAGGTCTTCAAGCGGTGCGAAATCGCCATCCATGCTGTAGAGGCTCTCGACTACGATCCAGACCCGCCCCGCTCCGCCCGCGGCACGCCAGTCGCAAATTGCGCTTTCGATAACCTGGGGGTCGTTATGGGCGCTGATTCGAAACGCGGCTCGGCCAGCTCGTGCTCCTTCGTGAATGCTGGCGTGAACCAGGGAATCAAGGACGAGCAGGTCGTCCCGTTGCGGCAACGTTGTCAGCACCGCAAAATTTGCGACATAACCACCGCCGAAGAAGAGCGCGGTCTGCGCGCCGAAGAACCGCGCCGCTGCTGCTTCGAGGCGTTCGTGCTCCTCGCAGTTTCCGCGCAGAAGCCGTGATCCGCCGGCTCCGATCGGAGTACCCCCTTCGAGCGCGGTGACGATGGCTTTTTTCATGCGCGGCGCGCTCGCCAGGGCCAGATAATCGTTTGATGAAAAGTCAATCCCGGTGCGCGGCCTGAGACTCCGCAGGCGGTCGTCGTTTTTAAGCGCATCTAAGCCTGCCGCATAGCTGGCGACTTTACCCGCAATGATGGAATTCATTCTTCACTCCGAGCAAGGATGGACGCAGCAAAACTCCCAACTGGTCGCCAACGACAGGATCTTACGGCGGCTAGCTTGTTGGATTCAAACCGGGACGACGCGATTTTGTCGATCAACCAGCACAATGCGCGGCCTGAAGATTCTTGCATCCGCCTCGTCAAGTGAGGCGTATGCAACGATACTTATTTTATCGCCGGGCATCGCCAGTCGAGCCGCCGCACCGTTCACGTCTACCGTGCCGGACCCTTGTGGCGCTTCCGTCACAAACGTTGCAAAGCGTGCCCCCGTCTCGAGGTTGTACAGTTCGACGCGTTCGTTAATCAGGATACCGGCCGCGTCCAGCAGTGCGCGATCAATCGAGATCGAGCCTTCAAAGTGCAGGTCGGATTCAGTTACCGAGGCGCAATGAATCTTTCCCTTCATCATGACAATCTGCATTTCTTACCTACGCTGATAGCTTGCACGCAGCACGCCGTTGTTCTGATGACTTAAGCGAGTCCAGACGTAATGCCGAGCCGGGCTAACAAACTTGCATCACGGTCAAGTTGCGGGTTTTTGGTAGTCAGCAACACATCGCCGACAAAGATGGAATTCGCACCCGCCAAGAAGCATAGGGCTTGGAGTTCATCAGTCATATACTGGCGCCCGGCGGCCAACCGTACGACGCTCTTGGGCATCATGATCCGCGCGGTCGCCACCAGGCGCACCAGTGCAATCGGATCGGAACGCTCCGCCGTGACCTTCACCGGCACGCCATCCACCTCGTTCCACAGGTTGATCGGTATACTTTCCGGATGCTTGGGAAGATTGGCGAGCAGTACCAGCATGCCGAGACGGTCATCGACGTGCTCACCCATGCCAATAATGCCGCCACAGCAGACTTTGACCCCCACCTCGCGCACGCGCGTAAGAGTGTCGATCCGATCTTGCAAAGTCCGCGTAGTGATGATGCTGCGGTAGAACTCCGGCGAAGTGTCCACGTTATGATTGTAGAAGTCGAGGCCGGCGTCGGCGAGCCGCGTGGCTTGCTTTGGCGTGAGCATGCCGAGCGTTACGCACGTCTCCATGCCGACACGTTTAACGGCGGCAATCATGTCGCAGACCTTATCGAGATCGCGGTCCTTTGGGCTGCGCCACGCCGCGGCCATGCAGAAGCGACTCGCCCCGGCCGCCTTGGCGCGCTGCGCGGCGGCGACCACATCAGCGCGATCCATCAAGCGAGTCGCCTTCAGGCCAGTGTCGTAATGCACGCTCTGTGCGCAGTAGGTGCAGTCTTCAGGACAGCCGCCCGTCTTGATGCTGAGCAGGCTTGCGGTTTCGACGTGGTTTGGGTCAAAATTGCCGCGATGAACGGTCTGGGCCTGAAATAGGAGCTCGGCAAATGGCTGCGCGTAAACTCCTTCCGCCTCGGCCCGTTCCCAGTCGCGGCGGACCGGCGCGCCGTTGCGGCCGCTATTGCCTTCGACTTCCACAGCACCCCCAAGATTTTCGGTCGATCATACAGGCGACCCCGTCGTGCGTAGCTTCGCAAAGCAACACTCTTGCCCGGTATTGACGAGAAATATCGCCGAGTTGCGCGGGCATGGCGCTGGTATCAGGCTAATCGCCGCTCCCTCATGCAGGATTTCCTCGCGAGGCCGAGACCAGCGCAACAACGCTCCTCGACGCGCCTCACTCAGGTAACTAGCCGATGCGTACGGTAGTTGCGCCCCGTAGGAGCCTCTCCTGATACAAATGTATTTGGCCGCGCGCCGTGTACAACGGATCCACGATCTGCTCACCTGGCCGATTCCACGATGGTGTGGTTATGCGCGTCACATCCCGTACAATAAACGGTGGCCCGGACGAGCCGACTCTGCGAGCGTTACCTCCCGCCGCCTCCAGAAGCGCAGCGGGTTGGGCTCTGGGGCGCAGAGTAGCGGCCCGGCGCGCCCTTGGCGGGTCTGTGGCCACCTAGGCTTGCTCGCCGCCCCTGGCTGTGGTGAGCAACTCCGCTGGACTCTCGATCACGTCGTCGCCGCCCGACTTGGCACGACGCGGCGAGATCTGCTAAGACGTCGCACTCATCTGCGCAAACAGAATTGCCGCTTCAGACGGCCCGAGCCCGACGATGCCCACGAAGGCTGCCGGAGGCATCGGAATGACCTGACGGGTCGGCCTCCAGAGATGCAGGCAGTAGCGACTATTGTTCACATACTGCGAATGAGGAGGATGCAGCTGCATCACACATTCCTCTTCATCCCAAAACATTTCTTTGGCGAAGCACATCTCCTCCCAGTTTGGAGATCGCCGTGGCGTCGACACAGAGACATGCTCCCATCCCGGACGGACGAAGCCGACGATCTTGAGTTGGCAGCCACAAGGCCCCTGCACGAAGAAGAGACCGGAAGGACCAGACCCCGGTGCGGTGGCGAATCGGCCATCGCGGACGCGCCCCGCTTCGAGTCTTTCTACACTTTGCTTCCTCATGCGTCCTCTTTCTTCTTTTGGCCGATAGAGTTGCATCCGGCACCACTCGTGTTGTTCGACTCGTACATCGAACGGCTGGTACCCTGGCATGGGCGGCCCCAACTGCCGCTGATCATCTGCACCGACTTACTTGGATGAAGAACATCGGTTCTGTCCGCATCGTTCACCGGGGAGTTCTCTTGGGTTTATCTTTCGACAGCTGAGCTCTCTTAAACTTTCTCGTCATTCGCCCGTTCGTTGCGAACTTGGCTCATGCAGACAATCTGCGAAGACATCGACGATGGCTTGTCTTGGCAAGCCGTGCCACCAGGAGCTTCTGCTCGCCTCGTCGCCTGAACAAGTCCGCAACGTATGGCGTTGAGCTCGCCGTGCTTGGTGCAAGATGCCAGAATTCGACTGAAACGCTTAATGGCGGCGGAAGCCAATTCGCGTGGCATGATCCGGGCGAACCGGCTACTTTGTCACCCAAACAAACGTCGCAGGCTTCAGCACATGATGCAAAGCGACGCCAATGCCTCCCCAGTTCATCGAGCGAGAGGCTTTGATTTCGACGATCTGGCGGTGGCTTTCATCTCATTCCTTCATGTCTAGCGGTTAGCCGGCTTGCCGCCTGAGACACCGTCAATGCGTCATCTATGTGGCCGGCCACCGTGACTCCGAATGGATTCATGGTCAGAGGCTCGCACGCGCGGACCGCACTCGTTCAGCAGCCTCGCTCATTGGCCTTACCGCATGAAGCAGTTCAGCCCTAGCGGGCTGTGAGCTCCAACGGAGAGACACCCCGCGCCGGGGTCACAAGCATTGACGATCGGTGCAACCGTCCGCCCGGTCGATCAGAACTGCCCGTCAACCTCATTTCTTTGCCGCCCCTCCGCGAGGCGAGCCAGCTTATCATATTCCTCAGCGACCTTGATGAGCCTGCATCTGGATGTGTCGTCCTCGAGCGACTCCGCTTTTCTTCGGGTCGCTTCAGCACGGCTTCGCCAATGTTTGGCGTCTGAGAACAGGTTTTTTTGCTTCATGCGGAAGACGATGCAGTTTTTAGATCAAGAAAATGCGACACATGCCCTACGTAAGATCCCGTAGGTTGGCTGTCGCAAAAGCACCTCATTTGCCGTTATCTGCCGACCGCTCTGTTGATGTCTGAGATGCGACAAGCCGCTCGCACCAAGCGCGGCGAGGGGCGCGAAATGCGCGACTCTCGACATTAGGGCTTGAATCGTACGTAGCGTCAGATTGTAGGGTCTTCTTACAGGTGGCGAGCGTGCTTGGCCGTACAACAGCTTCCGGGCGACACAATTTCGAGTGTGTCGTTTGGCGAGCCAGATTGCAGAAGGCCCGCGTTGTCTCGGACGCCGCAGTGAAGCCGCCTCGGCGACTCATTGCAACGTGTCGCGATGAAGCCAGGCTGCAGGAGAACCGGATTCTAAGATCGCAGCAGCATTGTCGCGTGGCGATTGCGCCGCTTTGTAGATTGCTCACGCAGAGGTCGCGGTCCGGAGACCGGGGCCTCGCAGCTCAGAGTGGAATGGAAGTTGGGGGCCATACTCATCTTACATAGCCGTGATGCGGCCGCGGCGAACCTGCAATAGCTTGCTCACGCCGAAACAGGTAGCTGTAGGCATACACGGTTGCCAGCATTCTCGCCAGAGATGCGCCGACTGGTCGCTCATGCCGGAGCCCCCTACGGGTGCCTGGATTGACTCCGCCGCCGCCTCCATCATGTTTTTCGTATCCAAAGACGGACAACACGGCCTCCGGAGTAGCAATGACTTCTGCAGCTTTGGCTACCAAGCAGTCGTTCAATTGACTGCCATGGAGCGCGCGAGGTCAGACCACAAGGAAATCTCGATCTATGCCCTGTCCGAAATGTCACACAGATAACTGGTGCGAGATCGCAATGCACGATCCCTGGAGCGGCCGACCAGTGATCAACTGCAATACTTGCGGTGAATATGCCGAGTACGATTGCCTCCAGCGCAAAGCAGCGCACGCGATCATCGCAGCTACCTTGGCTTGTACCGTGAGCAAAGAGGACCAGCGAGATCCGCGGGCGGTTGCTGACAGCATTTTGGATGTGCTGGAGAATGCCGGCCTAACAATCGCTCGCGCCTCAAGATGAATGGGAGGAACCGATCGGCGCCGCTACAAGGCCCCGCCCGTCCATCAGAGAGCATGGCCAACTGCGCCGCTCGTTCCAACAGCCACTTGATTGCCTTCAAAACGCCGTCTGTCCCCTGGCCGACCTGGAGTAGTCGGCATAGCAACTCTTTGATACCAACAACGATTGTAGCAAACGCGCCAATCTGGACCCGAGCCGCGACGCTCTCAACGGGACCAGGGCTGAGTACCGCTTAGGCGCGGGCTTCCAACGTGAGGCCCGGCAGATCTTCCCACAAGTATCGAACCCGCGATGATCAACCCCGCGTGGCCTGCACCTGACGGCGCCTTTCGCGGTCCATAGTTCACAGTTATCTAGAACGGCGAAGTCACTGTTAGGTGCCTTGACGGGAGTTTGGCTCATTGACCAGATTAACGGGCTGCCGATTGATCTCGTTTCCTATTCTGCTCAGCCGCCGCGGCACCGACAACTCCCGGGAAGCAGCCCTATTATGACGGGGACAGCGGGAGAGCTCGGCTGGATAGACAAAACCAATTCGCACAGACTCGAGAGAGCATTCAGCCATGGACGATTGATTCCGGCGCCGAGGCAGCTCCTATCCACACATTCAAGTAAGCTTGACTGATTCGCTTGATCACTCGTGGCCGGCGACGAGCAGCCTCACAGCTGGGCGTAGCTATGCGCGCACACTCGAGCGGACCCGAGCTGCGCGTTCCGCAGACGACGATACAGAAAGCCAACTGCCGTGGTGAAGCGCCTCCCGCCCTCCTCGTCATGCGGCTGGCTCCTGGCGAACGAAGACGGTTTCGACATATTCACGCGATAAGCCCGCAGGGGGGATTGAATCGTACGTAGCGTCAGATTGTAGAGTGCCCCCTTAGGGAGCACCAATGTTCGGTCGCTTCAGAAGTTCCTGTGCTAAAGCGGAGCAGGCCGGTTGCTTGCGATGAGAGCTTTTCTGCCAAAGCGGCGCTCACTGCGAAGAACGCTGTTTCTGTCCTGTTCACGCAGATCGCCGGCCCGTATGAAGACAAGATCGCCCACATGTAAGAAGGCCCAATCCAGCCTTGCAGGCTTCGATATACGTTTGCGGGCACTGAGTGCCCAACCCGCCGCTGCGAGATTGATGCGCTATCCCGGAGCGGACATGTGAGAGGACCCGATAGATCCAATAGGGTCTTGCTCGTCGATCACTGTGAGGGCCAATGCCGGGCCATTGTTGGTTTCAGGAATAGCGATCCTGGAACCGCATATATGTGCGGCGAACCTGTTGTGATGGGACCTCGCCAAAAGCTGTCATCATGGTGCGCTTATCACCATTCCCGAATGCACGTCACGCCATGGTCGGGCGGACGCAGCGTCGTTGAAGGAAAGCAGACTAGATGACCAACAGTAATCCGAGACGAGCGCGCGCAATTGCTAGGCATGGGCAGCGGTCGTCGCGGGAGCAAGAGAGCTGCCGATAGATCCGCGAGCTGGATCTGCGCGACGTGCAGGCCTGACGATTGCCCCAGGGCCGAACGCCGATCCAGGCAATGAGGCCCATCAAGACCTGATGAACGAGTATTAAGAAGCTTATGTGAGCGCCTTGGATCAGAAATGATGTGGAAGTGTATACCCGCGAGGGACTGAAGATTGATCTCGCACCTTGATTGAGGGCAACACCGCGTTCGAAGCCGATAAGCCGGCGATCCATTTCGAGGGCGCGCCTCTAAAGCTTACGCTGCTTTCAGCGCATGCGAGCGGGTGGCACGTGGTTTAAAGGCCCGGGTCGACCTCTCCACGAGCAGCTCATCCGAATTCTTTCTGCCGAGGGGCTGCAAATCAAATGTGATAATTGAGGTAGAACGCAGTTGATCCGTCAGCTCAGGCTGCTGTCCGCAGAATGCTTGCTCAAGAACCGGGACTTTGCCGCGGGCATCAATAAGAGAAGGGGCGCTCGGGACCAGCAAACCGCCAGTTTCAATGGCAGCGGCACGTGCTCAAGGCGAGCCTATTCACGCAATGCGGGCTTTGCCTAGTCATACTACGGCCGGCCCAAAGACATGCTTGCGAGCGCGGAAAACACCCCCGCGCCGAATGGTCGCCGAACCGAGCACTGACCTTCTGAACCATATCGTCCGCGCGCTAAACGCACGATTGCTGTTGATTGCGTGGCCACTCGCGAGCAATGAACCGCCAGATTCTTTTCGCTACTGAATTCGTCATTCGGTGGCGCAGGGCACACTGATCGTCGCGATAAACCCCTTGAGGTCCCATATAGCACTGGCCTCATTCATGCAGCGTTTTTCTGTGAACTCAAACAGCACAGAGTCAATATGCGCGCCTTCACTTTTGCTTGCCAGATCACCAACTTGATTGTCCAGAAATGGATCGATTATGATAAGTACTGCGCGACAAGAGAACGAATTTCAATGCTTTGTTTGCCCGGCTTGCTCGCGGTTGCACTGGATGAACAGCAGACCGGAAACCTCTTAGGTAAGGACACGAAATGAGGGACACTCGCTGGCTCAACGCGCGAGTTGACCACGCAGGGGACTGTGGAACGCTTCTCGGCCAAACGGGTCTGCTTATCCCCTATGCGCGTCCGCAATTTCATTAATTGCACCCGCGCAATAGAGAAACGCCTGACGAAGGCTGAACGAAATCTTCTGGGCTACAAACTTTCGTATAGTCCTTCAAAACCCTTTCGATGTGGAATGTTACCTCCGTACAGTTGAGCAATTGATGCAATGCCTATACAGAGTCCAGAACTCGGCAGTTCGAGAGCGCGACGCTTCCGCATTCGAAGAGCCCAGACGCGATTGACGTCGTCGATCGGGGACCGACATTAGCCTGCGCAGAGCAACGATTTGTCAAACCAAGAGAGCAAACGGCGGGTCGCTCTAATCACCGGCGTGACTGGACAGGACGGCGCCTATCTCGCCGAACATCTGCTGTCGCTCGGCTATATCGTGCACGGCATCAAGCGGCGCTCGTCTTCGTTCAACACTGCGCGGGTCGACCATCTCTACCAGGACCCGCATCTCGGGGACGTGCCGTTCCTGATGCACTACGGCGACATGACGGACTCGACCAATCTGATCCGCCTGGTGCAGCAGATCCGGCCGACCGATATCTACAATCTCGCAGCCCAGAGCCACGTCGCCGTCAGTTTCGAGAGCCCCGAATACACCGCCAATGCCGATGGGATCGGCGTACTGCGGCTGCTCGAGGCGATCCGGATCCTCGGCATGGAGAAGGAGACCCGGTTCTACCAGGCCTCGACCTCCGAGCTCTATGGCCTCGTCCAGGAGATCCCGCAGAAGGAGACCACGCCGTTCTATCCGCGCTCGCCTTACGGCGTGGCGAAGCTCTACGGCTACTGGATCACGGTGAATTACCGCGAGGCCTACGGCATGTTCGCGAGCAACGGCATCCTGTTCAACCATGAGAGCCCGATCCGCGGCGAGACCTTCGTCACCCGCAAGATCACGCGCGGCGTCGCGCGTATCGAGGTCGGGCTCGAACAGACGCTCTATCTCGGCAATCTCTCGGCCAAGCGCGACTGGGGCCATGCCAGGGATTATGTCGAGGGCATGCATCTGATCCTCCAGGCGGACAAGGCCGACGATTTCGTGCTGGCGACTGGTGAGACGCGCTCGGTGCGCGAGATGGTCGAGCTGTCGTTTGCGCAAGTCGGCCGCCGCATCGAATGGCGCGGCGAGGGCGTCGACGAGACGGGCGTCGATGCCAAGAGCGGCAAGACCGTGGTGCGGATCGATCCGAGCTACTTCCGTCCGACCGAGGTCGATCTCCTCGTCGGCGACGCCAGCAAGGCGCAACAGGTGCTCGGCTGGAAGCCGAAGCGCAGCTTTGTCCAGCTCGTCGAGGAGATGATGGCAAGCGATCTGGCGGAAGCAAAACGGGAGGTGGCCCATGGCAAACGCACCGTTTGAGCTGAAGGGCAAGAGCATCTACGTCGCAGGTCATCGCGGCATGGTCGGCAGCGCGCTGATGCGCCGGCTCGCGCGGGAGGACGTGCAACTCGTCACGGTCGACCGGCGCGAGGTCGATCTCTGCAACCAGGCCGCCGTGTTCGACTGGTTCGCGAAAACGCGGCCGCAAGTGATCTTCCTCGCCGCCGCAAAAGTCGGCGGCATCGTCGCCAACGACACGCTGCGTGCCGAGTTCATCTACGACAACATCGCGATTGCCGCGAATGTGATCCAGGCCGCGCATCAAAACGGCGCCGAGAAGCTGATGTTTTTGGGCTCGTCCTGCATCTATCCGAAGCTGGCCCCACAGCCGCTGCGCGAGGATTCGGTGCTATCAGGCCCGCTCGAGCTGACCAACGAGCCCTACGCGATCGCCAAGATCGCCGGCATCAAGATGGCGGAAGCCTATCGCAGCCAGTACGGTAGCGACTTCATCAGCGTGATGCCGACCAATCTCTATGGCCCCGGCGACAATTATCATCCCGAACTGAGCCATGTCGTTGCCGCGCTGATCCGCCGCTTCCACGAGGCGAAGGTCGCGGGCGCAAGGAGCGTCGCCGTGTGGGGCACCGGCACGCCGCGGCGCGAGTTCCTCTATGTCGACGACATGGCGGATGCCTGCGTGCACCTGATGAAGAGCTATTCGAGCGCGGATCTTGTCAATATCGGCACCGGCGAGGACATCACCATCGCCGAGTTCGCGCGGGTCGTGGCTGAGGTCGTCGGTTACGGCGGCGAGATCACTTTCGACACGTCGCGCCCCGATGGCACGCCGCGCAAGCTGCTCGACGTCAGCCGTCTCGCCAGGCTCGGCTGGCGCGCGAGGACAAGGCTTGTAGATGGAATGCGGCAGACCTACCAGGCCTTCTTGGCGGTATCGGGTACATCGGACAAAACGTGAGACTCAGCTGCTAACTGCTGACGTCGCTCATTGTCCGATTGCCAGAAAGTTGCTTTAGGATCTTCCGGCGAATTCGACTGGGCTCCACGTGTTGCTTGGAGCTCGCGCACCTCCGGGTGCCGCGTGCCCGATGGAGGGCAGGCACGGCTCGATTGGCCGATAACTATAGCGAGCGAATTGGTCAGGCGCGCCTTGCGGGACGCTCTGTTTTGAACTTGAGGTAAACTGATTAGCATGTGCGGAATTGTCGGCATCTTGGGGCGCGGTCCGGTCGCGGATCGTCTCATCGATTCACTGAAGCGACTGGAATATCGCGGCTACGACTCAGCGGGCATCGGAACGCTCAAAGGAAACCAAATCGAGCTTCGACGCGCCGAGGGCAAGCTGAGGAACCTTGAGACACGCGTTCAGTGCCATCCGCTCTCAGGCCATGTCGGGATTGGGCACACGCGCTGGGCTACTCATGGCAAGCCGACGGAGCACAATGCTCATCCGCATGCAACGGACAATGTTGCAGTCGTCCATAACGGCATAATCGAGAATTTCCGCGAGCTGCGAGCGGAGCTAAAACAGCATGGCGCCTGTTTCGCCTCTGAAACAGACACCGAGGTGGTGACGCATCTCATCGACTTTTATCTGAAAGATGGCTGCTCGCCGCAGGAGGCAGTAAAAGCGTCCCTGCCGCGGCTAGTCGGCGCGTTTGCGCTTGCAATCCTGTTCAAGGGTCAACACGACCTCATGATCGGTGCGCGCAAGGGCTCACCACTCGCGATCGGGCATGGCGAAGGCGAAATGTATCTCGGATCGGATGCTATCGCGCTCGCGCCCCTTACCGGCTTGATCACCTACCTTGAGGACGGCGATTGGGCTGTGCTCAACCGCAACTTCAGCGTGGTCTACGACACACAAGGCACAGTTGTCCGCCGGCAGGTGGTGAAATCTGGCGCGTCGTCTGTTGTCGTCGACAAAGCAAACTACCGCCACTTCATGGCGAAGGAAATCCACGAACAGCCCGGGGTGATCGGGCAGACGCTGGCGCATTACGTCGATATCGCCACCGAAAGCGTAGCACTGCCGCAGGAGCTTCCGTTCGACTTCAACGAGATCGGACACATCTCGATCGCGGCTTGCGGCACGGCAGGCTACGCCGGCCATATCGGCAAATACTGGTTCGAGCGGCTGGCTCGTATTCCGGTTGAGCTCGATGTCGCCTCCGAATTTCGCTATCGTGAGGCGCCGATGCGCAAGGGAGATCTTGCTATCTTCATCTCGCAGTCCGGCGAGACGGCCGATACGCTGGCCGCACTCCGCTATGCCAAATCGCAAGGCCTGCATACCGTCTCGATCGTAAATGTACTGAGTTCGACCATTGCGCGCGAAAGCGGGACAGTGTTGCAGACACTCGCCGGACCTGAAATCGGCGTTGCCTCGACCAAGGCGTTCACATGCCAGCTCGTCGTCCTGGCGGCGCTTGCGGTCGCGGCTGGCAAGGCGCGCGGTGAATTGCTGGAGAGCGACGAGGTCGATCTCGTGCGAGTGCTGATCGAAATTCCGCGGCTCGTTACAGCGGCGCTTGCCAGCGAGCCGCAGATCGAGAAGATCGCACGCGACATCGCCAAATCGCGTGACGTGCTATATCTTGGTCGCGGCACGTCGTTTCCACTGGCCTTGGAGGGGGCACTGAAGCTAAAGGAGATCTCCTATATTCACGCCGAGGGTTATGCGGCCGGAGAGCTCAAGCACGGCCCGATCGCCTTGATCGACGAGAACGTTCCCGTAATCGTCATTGCTCCCTGCGACCGGGTGTTCGAAAAGACCATCTCGAACATGCAGGAGGTCGCCGCACGCGGCGGCAAGATTATTTTGATAACGGACGCTCGGGGAGCCGCAGAGGTATCCATGGATTCACTCGCGACGATTGTGCTGCCGGAGATGGGTACGACGTTTACGTCGATTGTCTATGCGATTCCGGTGCAGCTTCTGGCCTACCACACGGCCATCCTGATGGGCACGGACGTCGACCAACCCCGAAATCTCGCGAAATCGGTAACCGTCGAATAAGGCAGGGTGATGCGGCCTGGAAGTGTCGTGGTCAGATTCTGAATGCGCACAAGTCTCGGTCAGATCGAATTACGATGTGCCGCCCGGCTCCTGGCCCGATGCCACGGCATGGTTTGTGGCCGGTTCATAGCGCTTGCTTACGGAGGCCGAGACTCATGTGCAAAATCTACGGCCAATCAGGTTACGAGGCTGGTGTGGCGTTGCCTCCGGCAAGCAAGGAGTCGCGTATGACTTATCACGGCATTCCGATTGCTTGGACCTGGTCATAATTCGTGACGAACGTTAGGTTTTTCGTACGGCGTGGGAGCCAGATGAACCTGTTCGATTGATCCAAACGAATGCTCGCTTATCGCTGAGGAGGCCCGCTACGTTCTTACCCTCAACACGGGTTTTGGAGCGCATTAGGACCGCAACGCCCCTCGAAGTACGAGGCGCGCCTCGCTTCGAAGGACAACGTGGCACTTGCCGAGCATGGCGATCGGCGCTATCGGACGGGCTCGATCGCCAGCACGCTCACCAAACGTTTTCCGTCAAACCTCAGGTTAACTTGAGCAACTCGAGGCCAAATCGCTGGACGTCGGGGTGAGATGCTAACGCACCTCGGCCCCAATCGCAGGCTCGCGAGCTGTTCTAGCACGACATCTCACGGAGCTCTTCTGCCGCTCGAATGCCATGCATCTCGTCCTTCCTTTTCATTACATGTCGGTGCGCTCAATGAGCGAATTCGGCCACGCCACAGACAACAACCTTGTCACCGAGAATTGCCCGAGGTTTCAGTAGCTTGAGAGTCACTCCTGCCGTGCGAGCGGAATAACGCCCGAAAAACTGTGCGAGTTTGCGGCAATTGCCGAAAATATGCCGGAAACGTCAGGCGCTTACGGGTTGGTCGATAGTGCCCTGATGGCAGATTCGCGGCCATGAAACTGCACTGGGCTGGCGTGAGATTTTCTCCGGGACCGGCCATTTCAAACCGAGAGGAAACTCGCCATGTCACCAGCGTCCATCGCGCATGCGTCAAATGCCAAATCGCGCATTGGCGCCATCTTACGTGCGACGAGCGGCAACTTCCTCGAGCAGTTCGACTTCTTCTTGTTCGGGTTCTACGCCAGTGCCATCGGAAACGCGTTCTTTCCATCAGGAAGCGAAACCGCTTCACTGCTTAACACCTTCGGTGTGTTCTGGTTGGGGGCCTTGATGCGACCGGTTGGCGCGATTGTGCTTGGAGCCTATATTGACCAGATTGGCCGTCGGCAAGGCCTGATCATCACGCTTTCGATCATGGCTGTTGGCACCGTCATCATCGCCTTTTGTCCCGGCTATGCAACAATCGGCATTGCTGCACCCGTGATCGTGCTGTTCGGACGGCTGTTGCAGGGTTTTTCTGCCGGCGTTGAGGTTGGCGGCGTTTCCGTCTACCTCTCCGAGATTGCCACTCCGGGCAACCGCGGCTTTTACACATCGTTTCAGTCCTCGAGCCAGCAGGTTGCGATCTTTGTCGCGGCTCTTATCGGGTATTTTTTGAGCGAAGCACTTCCGGCCGAAATGGTTGCGGCCTGGGGCTGGCGGATCCCATTCTTCCTTGGCTGCTTGATCGTTCCGCTTATCTTCGTCCTGCGCCGGACGCTGGAGGAAACTCCGGAGTTTCTGGTCATGAAGACCCACCCAACGGCCCGCGAGGTCTTTGCCTCCACAGTTGCGAACTGGCGCATTGTCATTCTCGGCATGATGATCGCGATGCTGACGACCACGACCTTCTATTTCGTCACAGTGTACACGCCTACCTTCGGCAAGCACGTATTGCAGCTGTCCTCGCAGAACACGCTCTTGGTGACGCTTTTGGTCGCCGTGACGAACTTCATCTGGAACCCAATTGGCGGCGCGATTTCTGACAGAATCGGTCGGAAGCCGGTCTTGCTGACCATTGCCGGCCTTGCCCTGGTGACTGTATATCCGGCGTTGTCTTGGCTTGTGACCGACCCAAGCTTTGGCAAGATGCTGGTAGTGGAGATGATGTTCTCGTTCTACTTTGGCACCTATAGCGGCGCCATGTTGGGCGCTTTAGTCGAAATCGTACCGAAGCACGTTCGCACAACCTGCTTTTCTTTGGCCTTCGCACTCGCCGCAGCTCTCTTTGGCACCTTTACCCCGCTCGCATCGACTTGGCTGATCGATCGGACCGACGACAAGGCTTCGCCGGGCTTCTGGTTGATGTTTGCAGCTTTGCTCGGCATTATCGCCGCGCTCACGATTTATCCAGGAAACACCAAGAGAGTTGCGAAGCTGTCGCGACCCGAGCGCTCTAACCGGGCCGTAAGCGCGCAATTTACCACGCATTAGCAGCGCGCCCACGGGGGGACCTTCACGTCGAAGACTGAACTGAGCGGGGTGCGTGGCGGTCCTTGCGGTGATCTCGCGGTGGTCCGCGTGCCACTCTGCGGGTCACGGTTCTTCCTATGCGATGTCGAGCAGTATCGGGACGAGCCGTGGCTGATGTTGACCGGGAATGGCTGAGCACTATCGGCATGCTCGATTCGTTCTGTGGTCGAGCGGCGCGCTGATAATGCTCGCACTTTGCGGCTACTTGAAACCGGCAGAGCTCGCGCGAGGGAGATACATCCCTCGCGCGAGCTCCACGTGCACTGCCAAGCAAACTAAACGGGCAGTCTTGAGGCGAATACCAGTGGACTGGTGTATCGCAGCTCGCCAAACCTTAGCGAGCGCTCGAAAAGCTTGAATCGTGCCTGGTGCACCGAGCGACGGGCCAATGCATGACCACGACCCAGGCCGGCGCTGGCTCCGCTCGATCAGCCGCGACTTCACGCACCGCTAGTTTGCGCGGATGAGGTACCGCGCGCAAGCTGTGCGAGCTCCGTCTCGAGCGTAGGGTTGCGCTTGAACATGGCGTCGATCAACGCTTGCGCCGGCTGCTCGGCCGCTTCCACCCACGTCGCCTTCTCCGCTCGTGCGGAGGGCGCGAAGACACGCTTGACGACGGTCGGCGACCCCCTCAGACCGCATTTGGCCATGTCATCCACGCCGGCAGTTTGAGCGCTCCATTTTACGATTGAGGCACGGGCCGCACGCAAGGCATCGATCATTGCACCGCGGCGAATTTGATTGCTTGCCTCTAACATGCTGATGAGACAAGGAAGCTTGGAACGCAGCACCTGGACTCCTCCTTCGCAGCGCCGTTCCGCATCGATCGTGCGTGCTTTGAAGTCCAACGCTTTGATTGTCGAAACATAAGTAAGCTGCTGGACCCCGAGCCTCTTCGCAATGCCAGGTCCCACCTGCGCGGTATCGCCGTCGATAGTCTGCTTGCCAGTGAATATGAGGTCTGGTGGGCCATATTCCTTCCCGATATTGCGAATCGCGCACGCCAGCGCGTAACTCGTCGCCAGCGTATCGGAGCCCGCGAAACTACGATCAGTGAGCAGGACAGCACGATCGGCACCAAATGTCAGCGCCTTTCGGAGAGATTCTTCAGCCGACGGCGGGCCCATTGTGAGAACAGTGATTTCGCCGCCGAACTTGTCTCGTAGCTCGAGCGCAGCTTCCAGTGCGAACAGATCATATGGGTTGATGATTGTCGGCACGCCCTGACGCATGATCGTATTCGTGACAGGATGCACGCGGATTTGTGCGGAGTCGGGGACCTGTTTGATGCAGACGATGCTGTGCATATGCTTCTCCTAAGATGTTGAGCAGGCTCCCCACGAATAGCAACTGTCATACCACCCCAAGGCATTTCGCCTATGAGAGACGAATGCAACGGCTGCCGACTGACGGTGAGACCGTTGGGGACTGCGACGGGCTGCGTAAAGCGGACGTGATCTCTCTGATCTGAGCTGCGCCATAAACGGCGCGGCCGCGATCTTGCGCTAGTTCGACACCTAATCACTTCTCATAGTGCGAATACATTGCAAGCGGACGATGACCAGCATCGGTTGACGCGAAGATGGCTTACACTTCCCGGCATGGCCACCCCCAAGCAGAGCACATCGGTTTCGTATCCGCTTCATGGACCAGAGTACCGCCTCTTGCACGTTCTCCTACCGCGCCCGGGGGAGCGAGAGAGACGCGAGCCCGACTTTTTAATCAGAAACGCTTGATCTCGATACCGTGCCTTCTCAAGGCATAGCCAATCTGGCGCGGCGTCAGTCCAAGCAAGCGCGCCGCCTTGGCCTGTACCCACCCGGACCTTTCCATCGCCGCGACTACACGCTCGCGATCTGTGACCTTGGCGGCACCTATGCTAGGTCGGCCGGGTGGCTCTAGCGGCGTCAGTTCGCTACCGACCGGCTGATCGTGTGCCACAGGATGTGTCGGCGGCATGCTCAGCCTTGTGGGAAGTGAGATTATCGGGCTCGGCTGTCGCGCCACTTGCTCCGGCCCGCACTTCCATAGCGTGGCCGACAGGCATTGCCCGTGCCAGCAGGCAAAATCGTCTCTTCCGATCGATGATCCGTGCGCCAGCGTCGCGGTCCGCTGCACACAGTTCTCCAGCTCGCGGACATTACCGGGAAATCCGCAATTCATAAGAACGTCAACCGCACTTGAATCGAAGACCAGAGCACGGCCGTTCTCATTGTTGAAGTTCTTCAAGAATCGAGTGGCGAGAAGCGGAATATCAGTGCGTCTATCGCGCAGCGGCGGCAGTAGCAGAGGAACCACGCTGATGCGATAATAGAGATCGGCACGAAACTCCTTCCTTGCCACCGCCTCTTCAAGATTCTTATTCGTGGCTGCAATCACGCGGACGTCGACTTTGATCGTCTGATTGCCGCCCACCCGCTCGAACTCCTGCTCCTGAAGTACGCGCAGGAGTTTCGCCTGGAACGAGGCCGAGATCTCGCCAATCTCATCCAGAAACAACGTTCCCTTGTCGGCGAGTTCAAAGCGCCCCTTCCGCGCGTTGAATGCGCCCGTAAACGCCCCCTTCTCGTGACCGAACAATTCGGATTCCAGCACTGTCTCGGTGAGGGCTGCGCAATTCAGCTTGATAAAGGGGCGTTTGGCGCGCGCTGAACGCTCGTGAATAGCCTTCGCGACCAGCTCTTTGCCGGTACCCGATTCGCCACGCAACAGAACGGTGCTATTCGATTTTGCGATCAGCTCGATCTTCTCAAGCATCGCGCGCAGCGCCGGGCTGTCGCCGATAATTCCATCGACTTGGACCTTCTTACGCGCCCACCCATGAGGCTTGAGTTCGGACAGCTGCTTCTGCGGCCGGAACTCCTCGTCCGTAGGCCGCCCGCGATCGCGCGCAAAAACGCAATGCAGCTTCGCCGTCTGGCCCACAAGGCTTGCGACCATCGTCAGCACGCGGAGGTCGTCCTCGAGCTGCGCATGCGTCCCGTTGTCTGCGATGCGGTCGATGCTCAGCGTACCCACAACCTTCTCGTCAATCTCTATGGGAACGCCGATGAACGCAACACACGTATTACCGGCGGCGTCCAACATCTCGACGTCCGAAGAACTGAAGATCGGCTGCAGCGCTACGTTCTCGACGATGAGCGGCCGCCCCGTCGCCACAATTTGATCAATTGCTCCTTGCGGCAAGCGCCCCCCGCAACGCGCGTCGCGCCCTGCGCTCCGGCCCTCGTCTACGATGATCTGGGGCACCCCGTCATGTTCGAACAGACATACGATGCCGCGCCGCATCTGCACGAGCGATGGCAGACGCTCGATGACGCTCGCTAGCTTGGCTTCGAGCCGGCATAGGCCGGTGAGCGTGTGCGCTATTTCAAAGATCGTGCTTAGCGATTTCTCTTGCGACGGCAGAATAGAAGCGGAAGGGCCCGCAGAAGCGGAAGGGCCCGCGTCGGAGGTTGAGTTTGGTCTTTCGCGCAGGGAAACGCTGTCCAGCATAATGACTTCTCCGTTCCTTTCTTGATCCTCCCCATCACCTCGATCGGACTTGTTGGACTCGTGTTGCATGCCTGCCTCGATCTGACATCCGGTTCTCAGGGCGGGGCGAGAGATGACGCCTCTTCATGGCACGCCGGCAGCACTTACAGTGCTAGATTTGCCGCTTTATTCTTTCCAACTCGCTGCGCGGATTCGCCCCGGCCAACATGGCTTCCACCGATGAAACTCAGTTAGCCGGGTTCAGGGACGAATTCACTCACAAGTGTTGCCCGCCATTGATCGGCACTTCGGCGCCAGTGACATAACTCGCCGCATCTGAACATAGGAAGAAAATGACCTTGGCGACCTCTTCGGGTGTACCCACCCGGCGTAGTGGGATCTTTGGCACAAGATACGCTTCCGTGTCAGGCGACAAAATGTCCGTCTTGATTTCGCCGGGCGCGATTGCATTGACGCGAATGCCATGTGAGGCGTAATCGTGCGCCATTTCGCGCGTGAGACAAGCGAGCGCAGCTTTCGACGTGGCATATGCCGTTCCTGCAAATGGATGCACCCGCGCTCCGGCGATCGAAGTCACATTCACGATCGAGCCTGAAGCCGCTTTTAGCTCATCGAACAGACCCTGAGCGAGCAGGATCGGCGCCACCAGATTGAGGTGGAACACGCTCATCCAGGTATCGACTGAGGTCGCCAGCGACGTAAGCCGGGCACCGTTTGGCGTTTTTGGTGAGTTTCCGGCATTGTTTATCAGTCCCTGCAGCGGTGCGCCGGCAAGGCGCTCCTTTATCTGGGCAATCACGCGCGGTAACGTCCGATGATCGCTCAGGTCGACTTCGATATAGCTATCCCCCTCTGAGTCCCATGGGCACCGCACCGCCTCGAATGGTTGGCGCGCGCAAGAAATGATGCGCCAACCGGCTTCCGAAAACAATCTTCCAGTGGCGCGACCGATACCGCGCGATGCCCCGGTCAATACCAGCGTTTTCCGCTCACGCAGCGGACGGCCCCCTCCATCGGCGTGAATTGGACCGCGAGCGTCCGTTTCCGACGATTGAGCTGTGACCGCATTGTCATCTGGTAGACCTAGATTCACACGCGACTCCCCTCCGCTCCCCTCGCCTGTGCACCTGGTGCAGGATCCGGGCCAGAGCGATGCAGGGCACAGGTGGCGCGCTTGTAGGACGCAAATGGCAGGTTCCGAACATCTGGCCTGTTTGCTTTTCGACACCAACCACGCAGCAATGGCTGTCGTCGAGCTCCCGGGTGCTGCCCACTGCGTGCGCTAAGCCTTCGAGCCGAGAGGCTGGTGTTTCCATCGCGAGCTGACTGCGTCGTCCTCCATGAGTGGTCTGTGGGTCATGCGGGCTGGACGAGATAGGTAAGCTGCCTTTGGCGGAGATCAGGATTTAATGGCCAGTTCGTCCAAGTTGCTCTCGGCCATGGTACGCGCGGCCGCACATGCGGCTCTTGAGCAATATCGACGGGCCGCCGGCCCCGCGGTTCATCCACCTCCGTCCGAAAGGACTCTGCGAGCGGCGCATGAACAAGGCCGTCGTCCAGAAAACGAGCTGACCGTAAAAGGGTTGCCAAGCAAAGGCGATCCATCTACCGGACGCGCCTCCTTGCTGCTGGGACATTCTGACGTGACTGTCTGTTACGTCAGATTTCCTCGGCGACCCGAACCGCCATTGCCGTGCTTTTCACCGTCTGGCCCGCGATGGCGGATTTGGCCGGTGGATGACAGAACCATAACCTTTCCGCGCGACTCGACTTACACAGGAGGGCCCGAAGCATTGCAGCAAGGCCGTCGGCGCCCGCGGGCATTGGCCTTACGCTTCGCAGGCGTTCGCCCTCCCACCGCACCGTGGTGGTGCGCCGGTCAGCCGTCGCTTGCGGGACGGAAGTCGCCATCCACCGATCCTGCGAGACGTTGCGAAACGCGATGGTGTCGAGCCAGCAGTCTCAGACCGATGATGTAGCCCGCCATTCCTCAGGCTCACATTCTGGCGCTTCATGAAGCCGCGAAATGTTCGTATGGGTTATCGATCATGGTCAAGTGCTCCGGCTTGCTCTTGTCGAATTCAATAATCCGTGGCACGAGCAGACGGGCATAGCGCGTGAAGGCGCTGGTGGGGGGAAAGCGGATCACTGTAGCGCATCGCGCAAGAAGATACATGTCGATGAGAGCGGAAGCTCCACCTTCAATTCCCATTTCCGCACTATGCAACGGCCCTGCCCGATCGGCCTGGAAACGTTTTGGTACGGCGAAGACATCGGGAAACAGACCCGATAGGCGATCGAGCACCTGTGCACTGTCCGTGCACAGGAAGACCTTTACAGGCTTTGGATATGGCAAAGCCTTGGCTTTACGGATGGCCATGCAGACCTGACGGAGGGCGAGCTCCGAATCGGCCCAGTACGGAGCATGCTCCATGATATCTTCGCCATTGCCGTGCCGAACATGAACGCCAATGATGCTATGGCCGCTAAAGTGTTCCTCATACAAGGCGTCGATCCGCGCTTGAATCTCAGACCTGAGCTTGATGTTCCGAAAGATCAGTCGTTCGGCTTCCTCGCCACAACGCCACATCAGGCAGGCGTCACAGACAATGGTGTTGGCTTCGTTATCTTCTCTTGCCTGGAACAGCTCGGTCAGTTCGTCACGTTCTTTGAAGATCTGCTCATCCGGACGATGGATGCAGTCGATCGACGGCCTATTCCACCACCGCGGGAAGAACGGTCCGGGAAACGAGAGCTGGTTGATCCGGTCATCGCAAATCACCGGCACCCCAGCGATGTCCTCAAGCGGCTCGAAGAACACCAGAAAGGCGTTGCTGAACGGTTGGTCGATGTAGCAGGAACCGCGCCAGTCAACGACGAGCGTCCGCCCGGTCCGCTGCGCGTACGACCAGGCTGAGGCCAGCGACCAGAGGCAGTCACCAAAGCCGGTACGCCTGCGCGAAATAACAAAGCGTTCCTTCGTCAAGTTATAAACCCTTCTCGTTGCGCAAGATTAGTTTTGTGTGGCGCACCTACTCCTGCGATTCCGATCCACGCCAATGGACGGCTGGTCACCTGGACGCAAGGCGATCAACCCGCAAGCCCTCCTCCACGGCACCGCGATTGGCAGGTCATGCAAGAGGCGTCCAAGGAGCCCTCTTCCGCATTGCCCACCTTTTACGACCGCGCAGTCTGCGACGGATGCAGCCGAATACGGCGCAGATCCCAGAGCCCGCGCAGTTCGCTCACGAGAGCTTCTCGCCTAGCCCTGTCAGAGGTGACCCTGGCGAGAAGATCGGCAAGAACAGCTTCCTTCTCAATTTGCATCAGCATGTCGAACAGGTCATGCGAGACGCGCACGCTGTCCTGGGTGGAATGACCCATGCGGATCTCGCAGACTGTCTCCTGGCGTTCTCGGCCCGCATGAGCACGAACCCGGTAAAGAGATACATGGGGCGGCAGTGATACGGCGAGTGCAGTCCAGCTTTCGAGCGTTGTTGCCCGCTTCTTGACGAGGAATGACCCGACTACAAGACCATCCAGCTCGGTCGATAAAAACGCCGTAATCGCATCGGCAACGGAATCTACGATCGGTTCGGCATTGTTGTTGAAGGACGTATTAAGCAGAATCGGGACGCCTGTCCGGCCCTTGAACGCATTGATGAGTTCCCAATAGCCGGCATTGTTCGTGCGGGAAACCGTCTGCAGCCGAGCCGTACCATCGATATGCGTGATCGCGCCTAGCAAAGCACGCTTGGATTCGTGCACGCGAACGACGAAATTCATGAAGGGATATTCTGCGCGACCATGCGGCAACTCAAAGAACGCGCCCGCATCCTCCTCCAGAACCGATGGCGCAAATGGTCGATAACTCTCGCGCTTCTTGACCATCGCATTGATCCGGTCCTTGTTCGCCGCGGGTCTCGGGTCTGCAAGAATACTGCGGTTGCCGAGCGCGCGAGGGCCGAACTCCGATCGGCCCTGTACCCAGCCGATCACGGCGCCATCAGCCATCCACTCGGCTGCTCTGGTTGCGACGTCAGCGGTCCGTTCAATCTCCAGGTGTGCAGCCCATCCCTTCAGTTCCTGTTCGATGCTGTCGTCGCTGCCGACATCTGGCCCCCAATAAACCGCCTGTAGTCGCTCGCGGGGCGCAGGCTGCCCGGCCTCGTTCGACACCATCAGTGCCGCGCCCAATGCGCATCCGGCGTCATGCGCAGCCGGCTGCACGAAGATGTCTTCGAACAGGCCTGAATACAGGAGTTTTCCGTTCAGCGTGCAGTTGTGAGCCACCCCGCCAGCCAGGCACAACCGTTTCATTCCAGTCGACTCACGGTAATGCCGAAGAATGTGAAACACGATCCGCTCCAGCGCCTCCTGCAACGATGCGCTCACATCTCGATGCTGTTGCGTGAACGGCATTCCCTTTCGCCGGACCTCAATATTGCGCAGCAATGCCGGACCGATACGGTCGAGGTGAACGCGGTAGCCACCGTTTGCGGAGAGCTCATAGAATTGGGAAAAGAGCTCGCGATAGCGTGCGGGATCTCCGTAAGGAGCCAGCCCCATAACCTTATACTCGTCGAACAGGCCGTAGCCGAGATATCGGATCGTCTCCAGATAGAACAGTCCGAGAGAGTTATTCTCTGGAAAGGTCATAAGCTCGGTCATTTCGGTGCCCGACCCGACCGCCAACAGACCCGACAGGAAGTCGCCACAACCGTCGATCGCGAGGACCAGGCTTTCTTCAAAACCCGACATCGCCAGAGCGCTCACGGCGTGGGCCTGATGGTGGCCTACGAATGACACCCGCGAAGGATCAACTTGGGTACCGAACTCCGTGGCTAGAAGGTGCCGTAACAGCAGATTGGCATCTAGCGGAATTGAGATTTCCGGTTGTGAGATGAACAACCGTTCGAGCATCGCATTGCAATAGGCTTCAGTAGCGTAGAACGCAATACGATCGACGTCGCGAAGCTCCACACCCGCGGCTGCAAGACAGTATTCAATCGCACTGCTCGGGAGCTTGTTTGAATGTTTGATCCGGTTGAGGCGCTCCTCTTCCACGGCAGCGAGCACGCGCCCGTCCTTGACAAGTACCGCGGCGCCGTCGTGCAGAAACGTGTTCGGTAGTCCGAGGGGGTTTTCATAGACCCTGTCGAGGCCGCCACTCAATCCTAGACACAGCATCTTGTTCTCCGTTAATCCTGAGAGGCCTGTTGGCCTATTTCGTATCGCTTGCTTTGGGAGTAGGCCGCACGTCGCCGCGGGGCCGATCAGGCATCGCTAGCGTCACGAGACTCACATAAGCGTCGCACGCATCCGCGGTTCGTTACGCCCGATATCTCATCTCGCACACGCGATGCTTCGCTTTAGGTCTTGTTCCTCTCACCGCATCAGGCGCTGCCGAAGCAGCACGGCCGATACGAGGAAGGGAAATGCCGCGTAGATGCAAAGTGCGCCCACATGCAATCCGACGCTGTCGACCGGCCGACCGAGCATTGCCGGACGAATGAGATCGACCGAATGAGTCAGCGGCAATAAGGCCGCGATGCGTTGAAATGAACCGGGCAACTGGCTCATTGGGAAGATGGTCCCGCTCAAATACATCATGGGCGTGAGAATGAGCGACTGGTAGAAGATGAAATAGTCGTGGCTTGGTGCAAGGGCTGAAACGACCATTGCGAGGCTCGCGAAAGTCACGCCAGTGAGGGCGATGGCTGGTAACGCATAGGGGATGGATGACCACTCTGCGTAACCCAGCGCGACGGCGACAATCGTGATCGCTGTCCCGGCGAGCAAGGCCTTGCTCGCTGCCCATGCCACTTCACCGAGAACAATGTCGCCGAGCGTAAGGGGCGTACAGAGCACTGCCTCCCAAGTGCAATTTGTCTGCATGCGAGCATAAGCCGCATAGATCGTTTCGAAGGTTGCGGAGACCATCGCGCTTGTGGCGACCATGCCAGCCGCCAGAAACGAGATGTATGAGGTCCCCTCAACACCACCTATGATCATTCCAAGGCCAAACCCGAGACCGAACAGAGAGCTCATCGGCTCGGCCAGATTCCCAAGAATCGATGCCAGAGCGACTTTCCGCCAGACCAAAAAATTGCGGCGCCATACCGCGATCCAGTTCCATGGATTAGCAGGGAGCGCCGGCGCAAAACGTTGCCACATCGTTCAGTCCTTTATCTCTCGCCCGGTTAGCCGCAAGAAGACATCCTCCAGATTTGGAGGACGCTGCAGAAAGCGGAGATCCGTGCGGTTGGCAAGCCGGAGGCGCACCTGCTCTGGATCCGTGACATAGCAGAAGAGCGTCTCCCCGCTCACCTCAGCGCGCTGCACTTGGAGTCTGACCAGCGGCAGCAGTTCATGCGGATTACCGCCGTAAATCTCGATCACTTGGCAGCCGATCTGCTGCTCGATCAGCGCGTGAGGCTGACCTTCGGCGATCTTACGGCCGTGCTCAAGCACGCACAGGCGGTCGCACAATCGCTCCGCCTCTTCCATGAAGTGGGTGGTGAGAAGGATCGTTTTGCCGCGCGCTAATAGCGAGCGCAAGCGTTCCCAGATCAGGTGACGGCCGTGCGGATCAAGGCCGGTCGTCGGCTCATCAAGCACCAAGAGCTGCGGGTCGTTAATGAGGGCCCGTGCCAAGGTCAGGCGTCGCCTCATGCCGCCGGACAGTTCGGAGACGCGGGCATCCGCCTTGTTCTCCAGGCGCGCGAATTCGAGCAGTGACGGCGTCACCGCTTTCACCTCAGCCGCGCTCATGGCGAAGTAGCGCCCGAAAACGAGCAAGTTTTCGCGCACCGTGAGCTGAAGATCAAGGGTATCGAACTGTGGGACAACCCCGATCCCCCGGCGCGCCAAGCGCGCCCTTGCCGGCACTGGCTCGCCGAGCACGCATATCTTACCTGCGTCGGGCGATGCAACGCCCAGGATCAAACGCGCAAGCGTGCTTTTACCCGCGCCATTTGGTCCCAGCAGACCGAAGCACTCTCCCGGCGAGACCGTAAACGAAAGAGCGTCCACGACGACCCTGTCGTCATAGAACTTGCTCACCTGGAAAAGGTCGACTGCCGCGGTTGACATTTGCTTACGCTATCGCGACGGACGTTGTTCGCGCCGCTTCCTCGCTTGCGCGCCTTTTTGTCCAAAGCAGGCCGTCACACCATACGTGATCGACGCCTCCCCACTCGCACGCGGCGGCAGCATCCGGGAAAAAGCCGCGTCCATGCAGATTGGCGCTGGTATTGCAAAGCAGCGGAATGGCTGTGAGCTTCTCGTATTCGACGAGAAGCTCGGCCACTTTATGCTGAGAGGTTCTGGAAACGGTCTGTAGACGAGCAGATCCATCCAGATGCACGACGGCGGGAATTTTGTCCCGCCATTCCGGTCGCGTCTGGTGATCGAACAGCATGTACGGATCGGGTATTCCAGGGCTAAAAATCTCCGCCGCACGATCCTCCAGGCATATCGGCGCTACCGGCCTGAAATGCTCACGAAGTTTGATGTCGTTGAGATGATCTTTCATTCCTTCCCAGCTCGCAGCCGCGAGAATGCTTCTGCCACCCAAGGCTCGTGGTCCGAGCTCGGCACGCCCGGCAAGGAAGACCACGGGCTTGTCGCAAGCGAGGATCGCCGCAAGTTCGCCCATAGTGCAGGGCGCGCCCTCCCATTCGGGCGGGACTTCGCTGGGACGCACCGCCGGTCCACTGTAGACCGACCATTCCAGAGCTCTAAAGCCTTGCTGTGCTGCCAATGCAGAGCAAGCAGCACCAATGGCTGAGCCGCTGTCGTTCGGAAAGGGCGGCACCCACACGACATCGAACAGGCCGGTCGCACGAAATGCACTATTCCACTTAATATTCAGGCCACAACCGCCGGCTATGCAGAGGTTACGCGCCCCCGCAAGATCGGAATACCGCTCCACAACATCAGCAATGGTGCGAACCAGCAGACGCTCTAGAAAGACGTGAAATGACGCAAGGACGTCTTCGGCTTGCTTTTCCTTCAATCGCATTGCGCACGCTTCGAAGAAGTCGTGCAGAGCTTCAAGCGGCGATTGTGAGCTGTTGATCTGTTCAAGCTCAGGACAAGCGCCCTCAGCATCCGTGGCAAAGTGCGCTTCATAAAGTTCATGAAACGTCTTAATACAGTCCTCGTCGGGCGACCCCAGCGCGATATAGGCCATCAGCTTGCCGGCAATACCGAGATCCCAGCTGGTCCGGTCTGCCCGCCTGTAAGGTCCAAAGTGATGTCCTGCCGTCGCATAGGCGTGACCTATCATCGGAAACAGGCACTCGATGAACCGGATGCCGTGGGGCTCGACATAGTAGAGGCGTGGGAACATGCAGCCGTCCCACACCAAGCAGAAAGCAGATTGTGCGGATTTGGCAAACGAGCTGACGCAGTATGCGGACGCTACGTGCCCGGTGACATGGGGATAGCTTTGGTAGGGATATAGCTTCCCATCAAGCATGAGACCGATCCGATCGCGCGACGTCAGGGGGCTATCGCCTTGCCGTTCGACATACGGCGCGCCCTTGAGCTTGATGGTCGTCGTCCCACTAAGGACTTCAAACTGCGACTCGAACTCTCCATCCCAGCCATCGATGACGAACTGATCAACATCGCTCGGGTCCAGCCCGTGCTCCGCCAAGGCGCTAACAACGGCATCCAGGTTGTCGATGGTTTGATAACGCGGATTGTTGTTTAGCTTCTCCTGTTCGACACAAAACACCACCCGGCCGTCCTCGATCAGAGCGACTGCCCCGTCATGCGTCAGCTTGATACCGCAGATACGCATAGTGGCTCCTTTCAAGCTCGGCCGTTAGGACGGATCGAAGATCGCTCCGGATTGCGAAAGCGGACCAACAAGCAGTCTTCGTCAGCCGACTGCCCCTGGCACTGCACGCGTTCGACCTCAATGAGCGCTTCAGTCAACATCGTGATGACTGTCTCGGCGCCAGCGACATGCCCCCATCGCCTGCAGGTGGCATCACGTGCAGATCCGAAGACCAGATGCCCACCTGGAGCAAGCATCTTCACCATCTTGTCGATTGCGGTACGCATCCGTGTCATGTCCTCGAGATAGTAAAGAACTTCGGCGACCACGATCAGATCGAACAGCTCTTCGGTCGAGAACTGCAGAATATCGGTCGCCGCCCAGCTGATATGCGACCACCTCTTGGTCCGCTGGACCGCTCGACCGATCGCTCGCGGCATAACATCGATGACCGTGAGCCGTTTGCAGTGAGGAGCAAGCTTCTCTGTGAATGCACCGGCCGCGCACCCGATCTCGAGACCGGTTGAGACGGCGCCGTTCGACAGCGATAGCCGTAGCAATTGGGTGTGACGCTCACGTTCGAACGGATTGTCGTCAAGCCGCCACGGGTCATCGTTAGTCAGCTCCCGTTGCAGCGATTGATATGTCTTGTCCACGCTCACCACTCAATCCTCAACAAAGCTGTCAGTCAGTCTCGGCCGCGATGCCATCAGTCGCGATCAGCTGCGAGGGAGCGCGCGAAAGACCTGCCGCGCGAATTGAGCCAGGCGTTTTCGATGCCGGGTTAAGGCTTGGTCCAGTTGTGGCGTCTTCGATCGAGGCCTTCGATTCGTCAACGTGTGATGATTTCGCTACTTTGCGCGAGAGCCAGTCGCTGTTGCTCAAGGTACAGAGCGCATAGGCTTTCATCGGGAGCAGGAGGAAGATGTTGATCGGGGTGTGCAGCGAGAAGCCAATAAATCGAAGCTGGCCGGCACGAAGGGCCGCCACGCTGCATCGAATCATGGTCATCGCGACAATGGTCAGACCGGTCCACCAGGGTACGGTGCCGGTTAGTGCGAGCTGAGCGAGCGCGGCAATCGAAGAGATGGCGAGCAGCAGCGGCCCGAGGTTTTGTCCGAGCACGTCGAGCGTAAGGTACCGGTCCAGTCCGGGCAACAGGTGCAAACCCAGCAGCGTGTCGCGGTAAGTGCTCCGCGCCCAGCGGAGCTGTTGCCGCAGATACGGCAAGAGCCTGTCCGGGACCACCGTGGCGGCGATAGCGTCCGGAACGTACTCGGTTCGAAACCCTGCCTTGAGCATGAGGATCGTCAGATGGCGGTCCTCACCGAAGTCGCTCGGCTTTCCGCGGAAGAATTGCGTCTCGTATTGGTCCAGCAGCGACAGCAGCGCGGAGCGGCGGTACATGGCACACGGCCCGCAGCAGCACATGACGGCACCAAAGCGCGTCTGCGCCGCGCGCTCCTCGTTGCAAGCCAACCAGTACTCCATGTCGATCAATCGGGTCAGCCAGCTGTCGTTCCGGTTGCTGGCCGTCAATTGCCCCATGGCCGCGCCGACGGCTGGATCCTGCATCTTGCGTACGAGCTTGCTGACCACGTCGCTGGCGATTTCGGTGTCGGAATCGACATTGAGCACGAGATCGCCGAACGACCGGCGTATCGCTGCGATCTGCGCCTTACGCTTTCCAACGTTGCTCGGCAGCAGAATGACGCTGAACCTCGGGTCATATGCGTAGCTCGCATGGACCGGGGCCACTGCAGCGACATTTGCAGAGCCGTCATCGACCACATAGACCTGCAATCGCCCTGGGTAGTCCTGGCTTGCAAGAGACTTCAGGCAGGCCGCCAGCGTGAGCGGGTCCTCGTTGAAGCAGGGCACGATGACGTCCACGCTGGGCAGAGCACCGGTGTCGACCGGGTCGTACGGCGGCAGTGAGGCGTCGGTTCGCAGCGCATAAAGCGCCTGCGCGCTCTTATGGACGCTGGAGAGCAACGCGTAGGAGGCAACAGCAACGGTGCTGATGGTGGCAAGCAGGCTCATGGGAATTGATCTATTCAGTGAGTTTGAGGAAGCGACCGGATTGCAAATCCACGGTCATGCAGTGCTGGAATGAGCTGGGCGAGCGCCGTCACAGTCTGGTCGCGCCGACCAGAGTGAGGGCAGCGTTCCAACTCGTCGGGAGGGCACCCGTCGTGCAGGAGCACGATGGCCCCCGGCCGGACCGAGGCCAGCACCGCGGCAACAATCGCCTCGGCGCCAGGACGAGACCAGTCTTGCGGGTCGACTGACCAGTGCAGGGCTGCCAGTTCGGCCTTCGCCGACGCGGCGAGGGCCTCCTTGGTCCAAGCCCCATACGGCGCACGCATGTGCCGCACAGAGGCTCGGGGGTAAGCCATTCGGATGGCCTTGTTCGTCGTGAGGATCTCGTATTCCACCTCATCCGGCATGCATTTGGATAAATCCGGGTGCGTCATTGTGTGGTTTGCGACTTCGTGCCCTTCTGCAATGATGCGCTGGATCAGCTCCGGCTGACCCGCGGCATATGCACCGATCACGCAGAAGGTGGCGGGGGCCCGATGCTGCGCCAGCACATCCAGGATGGCCGGCGTGCAATGCGGGTTGGGCCCATCATCAAATGTCAGATAGACGCAGTGCTCTCCGCCGAGGTCGGCGTAGTCGCTCCGCGCTTTAGTTTCGTCGTCTGCGGACGTCACAGTTCTGGCCCGTTTCGCTCAATCGTCTCACCGGCCGGCCATTCGCTCATTGGCCTTGCAATCGGCAGAACCAGGACGACCACGTCCTCCACGCGCGTCGGAGGCACAGTGAGATAGACATCCGGACGAGTGGACCGGACACGGAGCCCTGGCAAAACAGTCGCCAATCCCTGTCGCCCGAGCAGCCTGGTAATATGTTTCTGCAGGGCGGATCGGACCGTGCCAAAGCCGAACGGCACCCCAAGATCTCGCAATACGGGATACATCACGCGGATGGAGTGGCTGATGCCGAGCCCCTCGAGATCCGGGCGTACCCCGTACAATCCGAGTTCAGCCACAAGCAGATCGATCTCACCAACTTTTATGAAGCGGCGCAGTGCGCCGACGTGAATCGCGACGCCACGATCATCGTAGCCGATTGCCCGAATCTCAGGCCTTGCGCCGGCCCAGCTTCGATGATCTTCAAAGGGCTTTGCATTGAATGCCCCGGTCGGACCATAGGTCTTCCGGAAGAAGTCGGACAATTCAATATGGTCAGCAAGTTGAAGCTCATTCTCCCAGCACAGCCTCCAACGAACTGGAGGGCGCGCCGAAACACCTCGTCTGGATTCGGGCGCGATCATTTTCATAGAGAGTAATTCCTATTCATTATCTGGCTCCTGACGCAGGCCAGCAGTTCGCTACGCTCGAAAGGCTTGCTCAAGAACTGGAGTCCAGCTTGCAGGACTCGCCTCATGTCGTCTTCGGAGTTGTCTGTGAGCAGAACGGTGGGAATCGCGCCTCCGGATGCAGCCAGATGATGGAAAAGCTCAAAGCCACTCATCACGCTCGGCTGCATGTCCGCGATCAAGCACGACGTGATCAAACGGCGGCCCGATTTCAAGAATTCGTCTGCGCTCTCGAAGGGTTCAGGTACGTAACCCGCAGAAAACACCATGTCTGTCAGAGCTTCACGCACTGACCGATCTGCATTCACAATGGATACGACGTCGAGCGTGTGCGCAACTCGCATGAGGTTCGCCAGGGACGCCTTCGCTTGCATGTTCCGCACGATTTCTCCGCAGCAAGGACGCAATCGGATGCGACCAAAACACATTTGGCACCCGCAACCGAAGGGGTTCAACTGGAGGGAAATCTACGGCCAGGTTGAGCGTTCGCTCAATTCTACGGCGGTACACGGCCGGTATAGAATGGGTTGGCGAAGCCATACGATGGTTTGCTCGTCCTATACGCCCACGCACATTTGCGGATCCCCACCGTGCTAGCTCGGCGAGATATGACTTGCGCAACACGCGCGAAACTGCGACCGCACGGTCCAGATGTCTTGATCGATCCCTGGCGCTGGACTGAGACGCGCTACGATTTGTAACCATTCTGATAGATCTGACATCTCGCTAAAACTATCCTTTGCTATCCTCATTCGGTACAAATGGTAAAATCGATTGTATCGATCGAACACATTCATACCGTGGATCACTCAAGATTATGCGTTTCAAGGGCCTCGATCTGAATCTCCTCGTCGCGTTCGACGCCCTGGTGACGCAAGGCAATCTCACTTCGGCGGCAAGAAGCATCAACCTCAGTCAACCTGCCATGAGTGCTGCCGTCGCGCGGCTTCGCACTTACTTTCGCGATGAGCTATTCACGATGAGGGGCCGGAAGCTTGTCCCAACGCCGCGGGCTCAAGCGCTCGCAGTCCCGATTCGCGAGGCTCTCGCTCACATTCAGCTCTCCATCATTTCTCCGGACGGCTTCGCTCCGTCTCAATCGAATCGGCGATTCAGAATCATCCTGTCCGACTTCATGACTGTCGTGTTTCTTCGACGAATCGTGGACCGCGTCGCGCGGGAAGCTCCGACAATCAATTTCGAGTTGCTGCCGCCCGTAGAGGAACCCGATGAACTTCTCCGGCGGGGTGAAGTCGATTTTCTCATGTATCCGGAGATGTTCATGTCGAGTGCGCATCCCAAGGCGGCACTGTTCGAGGACACTTTCGTTTGCGTGGGCTGCCCCATGAATAAGCAGCTGGCGCCGCGACTTACGTTCGAGAAGTACATGTCGATCGGGCACGTGGAAGCCCAGTTCGGGCGCTCCCTGAGGCCCTCCTTCCACGAATGGCTCTTGCTCGAGCATGGTTTCAAGGTACGCACCGAGGTCGCTGTGCAGGGTTTTGGTATGATTCCGCCTATGATATTGGGCACCAACCGCATAGCGAGCATGCCCTCAAGATTGGTCAGCCATTTCGCAAACACGATGCCCCTGCGGGTCATCGAGCCTCCGCTGCGACTTCTCACATTCACCGAGGCCGTCCAATGGCCCGCCATTCATAATACTGATCCTGCAAGCATTTGGATGCGCAACATGTTCTTCCAAGAGGCGTCCATGATGGTCTCTCCGTCCGAGACCAACCAATGTCACGGATCGTTCTAGGATTGTTCGGCCGTTTGCGACCTACTCTTCGTTAACCAGATCTACGCCAGGCTCGAAGCTCCGGTCCTCGCTGGTGTTCGGATTGGCGCGCTTGAGCGTAGTTTGATCGGGTCCGCGGCCCTATTGATTTCGCCGTGGCGTGACGATTTTGCGCGTCATACAGCTCGTTCGGCGGCGCTCCGCAATGACTTTCCGCTGATCCGACGGGCTGCTTCGCACTGTTCTACATGAGCTGAGCTCAGAGCTCGCGAAATGATCCGGCCAGTCAGATGAACGAGATCCGGCCTCAGCACTAAAATCTCTTGAATCGTACACCGCGTCAGGTTGTAGCCAAAGACCTGCGATCGAGGCTGCAAACGTGGACACTGCCAGCGCACCCGCACCGCTCTTCGCCTGCCGGTGGGCATTCTCCTTGCGGTCTACTGTCCCGGCGATCGCAGCAGTAATGCCGAAGCATGTCAGTAGCTAGACGCCTCTTCGCGGGCCGCCCCACAGGGTCGACCATTCGGATCTCGCGACAGTCGCGTTCTTTTCGAAAGTGTCGTGGCGCGTGGCGGGCGGGATGCCGCCGTTAGCCCCGAGTTGCGGCCCCTCACCGCTGTCCCCGAAGAGCTACTTCGGTGCGGTAACATGATTTGCCTATCTTACCCAAAGCATCTATGTCCAGCGCTCGCAGACCAAAGCGATACTGTTCGAGGATGAAAGTGAGTGAGCTTCTGGACGAGCAAGCCATTACCCGCGACAGTTGGACTGTGCTGCCCAACACTGATCCGGCCCAGGTCTGGATATGCGAGTTATTGCTGTAGCAGCTATGGCACGTCATTGTTTTCCCGGCGCGGCCGCGCGGCGCCCGGTGCCTGCTGACCCGTTTTGAGCGCCTCCAGGTCCAACGGATATCGGAGCGATCCTTCGAGGCTCGGTCCTCAATCGCGAGTAACCTTTCGCCAGCCGCGCGAGGTGCGCTTGCGTTGAGATACATGCCGGGAATGGTTTTGCGGCCCGCCTTCACTCATTCTACCGACGCTTTGCGTCGCGGACTTGCGCCGTTGAAGAGCAGCCATCATCTTGTGGCATTCCAAAATCCGATTTTGCCATGCGCGAACAACGCCTTCGCACCCGCAAAGCCATCTCAACAGGACTAGCAGCGTGTCGAAAATGCTCTTAGCCGCCGAACGGGCGGCCGCGCCACGATGTGGTGGTACGACTAATCTGCGTTGATTGACCAGCCAACGCCCGCTCGACGATAGACATCACAGCAAGAATTCGACCGAAAGAGGCCCATCTGATCAGATCAGTACTGTGTCTGGGCCCCCGTTCGTGAAGCTGTCTCTCAAGAGCAAGCGGGGCTGCATGTATCTGCTTTCGCTTCGCGTGGCGATCAGACAGCAGATGGCCTGCAGCATCCAGCAGAAATTGCACAGTTTCGGTTAGGGCAGTGTTGGACAAAAGGGAAGCAAACGCCTGTTGCACAACGGCACCACACGAACGTCCTGTCACATTCTTTGGCGCACGTCGCCGCTCCGTCTCCTTTTTGCCCCACCACAGCCAAACGGCTTCGTCACGTGCGGCGCCGGTGCGACAATCAAAGGAGCTTACTCTTGGATAAGCCGAGCGGAGTCTACGATCCGGAGGATCTCGCGAGCTTGGGAAACCTTTTTGATCGAGCAATCGCGTTTTTACCGATATGCATGCGAACCAGCGAGAATCGCGTGGCGATCGCAAGACTTGTGATGCAACGCGCAGCGAGGGACGAATTGGCGTCGCTGGCGAATTTGATGCTTCACTTGTCTCGGCCGCTTGATCAACTCAGTCCTCCTGGGGGTTCGCAGCAGGAGACCATCATCTAGATCATTGAAATAACTTGATTCTCACGTGACGTCAGGTTGTAGGCTTGCAAATTGAGGACCATGACAAACGCCACACCACGACGGCGCCGATGGCGCATTGGAGAACTTGCAGAGGCGACCGGCGTAACGGTACGCACTCTGCATCACTACGAACATACCGGGTTGCTGACGGTCTCGGAACGTACCGATGGCGGTCACCGCATGTACGATCGTGAAAGCCTACAACGCGTCTCTCAGATTCGCGCCCTACGTGAGCTCGGCTTCTCACTTCCTGAGATCCGCAAAGCTATCGAGGGTCGGACATCTCTCACGGACCTATTGCGCAACCATCTGGAGCGAATTGAAGTTCAAGTCGCGCGGGCGACACTATTACGGGATCGATTGCGCAATATGACGACCCAAGGTGAGACAGAAGTCAGTGTCGACGAGCTGCCGGCCACGTTAGATGCAATGTCGCGGATTGAGGAGCGTACCCCCTCGGCCATCTGCACGTGCGCCTCTAACGCTAGCCGCGAAGATCGGTGGCGCAAGATTCGGGACGAGCTACGTAGCTGCATGGATCGGGGCGAGCCTCCATGCAGTGATCGGGCAAATGCGGTCGCGCGTCAGGCCCGTTCGCTGCTGACTGAGATCGCAGGAGTTGACTCGACTGTCTCGATGATACTTAAGGTGCTGACGCGATTGACCGAACCACACAATCTCGCGGGCTGGGATGCGAGCCTCATGCGATACCTGGATCTCGCTCTCGCCGCGCTGGAGGACCAGCTGGGAAAGAGTTGACGCACACGGTTGCCCGCGACGCGGTTACTGCAATGTCTCTAAACCCAATGAAGTGATGCTGATCCTTGTCTGATGAGGATCGTTCGCCCGTAGCAATTCGCCTGCAAATCTGCGTTGTCGGCACTCTTTGGGGTTCTTCGCTCTGTGGATTTTGGCAATCGCCCTCGACGAGCACCCTTCGAAGTACTTGATTCGCACGTAGCGTCACATTGTACCTTCTAAAAGCATCGCCGCAGCGGCGGGGCGACCGACAGAGCGCCGGCTAGGCCGACGGAGACTCCAATGATCGGCATCACTTTCGGAAATTCCCGGTGAGAGCGCTGGGCGAGAACAAGTCGGTGGATGATCGTCTTTGGCCGTCGCCGGCGACTGCGCAAACGGCACGCTCTTTACCTTTATGCCGGACTCGACGACGAATGCTGCAGGGGCAGCCGCTGTCGCCAAGCTCAAGGGTACGAGCCTATCTGCCGCAGGTTGCACGCTCTAGATGCCGCAGTTCAAGCATGGGCAGGCTCAGTCAAACGGACGGGCACCTTCGATGCCACGTGGGTCGCTGCGGTCCCTACTTCGGGCTCAATCGACACGGCCATTGCCACGTTCAATTCGACTCCAAGGGAGACAATGCCGCTTCTGGGTTCATCGTTTACCGCCGGCGCGACAACACCGTCGAAGCGGTCGCGCAGACCTGACCGCCCGCACCAACACCGCACGGAGCGTTCGAATGATGAACCATCCTCGACATAGCGATTACGCGCTGCTCACGTGCGTCGCAGTCGCCGCAGTCGCAGCATTTCTCGCCCTCGCGGCAATGCTATCAAAGCTGTCGTGCACGCCCGAACGGCCGCCCGAAGAGTACGTTCCCATTCGCCTGGTGCCACTAGAGTGAGCATCACTTCCACATTTGTAAGGCCGACGAACATCAGTGACTTCTTCCAGCTAGTGAAACTGATGCGCACCTCGCTCTCGGGAGTGAGCTGCCAGGACCTCTTTAGGAGGAACGTAGCTTGTGGCAAGATGTCAGTCTTGCGCAGTCTGTCTGCGGATTGCGCGAGTTCAAGCCAAGCGTTAGCAGCGCTGTTCGGCCGAGTGGACGTGGCGTTGCCTCCCCTCGTGAAACAGGTATTCGCTGGAATAACGCCGCGCGCCGCCTGATCCGTGCTGATCGCTGCCGGATTTTGAGACGCGCTCTGATCCGGTGCTGCGCTTAGATCTGAGCCCGTCTATGGCACCCCACCCCTCACATTCATGCACACCTTGCGCTTCCCGGCTCCGAACACAGCGCGCGCATCACATAGGCTCGATGAAGGCCGTCAACTGCTCTCGTCGACAAAAGGGAGAACACCAAATTGGATGCAAAACTGCAAACTATGCTTTCCTCGCTCTCGCCGGTGGCTCGCGAATTGGATGCTCTGCCATCCGGGCGACCCACTCTGGATAATACTTGCGTGAAACTGAACACGAATGAGAACCCATTTGCTTTGCCAGCCATCGTGATGCGAAGCGCGATTGCAGCTCTTGAGGCGCAATACCGCTATCCAGAAGACGACAATGTCAGCTTGAGACAAGCGGCCGCAGCGGCCTATGGGATTGCCACTGATCGCGTGATGGCTGGCAATGGATCGTCTGAACTCCTCAGTCTCATTTACAGAGCCTTTCTTGCCCCGGGCGACGGCATCGCAATGATGTCGCCCGGCTTCTCATTCAATCGCAAGCTTGCCATGTTGCAAGGGGCCCGGTTCATTGAAATTCCCTGGTCTGAACCCGACTGCTTGCCGATGGACGAGCTGCTTTTCGGTCCGGCTAAACATGCCAAGTTCATTCTGCTGGCCAATCCGAACAATCCGACCGGAAGCTTTGTTCCGCTCGCTGAGATCGAGCGCCTCGTTATACGATCTGACCGATTGATCGTATTGGACGAAGCTTATGTCGATTTCGCACCTGAGGACGGCCTACGCCTCGTTGAGCGCCATTCGAATCTTTTGGTCTTGCGCACGTTTTCCAAGAGTTATTCCGCCGCTGGCATTCGCGTCGGCTTCGGTTTCGGCCATCCCGAGCTGATTGGGCGGCTTCGCAACATCCAGAATGTTTTCAACATGAATGTGGTCGCTCATGCCGTTGGCATGAGCATCCTTGCGCATCGCGAGGCCTACGAGGAGAACCATCGCCACGTAAGGCTTCAGCGTCAGCGCGTGGCGACCGCCCTCTCGGAATTTGGGTTCTCCGTAACGCCTTCCCACGCGAACTTCCTCCTCGCCCGTGTGCCGGTAGGCCAGGGTGGCAGATGGTGGCAGGCGGCGTTGCAAGACCAGAGCGTCCTCGTTGCCTTCTTTCCGGATGCCGGCCTGCAAGAGTGCATTCGGGTTAGCATCGGTACAACGCGCCAGATGGATGAGTTTCTTGCGGCTGTCGGCCGCATTCTTAAGAAAATGGGATGCCGTGGCTAGTGACCCCTTGCACTCAGGTCACTGATCCCCGTTCGTCATCGATCCGGACCCACACATGATGAAGCTTCGCGACGCAGCCGGAGTCAGTTTTTGTCCGATCGGAGCATTGCGAGCTGTTGAGAACGGCTTCGCAGCATATGCACCGCAGTGCCAGCGAGCGCCTCTTGCACCCCAAGACCCGGAGGACTCCGGTCCTCTCTATAGGAGATAACTGAGTGAGAAACGTTCTTCCCTCAAACCTGACCTGCGGCATCTTTGATCATCTTGACGAGGACGGCCCCGATATCGCGCGGCAATACGCGGACCGCCTCGCGCTGGCCGAGGCCTACGACCGGCTCGGTTTCTATGCCTATCATCTGGCGGAGCATCATTGCACCCCCCATGGACGCGGTCCATCGCCGAACTTGTTTCTGTCAAGCGTCATACAACGCACACGGCGACTTCGCGTTGGTCCATTGGTCATGCTGCTCAACCTCTACCACCCGTTGCGGGCATTCGAGGAGATCTGCATGTTGGATCACCTGAGCAGCGGCAGGGTCGAGGTCGGTCTTGGTCGCGGCTCCCTACCGATCGAACTGAGTTATTTTGGAGTTGGAGCCGATGTTGCCTCAAGCCGTTACGAGGAAGCTTCCCAAATCTTCGTTAACGCGATGAATGGCGGCCCGCTCTCATACGAAGGGCAACATTTTGCGCTGAGCGACGTTCCTTTGACGCTTTCACCTCATCAGCGTCCTTGTCCCCCGACATGGATTGCTACAAATCGGCCAGAGTCCGCGCATTGGGCGGCGGCGAATGGCGCTAATCTGGCGTGCATGGGGCCCTCTTCTGCCGTTCGCAAGGTGACAGATCGCTATCGCGCTCATCAGAACGCCAAGCATGACGCCAACGGTTCAGCACCATTTCTCGCATTACTCCGCATGATCGTAATTGCCAGCTCTGAAGCAGCCGCCCGCTCCCTCGCCGCGCCAGCCTACGAAACATGGGTCAAGAGCTTTAAGTTCCTGTACGAGCTCAATGACATCCCGCCTCCATCCAACCTGCCCCTAACCTTGGATGCCGCAATTGAGAGTGAACTGTGCGTTGTCGGAACGCGCGCTTCGGTGCGCCAAACTCTTCTCGATCATGTGGAAGAGGCAGGCGCCAACTATCTCCTTTGCCAGCTCGCCTTTGGATCTCTGTCACTGGATGCCTGCCTCAGCACAGCAACTGCGATTCACTCCGAGCTCATAGCGGCAGAGCACTGAGGGTGACCCAACATCGATTCCAATAAGTTCGTCCTTGACCAGGCAATAAATGGCAACACCGAGGGCCGTGAGCACCGCAGCCGGATGCATTTGTCAAGCCGCTCTTATGGTTCAAATGGCTCTTACGCGCATGAGACCCTTTCGACTACATCACGCTTTGGCGCGCCAGTTCGTCAATTGCATTCCACACGAATCCAAGGTTTGGCTTATAGCCCGGGCGGGCCTGTCGTGACGCGGACCTGGCAGCGCTCCGACCAGACGGAGGAGATCGCGCGTAAGCTCGAGATCGTGCTGGCGGAGCTGGCTTCGCTGCGCATTCTGCTGGCTGCGCACGGGATTAGCACCCCTCCACCTCTGCATGAGGACTACCTCACTGTTCAGCGATTCGCAGCGATGAACCACATAAGCCCCGAAGGCGTGCTCTCTCGGATCCGCCGCGGCAAGTTGCGCGCGGAGAACCGCGGTGGCCGCTGGTGGGTGAAATGCACGATTTGCACAGCATAGCCGTGCAGTGGCGAGGACAATAAGGCAGACGAAATGAACCAATCCGAGATCGGGAATCCAGGACATGGAAATGATCTGCGCGTTTAAGTTGCTAACTTTTTTGAGCTCGGCCGGACAGCCGGTAGAGACTCGAGAGATCGATCGAGGTCGACATGGCGCACGACCAACACACCATCGCCAGATCGGAAGGCTCGATCTCGATGCACCCACGCAATCACAAAACGGGTGGGCGCCCCGAGCACCGGGATATCGGGTGACCACCTTTGCGTGACGGGGATCACTCATTCAATTCGGCCTCGTCAACAGAGCGATCCGAGTGAGAAAGCGGAAGAGCACGGATGCGTGGCAGAAGTCCAACTCCGATGCCGCTGCATGCATTGTGGCAAATGGAAAGCGGCGCACACCCTCGATGTCAGTTTTGCACGTGAGCCACCGCACGCTACCGTGTTACGGCCTAGAGCACAGGAAAGGTAAATGCCTTGCTCGCAAATCGCACAGTTTGTGAGTTCCCCTGAGCATATCTTGAACGTCCGTCTCACGCCCCGCTGGGGCGCAGCAGCGGACATGTATCCCAGTCATTCACCTGTTCAAGGTCGCCTAGCGCGCCGCTGTCAAAGGGGACAGGTCTGATTTCGCTGGGATGGTAGCCAGAGTCTGGCTAGAGAAGGAGATAGCCAATGATGTCACCAAGACTGATATCAGTCCTCGGGTCGATGGTAGCAGTCGAGCGCATGTTTTGGAAACTTCGAGAACTGATCGATGGCGATAGCTCGATCTCACCTGAAGTTCGAGAGACGCTTCATGTAATACTAGATGCAAAGCTTCTTTCCGCAAAAGATAAGATTATGAGCGACGCGCGCGCTGCGATTGACGCAACTCCTGGTTTGCCTCAGGCGGTCCGCGATCGAGCATACAGGTCGCTCGACTTTGCAATGAAAATGTTCATGACCAGAACCGCGCCGCCCTAAGGACCTGTTAAGGAAGTGGGTATCTGCAGCGCTCATCCCGAGATGCATTGATCCATGCCCCGCTCCAGCGAGCCCTTGCCCGGACACTTTGCTGTGCAGCGTTGGTTAGCGGAGCGGCTTCGATTGAGCTCCTGAGCAGCTATGAAGCTGATGGGAATGGAGCAAGCTTGGGTGCGCAGCTGCCGAAATGCTGCAGGCTGTTTTTCTCGAGCATCCCGAAGCAGGCTTCTCTGCCCACCTTTTAATGGTCCGCGCGCGACGATCAAGGACGCGTTGACGGCGCTGTGGGAGGCGTCGGATCGGGTGGTGCGGCAAGTGGCTCAAGGTGATGATCCCGACCTTGCTGCCTGCCCTTGAGCAACATGGCCGCTTGCAGCTCGGCCAGTCGGACCGTGATCGTGTTCTGGCTATCAGCGCCGCCACCATCGATCGCCTGCGCGTCGATGTGAAGATCGCGGCGAGCGGCTGCAGGCGGCGCCGTGCCGTATTTTATTCGGCAATCCGGCGCGAGGTCCCGATCCGCACGTTCAATGACTGGAACAGCCCGGTGCCCGGCTCCTGCGAGGTCGACATGGTCGCCCATGGCAGCACGTCGGTGGCTGGCTCGTTCATCCAAACCCTCACGATGCTCGATGTTGCCAACGGCTGGACGGAGTGCCTGCCGTTGCTGACGCGGGAAGGTTCGCTGGTCGTCGAGGCGATCAACCGCGCACAGAGCCTGTTCCCCTGGCTGTTGCGCGGCGTGGACTTTGACAACGACAGCGCCTTCATGAACGATGTCGTCGTGCCATGGTGTCGCGAACAGAAGCTCGAAGTCACTCGCTCGCGCGCCTATAAGAAGAACGACCAAGCGTTTGTCGAGCAGAAAAATGGTGCCGTCGTCCGCCGCCTGATGGGCTATGCCCGCTTCGATGGCGTCGAGACGGCGCGTATGATGGGCCGCCTCTATGCGGCGGCACGGCTCTACATCAACTTCTTCAGCCGTCATTCAAGCTGAAGGAGAAGCGTAGCGAAAGTGCGGTCCTTTCGACGTCACACTCCCGTCATCGGTGGTTGACTAGTTGGTCGGCGCGAGGCGGCGGATGCTTGGTTCCTACGACGTGACGCTACGGCGAGCACGATTGCGACAGCATCGACAAGGAGCACCTTTCACTCTCCCGCGGCATCTACGCCGCTTCGATGCCCGTGGCTATCTGCACTGGGCGAGAAGAGATATCCAGAGTTATCGCACGACTTCGACTTTCATCTCGCGCAGGATCAGCACCGCATTGATCGTGACAAATGCTTCCTGGCCGAGTTCGATTCACCTGAACTCGCCTACCTAAACTGAGAGGTTTCGAATGTGAGGCTTCCCTCCTAGAACTCGATCCGCGATAGTCAGTACAGCGGATGCATCATGAAACCTGACGAGCGCCTAGCCGAGGTCCTTGAGAATAGCGCGTGTTTTGATGATGAGGCAGGGGAGGTGTGGGCACAGTGCCTCTCACCCAGTGAGCGGCTGGCGTATATTCGCAAGCATCGCTCTCACTTCCGGTTCGCAGATTACGATGAAGTGACAGCTGTTGTACGGGGTCGGCGCTTCACCGGTTGCTCATCGCAGCTCCTTCGATGGCGCCACAGGATCAGAGCAAGGGCGTTGCAAAGCGCTTTGCTCTTTTCGGTTGCGGTGTGGCTGGGCGTCATGTGGCTTGCGGTGCGCTTCATCCGCTGAGATCAGCGACCCGCTTTTCGCCCACGCTTACGCAATCTACGTTCGCACGAAGGAGCATAGCGAGGCAGTTGAAGATGATCCGCAACGCCGCAACCTGACGCAGGGTTCGGTTCAAGCATGCCTTTCGGCCCAAATGTTGCGATGCAGCTACAGCTATTCGCGCGGATGTTGTTAAGAGGCGCGAGGCTCGGGGCACTCAAGACATGAGAGTAGAAATGAAGAACTTGTTGCTTGCGACTGTAAGCATTGTGGCGCTTGGCGCGGTGGCGCCCGCATTCGGCGCGGATCTGGCTGCGCCGCCCGTCCAGCCTCTCTATACCAAAGCTCCGCAGCCTGTTGCGGCTACGATCTACGACTGGAGCGGCTACTACGTCGGTATGAACGGCGGCTTGGGCTCAAGCTCGAATTGCTGGGACTTCAATGGCGGCACGCCTGAGGGCTGCCATGATGCCACCGGCGCTACTGTGGGTGGCCAGATCGGCTATCGAAGGCAGATGGGCCAGATCGTGCTTGGTGTTGAAGGCCAGGGGAACTGGGCTGATTTGACTGGCTCGAATGACAGCGTCGCGTTTGCGGATATCAACAAGACCAAGGTTGATGCGTTCGGCGTGGTAACGGGGCAGTTCGGTTATGCCGTGGACAACGTATTATTTTACGCCAAAGCTGGTGCCGCAGTGACGAGCAATACCTATCAGATTAGCCCGACCCTCACGGGCGCGCAGCTTGGGAAGAGCGACCACATTTTTTGGGGTGGTGCATTGGGAGCTGGGATTGAGTACGGTTTCGCGCCGAACTGGTCGGCCAGCCTCGAGTACGACCACCTATTCATGCAGCCCGGAGCGGTGCACTTCCCCACGCCCGCAGGCGGAACCGATCGCATCCGTCAGGATTTCGATCTTCTGACTGCACGGCTCAACTATAAGTTCGGCGGCCCGTTTCTTCTGAAATATTGATCCGCAGTACGAACGGCGGATCGAAAGCCCTGGCCCATGGCCGGGGCTTGTTTTTTGCGAGGGCGGGTCCCAGGCGACTAGGTCGCAATTCAAGCCCAAAAATTGCTCCCATATTGGACGAGTGGCGGCATCCACAACCAACCAGCTTGCGAGGATCACTGTCGCACGCGCGTCATCGATGCGGCGAATGGTCTCCCGTCATAGCCAGTCCACGTCGGATTTAGCCAATCGTGCGAACTTCTCACTCTTCGAAGACACGACCAACCCTCGGCGGGATGCGCATCGAGGCTTCCGAAGACGATCGAGATGACAGGCTTGTCAGCTATTCGCGGCAACAGCATCTTCTGCACCTTGGGCTGAACGTCCTCGCCGCTATTGTCATATTGTCACGCTCGTCAGATCGCTCGCTCGTGACTCCGGCATAGGTCGATACGGGGCAGCGGCGCCGAAACGTCAGATAAGACCGAGGCGAATCGCCTTGGCAACGCAATGGGTACGGCTGTTCGTCTCTAGCTTTCGCATCGCGTTCTTCAGGTGAAAGTTCACGGTATTCTCGCTGACTCTCAGGATGACTCCGATTTCCCAGGATGATTTCCCCTCTTCCACCCAGCGGAGGCAATCCTTTTCTCGTTCGGATAGGGCCACTTGGATTGGATATGGCATCTGCCCTCCGATGACGGCGCGATTTCTGCAAATGCATGATGAAACTGCTAAGCCAATGCGTTGAGACGACTGAGGCGATACTCAGGGTCGACATCGTCGAACCTGGATGCAAAGGATGCGACAGAAATAGATCCATTTGGTGCCTCCGCCACCGACTTAGGCAACCGGTGCTGCGTCTTTTGAGTGGATCGATTTGGGCAGGGGCCCTGCGCCACTTCAGCCTCCTCTCTGCGAAGTGCCCGACCGAACGCGACAATCATACTTCTCGTCATGAGCTGCAATCGACTTGGCTGAGATCGGATAGTTGCTCGATAAAGAACATTGTGCATGCGCTTCTTCGGGAGGAGGCGGACCTGAAGCGTCCAGCAAATGTCGTACCAGCTGAGGCGCCAGGAGCAGTGCCGCAAAAGCACGAGTGCTGGAGAACTGGGGACGCAACGTTCACTGTTAGAATTCGGACATTCGTCGCAAGAGAGACAACCTTGTTCGCGCTAGCTGATAAATATATGTTGCATCGGCAAGTACGCGAACGATCGTTTACGCGTTGGTCAGCCTCCCGCCCCTGCCCCGGGGGCCAGCCGAGCTAGCTAGGCCCAGCGCCCGCGTCATAGGGCGCAGAGGCAATTAGACGCAGAAATGGCATGCATCCGCTGCGATACCGGTCTGCCATGGCGGTCGCGCCGTACCGAACGCAACCCTGGAGATCCCCGGTTGCGCGATCGCGTATTGCCAAGCGCTCGTGTTCAAAAGCACCCGGACATGTTTGGGCGAGCGAATCATCCGAATACGGCAATGGCACCTGCGGCTTAAATGACATTCACCTGACCGCACATCATGGGCGTTCTGTTCACGCACCTTGACAGACAGAAGCCGTGCGGATGGTCTTCCTGCACGGGGCTGGTGCTCCACCTCGGAGATGCACGGCCGTAAATCCGCTTTACAAATAATAGATCATCGGTCCGCTCGGCCAACATGCCCAGAACTCGCGACCGTCTGCACTACTGACATCTGCTCGGATTCCAGTTGCCGCGTTTCGGGCGGAGACGAGTTCGGGCGTGGTCTCGCGACGATAGTGGCTCGTTGTGCGGTAAGCATAGCACCCCCAAGCGTCGCTTTTATCGGTCTCCTCCGCGCCATCAATACTGCCCTTGAAATCACCCGTCTCTGCTCTCATCCTGGTAAGCAGCGTCGCTCACGCAGTGTTCGCAGGCGGCTTGCAGCGCCTGATGCATGTCCGCAATGAGATCACTCGGCCCCTCGATGCCGGCGTGAATACGAATCAATGGTCCATCAAATGAAACCGTTGCTTCCGTTCGTTGAGGACCATCGACAGGCAGCACAAGGCTTTCGTACCCACCCCACGACAATCCGATTCCAAAAAGGCGCAGTTTCTGGAAGAAAACCGAAAGCTGGGCCTTGGAGATAGGCTTCAGAACGACGCCGAATAGGCCACTTGCACCCAAGAAATCCCGCTTCCAAATATTGTAGCCAGGATGGTTTTGGAGCGCAGGGTGTAGAACCCGGCCCACTGCCGGGTGGTCTTCCAGGCTTTGAGCCAGCTTGAGGCCATTTTCGTAATGCTGCCTCATGCGAACGGCTAGTGTGCGCAGTCCACGAAGAGCTAAATAGATGTCATCTGGCCCAGCAATCTCCCCGAAATGATGAGCGCTTTGCTGCAGGAGCGGCCACGCTTCCTTGTTAGCGGTAGCAATGCCTAGAAGGGCGTCGGAATGACCAACGATATACTTGGTCGCGGCATGGATCGAGATGTCGACGCCATGGAGAAAGGGTTTGAAATAGAGCGGCGTCGCCCAAGTATTGTCCATGAGCACGAGCGCACCCGATTGATGTGCGATCGCGCACAGCGCGGGCAGGTCTTGTACCTCAAACGTCATGGACCCCGGGGATTCCAGGTACACGGCTCGCGTTTTTGTCCCAATCTTCGCCAGTAGATCCGAAGGCTGAGTGGGATGGAAGTACTCCACCTTGACCTCAAATCTAGTTAGAACCTGGTTCGCGAACATCCTCACCGGTTCATAGACGTTATCGCAGATCAAAACATGATCCCCGGCCTTCAGGATCCCGAGAAGTGCGTGGGAGCACGCAGAGAGCCCCGAAGGGAACAAGATCGAACGATACCCGCCCTCCAGTTCACAAATGGCAGCCTCGAGAGCACGAGACAACGGTGAGCCGAATCGTCCGTAGTTCGTCACTGGATTCTGCTTGCGCCTATCCCACTCTTCGAGGGTTTCCGAAACGATCGTGGAACCTCGATAGACAGGAACATTGACCATCCCGGCGTGTTTAGCGGGCGCGCGACCGAGATGAGACAATTGCGTGTTGGGCTCTGGCAAGAGTTTATCCCAAGCGATGCGATCCATACCTCTCCTATCTGGGACTCGCGTCGCTTAAATGCGCGGCGAATGCCCACTACTACAAATCTGCAACTCGTCTCAGGCGCGACAACTCGAGAAGTCTGTATCGTATCCCAACCTTGGAGCAGCTCTCTTCCCAGATCGAAAGCGCTGTCGACCGCACAGTGAGACCGCGCCGGACCGAGCTCCCCGAAAATCGGTGGTCAGCTTCATTCAGCTCTTCAGTGGCTCCATCACTACAGCAAAGGGCGGGCCAGACGCGCCGGCTGCGCGCTGCAGGCGGATTAAGCCGGACTGGTCGCATGCCTCGGCCACCAGGCGGATTTCTTGTCGGACAAAAGACGCTGCATGTGGGCTCCTCGCCAAATCGGCTAAATCGGGATCTTGATGTGGGTTGACAATTGCACTTCTATGAACTCGCGCGTTGGCGTTTGTTTTTGCAGCTTCCCAATGAAAGCCTAGTTGCTGCACTGCTTATAGCGAAGCGCGGAGCATGATTTGCGCCGTCATGCAAGTTCGTGGTGCAAGAGCATTTCGCAGCCCCACTACGCTGCATGATCACAACTAACAAGAACCGACACCTGACTGAATCGAGGGCTGGCCCTTAGCAGACTTGACTCGTACCTAGCGTCAAGTTGTACCAACTAGCGGTTCGATTCTTCGAACCGAGACACATTCCGGGCTCAAGGTGCCGGCGCGGCACATTGAGGATCTGCGAGGCGCGCTTGAGATGATGGTGGCAGCTCTTATTGTCCTTTCGATTGTCGCCGCCGGTGGGGCCAACTACGGCGTCCGCACTCGGCGTTTTCGCAGCCGACGAGAGCGCGCGCGGCTGCATATGGCTACGGCCCGCTCCGCAGAGAGCTGCAGCAGTCACGCGCCGTCGCGCAACTCGCTCGAGCAACCCGCCTGCTGGCAACCAGAACCACATCTTGCGGACCAGAAGCGCTCGACAATAGCCCGCGAGGGCTAAACAATTCACGCGCCTGGGATCTCTTCTCATCTGCAGAATTCGCTGCCGGCCCCCTCGGCAAGGTGCAGCTGATGCGCGAGTTCTTACGTTGTGCTGCGGCGTGTCGCGGCTCCAGAACTACGACAGACGCGTTTCTTCGGCGGGGACGTCCGAACGGAGCGACGTCCGTAAGCGGCACGCGTTTCGGCGCGCTAAGTTCAAATAATTTGAAACGCAAGCGAGTCAGACTATACCGCGAAGAAGAACCCCAATCCAAGATCGTATGATGGCTGTAGCCAGGCGTATCTATTCGATTGCCTGCATGCTAACGAAGCTTATGCGCGGTGCGAGGCTTGTTCGCCGATCTTTGCGCTGTAGATCGTCGATCCGCTCTCGGAGGCCTTAACATTCGGGCTCATCAGCCCCTTACTATCAATGATCGTGGCAAACCCCGCTTTTTCAGAAAAGCAGGTGATCAGGAATGCAGCGAGTGCGCCGATCCCACACTCTACCTGCCGGAATGCCGCACGGGTCTGACCAGCGCTTGCGCGACGTACAGCTCGATTTCAGTGAAGGAGCCCGGACGTCCTAGTCAAGGCGACGCTGGCAACTGGGGGATCGCCGCTTCTATAGCCATTTCGGCATTGACCTTACCGCGATCGCGCTCTCATTGCATGCCGGCCCGGGCACAAGGCGTGCGCTCGTCCATTACCCAGCAGGTTGCGAAGATTCTATTCCCCTCAGATGAACGCAATTTGGAGGTCAGGATTCAGGAGGCGCTTGTCGCAATTTGGCTCGAATGGCGGCTCAGGAAGGGATGAAATCCTGAAGGTCTACCTAAACCCTGTGCAGATCGGACGCGGCATCTTCGGCGTCAGTGAAGCTGCGCAGAGTTATTTCCACAAGCAGGTTCAGGATATCGAACTTGGCGCATCAGCCCTGCTTGCCGGCCTGATATACGCGCCACTAGATCTACCTTCGCATGTTGCTCTTCCGAATGCGCGTGACGACCCCATTCCCGCAACAATGCAGTGTCGCCAAACAGGGGTGGCTCGATCGTAAGCACATAGAAACGGGCCATGTTCCGGGCCAGATCGCAAGGTTCAAGCACGAGGTATTGCACCGTGAGTTCGGACATGTGCCAGAATCGCATGCTACCGAAACGGCCGTCCAAATAAACTACTGAATCGATCAGGACGAACGATTCAAAAATTTCATGCCAGCGAGCAAACGAATGCGGCGCGTTCACCGAATTTCAGGACATTTCTGGGCTATTTTCCAGCCGCTCAAAGAGAGAGAGGATTGGCGTCGCCCCTGTGGGACTCAGCTTACGGCTGCGCTGAAGCCCCGCAAGCGGGCTTCCCCTTACCGGGCTGCCATCTCCGGATTGAGTCGTCGCACCCATTGTGGCTCGGATTCTGCTCATGGAGCGGCGGACCGCTTCAAGGGAGGCCGCGCTCGCGTTTTAGCGCCGCGCAAAGCACTATGCATTAAGACGATCCTTCGTTCCCTCTAAGGAGCCCGCGGCCAGTAGTGTCCGTCTTTCGTCGGTCGCGGCCCAAAAATGGCCTGGCCAACTCTAATGACGTCAGCCCCCTCTTCGATTGCCATCTCGAAGTCGCTTGTCATACCCATAGAGAGCAGGTCAAGTCGCGGCGATATCCTGTCGCGTAGCGCGTCTCGCAACTGCCGCAGCAACTTGAAACACCCGCGAACCTTGTCGGCGTCACGACTGAAGATTGCGAGAGTCATAAAGCCGCGAGGAATCAGGGCCGGATAGTCGGGAAGCCGACGCACAAAGTCGCCCACTTCGTTTGGCGAGAGACCGTATTTGCTCACCTCGCCAGAGGTGTTGACCTGGACGAATACGTCGAGACGTCTACCTTCGGCACCGAGCCGGGCCTGGAGCGCATCGGCCAATCGTATGCTGTCCAGCGCGTGAAACTCGCTCGCGAATTTGATCATCGAATTCACTTTGTTTGTCTGGAGGTGGCCGATGATACTCCAGTTCAGCGACAGATCGGCGAGATCTCGAGCCTTGCCCTCGGCTTCCTGAACCTTGTTTTCCCCGAAGTTAGAGAGGCCGAGTTCGGACGCGATACGGATGACGGCGGTTGGCACCGTCTTGCTAACGGGCAACAGACGAACTTCCGAGCGGCGACGGCCTGCCCGCACGCAAGCCGTCTTTATCCGTTGTTCAAGTTCATCGAGATTGGAGCGAAAAAGCGAGCGCGGATCATTCGTGAACCTCTCGTTCTCTGTTTCTGACATCGTCCGCCCCTGGTCCCTCACTCGACCCTTCAGTGAGCGAGAGATCACGACATACTGAATTTCGATCGTTCCGTCCAGATATTGGGCCGTCTTCGCCGCGGTCACATGACGCGCTATCGGCATCTGGGTCAAAGTGCTCTCGCGCCAATCGATTGCATACACTGTATGATGCCGATCATTGCGGCTCTCGTGACGAACTTTTTGCGTGGGCGGCGTCAACGCTAGCGCGCTCACCGCGATCGAGCTTGGATGCCACAGCAGAGAACAACAGCCGCGCGGCGTGAAGATCCGTCGCGACGTCCGCCAGCAGCCATTGCAGCCCTGAGAATCGACGGTTTTCGAACCAAAGGTGGTGACCATGTCGTCGGTCGTTCGTGGCCGCCAGCGCGCGATCGAGCAAGGCCTCCATCATTCCACAGGGCTGCGACGAGCGTTCGGGCGACGTCGACACCGGCCATCGCACGTTTGAAGCCGTCGCTCGGAGGAAAGAGCACTGCGGCCTCGTCTACGGGGCAATCCGACAATTCGATCCCAGCGAGCCCCATGGCGTGACACCCGACTAGATCGTACGGCGGCGTCACCGACAAGCCCGCAGATCGTCGCTCCGCCAGAAAGCCAGCCGAACGCGCACGCATGGCCAGTATCCGCCCAGGGTGGGCGAGGCTACCCTGCACCGTGCGTTTTCTGGCGTGCCGGTTCTGCGCCATCTTGCGGGTGGCGCGTTCGTCGAAATACTTCTTGGCTTGGAGCTCTTGTTGCCTGGACCGTCTCTCGTCTTTACTGGGCCCGAAGCGACCGGCCCTTGAACGACTAAAAGCTCACTCCGCGGGTCGGGCGGTCGCGACTCCGTTCCCCTCCGCGACGTCGAGCGCCGCAAGGCGCCTTCGGCGTGCGCAAGCGCACGTAGACCTGTGCCGCCAAAAGCGTCAAGCAAAGGAACAGAAAGAACGCGCTGATCGGCCGCTCGACGAAAATCATGGCGTCACCACGCTCTAGACCAGCAGCGAACGGCGGAAGTTCTCTTCGAGGCGTGGCCCCAGGACGAAGCCGAGCAGGATGGAGGCCCGGTGGAAATCGAGCAACAGCAGCAGATAGCCGGTCAACCGACGACGACGGTCTCGCCGACGTGGAACATGTCGTTGTTGGTCGAGTAAACGACGATCGCGACGAAGAACACCGCACTTGGGTAGAGATATTTGTAGGCAATCATCAGGAGCTTCACCCAGAGCCCGATCAGCGGGACATTGAGCAGGACCAGCATGATGTTGCCGACCCAGAAGCTCGCGATCAGGCCCCAGAAGATGTGGGGTGCTCTTTGATCAGTTGGGGACCGGGCACGATGCCCTGGATCATCAGCGCACCCAGAATCAGAGCCATGACAGCGTCCCGGGACTCGAGGCTCATAGTCGGGATGAAGTCACCCTGCACGGACGAATGCGTTCGATGCCTCCGGACAGGCGACGCCTTCAATCATGCCGGTGCCGAACTTCTCTGGCGTTTTCGAAACCTTTTTCTCAGCCGAGTAGGAGATAAAGGAAGCGATCGTTGGTCCCGTTCCGGGAATGAGCGAGCAAAGGCTCCCGATGATGGTGCCGCGCAACATCGCGGGGATCGAGCGGCGGAGCTCATCGCGCGATGGGCGCAGATCGCGCAGGCCGACGTTCGAATATCGCGTGTTCACCTCGGAGCATTGGTTCACGCTCTTCATGAACTCAGCGATACCAAATAGACCGAGAGCGAGTCCGACGAGTTCGATGCCGTCAAGGAGATTCGGGATGCCGAACGTGAAGCGCTCCGAGCCGGTCTCGACATCCGTTCCCACGATTCCTAGAACAGGCCCAGCAGCACCATGAGCAGCCCGGCGTAGAAGTCCTTCTTTTGCAGTATGATCGGCATCTCGGCACCTCTATGCGGTTTTGGTCGCTATCACGACGAGCGCCGACGCCGGTTCGGAAGACACCTGCGTCAGCTTGTGCGGAATCGTGGAGTCGAACTGGATGCAATCGCCCGGATTCAATGTCTCCTTGCGCTTTCCGATGACGAGCTCGATCCGGCCGGTAAGGATGAACAGGATTTCCTCACCTTCGTGGTGACTCATGATGCGACCGCGTTTCGCCGTCTTGGTCGGCCGCACGATAAAGGCGCGCATCGTGCGTTCGGGAGCCAGTCCGGCGACTAGCGACAGGTGCGTGTCCACGTCGCCCGCCTTCCCGTTCTTCGCGCGGACAATCGTGATCGGGTCGTGGTCGTCCGGCTGGCCGTAGAAGCGGTCTAAGGTCGTTCCGAGAGCCTCGGCGATCTTGAGCGCGGAGCCTATCGACGGAGAGGAGAGCCCGCGTTCCAGCTTGGAAAGATAGCTACGGGTCAGACCGGAATCGGCGGCAAGCTGCTCCAGCGTCATGCCGCTCTGCACGCGGAGGAATTTGAGGTTGAGTGTCATTGCGCTCGGCTCTCTTTCGAAGTTATTGCCTGCATCGATCACGCTCCAAACCATCGACAATTCAAACCGTGGAACGGGACCCCCGTCCGATCACAGGTCCAGCACCAGTCTTTGTCCGGCGCAATCGCCCACACAGACGATGAGCTCATTCTGCCGCTCAGCAGGCGAAAGCACGCGATCGCGATGGATGGGCGGCCCCTCGGTCCAGCGCGTGCGGCAGGCACCACAGATGCCGCCGCCGCAGGACACAGGTACGTCGACGCCGAGCGCGTCCAGAGTTCCGAGAAGGCCAACATCTGGCTTGACAGTCGCCAGCTTGTTGCTCGCCGACAGATAGAGTTCGTAGGGAGGCACGTCGCTTCGGGCAATGACCTTCGGCGGGGTGAACATCTCAATGTGTTTGCGCTCGTCCGGCCAGGCCGAAACGGCATCTCCGAAGGTCTTCAACATCGCTGCGGGTCCGCAGCAGGCCGCCAGACCAGATCCGGCGAATTCCTCGAAAATCGCGACGATGACGGGCTTGGCCTGCGCGTTCGTGTCGTACAGGCGGACACGGCCTGCTTCGATGGCCGGCGCGATCATGTCAGTCAGGACCGGTCGTCCGCGGCTGGTCCAGTGCAGCACGTAGTTTGAGCGCCCTCGGCGCTCGAGATGCCGAATTGCGGAGATGAACGGGGTTACGCCGATGCCTCCTGCAAGGAATATGTTCGTTCCCTCCTGATCCAGTGCGATCCCGCCGCGCGGCAGCGAGACGGAAATCGGCTGTCCCACCTCCACCCGGTCGTGGAGGAAGTTCGAGCCGCCGCGGCCTTCGCGTTCGCGCTTCACTGCGATCACGTAGCGCCGATCGTCGTCCGGCTCATTGCAGAGCGAATAGGTCCGGACGAGACCCTGCCCCAGGTGAACGTCGATGTGCGCCCCGGGCCTAAACGGTGGCAGCTCCCAATCGTCCTGGTCGACCAGCGTGAAGCGCTTGGTGTCGTTGCCGAGATCCTCGACCTTCGAGACAACGGTGGAGACCGTCTTTACCGCTTTCGCCATCTAGATCGGCCTCACGGCGTCGCCGACGCGCAGCGTGCCCCCCGCGATGATCTTGCACTTCAGCCCCGACCGGTTGATCAACGGATCGAAGACGGACTTGCCGAGTATCTCCTCGATGTGGCGGCACGGCGTTGAAAGGCGGGTCGCCTCGACAATCGCTTCTCCAAGCCGGAAGCGACGGCCGACGAGATGATTCAGCGGGACGCCTTCGACGGTCACGTTCCGGCGATGTTCCTCGGGCAGCAACTCGATCTTGTGGTCGCGTTGCAGGGCCTCGAACGTCTCCATCTCGAACAGGGTGACCTGCCGTCCCTCCTCCGGCTTGTGGGAGTAGAAGCCTGCTTCGTGGCCGACGAAATATCGATCGCCCTCGATACCGCGTCCAGCGACGAGCTCGAGCGAGGGAAACGAGCGCATCGGCAAAAAGGCGCGCGGGGTCTTGTGCAAGAAGCGAACGACGCCCTGCCAAGACATCGTGACCTCGGGCTGATCGATTGCGATCGCGTCCATCGTGTTTTCTCCCTGGGTCTTAATCCGAATTGGCTTCATCTTGAAGCGGCGAGCGATTTATCGAGCGTCTGGCGCACGTCCGAGCGTACCTGGAGACGACCGGCCCCTTGGTCGTCATCGCCTCCGCGACCGTCGATGGGGCACGTTCCGCGTCCTCAATGACGAAGCCCGTCGCGCCGAAGGCGGGCGCCAAAGCGGCAAAGTCGGGATTCGAAAGATCCGTGCCGTACGGACGATCGGGAAAGGCCCGCTCCTGGTGAGACCGGTTGGTCCCGTAGGACCAGTTATTGGATACGACGATCTTGAGGTTCGCGCCTCGGGCGACAGTCCTCGCAAGCTCATTGCCCGTCATCAGGAAGCCGCCGTCTCCGCAGAAGGCGACCACACCTGCCGCCCCGGAAAACGAAGGCTTGCGGCGAGCCCGGACGGGTCTCCGCTGCCCATCGCTCCGCAAGCCGAGCCGAGCAGCCGCGCGGTCGGCTCGAGGCTGAAGATGCGATGGACCCATCCGGCGAAATTGCCGGAGTCGGTCGTGACGATGCCATCGGGCCTGAAGTGCGCAGCGATGGCCGTCACCGCGTGATCGAAGACGTCCGCCGGTGGTACGCCGAACCGAGGCCAACCATGCGTGGCCATCCGCGCCGCGGCAGCCGCGTGAAGCCACTCGGCGCGGTCCCGCGCCGTCACGGGAGCAGCGAGCATGGCCGACACGAACGCGTGCGATCCGGATACCACCGGGACGTCGGTCGGAACGCGCTTTCCGATCGCATCGGGATCCGGATAGACGTGGACCAACGGCTGGCGCGGTTTGGCCTGTCTGGGAAATGCGAAGCCAAGCGAGGATAGATCGCCCAGACGCGTTCCGACGGCAACGACGAGGTCGGCGCGTTCGAGCAGTTTCACATCAGGCTGAGACGTAAAGAACCCGAACTGACCGGCCCACAGCGGGAGAGAGTTCGGGAATTGGTCCTGCATCTTGTTCATAGTGACGACCGGCACGTTCCATTTCTCGGAAAACGCGACCAGATCTTCGCGGAACGATGCCGTCCGACATTCGCCGACGACCAGCAGGATCGGTCGCTCCGCGGCCATCAACGCCGTCCTCGCCTGTTCCATGGCCGCAGCGCCCGGCTCCGGACGGACAGCTCCGTTGGCTGTGGCCGCAAATCTCTCGGCCGGGTCCTCAAGGAGATCTTCCGGCAGTTCGATGGCGACGGGACCGGGCGTTCCCGCATGGGCCACAGCGAGCGCGCGGGCCATCATCTCTGGAACGAGATCCGCCGAGTTCAGACGCACCGACCACTTCAGCACGCCATCGAAAGATCGGCCACAGTCGATCTCCTGCACCGCGTCGCTTGCGAGGTTCGGACGATCGACCTGACCGACCAGCATTACCAGCGGAATCGCCTCCTGCGCGGCCACGTGCAGTCCGAGCGCTGCGTTGAAGGCGCCCGGACCACGGCTCGTCATCACGACGGCTGCGCACCCTGTGAGTTTGGCGTCCGCGACCGCCGCGAGGCTCGCGCTTCCTTCGTGCCGGCAGGTCACCAGATCGAAATCGTTGCGGTCGCGCAGCGCGGCCAGCAGCGCCAGAAAGCTTTCTCCCGGTACGCCGAAGGCCCCGTCCACGCCGTGCGCGACGAGACAGTCCGCGACGAGTTCCGCGACGCGATAGATCATGCGACGCTCCCGTCCTGCGTGATGGTCAGGGAGTCGCCCATGACGCGCAGTGACGCCTCCGTCCGATCTCGCAGCGCCTCGATCGCGAGGCCGTCGAGTAGCGCCCGAACGGCCAGGCCATCCTCGGTTACGTCGATGATGCAGAGGTTGGTGAAGATGCGGGTCACCACTCCGCGCGCCGTGAGCGGATATCCACATCGCTCCACGATGCGGGAGCGGCCATCCTTAGTGGTGTGATCCATCATTACCCAGATCGACTTGGCGCCGACCGCCAGATCGATGGCTCCGCCGATGCCGGGCGGAGACCCGTTGTCACCGGTCGTCCAGTTGGCGAGATCGCCGGCCTTGGACACCTGAAAGGCTCCAAGCACGGCGACGTCGAGATGACCGCCTCGCATCATCGCGAATGAGAGGCTGGAGTCGAAGTAGGAACCGCCGGTCCGGAGCGAGATGGGCATCTTCCCTGCATTGATGAGATCCCAGTCCTCTTCGCCCGCCGCCGGCTTCGGACCCACGTTAAGCACGCCGTTCTCGCTGTGAAGGATCACGCCAGACCCTTCCGGTAGGTAGTCAGCGACGTGAGTCGGGGCGCCGATACCGAGATTGACGAATCCTTCCTGCGGCAAATGAAGTGCGACCATGCGCGCCAGCGCATCGCGTGAAAGCGGTATCATCGGGAGCTCCTTGCGAAAACGCGATCGACGAAGATGCATGGAGTGACTATGGCTTCCGGATCCAAATCGCCGACGTTGACCACGCGGTCGACTTCCACGGCGACCGTCCGGCCGGCGGTCGCCATGACCGCGCAGTGGTTGCGCGCCGTCTTGTTGTAGGTGACGTTGCCGAGCGTGTCGGCGAGATGACCTTTGACGAAAGCGAAATCTGCATGAAGCGGTAGCTCAAGAATGAATTCGCGTCCGTCGACGACGATCTTCTCCTTGCCGTCAGCGAATACCGTTCCGACGCCGACGGGAGAAAGGAAGCCGCCGAGACCGGCGCCGTCCGCCCGGATACGCTCCACCAACGTGCCCTGCGGAACGAGTTCGAGCTCGACCGTGCCGGCACGATATTGTTCGGCGAACTGCTTAGCGCTGCGCGGATAGGAGCAGACGATCTTGCGAACGATCTTGGCTTCGAACCACAGCGACAGATCGTCCTCCGTGGAGCCGGCGTTGTTCGATATCAGCGTTAGGTCGCGGACGCCCCGGTCGAGCACCGCCTTGACCACTCCGAGCGGAAGACCCGCTCCGCCGAACCCGCCCATCATGATGGTGTCGCCGTCCTTGATGCCCTCCACGGCCGCCGCCGCGTCTTCAACCACTACGTTGCGCATCGTTTCGTCCGCCGTGTTTGCTACGGGATTGATTTGGGGTACGTCGCGGACAGGCCGCAGCCGACCCGGTCGAGCAGCATCTCGTTGGTGCCGTCGGCGTAGGCCGCCATCCGGACCTCGGCGAAATGCATGTTCAGGCGGTGGGCCGCGCCGGCGCCCGTCGCGCCCACGATTCGGACGCACTGATCGATGCCCCAAAGCGCAGTGTCGACAGCGAACTTCTTCGCTTGCGCAGCCAGCGCGACCGGATGTCTCCCGATCTGGATCTGCTCGGCCGCGCGGAAGACGAGCGCGTTGGCGGCCTCGAGCCGGACCGACACCTCCGCCAGCTCCCAGCGCAGGCCCTGATGTCCAGTCAGCGGCTTTCCAAAGGCCTGCCGGCCTTCGCAGTAGTCCACCGCCTCGCACAGTGCCGCATATAGCGTCGCGACGCACATGGCGGCCACGTGCACGCGAGCCGCGTTGACGGAAGTCATCGATGCCTTGAGTGCGGAGCCTGGCGCCGCGATCAGGCACCACTCGGGAATGAGGTGGGCATCGAAGGCAATCTCGGCCAGGCGGAAGGAACGCGCTCCAGGAACGACGATCTCGCTGCGCCTCACCGTCCCGGCATCGCCGAATGGCACATAGAAGCTGGCGATGTCCGCTGCGCCTGCAGCGTCGCCGACGCGGGCGAGGACAATCAATCCACCGACCAACAAGCCATTCGTCATCCACGCCTTGGTGCCGGTCAGAGTCCAGCCGCCGTCAACGGGAACAGCCGTGGTGGCAAGGGCCGAGACATCGCTTCCGCCCGCCGGCTCAGTCATAGCCGTCGTCAAGAGCAGCTCGCCGCGCAACGCGGGCTGCAGGAGACGCTCGATCCGGACCGGCGTACCGGTCTGGGAAAGACGCGTCGCTCCGCCTTGGTGATGGTTCAGGCAGAACGCCGCTGCGAAGCCGTGACGCGCCATCTCCTGCGCTACGCGGATCTTGCACAGGTACGACGCTTCCAAGCCGCCGTGAGCGCGCTTCGCCTGAAGTCCCAACATGCCGAGTGCCGCCCATTCGGCGATCCATTTTTCGGGAAACGCCTCGCCCGCGATGTGCGCTGCGAAGACACTCTCCGAAAAGGGGCCGGCGCAGAATGCCCGCGCCTTCGCGACATGCTCGCGCTCTTCCGCAGAAAGTTGAGCGTCGTACTGGTGATAGAAGTCCATAGAAGATCCTTCGGCGAGCTACTTCTGAAGCGGCGCTCCGATGTCCTTGGCCCACTGATTCCAGTAAGCTTCTTCCTTTCCGACGTCGGTCGTGAAGGTCTCCACCGTCGAACCAGCGATCGGAGTTGCGCCGATCGTCTCCAACTGCTTCAGGAACTCCGGATCACTCGAAGCCTTGTCGAGGGCGGCGCCAATCTTGGCGACGACTTCGGCCGGAAGGCCCGACGGACCCGCGACCCCGAACCACGGCGAGATATCAAGACGCTTGCCGCCCGCCTGCTCGATCGTCGGCAGATCCGGGAAGGCCGGCGACCGGTCGGCCGACGTCACCGCGAGCGCCTTGAGGGTGCCGGCCTTGACCTGCTGTCCGATCGTGGCTTCGGTAAAGAAGCCCACCTGCAAGATTCCCGACATGCAATCGACGATCGGTTGATTGCCGCCCGAGTAGTTGATGAACGACATTTTCGTGTCGTAGGCCATATCGAACAGCGTGCCACCGATGTGAGATGTCGCCCCGAACGTACCGCCGAAGTTCACCTCTCCCGGGTGCGCCTTCAGATAGGCGACAAGTTCCGGAACGCTGGCCACGGGAAATTTCGGGCTCACGACCAGCAGATTCCGCTGCTTCGCGACCTTCCGAATGTAGGTGAAGCCATTCTGCTGATCGTAGCGCACGGACGCATAGAGTGCCTTGGCGCGAGTATTCGAGGACTCCACCGCGACGAGAAGCGTGTACCCGTCGGGCTTCGCGCGGGAGACGTTTGACGCGGCGATCATTCCGCCGGCACCACCGTTGTTCTCGACGATGACGGTCTGGTTCAACTCCTTCGAGAGCAGACGGCCGATGACGCGGCCAATGATGTCAGTCGGGCCTCCAGCCGGGAATCCGACGACCAGCTTGATCGTGGTCGAGGGATAGGCATCGGCCGCATCGGCCGGCTCAGCAAGAAAGCCGAGACAAAGAATGACGGCGCCGGTGGCAATCGACGTAGCTTTTCGGAAGGATCGAAACATGGCACCTACCTCGAAGGACGATCCACCTTCGAGCCAATGACACTTTGTGTCAAGTAAGAAACTAACGTGACCAGACCCGAGGCGCACAATGACTCGGCAAAAGCTGCCGAATAAGCATACATTGTGCGAAAGCTAGCAAGAATTGGGCCGATTTTGCCGCCCGCTAGCCGAGTTACATGCTTGCCAGGCCCAATGATTGTGTTCTAGACGATCGGTCTAGTGAGGACGCAATGGTTAAATCTGCAGATAATTACCGCCAGCTGAACGTGTCGAGCCGAAACGAAGTCGGCTATGCGCCGACCCGTGACGTTCTGATCCGTTGCGGAATGGAGGTGATGACCCAGCAAGGTTTCGCAGCTACGGGTCTGGACGCGCTGCTGCGCCGTGCCACGGTGCCAAAGGGTTCATTCTACCACTACTTCGAAAGCAAGGCCGACTACGGCCGCGAAATCATGAAGGCCTACGACTCCTTCTTCCGACACAAGCTGGACCGCGCCCTGAACGACCAAAGGCTTGCGCCGTTGGCGCGCATGCGAGCTTTCGTCGAAGACGCCAAAGCGAGCATGGCGAAATACAGTTATACGCGCGGCTGCCTCGTCGGAAACCTCAGCCAAGAGGTCGAAGCGCTGCCCGAGGACTACAGGTCCGCGTTGGACGAGATCGTCAAGGGATGGCAGCGGAAGGTGGCGCATTGCCTGGAACGCGCATACGAGGCCGGCGAGATCGGGAGCGCGGACTGCGATGCCTTGGCTGAGTTCTTCTGGATCGGCTGGGAGGGAGCGGTGATGCGGGCGCGCCTCGTCAAGAATGGCCTCCCGCTCGATACCTTCATCGCCGGCTTCGTCGCCGGCCTGCCGCGTCCGGACGAGCCGAAGGCCAGGCCCAGAAGAAAATCGTGAAGAGGAGTTCGAGTTGTTCAAAGCCGTGTTGATCGAGAAGGACGAGCGGGGATATCGCGCCGACGTCGCCGAATTGCCGGACAGCCGCCTGCCCGACGGTGAGGTGACCGTCGAGGTCGAGTTCAGCACGCTGAACTACAAGGACGGCCTCGCGATTACCGGCAAGGGCCCGATCGTGAGATCCTTCCCGCTGGTGCCCGGGATCGACTTCGCTGGCGTGGTCTCGTCCAGCTCCGACCCGACCTTCGTGCCGGGGGACCGGGTAGTTCTCAACGGCTGGGGTGTCGGCGAACAACATTGGGGCGGCCTGGCGCAGCGAGCAAAGGTCAAGGCCGACTGGTTGATCAAGCTGCCGCCCTCGATGCCTTCCCGCCGCGCGATGATCATTGGTACCGCGGGCTATACCGCGATGCTGTCGGTCGTCGCCCTCGAGAAGTATGGCATCCGTCCCGGCGCGGGCGACGTGCTGGTGACCGGCGCCGGCGGAGGCGTCGGCAGCATCGCGATCATGCTTCTCCACAAGCTCGGTTTCCGCGTCGTGGCTTCGACCGGCCGACCGGACGAGGAGCCCTATCTTAAGAGCCTGGGTGCTGCCGAGATCATCGACCGGTCACAATTGTCGCAGCCCGGCAAGCCGCTGCAGAAGGAACGGTGGATCGCCGCGATCGACTCGGTAGGCAGCCATACACTCGCCAATGTGTGCGCCGGAATCAAAGCGGACGGAGCGGTTGCTGCGTGCGGCATGGCGCAGGGATTGGATTTTCCCGCAAGCGTCGCCCCCTTCATCCTGCGAGGAGTGGCGCTGTTCGGCATCAACAGCGTGACCCGCCCGAAGGCAGAACGTGTCGAAGCCTGGGATCGTCTCGCTTCCTTGCTTACCGAAGCCGATCTGGAGAAGACGGCGGTCGAGATCAGTCTGAACGACGTCGTCGCCGCGGCTGGCGGCCTGATGAGTGGCCAAGTGCGCGGGCGCACGGTCGTCAACGTCAATAGATGACATCGACCGAAAAGTAGCGCGATGCGACCATGGTGGTCGCGCCTCGAAGCAAACCTGAAGGCAATGACCGCTCGCGCAAAGATGGGAGATCCCCAATATGGCTGCTTCGGAATTAATTGCAAGGGATGGACCTGGGCTCGGGTTCTCGACGCGAGCGATCCACCATGGGTATGACCCTGCCCATCACTCTCGCGCGGTATCTCATCCCATTCATATGACGTCGACCTTCGCCTTCGACAGCGTCGCCGAATTGGACGCGGTGGCCGCATTGGGGGGCAAACTGTATGGGCGGGAGTTCAATCCGACGACCGCATTGCTGGAATCCCGCTTGGCAAACTTGGAGGGTGCCGAAGACGCCGTCGTACTGGCCACGGGAATGGCCGCGTTCGGTGCCTTGGTTCTTTCGCTTCTATCCCAAGATGACGAACTCATCGTCCATCGGACCTTGTATTCGAATACGACGACCATGACGGAACAGGGCTTGCCACGCTTCGGCATAAAGACCATCCCTGTCGATCTCAGTGACCCCGCCAATCTGGATACTGTTCTCACATCTCGCAGTAGAGTCGTCTACTTTGAGACGCCGGTCAATCCCACAGGGGACGTCCTCGACATCGAAGCCATTGCGAAACGTGCGCGGCGGGCCGGCCTCCTGGTGATCGTCGACGGTACATTTGCATCTCCCGCGCTGCAGAGGCCTCTCCAATGGGCGGACATCGTGCTCCACTCCCTTACCAAATATATCAGCGGGCATGGAGACGTTCTCGGAGGGGCTCTCCTGGGACGGACCGAGCTGATCGAAAAAATACGTGATCGCGGCTTGCGCTACATCACCGGTGCCGTCATGTCGCCGATAGTTTCTTCTCTGATTTTGCGCGGGATCAAGACACTTCCTCTCCGGATGGACCGCCACGGGTCCAACGCACTTGCGATTGCGCGCATGCTCGACGCCCACTCGGCAGTAGAGTGGGTGAATTATCCCTTTCTGCCGTCCCATCCGCGGCATGCTCTCGCAAAGAGACAAATGTCAGCGGGATCCGGAATGCTGTCCTTTGGTCTTCGTGGTGGTTTTGATGCTGCCCCCTGTTTTCTCGACTACCTCAAGCTCATTACGCTTGCCGTCAGTCTCGGAGACGCTGAAACGCTCATCATGCATCCCGCGAGCCTGGTTCATGCCCGGCGCGCCGTTCGTCCCGAAGCGCGCCTTCAAAGGGGCGTCGGAGATGACCTGATTCGCCTGTCGGTTGGTCTGGAAGACGAGGCAGATTTGCTCGGCGACCTCGAGCAGTCCCTAAACCGTCTTTAGCTCGCCCGCAACGCGCGTTCGTCAAGGAGAGGCCAAACATGATTTCCCCGCCGCCAGGACTCGAGCCCGCCATGGACTTTGCTCGGATTACTCTAAGCCCGCAGAAAGAGGTCGTCCGCAAGTTCTACAAGGACATGTGGGACAATGCGGACGTTGCTCTAATCCCCGAAATATTTCAGCCCGGATTCACCTTCCGGGGCTCCCTCGGTCCTGTCCTCGTCGGCTTCGATCAGTTCGCGGACTACGTCAGATGGGTGACAGACTCTCTGGAGAACTACACGTCTGATATCCTCGATCTGCTCGAGGAGGGCAACGCGGTCTCGGGAAAGCTGCGCTTCCACGGCATCCATCGGAAGCCGATGTTTGGCCATGCACCCACCGGACGCCACGTGTGGTGGTACGGTGCGCCGATCTTCACGTTTCGAGGCGACAAGGTGAGCGATCTGTGGGTCTTGGGCGACATCCACGGACTGATCGGTCATCTCGCCCCGCCGGATGCGACGAGCAAGCCGGAATTCACAACGGACAAGTAGCCCTGCTCCATGAGCGCTCGCGCCGAGCGGACCACCTTTGACCCATTAACGGAGACAAGCCATGTATACGCCTCCCGCATTCAAGGACGAAGACGTCGAGAGTATCCGCGCGACCATCCGCGACGCCCGCCTGGCCAATCTGGTGACGGCGACTGCCGAGGGCCCGCTTGCGACGCCGCTTCCATTGTTTCTCGACGAAAGCGAGGGCGAGCGCGGCGTGATCTACGGGCATCTGGCGAAGGCCAATCCGCAGTGGCAGGTTCCTCCGATCGGAAACGCGGTCACGATCTTCATGGGTCCAGAGGCCTATGTAACGCCTTCCTGGTACGCGACCAAGCAGGAGACCGGCAAGGTCGTGCCGACCTGGAACTACGTCGCCGTGCACGCGTACGGGCCCGTCGAGTTCTTCCAGGATCCAGAGCGTCTGCTCGACGTTGTGACTCGCCTGACGCGGAAGCACGAAGCAGCGCGTGCGAAGCCATGGGCCGTCTCGGACGCTCCCGCGGATTTCATTGCCGGCCAGTTGCGCGGCATCGTCGGGATCCGCATCCCCGTGGTGCGCTTCGAAGGCAAGCGCAAGATGAGCCAGAACCGTCCAGAGGCCGATCGCGTCGGCGTCGCGGCGGGCTTGGCGGCCAGCGAGAATCCTGCGGATCGGGCCGCGGCCTCTCTAATTCCCGTGCGTGTCTAGCTTTCGGAGGTACGATGTACGAGCTTCAGACGTTCGCGCTGTTCTTGGCCGCCGCTACGGTCGTGGCGGTCACGCCGGGGCCGGGCATCTTCTACATCGTCGCCCGCACGCTGGCTGGCGGCCGGACCGAGGGATTAGCATCCAGCGTCGGCTTGGGCCTCGGTGGTTTCGTACACGTGCTCGCCGGCGCGATCGGCATCTCGGCCCTGGTGATGGCGAGCGCGGAAGCGTTCACTGCGCTGAAGATCGCCGGCGCCTTCTATCTCATCTGGCTCGGCATCAAGACGTGGAGGGAAGCGCGAGTCCTCGCGCCGACCAAAGTCCAGACGACCGGCGCTGGCCGTGCGCTGCGCGAAGGCATCGTCGTCGAGGCGCTGAATCCAAAGACGGCCGCGTTCTTCCTGGCCTTTATTCCGCAGTTCGTCGACACGAGCGTGAACGTGGCGCTGCAGTTCGTTGTGCTCGGCACGATTTCCGTCGCCTTGAACACTGGCGTAGACCTGATCGTGACCCGTTGGGCGGCCAAAGCGAGGGATCGACTCGCCGGGCGACCGACGGGCCTCTACATCGGGATAAGCGATCCCGTAATGGGTGAGCAACGTTGCACAGAACAAGGAAGGGTAGCTCGAATTTCCTCACGGCATACATACAAGGGGGCATACGTGATGGCGAAACGCTGCGTCCGTGTGCCGACTCGTTCGCACGGAGGCTCGGCACAAATTTCGGGCTGTTGAAGATAAATGGCTTCGACGAACTATTTGCCGAGCCTCGGAAGAACTGGTAGGGCACGACGGCTGCACAGCCGATTAAGCGATGCGTCTGCGCAAGCTTCGCGGGTGCAGGCGTTTGATGAACGCGTGGTCCTTAAATTGGCTGCGAGTCAATCGGAGCTTCCTGTTAAGCAAGGTTGCACGCCCCTCGGATGTCAGCACACTCATCATGAGGACGGATGGAAAGGGCATACGGTCGCAGCGTGCGCAGATGAAGTTGGCGCCCTCGAAATCTGGTGGCAGGGCAACGGCTCGATCGATACCGAAAAGAGCGAACCATTCATCTTCGTTCTTGCGTTCAAGCACGAGCTCTCCACTGACGGGGGTCAGCCCTCAGACGAAACACGTCCTGATGTGTGCGTGGGCCACCTTCCGGAGCCCCCATGCGCCCCCTGCAAAGAATGGCCCAGACCGTGAAATCGAGTGCTTCGAGCGCCAAGCCAAACAACTTGTTCAATTCGAAGCAATAGCCGCCTCACCAGGCATTGATCAGTTTGGTCCAGATCGACTTTCAGTCAGATCGGCGATATCGCCTAGCAGAACATCAAAGTTCTCGTAGGGGATCGCACGCATTTGAGCCTGCTGTAGCGCAAGAAGGCCATCAAGCGTTGTCGGGACTTGAGCAAGGCCGATCCGATCGGGATAGGTCGCAATTTCAAATGCCATGGCACGTCCTTGATATCTGGATTCGTTTGATTAAGGGGCCGGACGCGCGATGACTTCGCAGGGCAACGTGTAGAAGGTGACCATCTCTCCCATAGAAATGAAACAGCCTGAGCACTCCGACGACAGCTTCAGTGCCGGTATCCAGCCAACGGGCAATTTGTGCACGGCCGGAACAGCCCGTAGGACTTCCGATCCGCGGCGGTTTGCAACGGCGATCTTCCAGCCTTGCGAATCATGTCGTCTCGCCTCGCCGCGAACGCTCCGCGTTTCCAGATCCACAGGGCGCCTGGTTGCCAGATACAGGCGTAGCGTTTACGAATCGCCTGCGTTGAGCTCATCAAATATCCTAGCCGGGCGCTTTGCTTCGCTCTTGCGCGAACAAGTTGATCTGCGGGCGCTTCTGCATTTCGGCAATCCACATGATGCCCCTGGCCGTCGGAACGGCCGCTTGTCGCCACCTGATCTGCGATTACCTGCCGCGCTGGGCTGAGATCCTGGATGATTTCGAGATTTCCACCGTGTCGGCAATATGGCCGGTCGCGCGATGCCATCCATTGTGCTGCGTAGCGCCGCCAAGGTTCGAAGAATGACGGAGTTGCTCGATAGAATAGATAGCTTTCATCTGAACTCTTGAGTCGTGACGGCGAGAGACCGCTGTTCTTGAAATGCGTCCTTCACTGTCGCTTCAATCAACATGCCGAGAACCGTTATGCTAGTCTTGCTGCAAGACAACAACACCATGTGCTTTGCGAGCGCGGAAACATTTTAGCCTGATGTCAGCGGCCGGACATGAACGTCTTCAAGACGACACGGCTGAAAACAAACATAGGGGAGTCAAAACATGATACGCTCCCCTTGCCGACCTCGCTCGCGTCTGCGCCATGTGCCTGAAACTACATTGTGTGAAGTCTAACCCAATCGTGCGAGCTTCGTTCACAAACGCCTCCTCATTTATGTGACGCTTCAATAGCCTTCACTTTGCGCATAGATGCCGTCACGGAGCGTCTACGCCTTCAAAGCGGCAACAACGGCGGACAGCGCTGTTCGCTCCGTGACATCAAGGAGATCGGAGCGCGCACGAATTCAAACAGCAAACAGGGCCGGATGGTCCCTCGGTGGGGCGTCCAGTTCGCTGAACGTCTTCGTTCTTCAGCGTACGGTTGGGACTGGCCGCTTGAGGATTGGACAAAGACATTCCCGCCGCGTCAACAGTCGCGTAACCCTCTTTGCTGCGGCTTCTAGGCGGAGCATCGCGGGATAGCCCCCATCAGGCACCGTGCCCACCAAAGCTGACTTTTGGTGGCCGCCATCTCGGAAGTCCCGCAGCCGGATCAGGGCGGCTTTTTCGAATCACACACTTCGTTTGCCAATTTCGGCGAAGCCTCATGCGCGCGAAAGAGGGCTTGGTATGAGCCTTGCTTGCTGAGGCGCGAAACCATGTGCTTCGCGCGAGCCGACGGATTACCTCCGCTCGGTGTCGGTTTCAGACATTGGATGTCTGCAACCGGACAGGGTGAAAAACAACAACGCGCAACGGGCGATAGCCATAATCGTCGATCAAGGAGACATAGCATGTCCGGTGTTGCAGGCGCATTTCTGCTGCCTTCAAGCCGCTCACAAAGGACGGTTTACGATCAGCTCAAGCACATGGTGCCGAGGCTTGAAAACCGTGGACAGGAGGGGTTCGGCGTTGCCGCGTTTATGCATGAAGAACGGTTTCAACATACAAAGTCATGCCGGCCAGCAGGCACACTAGCAGGTGTTGATTTCACTGAGCAGGACGCCCATTTCAGACCGCATGTAGCTATAGCACACGTTCGCACTCCCTCTCACAGAGAGAAGAGTGACGCCGACTTCCAGCCCTTTGACAATCATAAAACCTCCTGCCGCCGTTTGACGGTTTGTTTGAACGGGGCTCTGGTCAACGCTGATGAACTTAGGAAAGAACTGCACGCCGAAGGTCATTCCATCAGCGGCAACACCGATGCGGAGCTCTTGCTCAAGCTTATCGAGAACATTTGTCAAAGAGATTATTGGCAACACGGTCTGCCGGTTAACTACGAGAAGGTCTTCCAAGACATTGACAAGGGTGTTGACGGAGCCGTCAGTGCACTCTTGTTGGATGGCCTAGGAAATCTGACCGCCTTCCGCAATCGCAGGGGTTTGCGGCCTTTGGAATTCATGCAAACCGAAGATGGTTTTCTACTTTTTGCCTCAGAAAACAGTGCTTTCTCTGGTCTACAAGGCCGAGTCGACGAAATTCGGCCAAGTCACATCAAGCATGTGAACGGCAGAACGGGAGACTGCCTTGATCACTTTGTGGGCCAGGCTCGGCACAGTCCCAAGCTTTGCGCCTACGAAACGCTTTATCTGGGAAATGCAAGAACGTTGGTGCAAGGGCAATCTCATCTAGCAACTCGTCATGATATAGGCATGACCTTGGGCCGAATTGTCTGGCCGCGATTAGCGGTCGAAACAAGCTCCGCTCCCATAATCGTTTCTTCCATGCCGCGCACCGGGACACCGTATGCCGACGGTCTATTTGCATCGCTGGCCAAGCAGCAAAGTGCGCTCGTCCAACGGCACGAGGTGATCGCAGTAAACCGCTCTCAGCGCACACTTATCGGGTCTCTTGGCGAGCGCAACTCGCTCATCTGGCAAAAGTACCGCGTCGCAACGAACGACGTTACGGATAGAATCATCGTCGTAGCCGATGAAGCTCTTATTCGTGGCGATACAAGCCGCGCAGTGACGGAGATGCTCCTTGCCGCTGGGGCAAAGGCTGTGCATTGGGCAATCGGTTCGCCGCCTATCGTTGCACCAAATTACTACGGCATGGGTATCGAGACCATAGATGAGCTAGCGTTCTGGAAAATATGGAAAAGCCTGGCACCCGAAACGCGGCAGGATAGCCTGCGCTTTCATAGGATCGCGCCGCAAACGCTTCGGGTGATCGAACGCAAAATTGCTCTATCGATCAACGCTGCTACCATTACGTATTTGCCCTTTGAAGATCTGCTTTCCTTGCTGCCGCGGGGACATGAGGGAATCGATCTTTCTGCGTTTACGTTCGAGATGCCGACCCTTGGCGGGCAAAAACGCGCAGACGACAATTTGAATAGATTGATCGCCGAGCTCACCTCAACGAAAACGTCTGCAGCATGAGGTTATGATGAAACCTGCTCTTGTATTCGACTGGAACGGCACTCTCCTTGACGACGCCGGCGCCTTGCTACAAACGACGAACACCATTTTGGGTCGCTTAGGCCGGGCTGCCATTGATATGCAAACCTTTCGGGATCATTTCGATGTTCCACTTTCGGTTTTTTTCCGCAAACTAGGAATGTCGCAGAGTGAAATAGAAACGGTGGATAGCCATGACAGTGCTATTTTTCACGACACCTACGAACCACTGGCGAGCAAAGCCGATCTGCGCGACGGCGCGCGTTGCATTTTGGAAACGGCACGTCAACAACACGTTTCCAGCATTATTGTCAGTAACCATATAGTCGACCCCCTTATTACCCAATTGCGAAGGCATGGAATCGAAGATTGTGTCGCGGAGGTTCTGGCGTTTGAAAGCCGCGCTACTCAATATAAAGGCATAAGCAAAGGAGAGCGGCTTCGTCTGTATATGCGAGCATACAATCTGGACCCCAGCTCAACTTTCATCGTCGGGGACATGCCGGTTGAAACGGATATTGCACGCGAACTTGGCTTGATCAGCGTAGCCATTACGGGCGGATTTGTTTCCGAGACGCGTCTGCGAGCGGCGCAGCCGGATTATCTCATCGAGGACCATCATAAGCTGCTGCCCATTCTGCAGGAGCGTGGCCTTTTTCAGAACTCATAACGACGCAGAGCATGATTGAAACTCCGTCAACTGAAACGCCTGGGAAAGTCGGACAACGAATCGGCCTAATCGGCGCAGGGCGTATGGGAACAGGCATAGGACTCAGTCTTTTGCGTCATGGCGCTGAACTGCATATCAAAGTCAACAGAACCCGTGTTGGCGCGGAACGCTTGACCGGCATGGGTGCTCATGAGCACACCGCAATTTCCGAATTGGCCCGGCATGTAAGTGCCGTCGTTTTATCCCTGCCCTCAAGTTGCGAGGTCGAGGAAGTCTGCCTTGGGCAACATGGGCTATTTGCACATTTGCCCCGACAGAGTTTGATACTTGACTGCACCACGTCCTATCCTGCTTCAACCCTCACTCTAGCCGAACAGGCCAAAAAGCATGCATTGCACTTCATAGATGCCCCCGTAACACGAAGCCCTGAACAAGCAGAGCAAGGGCGTCTCAACGCCATCGTTGGATCTGATCAGAACACGTTTCCTATGGCGGCTCGTGTTCTTACCGCATTTTGCGAGAACATCGTCCATGTGGGTGATATTGGACAGGGCCATAAGCTCAAACTTGTCTATAATAGCATGACGATGGGCATGGCGGCGGTGGTAGCGGAAGCTTGCCAGCTTGCCGATGCCATTGACGTCGACCTTGCAATCTTACGCTCCTTGGTCAGTCGCGGCGCGACCAACAGCGGGATATTCCAAAACTTTGCAGCCTTTTTGTTGGACGAAAAGCCGGATGCTTTGGCAATATCGATCAGAAACGCCAAAAAGGATATTGACTGCAGCGTGCGATTAGCGAACGAAACCGCGTTGAAGGTGCCAGTTCTGACTGCCGCCGCGCAAAAGTTCCAAACCTGTCTCGCCGAAGGCAAAGGTGAATTGACCTTGCCTCATCTTGCGCTTTCGTCAAGGGATGACGAATCACGGCAGAATTAGCAGCGACGCACCCAAAACAAATCTCTACAATCCATGTCTTCCTGTTCTCCAGCGTCGCCTTCACACGGATGGCGAAAGCATCGGCTAGGTGCTTTTTGTACTTCAAAGCGATGCTCGATCTCGGGCTGCTGTTTTGAGCACGCAGGGCCGGCCATCGTTCCCGCTTTCTCCAAGCTCTTTGAAGAATACCAGGCGATCACGAGAGACCGCGATTTGGCGCAACAGCCACATACGGAAGTGAAAGTGCTCGAGGACGTCACCGGCCACAAAGCGGTTGCATAACTTTCTGACGACGCCGGAGCGGATGGCACTGCGAACGTGTCCTGGCTGATCAGGTTGTTGAGCGGGCGTTTGGAATATGTCGATGGACATGTTTAGCCGAATGCTCAAGGAGCTGAGCATCAGACATCTCCTCAACATACCGCAAAGCTTTAAGGAGTTGAGGGTTGTTTGACGTCAGACATTGTGCGCGGCAGCATTCGATGATCACTGATGGCCCATCATCGATGCGTCAAGACCATGATTGCGCAGCTCGGTGGTCGTTCCGAGAGGCAACCTTCGGAAGGGTCGATGCCTTCAACGCTTTCCGAAGTTAGTCGACGATGCCCAAGATCGGAACCCGCTGCTCACGGACCGTGGACGCGCATTTCGGTCTCGGGCGCTTTGCCGAGATCTGCACTAACTGCGCTCTTTGATGCGAGCCGCCTTCCCAAGTTGGGCAGCTAACTCCCACGTGCCTGAACAAATACGCGCATCACGCGGGATTCTAGCTCCAGCACCTAACCCAACGTGAGATTAGGGCGATTTCGTTTCTGAGGAATGTTGTGCTGAAGTTACAGCAATTCACGATGATGTTGCCAAGACGCGCAGAGCCGGGCTCAAGTGTGGAATAGCACTCCAATGAAGAATTTTCTGCTTCTGCAAGCATCGTCGCAATCAACGCGGCGGTCCCGCACTTGGCGCGGATCTCGCTCCATGGCCTGTCCAAACCAACGCGCCGCAGCTGTCGGTCGCTCCCGCGATCTGTGACTGGACCGGTTACTATATATGGGCATAACGGCAGCTGGGGTCGAGCCATAACTGCTAGGATTTCGCAGGCGTTACTCCCGAAGGCTGCCATGGTACGACGGCCGGCACTATCGGTGGCCAGTTTGGCTATCGCTGGCAGATCTTCAATGTGGTCTACGGCGTTGAAGGCCAGGGCAACTGGGCAAACTTCAGCGGCTCCAAATATCAGCACCGCTTTCCCGTCGAACATCAATCGAACCAAGACGGATGCGTTCGGCTTGCTCACCGGCTAGCTCGGCTACGCATTCAAAACCGTGCTGCTTTAGGCCAGGCGGTCCTGTGATGACCAGCAAAACAGACCAGATCAACTCCGACGGTCACTGGGGCGGAGCTTGCTAAAAGCGATAATGTCCGTTGGGGGCGCGCCGTAGGGGCTGGCCTGGAAAGTTAACTTCGCGCCCAGTTGGTCAGTTGGCGTCGAGTATGACCACCTGTTCATGCCGGAGAGCAACGTGACCTTCCCCGCTGTCGGGACGGATCGCATTCACCAGGATGTCGATATGATGACCCTTCGGCTTTACTACAAGCTGTTTCCGGGTTGGAAAATGGCGATCTCAACACGTTTGCGGCGGATCGAGGAGCCCCGACCTTCGGTCGGGGCTTTTTCTTCGGAGTGCTCTTTCGCGCAGCGCTAACTGGCCGCTTTTGCCGAAGCGCCGCCTTTCCAAGTTACGCAAGGGACATGATCTTCTGCACTGGCGCCGGCGACATACGCTCCGTCGGCAGCGGCACACTGGGTGTACGCGCCAGATCCCAGCCTTCGACCTTTGACGGCGTGGTGTGTACGGTCAAGGCTAATGACGCGATTGTCAGGTTCGAGATATCGATGTTTCCAATCTGACGCGCCTGCGCAACATGAGGCGACTAGAGAACCTTCAGTTTTCAAACGGCACGCTGCTTGCTTCATTTCGTACCGCCGTCACCGACGCCGGGCGCCCGGCGCTTGGCTAAAAACCGGATGCGCGCAATGCCCTCCAGAAGGAGCTTGTCGACTAGGTCTAGAAGCTGGTCTTTTGATCGATTCATCCTTGTAAGATAGTCAAGGAAGTAGCAGTTTTAAACTCATGACAAAAATCAACTGAAGCAAACCGTCAGCTCGAATCAAACTACCGATCTTCATTGGCGCCTAGCTACGATCGACTGAAACCCTCACGTCCTACGAGCACCTGCAAATGCTGGACTCCCTAGCCAGACCCATTCTAACTTGCCGCTCCAAAGAATGCTCGAGACTAAGCTCGTAGTTGCCGTATACAACGTGCGCGCTAGCAGCAAGTGGCTTCCTCACATGGCAGGTCGAGCTTGCTCAATGCCTTGGCGAACGATTGCCCATAGGATCGCTTTTTGTCTTCACAGCAGTTTTCATCCGCAAACTGGCTTCGATACAATCATCGTCCCATCAAGATGCTCACGCAACATGGACGTCAAAGATAAGGTTGAGGCGGATCGCCACAATGGCGGCTTGGATCCGGCTGGTCGCGCCCAGCTTTCTCATCGCGTTCTTAAGATGAAAGTTCACCGTATTCTCGCTGATTTGTAATATCCTCCCGATTTCCCATGACGTTTTGCCCTCTGCCACCCACCGTAGGCAATCTAGCTCCCGCTGCGATAGCGCAACTCTCATATTGCAGTTATCTTCGGCCGGACGTGTGATCTCCACACAAGCGGTGTGAAAGTGCCAGGCTAGTGCGTTGAGATGGCCTTTGGAATGTTGAGGATCGGCATCGTCGAACCGAGATGCAAACGATACGACGGATAACCGACCCAATGGCCCAAACAACGGTACACTAATGCCGTGCTTGAGACCAGCCTCTCTGGCCTCATCAAGTACGCGCCTTTCGTCAGGCTGTAGTTGATATTGCTCGGCGAGTTGATCCCACAGAAAGGGCCGCGAAAGCGTCGGTGTCCGCCGGACTACTGGATCGATTTTGTGGTACTTTCGCTTAAAATATCGTTCACACCATTCGGGCGGCCACTTTACGGCCACCGCCGGTGGCGGATACTCCGGTAGACGAAGTGGCTCCGCGAAATTGAGCGCTCCGTAAGAGACTTCGCTGAAGCCTTCGTCGCTCGCACAGCTAACGAGAAGCTCGAAAAGCGGTCTGAGGCATTGTGTTCGCGTCGCGCATTCGGTGAAGCTGAAAAGATCCATTTTGTGGCGCCTCAGCAGGCTGGCCCGAAAGGTCGGTATTGCGCCGCTCCATTGAGCTGGTTTTGAGCGGAGGCAAGTTCCAATCCGTCGCCGAGCCGCTCCGTGATCCCGAGCTCAAGGAGCCCGGTGTCACCGCCGATGTCCGGCTTGCCGGCGAGCATGAAAATTCTGCTTGGTGCAGAGGGCACTTTGCATACGCATCTCCGGAAGGGCGAGAACCTGGCGATGAGAACAGCAAGTGTCGTACCAGTTGCACCGCCAAAAAAATCGTATTTAACGACAATGACTTGAGGATTGGGATAGATTCCGCGGGCGCGTGCGTTGAAGTATTCGCGACATCAGGAGGAAAGCCGACAGCGCCATTTGGCTTGGTTGTTCGTGATGATTGCCTGACTGAATTTTCTCTTGACGTCTGATCGGCACCCCTTGTGCAAGGCACCGCTGGCTCGCTCATTATTGCCTGTCGCTTGCCAAGAAACTTGAAACAAGCGGAAAAGTTCAAGGGCAGCGCAGGCAGGCTATCTGACTCATCTATGAGCCGATCCGCTCTGACCGACCAATACATGCAGTTCTGAGGCACCGACAGGAGATGAGGCGCAGACGCTCGTTGGTCCACTTGCGCGCCGACGCTTCAATCCGTCACTGCGGCTTTTAGCGGCTTAGCAACGTTTCTCAGGACAGCGGCGCGGCAGTTGACAAACATCTGCTTCGTGTAATTCCCGCCTAAGTAATCCAGCACGAAGGTGCCGGTATAATCCGGATCATCGCCCACGCTGCAGATTATGCTGTCGAGAATCTCGCCGATTTCGGGAATGCGCTCGCAGTAACGGGCACGGAGAACATTAACAGCGTTCATCGAGTGAACTGCCTCGTCGGCAATCACCTCTCTCAGGCAACGAAGGAAGCTGCTGCCAAGTCCGGCATAGAACTCTCTATCCGCAGCATAGGCGCGGCAAGTACACATCTCATCAAATGCGATCATAACGATCAGAGAGAATTCGTCCTTCAAGTATTCATTGATTGCAGAAAAACTATGCGATCGAGCTTCCAATCTGTCTCGAAGATCTTTTTCGGATTCACCAGCGACAAGCTCCATGATCCGGATGAAAGCATCGGTGTGGCGCTCTTCATCCGCGGCCCAGGCACTAAAGAACGCCTCAGCTTCGTTGGTGGCGATCAGATTTCGGTTGAACAATTCTTGTTTTAAGTGCCTCGCGTCGTATTCAGTATACAACTCAGGCCACAACTTGTCCCGACGTGCGCGCACAGTCGATGGTCCGGCCGTGAACATCGCCGGCGTCAACTCATCGAAAAAGTCTTTTGGATTCCAGTTACGTCGAATCGGCGCAATCATCCGACTGTCCTTCTCTGCAAGCGGCCTAGCAGAGGACGCTCGCAAAGCATACTTGACCTACACCAAGTATGCTGTCGCCCCCTTGTTTTGGTGGGCAATTTCGAGACGCAACTCATCAAACGGTTTGAAACTCGCGATCATCAACAGAAGCTCATAGGGGCCGTCAACGGTTTTGGAGTTCGCGTGCAGTGTAGGCTGCGGTATCCCATCGCTTTCTTTGCAAACTGCGCGGCGGGATGAACCGGGGGATGTACGATTTGGCTCAATACACATCCTATCAGATCGGCTGGACTCCATGTGGAGGGACTATCGAGTGAGTACCCTGAAAGAGGCGCGCTTAGCTCGCGGATACGACTGATGTCTGAAGTAACTTACTACTTGCTTTGTCCTTCGCCCCCTCTGACGAAGGCAACGCACCCGGAAGGCGACGCAATGTTTCAGCGCCAAGCGACTGTCAGGCACGCCGCAGCTCTGTCGCGCAAGCTAGGTCTGCCTGCACCCTCGCCTTCTCAAGGACGACCGATCCATCGAGCGTCGAGTTGGGGAACGCCAAGGTGATTCAGAAATTTGGGAATATGGAAGGACCCTCCTCTCGATTGTGTGTTGTAGCCGCCAACTTCCCGGCTGCCCTGTGTATTAGGACGCATGCTCGAGTCTGCCAGACAGACACCTTCGGGAATTGGCTCCGGGCGCTGAAAGATGCGAATGCCATTGCTCAATCGCCGCCCGCATGCGCCTTCTCGAACTCGGCAATCTTGGACAATGTGAGACCAATTGAAGGCACTTCCGAATTGCGGTTCGACGACGGCCACGGTATTGACTTTAATTCCTTCAGCAGGGCAACACCGGGTCGTGTTCCCGGTGGTGGTGTAGCTCGGTAGAGCAAAGCCGCCCGGACGCGCCCCCAATAGCGCCGTAGCGGGCGGGCGGTCGTGCGCTGGTCACCGGCAATCCTCCGGTAAGATCGGGTTGCGACACGCCAACCCAACCGAGCAACCACCGATGACCGACGGCATGATGAACCTGCGCACACTCGTAGAGAAAACCCTGATGCCGATCTGCTGCGCGAGATGATCGGCTTTGCCGCCCAGCGTCTATGGAGTTGGAAGTCGAGGGCCAGACCGGGGCGAGCTACGGCGAGAAGAGCCCCGAGCGCCTGGCCCAGCGCAACGGTTACCGGGAGCGGATCTGGGAGACCCGCGCCGGTGCGGTCGAACTGTGCATTCCAAAGCTGCGCAAAGGCTCCTACTTTCCGGGTTTCCTGGAGCCGCGCCGCATGGCCGAGAAGGCGCTCACCGCACGCAGGAAGCTTATGTGCAGGGCGTCTCGACCCGTTCGGCGGGCGATCTGGTGCAGGCGGTGGGCATGACTGGCATCTCCAAAGCCAGGTCAGCCGGCTGTGTGGCGAGATCGACGACAAGGTGAAGGCCTTCCTCGCCCGCCCGATCGACCGCCGAATCTCCGGCTGAAGTAAACCGCGCCGTGCTTCCATGCCCCGAAGGAAGCGAGTCCATAATACCCTCAGCGCGAACATCATCCCGATCCTCGAATTAAAGCTGGCTGAAGAGCTCTCTCAAGTTCGGGGCACTGAGCCACCAATTTCCTCAGTATGCCACCGAGGCGTCTCCGGCCCCTAGAAAGCGACGGTCGCCATGGTATGCCGCCGCTGCGGGGATCAGAATTTGGCGCACTGCGCCCTCCCCAAACCTTAAAGGCGCGCGCGTCCACAACGAATTCGCGCCCTGACTTGCTTGAGCCCGCACTCTCTAGAATGCTATCGACTTCAGAAGCCTTCGCGCAGATCGTGCAGTCTCAAAACCGCGTGGACAAATGCAAGATCGATGATGCCGTTGGTCGGCGCCTCGACCAGGGCACAACTGTGCTTTCAATTTGTGCCATCACTCAAATGATCGGCGGAGCTTAGCAGTGATCCTCGAGCACTGCGAGACGGAACAGGTTTGCGGGCCCGATCAACTACCAACCCTCGTAATTGATCTAGATGACGGAAGCATGTCACCTATCGATTGATGAAATCGGCCGGTCTCCACGTTACGCCGGTCATCACAAGGAATTGGCATGCAACACCGATTACCATCTGTTCTCGCCAACGGCCCTGATCAATCCGCCGGTTCCTCACGTGCTGAAATCCTGCGCGCCGAAATCTGCTCCCGCAGAGAGCTATCGTTCCTCATGGAAGCGCATGATGGTCTCTCCGCCGCGATCGCTGAGCGCGCAGGGTTCAAAGGCCTCTGGGCGTCTGGCCTGTCTATTGCCTGCTCCCTGGGCTACCGCGATGCCAACGAAGCGTCGTGGAGCCAACTCGTAGACGTAGTCGAGCGGATCGTGGAATCGAGCGAACTGCCTGTGCTCGTTGACGGAGATGGCGGCTTCGGGAATTTCAACAATGCACGCCTCGTGACACGCAGGCTCCGTCAGCGTGGAGCAGCCGGCGTCGCGCTCGAGGACAGCTGTTTTCCGAAGATGAACTCGTTTGTTGGGGATCGGCACCCCCTCGCCGACATCGACGAATTCTCTGGCCGCCTCCGGGCAGTGAAGGATACAGTCGCGGACGACTTGATCTTGGTGGCAAGGATCGAGGCATTGATCGCTGGGCATGAGATGGACGAAGCACTTTCGCGCGCTCACGCCTACGCCGACGCGGGAGCCGATGCGATCCTTATTCATTCGCGAAAGAGAACCGCGGACGAAATCCTTTCGTTCGCGCGCGCTTGGCAGAACAGATTGCCGGTCGTGATCGTTCCGACGAAATACTATCGAACACCGATCTCTGCATACCGCAAAGCCAACATCTCTACGGTGATCTGGGCCAACCACTCCATGCGAGCGGCAACAGCGGCAATGCGTCAAGTCTGCGGTCGCATCATCGCTGAGGAAAGCACCGCGAGCATTGAGCCGCATATTGCTACTCTCGAGGAAGTCTTCGAACTGTTCAAGTACGACGAACTAGCCCGTGCGGAAGCGCGATATTTGCGGCCCGACGCTGAACTGCGCAAATAGGGTTTCGTCGACACAGGAGCGCATCGTCATGGTCGAAGACCTCCTGTCCTGGACTTCCTCCTAGCTGGCCAGGTTCGACTGCAATCTCAAATCCCTAACCATTGCACTGAGATGTCCTTAGATGGCGTAGCACGCCTCACTCAGCCGAATGCGCACTTTGCCATCTCGGCAGCTCGAGGCACCGGATCCAGCGCCTTCCTTCTCTCTGGAGAAAGGACCGACCAGGACCATTTGCTTGTCTTCACGCTTGGGCTCCATTTTCAGATGGCTCCCGCAGACCTGATGTCGCTTCAGCATGCCTACGCTGGCGACGAAGAAGCTGTCGGTGTTTCACCCTAGAGGCGCGACGAGAAAGGAACTAAACGGTGACCGATGCTCCCAAGAACGCCGTCATTCTCGCCGCTGGCTGCGGCTCTCGCCTGCGTCCTCTGACAGATCTGCGGCCGAAGTCGCTGGTCGAGGTCAACGGCACTTCGATTCTTCACAACGCTCTGCGCAATCTGGAATTTGTTGGCGTGGAAGAGGTGACGATCGTGGTGGGTTACCGCAAAGATGCCATTCAATATGCCTGCGGTAGCCACTTTGGCGAACTCAAAATCAAATATGTCGAGTCGACCGTCTTCGACCGGACCGGAAGCGCCTATTCTTTGTGGCTGGCGCGCGACGCTCTTCTCTCCGGAGACTGCTTTCTTCTCGAGGGCGACGTCTTTTTCGAAGAGGATGCGCTGCGACACTTGATGGTCTGCCGGGGGACAGACGTAGCTGCAGTCGTTCCCTTCGATGATTCAATGGAAGGGTCGGCCGTTCTGTTGTCGCAGAACGGCTTCATCTCAGGTTTTCGATTGAAGCAAACCGCGGCAAATCTTGTTGCGGATGGCCCACAGCTTTTCAAGACGATGAACCTTCTACGGCTTTCGGCGCCGACACTCAAGGCAACGATCGTTCCGACACTGGACGATGTTGTCGCCGCTGGAGCTCGGCAGACCTACACCGAAGAACTTTTGGGTTATCTGATAGAGAGGCGAGGCCTCCAGCTCGCCGCGGCGCGATGCGATGGCCTCAGCTGGTACGAAATTGATAACGCTGACGATTTGGAGATTGCCGAGCGCATTTTCAAGGACCGAACGAAGGCCTACACGGCGAGACGTGATTTGCAAACGAGGTGAGAGTGCAATGCTAAAATACCTTTGGGATCCAGCGAACGCCATAACGATCACAGGTCTTCTCTTTTCCTCCGCCAGCCTGTTTTTAGCTCTCTCTGACCGCCTTGAGCTATCCGTGGCAGCAGCGCTTTGGGCCGTTCTATCGGACCACCTCGACGGGGTTGTGGCAGGTCGCACGAAAGGTCGCAATCCAGATGTCGCAAGAATGGGAGCGAGCCTCGATGGGTTTGCAGATATCGTCTATGGAGCCGTTGTGCCTGCGGTAGTTGTGGTACAAGTTAGCCAAGCTTCACAACTCGCGCTTGCGACCGCAACCGCTCTACTGGTGACGGGAGCAATAAGGCTTAGCTACTTTGCGAACTTCGGCAGATCGCGCGATGGACGCTTCTTGGGCGTCCCCTTGTCATACGACGTGCCGCTCCTGGCGCTCCTATTTCTTTTTAAGCCTCTTATTCCTGCTGAAGCATTTACTGACGTCGTAAACATTGGCTTCTTGCTGCTCGCTACAGCGCATGTCGCGCCTGTTCGCGTGCCACCACTCGGCGCAATAATGTATACGGCAATAAGCATCTTCGCCGTCGCGTCGTCGGTGGTTTTAGCCAGTCGCTCCTTTTGATTGCGGATGGAAGTATGATCCAGCGACTGCCTTCTTCGTGTTGCAGGCTTCCCTCCATGCAGGTCACATGATGACGTGTAGTCTCGCCAACCGCGGCGTGCACCAGACTTGTTGCCGAGAGCATTTCCCCACCAATCGGCACTGCTCGATGCTTGTTCGCCGTGAGCTTGTCGAGAGATGGCGACCATCTTGCAATTTTCGTTTGTCCTGAAATGTTGAGCTAGTCGCACGCATGAAGAGGGCAGCACAAATGGACCCACCCCTTAGGTCGGACGAGGTCTCTGACCTGATCAACCGATTCCCCGGCGGCTATTGGAAATATGACATCAAGGACTTCGTCCTTCTGGTAAACCCTTATTTTCCGCCGCAGGCGTTCCTTGACGAACTTAAGAACGCGCTACCGCGGCTTATTACCTGCTATCCCTCTCCTAATGCGCAGATGGTCCAGCTTCTTGCGGATGCGGTGAAGACGCCAGCGAATAAACTTGTCATTTGCAATGGCGTGGCTGAACTCATTCCCATCTTCCTTGGTCGACTGGGAATGAGGATTGCTGTCCCGGTCCCAACCTTCAATCCTTATGAAACCACCGCCTTGCCCGGGCGGTTGTCACGCTTTTTTCTGTCACCGCCAGATTTTGAACTCGATGTGCACCGCTACGCAGCATTTGCGCGTACAAATGGCGTCAACGGCGCAGTCGTGATATCGCCGAATAATCCCACTTCGCGGATGGTTCCCTATGCGGATTTACTATATCTCGCTTCCGCGCTTCGAGCTCAACAGCAACTGCTACTGATCGATGAGTCATTTATAGAGTTTAGTGAGCTCGGACGAAGTGCTAGCCTGGAAAATCACTTGCTCGAATTTCCCAATGTGATCGTTCTCAAAAGCCTCGGAAAGATTTACGGGACATGCGGTTTGCGGATGGGGTATGCGGCATCCGCAAATGAACAGATGATGAAGGAAATTAGAGCGGCGCTCCCCACGTGGAATGTCAATACGGTTGGCGAGTTTTTTCTGAGCAGGCTCCCTCACCTCGCGCACGCGGCACAGCAGAGTTGGATGAGGGTAGGCAGCGACAGAGACAAACTATACGCAGACCTGCGCAGCATCGACGGAATGAGAGTTCTAAAGCCCGACGCGAATTTCGTGTTCTGCGAACTGCCGCCCCACTGGCCGGATGGGGACGTGATCGCCTCAACGCTTTTAAAAGATAGACGCATATTGATCAGGCACAGTGGCGGAAAGACGCTTCAAAATGGCAAGCGGTTCTTGCGCATCGCATGCCGCACTGATGAAGACAATAAACTCTTGGTGGAAGCATTGAAAGAAGTTGCTGATTAGCGCAACTTGTCTTCAGTCACCGAGCATTCGAGACTTGAGACATCCTTCGGCATTGAAAGGCACAGCCTGCGCTCCGAGGGAGCGAAGCTAGTGGCCTTCCGGCGCTCGCCCCTCAAAACAGCCAGACAGCGCTGAGGCTCTACATGAAGTGCCGTAGACCGATAGCCCGCCAGCGGCCGCGGCAAGGCGTCGTTGAGCACCTCGACCGCTTACCGGATCGAGAAGGATCCCCGGCTTCCATCGCAGAGAAGGCTCCCCGCGGCCGTCGCCGGCTGAGCCCGTTGGCCAGCGTGTTTGAGACAGAGATGGTGCCGATGCTGAAGGCCGCTCCCGGGCTGCGGCCCGTCGGGATCTTCGAGGAGATGTTTCGGCGCCATGCCGAACTCCGAGCCGGCACCCGTCGCACACTGGAGCGTCGGATCCGAGCCGAGAACGAACGCGTGTGGCCAATCCGACCTCAGAGACGCTTCACAAAATCGGGCCCGCGTTCGGATTCAAGATCGGCTTCGTGCTGATCACGCCCTCCGCATCCGCGAAGAATACGAAGGCGTAACCAGTATCCGCGCCATAATGCCGTTCGACGCTTACAGCAAGGAGCAAGCAGTTCAGTCAAACTTGTAGGAGACCTGGAAGAACGTACCCCATCGTTCCATGCGATAGTCCCCCGGAAGGGGCCCAGAGGTGGCAGGAGGGCGGTTCTCCTGGTTGGCTCCGGTAGCGAGCGTCTTACGTTGGTTTGGCGTCCACATAGCCGAATAGCGGCCACCGAAGCCAACGCTGACGTTCTTAGTGATAAAGTAGGATAGGGCTGCCTCAACCTGCACACCACCGCCACCACTCCCGCGTTGATCAAGGAAGGTCGTGAATTGGCGCATCAGATGGTTGTCGCGTCCTCGGAAGTCCGTCCACGGCAAGTAAGCAACGTCGGCACTTACGCGCCAGCGATCGAACAACATGGTCTCAGCGCTAAGGCCGATGCGCAGCGCATTCCAATCAGTGTCTTGGCTGCCGACAATCCTTCTATCGCCCGGCACAAGGCAAGGTGCAACGTTGGGGGAGGCGGTCTGCACACATCCGATCGTGTCAGACTTCTGGCCGTAGTAGCTCCAGCCCATGAACCCACCAACCTTGTAGGTGCTGCCATGCAGGAAATCGTAACCGGCATCCGCGGTGAAGTACGTGAACCTTCCGTTGCCCTGGCCCGATAGTGTGTTTTGATAAGCGAGCGTGCCCACGCCCCAATCTTCATCGTTCATCTTTCCATTGCTGAAGCGCCCAAACCCGATATTGCCCTTCAGGAAGATTCCCCAGGGGCTGTCCAGCCGTCCGAACAACTCACCGGAAATCCCATCCTGCCCATGGTAGGTGAGCTTTGATACTAGATCAGTACTCCCGTGGTCCCATTGAAAGCTTCCGCGGCTTAACCACAGCCGTGTGCCGCTTTCCAGCGACCACCCATCAGCGAAGCCAATCGGCGACGCGCTGACGGTCGGCTTCGTTGCGTATAGCGGCGTATCTGACCATCCTGGCGTCCGTGGGTGTGCGTCAAAATGGTAGTTCAGACCGAGCTTACCGATGTGATAGCTGCTGGACAGGCTGGTGGTGTTGGCGGGGATGGTTGCCAAGGGCGGCCTCTGTAGGGTCGGAGGGGTCGCGACACTTCGACCGGTGAATCCCAGATAATCGTACTCAAACGTCACGGACCATGCGTTCGCGAGTGCTTGCTCGACGCCCAGGCCGATCGTGCCACCGACTCGACCATAATCGAAATCGGTGGCATTCTGTGGCGCCAAGCCAAATGGGTGACTTCTGCTACGGAATTCGTTATTGTTGGCGACAACGCCGCTATTGTGCTGCGCAGCCACGCCCCCCTTGAGATAAACAAGTGTTTGGCCATGCGGGCCGAACGCATACCCAAGGCGACCCGTCCCGGTCGCAAAGACGCTTGGACCAGCGCTGCAGTTTGCGCTGATGACAGAGCTGGAGGCGGCAAGACAGGTGTTTCTGCCGTCTGAGACAGCGCGACTGGCGTCCAGTTCAACGCCAAAAACCCAGCGTTCCCTCTGCCAGTTGTAGCCGATCTGACCTCCGGCCAGGAACACAGGGGTGTCGACAACGTCACCATAGAGTGACTGGCCATAGGGGTCGCTGAATGATGTTCGCCCGTAGCCCCCACCGACGTGCCCGCCGATATATCCTCCGGTCCAGCTCCAGACGGCGAGTGGGACCTTTACTGCCGGCTTGAGATCGGCCGAATTGACAGCGCCGCCTGCAATGAGCGCAGCTGTTGCGACAGCGTAAAAAAGAAGTTGAGACCGCATTTCACCTCACGAACACAGACGCGCGCCACCTTGCAACGACAGCCAAATGGCCGACGTTATTAGCGCCGCTTCCACAGCGGTTGCGGTTTGCAGGATCTAGGCCAGCGGACGCAATGCGCATTCGCTGCGGTTTTCGACCTCGATGTTGTCTTCGCAACAAGATCGGTGGGTTTTGAAACGGGCCGAGCGTCTGAGGTCGGACACGAAACGCATGCTGCACGCCGGCTCCGGCCGATCGGAAAGGTGGTGAATGCTCCCGCGAAGAGCCCTTTCTCTTGCTCCACACTCCTCGGCTGTCGCACGGCTCGGCCGTCCCGGACGCCGGGGAAGCCGATGAGGACGTCCACATCGCAGGCGACGAGCTCGGAGACGGCGACGCAAGGGCGCTCAGGAAGACTGCAGAGTACCTTGCTGGTTCGGGCCTCGACCCGCAAGCCTTTTAGGCGTTGTCAGATGTGCGGTGAGCGGTGAGCGGCTCTCCGTGTTCCTCGGCGGTTTCTTCTCACACGACGTCGTACTCAATCGGCATGTCTGAGCGAAGGATCGTCGACTCGAGCGCCTCCTCGCTCTTACCGCCGCGAGGATACGCGCGAGGGTCTCGTCAATGCAGCGGCTTTATTCCTCAGCTCATCCCTCTCTAAGGGTCGGAGTTCAAGCGGCGGTACCGCATTCCACAATAGTGGATCGACGGCCAGCCCACTCTTCCGATCCAGCAGTTGATTGAATTGCGTGAAACGCGCGCCCGCCAGCGCTGCATACAGGTTCGGCTCGCTGGCCATCTGACTGGGAGCTGGCTAACCGATCTTGCGTAGGTCCTCGCCTTTTCGGTCAGCCTTTGCCAGTCATTAGGCGAGCCGCTTTTGAGGAAAGAGGAACTCCTATACGTGTGGACGCATTGATCTGTTGAACTGCCCGACAAGCCGATGTCCGCAGCTTTTTCTTCTGCTTTCCTCGCAGTCCAAAGACTCGCCGGTGCCAAATTTAACCGTTGGCCACCGAAAAATGAATGAACTCAGTTGCACAAAGATGGTGCAGAAGCACGCCACCATCACCCACATCATGAGGAAAGCCCGCAGAACGTATGTGGTGCTCCTTGTTCGCATCAGGCTCGCGAACACAAGCAGCACGACCATGAAGCCCAGCATGATAGCCGCGCTGTTGGCGGCGCTTCTGCTGTCCTCTTTTAACGCAGTATAGACAATAGCTGCGGCGGCACCGACGCCTGCAACGCCTATCGCGCACGGAACCGGACGGTACCTCTTCACAGCCTCCAACAGCAGACTCGGCAGATCTGAAACTAGAAATACCGTCGTCCATCAGCAGCGTCCAAGGTAAGACGCTATTTTCGCGATCGTCTTTTCAGCGGGACACGCAACGCCCTCTTCTGCCGAACGTAACGAGAGACCCAGCTGCGATCGGCCGTCCTACTTGCCGTTCCAACCGGCCAACGCCTTCAGGTAGGCATCTGTTTGGTCAACGCTGAACTCGCACCACATGATCAGGTGGTCCGACATCTGGAAGGTGCGCCACTGCCTGAACATGTTAGCGGTCGGCGCGCTTTTACCGCCTCTGAATTCCTTCGGATCGTCGAAGACATAGTCGAAGAAATTGAAAACGCCTGCGTTAGTGCTTTTCACACCTACCTTCTGCTTGAAAAATGCGATTTGGTCGTAGAACTTGTTCTGGTCCACGTTACTCCCTGGCAGCTTTTGCAGCTCGGCCGGGACCTCGAACCTGTTTCTGGTGATCGCCTCGTAAGTCTTATCCGTGCGGGAAAAGATATTGAAGTCGCCGAGCAGTACGAGGTGTTCGGGCGAGTAGTCGGCCGGGGCGCTTGTGTTGATGTAATCCTTGGCCTTGGTGGCAAGCAGCTTGGCAAGCGCGTTGATCTCGTCGACACGCCGCGGATCCTCCGCTTTGGCGGTACCGTAGTAGATGTGGACCGTACACAGGTTGAACTTGGCCCAGCCCACCTGGAAACCGCAGACGAAGGGGGTACGGGCGACCTGGCTCATTCGCTCGGTGGCGGTCTTGCTCGGCAGAACCAGTTCGCCGGCAAGTCCGGTGAAGCTGACCTTGGCCGTGTTGTAGACAAAAGCGAGCCGCTCGAAATTGCCGCCGTCGGCGAAACTGACGTCTGTGAAGATGACGTCCCACTGCCGGCCAAGCAGGCGTAGAATTTCCTTGAGCGCCTTGAGGTCGGCCCGTACCTCCTGCACCGCGATCAAGTCGAAGCGGCTTATGCACTCCGCGATGTAGTACATTGCGTCGGTCGTTCGGCCGCCATACTTGGTCCCGCCGAACTCGCGGATATTCCAGGTTGCCAGCAGTAGCGTACCGTCACTCTTGGCAGGCACCTTCTTCTTAAGTCCGGTGCGCAGTTTGCTGAGCCCCGCAACAATTCTCTGGCGCTGCTTGTCGTCCTTGATCCACCTCAGGCCTGTGTAATTCATCGATAACTCCAAAAAACGATAGAGCGAGCGCGGTCGCTGAAATCACCGTATACAACCACTGATTTTATCGATTTGAAATAGAGGAAGGCCGACGGGGCGGGCAAAAACCCTGCGGCGCTCTGACACAACTTGGATCGCTCGCGGAAGATTGCTGGACAGCGCTGGCTTGGCGCCCTGAGCGCCGGGCGTACCGTTGGCGATCACCGGCCCGGCGTCGTTCCGCCGCGTCCCAAGGTAGCGATGACTTCACCGGCGGCTTGATCGAGGCAGCCAAGCTGCTGCATACAGCTTTTCTACGCTAGACGGCGGCCGCGACTGGCACTCCTGCCCGTCTTCTTGCGTGCACTGTCAGCGCATGATCCGTCGTGGCCTTCCCCCACGCCACTTTCTTGCGCGTCTGTGACATGGCGACACCTGCGCGCCACGCTTGCGCATGGCTGCCGATCACGTTCGACCGATGCGCTACGCAGCAAAAAGAAAGATTTCTGCGTGTTATCGCCCTGATGAGGCCTACGGATCGACGCTCAGTTTATGTGAGATTGTTGGGACGACCCACCACGTCAGCAGAATCAAGATAGACTGCCTCACCGACCTGCACATGACGGAGGTGCTGGTGGTATGCGCCGCTGCTGGTCTCGTAGACCTTTTCGATCGTCCGAGGCACGTCCCCTCCCTCGTCGATGAAGACCTCAGTGAGGCCGCGGCCGGTCATCGTTGCTGGCCGCGAGATGCCCAGAAGACCGAGCACTGTGGGCGCAAAATCGCAAATACTTGAGGGGACTTTTGAGACGAAGCCGCCTTTGACGAGCGGTCCTGCCAAAATGCCGACAGACGACATCTCCTTGGCATGCAACCCGCCGTGCACTCCTAAGCCGACTGGCCCATCCGCACTCCAACTGCGACCGATAAGACCAAAACGATCAAGGCCGCCATCGGATCGAAACGAGAACAGGATATCTGCCGATCGGGCATGGTCGGCGAACACGAGATGACGGGCGAAGCTGCCGGGCGCAATGCCATCGACCGCGCCGCCAGCGGTGAACACCGGACCGCACCAGGGCCTTTCGATCATTGCCCCGACGGCGCGGCGGATAACGATCTGCGAGGGCTCGGCCAGGTAAATTGCTCCGACCTGCCCAGGTATGACGATGGCGTCGATCCCAGCCGCCGGTGCCGGGCCGCAGCGCAGCCCCGCAGCCTCAAGCGTCTGCAAGAGATCGGCCCGCGCATGCACCGTCACGTGCCCGTGATCGGAGGCTGCGATCAGGTGCACGCCCTGGCACACGCCTTCAGCTTCCCACCAATCGAGCACCCGGCCAAACTGCCGATCGACAAAGCTGATCGCTTCCAGAGTTCTTGGCGCGCCGGTTCCACAATCGTGGGAGGAACTATCGGGTTCGCCGAACGAGAGGATTGCGACGTCGGGCCGAATCTGAGGCCAGATGACGTCGAGGAACGCTGAAGTCAGAAAGGCTTGAGAGGCAAGATCCGGGGTGCCGTGGGGTGGCGTCGCAGGCGTCGGCCCAAGCAGGCTCTCCACCTGTCTGAGCATCTCGGCCGAGGTCGCGATAGAAGGGAAGTGGCCCGAGAGCGTCACCTGGCCGAACTTTCGGGCCTTATGGTTCAGCAGACGGGTTGCCCCCGCCGAGTTGGATGCCAGGACTGACAATGTCCTGCCGTTCGCCGCGAGGATCTCGCCAAGTGACGCCACACCGAGTAGATGGCCGTCGCTCGCGGCATCGAGGTCCTCGATCAGACGCGCATTACTTGTGTCAACCAAGCGCGGTGCCGGAAAGTGCCGGTCGAGATACTGATTGCCAACAATGCCGTGGCGATCCGGCGTTGCGCCCGTGATGAGGCTCGTGAGCGCTATCCGTGTTTCGCTGGGATAAACGGTGCGCTGCCGGGCCAGCACCGCACCGCGGCGCTGAAGCCTGACCAGATTCGGCGTCAGCGATGGTTTGATGAGATCCGGCCGAAGCCCATCAAATAGCACGATGAGAACCCGATACCGGTCCGGTCGATTGAACATGATCGTGAGCTTTCGTCTAGCTGGGACGTAGCGGATCGGCCGGGGCTTGGCTGACCTGACGCAGCCTAGCGCCATTGTCTTCGGGATGGACGCTGATCGCTTGCGCGAGGGTGATGCCGGTATGGAGCTCCCAGTCATGCCGACCAACGCCTGGCCGGCGTGCCGACCGGCACCGTGCCGGGATCAGTGGCGTGCGAGCGCCAGCAGCTCTCTTCAGTCGTAGACTGCACCGGGTGAGATTGGACAGCGACTGCATCGCTAGCGGCTTCTGAGCGAGGACGTCAGGTGAGACATCCAACAAGCCAAGGGCAGCCTTGCCTCGCAAACAAAAATAACAAATGCTTCGTCGAATCAAGCTCGCTCGGCGCAGTAGCCGATCCTGATCTGGTCGACATTGCGGTTGAGCCCGGCGTTGTGACTGCTGCTGCCGCCGATTGTGTGGCAGCTTGATTCCGGCGATTGCGATATATCGCGGGTGCTTGGCAGGAATTCCGCGGCTGCGGAGCTCGCAGTCGACGGCCGGCGTCTGGAAAGTCGATATGCCCTGATTGAGAGTCATCGCGTCAGCGCGTTTTGCATGTGGCCACCTGTCACAGGAACGCTTTCGAAGGGAAAACCCGTTGAGCCATTCTGTCGGGGGTACCAAGTTGGAAAGCTCGCGAATTGCGAAGGACGCCTTGAGGAGTCCTACTAGCTCCCGAACGAGCTAACCACTTTGCGTATCGCTTTTTGGAACGGAATGATCGAATAACGCGATGCGCTAGGCGTCTCTTTACGCTTGCAGTCGCGCCATCAGGAGCAACGTCCAATTTTCAGCCAATCTCGAGTTTCGGCCCGCTCGTATCGGCCAGTGCAAGTATCCTGGCATATCGTCGCCGCTTGGCATCAGCGATACGCCCGCATCAGTGAGCGCGGTTTGTCAAGTTGCGGAATCGCAGGACGAGAAGCGCCGCATAGATTGTCGTTCCGGTCGACAAGCCGATCCATATACCAGTGGCGCCAAGACAGACCTTCAAGCCGAGCCAATAGCTGAGGGAAAAGCCGATCAGCCACCAACCAATGATCGCAAACAGAAGCGGCATTCGCGAGTCCTTTAGTCCGCGCAGGCCGCCCGCCGCAATGCACTGGACAGCGTCAGTGATAAACAGCGTTGCGCCGACGACGAGGAGCTCTGCAGCAAGGCTAATCGTTGCCGCCGAACCGGCCGATCTGCCCAGAAACAGCTCGACGATCTCAAAGCGCGCAGCGATCAGTGCGAGCGTCAACGATGCAGCTATGACAATACCGATCAGCATCGCTGCCAGATATGCCTGCCTGGCGCCTGCAATGTCGTTGCGGCCGGCCGCATAGCCAACGCGCACGGCTGCGGCCGTGCCAACGCCCACACAAATCATGAACAGGATCGCGGCGAGCTGTACAGCGATCTGATGAGCGGCCAGTGCACTGGTGCTGATCAAGCCCGCCAGAATCGATGTGGCCCAAAATAGTCCCGCCTCGATCCATGAAGCCATTGATATCGGCACTCCGATTGCGATGAGCTGTCGCATTGTGCGCCAATCGAAACGCCAGAGATGTGTAAGTACATGGTAGTGACGGAACGGACGACGCAGTGCAGCGAACCACAGGCCGGCTAAAAACATGCTGCAGTTCACCAGCGTGGTCGCAAGACCTGCCCCCAGCAGCTCCAGCCGAGGCAGTCCAAGCTTTCCGTAGGCCAGCATATAGACCAGCAAAGCATTCAGGGGAGTCGCTGATAGCGTAATCCACAAGACCGGCAGTGGCCGATTGACCGCGCCCATGAAACTGCGGATGGCCAAGAACGAAAGTGCCGGCGCGGCGCCGAATCCTAGTCCAAAGAGGTATTGCTGGGCGAGCCGCGCAACATCTGGGGCTTGGCCCAATGCAAGCAGTATTTGCTCTGCTCGCAGCGCCACAGCAATAATTGGGAAAGACAGGATCATGGCGGCCCATAACCCCATGCGCAGCGCACCCCGTACTGCGGCTAGATTATTTGCCCCAAACGCCCGCGCCGCCATGGGCGCGATGGCACTTAGTAGCCCCGCGCCGAAGGTGAAGCTAATGAGATAGAACCGGCTTGCCAGCGCGGCCGCAGCAAGCGCCTCGGCGCTGATCCGACCGATCAAGGCAAGATCAGTCGACATCATCGCGATCTGCCCAACCTGCGTCAGCACCATTGGCCACGCGAGTTTCGCGATTTCGCCGAGCTCGACAGCGAGACAATGCATGGCCGCCCGTCTCGTCACTTCCGGGCGCAAATTCGATGTCGGCTTCGTCTCGGCTATTTTGTCCATGTCATCATGGCGCCGCTTGGCTCGGCGAGCGAAGCACTGCCTCTTTCTCGAAAGCATCCACCTGCTGACGTGAACTCGTGGGTCAGTCGACGATACGTTCGCGCTGGGCTTCGACCAGCGCGGCCAGCGATTGTCGCATGCGATAAGTAGAGGAGAGCTTGCAGATGCCGTCTCAAACTGATTGGCCGATTACCACTCGCGCAATGGTGACGGCGCGCATCGGAGTCGAGCGAGCTCGATCAGGGAGGCGAATTCATGCGCGAGCTCCTGAGTTGATGCCAAAGGTTGGAGGACCGAACTTGGACCTGATCAACCCGATGCACTGAAGGCTCATCATCCCGTAAGCCATTCCTGCATTCCTGAGCGATCGATGAGATCCCAATCCTTCAAAGCTCGTGCCAACTGCGACAGCTGGATGCTTGCATTCATCCCAAACCGACCTGTCGGGGGATCGACAGCATGTCGCGAATAAGACGATCGGCATCGCACGTTCAGCCCGAGTGGGCGCCAATGCGACCACAGTGAGTGGCGATTTTCACCGTTATGAAGACGTGCCGGGATGATCATCACGAGCTCTGAATGTTCGCGCTTGCTCGACTGGATCACAGATATCGATATGCAGTCATATGGATGAGCTGCGCGGCCTCGATGACGGCCCGGCGAAGGCGAGCACGGCACGGGTCTTGTCTGGGGCCAATCAGACCGGCACCTTCCTGTCGTCAATCCATCGTATTGGCTTGAAGCTCGCGAACGGCATGAGCCATCGGTGCTCCTGACCAAGTCAGCGCCTCCAATGCGCGCTGTTGACGCTAAATTGGTAGTGCCACTGTCCGGGCCTATGCGAAGCAGTTGCTCGAGATCGACTGTCTTGCCGTTCGCGATCTTCTATTTCTGAGTGGCGTCCAGTAGCGATTGGTGCAATGGCGGCATGCTCCATCGCGCCACGACGATCTCGCGCCCGTCGGCGATGCCATGCGCCAGCTTGCGGATCGACCGCCGAGGCCACGAGAACATATTATGAACTAGGAGTCAGGTCTCCGATCGGCAGTCTCTTGAGGCGACGCGCAGCTCGGCTCCGACAAGCAGCACGATACCGAGCTGCAAGGGTACATGAACGCTCGAAAGCTGCACATGAAATGCGGTACCCTGGCCTAGCCGGCAAGGTTTCGGTTTGAAAACCGATGATGTGCGCTACGTGCCTCTGGTAACGCCGGCATTGTCTCGCTTTCGTTGAATCATTACGTGCCCACATGAGCTTTCAGCTGTCCATCCTGAAGATACTTGCCGGGCAACCGGGCGGCCGAGCCAGTCTTGAACTCGTCAAACAGCACTTGGCGATCTTTTACACCAGTGGGCCCGAGTGGCCAGCGCGCATGAAGCGCATCGCGAGCCGCGAGCCGAACCTCGATATCTTTGGACAAAGGCTGATCGAGCGGGAGGAAGGATATTGGATCATCACTGCGCATGGACGAAAGATCCTCGAGAGGCTTGAGGTCCTTGACGCCGCTGAGAAGCTCAATGAATCTGTGACGAAAGGACAGCCCCAGGGACAGGCCGAGGGGACAGCTGGGCGATGAGAGACTGCCGTTGCCGGCTGCGCCGCCACGACCGATCGCTTGGAGGAAGCGTCCATGGCGTACCTGCCGATGAACTTCGTCAAAGGTAACGGTCCTGCTGAAGCGGCGACACTTTACTTCGCAATTGTCGACGCCGCGCTAAAGGTGTTGATCAAGCGCGAAAAGTGGAAGGGCTTTGAGGAAAAGGACAGCCAAGCCAACTGCGGAGACTCTTGCCAAAATTGGTAAGGCCTTCGGCCTCCAAATCGGCTTTGTCCCGATGGCATCAGCTCAAGCTTATGCAAGCGAGAGCGATGATCATTTGCCCCGAGCCAAACGAAGCTGAGGTACCGAAGTTCTGCCGCCGCGATAAGCAGGAAAAAATTACGAGGGACCCTCACGCGCGGTTTGGTCGGATGCTTGAGCTGAACCTGGCTGCCTTTCTGGGCTACCTGCGTCCAACCGTGGGCTTTTGGGGCTGCAATGATGTCCATCGACTTCATTGGTGCATAGCGTTTGAGTGCCTTGGACGAGTGTCAGGGTTCCGATTTGCTCTCCATACAGCAGAACGTCGAGGACGGAAACATCAGGCATCGTCCTCCTCCTCGTCGAGTGCGTAAGCCGGGCGCGGCGCTTCCGGCAACGCGTGGGCGATGCGGTTGCGCAACTCTCTCAGTTGTTTTGAGGCGCTCTGACCATAGGTAGCGCGTTCGGACCCGTCGACAACTTCCATCAACCGGTCGGTGATGCGCCGGATCGCTTCAAGTTCTGAGCTTCCGAGTTGCAAATTTTCGAGCTCGCGTAAGGCTTGGTTCAGGCCTTCTATGCCCGTCGCATTTTGATGCAGTCGATTTAGCCTGGTTACGGCTGCCTGCGCGCGGCTCAGCACGCTGGAGCGCAAGCGCGCGTCATCGGAAAGTGCAGACGAAGCGTTCCGGACGATAGCCTCGACCGCCGCAAAAGCTTGCGCGGCACCAGAACCACTTCATGGTCGAGCGCGCGCGAGCTCGACGAGGCTGGAGAGCCTCAGATCGGCGCCGCCGCTCTCGATTTTGGAAATGTGGCTCTGCGGTACTGTGATCCGGGCACTCAGATCGCGTTGACTCAAGCCGATGGCCTCCCGGGCCGTTCGGAGGTGTAAAAACAGATCGCGACTGGCATTTGATCTGCTAAAACAGATCACCCTGTAAGCCCGATTTGAGGCAATAGAGGTTTGGAATTCCCGATATATCTGCGCTGCCCAGAAGCGCTATGCGCCGGCTACGGGACATACGCCGGCTGGCTTCGCCGCCCAGGCAAATCTGGCCAAGCATGGTCTGCAGGGCTCAAGGAATGGTATCGGGCCGGAACTGGAAAGAGGACAAGGAGGCGATGTCGGACGCCCAAAGCCGAGGACTGGCTCGAACCTATCTCCCCTGGCCCGGCCAGCGCGCTCGAATAGCTTAAGCGCAGAGGGTTTTCGGCAGCACTCATTTTGGCGGCCGGAGCCTTCCAACCAACTAAGCCGCGCTTAGGACCTCCCGCGGCCGCCGGCAGCCCGTTCCGGCGCCTTGCTGGGCGTGTCCGCGACCTCACCGGTCGCAATCCTGCCGATGTACGGTGTCGGCGTGGCGCTTCTCGCCTTTTGGGGCCTTCATTCGTCGGTTCCATAGTTGAATTATTCGTTATAGTCCTATTTACATCGAACCTTGACCCTCCTGTCGATACAATGTATCTACACTATCTAGTTGCGCAGCAACTTTATTAGTGTATCTTCGTTGTTGATACCTGCCGGGTATCTCGTTTGGAGGTAGCGATGGTCGTTCAGTTTGCAATGTGGGGCAATAGCTTGGCTCTCCGCATTCCGAGCGCCTACGCAAAGGAAATCCAAGCGTTCGCGGGTCGGGAAGCCGAAATCACGGTTCAAAACGGCAGATTAGTCGTAGAACCGCGCAAGACTCCCGTTTACACGTTAGACGGGCTTCTAGCTGGCATGACTCCCGAGAACTTGCATGAGGAATATAACACGACTGCTGCAGTCGGCGAAGAGTTCGGCTCCTAAAGAGCCGTATTGCCCAGACGTGGGTGATATTATCTGGCTCAACTTCGATCCGCAGGCTGGTCGTGAAATGGCGGGACGACACTCCGCGTTAGTGGTGTCGCCCCGCAAATATAATCAATTCTCCCGTCTTTGCCTTCTTTTCCCGATCACTAGCAAGGTAAAGGGCTATTCGTTCGAGTCGCTTTTCCCGGAGGAATTTGAAATTCCTGGCGGCACGGAGCGCGGCGGCTGCGTTGTGGCCGATCAGCTCAAAAGTATGTCTTGGCTTGAAAGAAAGTCGGACTACGCGTGCCGGGCCCCCGATGGCGTTCTGGAAGATGCCATCGCAAAGTGCAGGACATTGCTCCCCCTCGGAGATTAACGCCCGTTTAGACGTGCATTTTGTTTGTCCTGCGGCGGCAATATAAGAGGTCCAGAGAGACAGTGAGGAGTAACCGCAATGGAAGCAGCAGTACTGGAGCGCCCAAGGGCGCGGGTAAGGTCGCGCCGCGTCCGGAGCGAAACCAATATCCACATTCGCGCTACCGCACAGGTGAAGCATCTGATCGATACTGCCGCCGTTGCAGTCGGTAAGACGCTTAGCGAATTTATGCTGGATAGCGCGCGGCAACATGCCATTGATATGCTTTTGGCTCAAAGATTGTTTATTCTCGATCCAAAGAAGCACGCCGCCTTCTTGAATGCGCTTGATAACCCGCCTCCGGCCGGACCAAGCTGAAGGCACTGATGAAGCGTAAGCCGCTTTGGCAGAAGTAATCCAACATCCGGGGAAACGTGCGGGCATGACAACCTCCACGCTTCTCAAGCCTACGCACGACTTCAGCCGTTTTGGCTGTGGCAATGAAGCGCTGAACGATTGGCTCAAAAACCGCCGACTGACCCATTACCTCCCATTCAGCCATTGAGGAGGGCCTCGTGAAAAGCAACGCAAAGGCGCGCCCGGCCAGAATACCGAGTGAGCGCGATGAGCGCCACGAGTCGCGTGGCACGCGCCAAGCCTTAAGAAGGCTGGTATTGTGCAGGTCTCGACCGGCAATTTGCGCAAGGCTTTACTGGTTCTTTCGCGTCGAGCCCCACTCATAATGCGAAAAGCTTGTTGAAAGAACAGGACCGACGCACCTTGTGAGGGCTGCCAAAAAGCATGCCCTGCGCATAGGGACCAACGCTCCTTTCGGAGGTTTGCGACGTCTTACGAATTCTGAATAACCTTCAACATCGCCTTGTTACGCTTCCCTGCGGCATACAGTGGGAGAGGGATTGCTCGACTGGAGTAAGTATCCCGCGAAGTACCTGGACCGGCTCGTGCGGGCACCCGCGCACAGCAAGCCGCTTTACAGCATCCAACATCAGCTTGAGCCAAACTGCGCGCTCGAGGCCGCGGCGTGCGACCCCTATCAGGCTACAACAGCATGTAAATCGAGATCGAGGTCGGCACAAAGCAAACTCGCATTGCTGCACGTCCAACCCGCCTGAGCGGTATTGTTGTTGACGATCATTGTCGAACAAGCCCCGCTGGTGAGACACGCGTCTTGAGGTTTGCCAGCCAGGAAACTCCAAGCCGAACCGGGCGTCCGGCGCTTCTCTTGCCTTGCCATTGCAAGAACAGATCACCTTGAGACGTGAAAGGTCCGACGCAGGCATGAACTTGTCTGCTATGGTGCCGAAAGAGTACGATCGTCTCCCCTGCGAGCAATGAGATATCTTCGATCTCGCGTTTCAAAGTCTCACGACAATGTTTTGTCGATCCGGTCGCGCAGCCAGTCGCCGACCAGCGAAATCGACAAGGTCGTAAGCGAGATGACCAGCGAAGGCAGAACAAGGATCCAGGGAGCACGGGTCAGATAGTCACGGCCATAGCCGACCATATTGCCAAGGGAAGTCAGCGGCGGCTGCACCCCAAGTCCAAGAAAGCTAAGGCCGCTCTCGAGCAGAATGATGTCCGGAAAGGCAAGCGTCATGGTGACGATCAAGGTCGAAGCGATGTTCGGCATGATGTGGCGCAGGTAGAGACGCCATGGACTTGCGCCAAGCTGCCGTACGGCGATCACATAGGCTTGCTCGTTGGCACTCATCGCAAGCGCGCGGGTGACGCGGGCGTAGCGTTCCCATCCGTGGAGACCGATGAGCCCCACGAAAAGGAGCAAAGAATTGCCGAAGAAGGCAAGCACCGCGAGCGCCAGAACGAGAAACGGCATGCTCGCCTGGAAATCGACACAGCTGAGGATGACCTGCTCTACCCAACCGCGGAAGTGAGCAGCCAAAAAACCAAGCGTGATGCCAAGAATGGCGCCGATCAACGTCGCCCCGAAAGCAATAAGGAGGCTGATGCGGATGGATATGACGAGGCGTGCCAGTACGTCCCGGCCGAGCTCATCTGAACCGAAAGGATGCGCGATGGTTCCACCGAGGCTAAGAGGTGCAGCGAGGCGATGATGAAGGTCGAGGGCTGCATAGTCATAAGGAGCGAGGTGATCTGCAGATATCGCGACAAGAAGCATGAAAACCAGCCAGGCGACTGCTATTCCGATCGCGCGGTCGCGCCACCACCACACCTGTCGCATCTTTGAAGACGGCAGAACCTGGTCTGCGAAAATGCTCAATTATCGCCTCCCAGAGTGCAACTGGCGCAAACGTGGATCGAGCATGCCATAGAGCAGATCGATCGTAAGATTGTTGGTGATCATGGCGGCGGCCGCGACGAGCAGGATGCACTGGACGACAGCCAAATCGCGACTGGCGACTGACACGACCAGCAGACTGCCAATGCCTGGCCACGAATACACGCTTTCAACCAGCACCGTTCCCGCGATGAGATTGCCGACCATGAAGCCGACGATGGTCAGCACCGCTATCGCGGCGTTGGGCAGAGCGTGACCGGTCACGACCCTGGCCCAAGGCACGCCCTTGGCGCTGGCCGCACGAATATAGGGCTGTCCAAGCACCTCGAGCATGGCGCTGCGGCTGAAGCGGGCGAGAACGGCCGCGCCGCCCAGACCGAGCGTGATGACCGGCAGCACCACATGGTGCCAAGTGCCGGCGCCGCCCGAGGGGAACCATGGGAGCTCGACTGCGAAAGCGAGTATGAACAGGAGGCCAAGCACGAAAGATGGCACGGTGAAGCCGATAACGGCGACCATCATCACCAAGCGATCTGCCAGACTATCCCGCTTGAGGGCCGCGTAGACGCCGGCCGGAATGCCGATCATCAGCTTGAGGATCAGCGCCGGCGCAGTCAGCATCAGCGTGATAGGAATGCGCTCGGCAACGACGGTGATCGCGGCACGTCCGTCACGCATCGATTGGCCAAGATCTCCATGAACAACGGCAAAGAGGTATCTGACGTATTGCACCCAGAGTGGCGCATCGAGCCCCCAGGCCTTTCGGAAGGCCTCCACCGCTTCCGCGGGGGTTTCCGGCGACAACAACGCCAGTGCGGGATCGCCAGAGGCACGCAGCACCACGAATGCGAATGTAACCACAATTGCCATGGTCAGGAACGCGCGCGCCAAGCGGACCAGAATAAAACGAGCCATCATGTCTCCTTGTCGAGTTCGGCAACATGATCGCCGATCAGATGGCAGGCGACGCGCCGCCTGTCGGGAGCGTATCTGAGCTCTGGAGCGAGCCGCGCGCAAAGCGGAAGAGCGACCGGGCAGCGAGGATGAAATGCACAGCCGTCCGGTCGCGCAGCCGGATTGGGCGGATCTCCTTGAAGGATGGTGCGAGAGCGATGTCGTCCTGGCCTCGGCACCGCGGAAACGAGCGCCCGCGAATAAGGATGCAAAGGATTCAGAAGAACCGCCTCAGACGATCCTTCCTCGACGATGCTGCCGAGATACATCACAGCAATCCGATTGCTGATCAGCCGGACCACTCGCAAATCATGGCTGATGAAGATCATCGCCATGCGCCGCCGCTCCTGCAGGTCCCGCAGAAGATTGATCACTTGCGCCTGGATCGAGACGTCGAGTGCCGATACTGGCTCGTCGCAGACAAGGAGATCCGGATCGGTGGCCAGCGCACGAGCCAGGACGGCACGCTGGCGCTGGCCGCCTGAAAGCTCGTGCGGAAAGCGCCCGAGGTGGTCGGTCCTGAGCTCCACATCCGTAAGAAGCGCATTGACCCGCTCCTCTCGTTCAGACTTGCTGCCTAGCCGATGAATTTCGAGCGGCTCGGCCATTTGCGCGCCGATCGTCAGGCGCGGATCGAGCGCAGCCAGCGGATCCTGGAACACCATTTGGATTCGCATCCTGAGCCGGCGCCATCGACTATCGCCAATAGCGGGCAAAGCTTCTCCGCCGAAGGTCACCTTGCCGGCATCCGGCCGGTCCAGGCCGATCAGGAGCCGGCCCGCAGTCGACTTGCCGCAGCCGGATTCGCCAACCAGTCCGAGAGTTTCGCCGGGAGCCAGCTGCAGAGAGAGCCCATTGACCGCGTGGACCACCGCTGGAGGTTGGAAAAGGCCCTGCCGCAATCGATAATTTCGGACAAGCCCGTCTGCTTGGAGGATCGGCGGAGCAGCCCCGGTCATGCAGCCACGACCTCGCCCGCGGGCCGTTCGCTCGTGACATGCAAGCAGGCAGCCCTGTGTCTGATGTCGCCATCCAGCGAGGCGAGCTCAATCGCCCATTCACGACAGCGTCCGATCCGCCGATCGCATCGAGGGGCGAAAGGACAGCCTGGCGGAAACGCGGCTGCGTTTGGCACGACACCGGGAATGGCGAAGAGGCGTTGCCGCGGCCCATCCAGGCTTGGAAGAGCCGCAAGAAGACCTTTCGTATATGGGTGAGCAGGTTGGTTCAAGAGGCGGTCGGCGGGCAATTCTTCGACGATGTGCCCCCCGTAAAGGACCATGACACGTTCACAGATCTCGCTGACGACACCGAGATCGTGCGAAATCAAGACCAGCGCCATGCCCGTCTCGCGCTGGATTTGCCGCAGAAGCTCAAGGATTTGCGCTTGAATAGTGACATCCAGGGCGGTGGTAGGCTCATCAGCGATCAAGATGTCGGGCTGTCCTGCAAGCGCCATGGCGATCATGACGCGCTGGTTCTGCCCACCGGAGAGTTCGTGCGGATAGGCGCCAAGCCGGCGCGCTGCATCGGGTATGCCGACCTGGTCGAGCAGACGTCGCGCTTCGGCCTGGGCCGTGCGGTGATCCATGTCACCATGGAGCCGCAAGGATTCTATGATCTGATCGCCCACCCTGTGCACAGGATTAAGCGCGCTCGCCGGGTCCTGGAAAATCATGGCGATCTGCCCACCTCGCATCTTGTCCAGGCGAGATGCTGGTGCATGGAGCAGCTCCTCTCCGGCCAAGCGTACGCTGCCCGTTACTTTAGCGCGCCGCGTCAACAGTCCAAGCGCAGCAAGCCATGTCACCGATTTGCCGCAACCGCTTTCACCGACCATGCCCAGCGACTCGCCGCGCGCGAGCGTGAGATTGATTCCGCGCAGCGTCGGCACACCGTCGAACGCGACACGTAAACCTGCGATATGAAGAAGCGCCTCCATGCGAGGCCCCTGCTCGTCCATCATATAGGCCGCATCCGCTTTAATCCGATTCAAGGTATGCGTCATCGCGATCAGGTCCGGATCAGAGCTCTGTTGAATGGGCCGAAATTGAGGTCGAGCGTCAGTCCCGGCAGCCATGGCACATCGCGGCGCTTGCCATAGAACTGGCCTGAGACGTGCAAGATCACGCAAGGGGGATCGAGCTCGTTGATGATCTCGAGCATGCGACGGATGATCGGCCGGCGCTGTTCGCTCTGCACGGTGTCCAGGAGCTTGGCGCCGAGCGCAAAATATTCCTCGTTCCTCCAGACTCCGATCGACCTTGGCAGAGTGCCGCTGGGTCCGAATTCACGCCAGGGATGGCCGAGATGATCGAGGAACAGCGCCGTATTCGACGTATCGAAGATGGCACGGACCGGCTGGCGCTGAACTTGCGCGAAGTTTTCCATCATCTGGATTTTGACGTTCAGGCCAACCGCGCGCCACATCTCGATCATCGTTTGCGCGCCAGAGACCTGATTGGGGTAGTAATTGTTGAGCAGACGATAGGTGATCTGCTCTCCCTTGTAGCCCGCATCAGCCAGCAACTCCTTGGCTTTGCCGGGATCGTAGGCAAGCGAGGGGAATTCGTGGATGTAGCCTTTGCCGTAGCTCGGCAGCTGGTAGCCGTTCGGAATCGGGACCCGGTTCTCCCACAAGCTTTGCACGATCAGCTTGCGATCGAGCGCAAGGCTCATCGCACGGCGAACACGCGCATCCTTCAGAATGGGATCAGTCTGATCGAGGGCGAGCGAGCGGATATTCTGCACGGCACCACCCACGACCTCGAGATCAGCACGCTTCTGGATGCCCGCGAACTGATCCGGCGGAATGTCAGTGGCAATGTCGAGCTCGCTGGCGAGCAGGCCGTTCACGCGCGCGGAAAGCTCGGGAATGATACGGTATTCGATGCCATCGAATGGCGGCCGCCCGCCCCAATACGCATCGTGGGCGCTCAATGAGACACGAATATCAAGCTTGTGATCGACGAGCTTATAGGGACCGCTTCCGACAGGGGCGGTGGTCCAGCGCTCCCACGAGCCCGCCGCCAAAAAGGCGCGCTGGCTCACGACCTCAGATCCCCAAGCAGCCAGACGCTGCTCGAGGAGGGCGTCGCTACCCTTTGCATGCACCACGACGGTGTAAGGATCGACGATTTCGACCTTCTCGAGCCGATCAAGCGACTGAAGCGCCTCGGACATGCCGCTGCGTCCAGGTCCCAGCAGATGGTCAGGACCAAGGCTAAAGGCAACATCTTCAGCCGTCAAAGGCGCCCCATCGTGGAAAACGACTTCCTTGCGCAAGAACAGCCGCAACGACTGCGCGTTGATCCGCTCCCAACGCTCGGCCAAGCCCGGCCGTAGCGTCATGTCGTGAGCATGGTCTACTCTGATCAGCGTATCAAAAATCTGCGGCACGACCCGACGAATGGCAGTATCGGTCGCGATAACCGGGTCGAACGATCGCGGAAATCCGGACATGCCGACTTTGAGGCGGCGACGCGGCAATGTCTTAGGCTCACTCTCCACAGCGCCGGCGCCTGTGCTGGCTACCACGCTTGCGGCAAGGCTACCTGCGATGGCTTGCCGTCGCGTCAGATCGATACGGGTCATCACCGCCTCCGCTTCCACGTTCATTGATGCGAATGCCAGCCCGCAATTTGTTCGACCGGCACAGACTCTCGATTGCCGAAATCGAGCGCTTGTGTTGCTCCAATTTCGCGATCGTGCGCGACTTAAAAGCCTGAACTGCTACGCCAGAATGACACACATCGAATAAGTCGATGTGTGCTTGCAACTATGCGATGATCGGCAGGCCGAGGATGAGGAAGAGCTGAGACGCAAAGGCCTCATGCGAGCGCCAACAGAGCCGCACGAAGACGCGATACAATTATCGTAATCTTCGATGATTTTATCCAAAGCCGCGATCACCTGGCTCGTTTGGTCGTTCGAGTTCGGATAGATCCCCATGCAACCGCTCATTCGAACGCGTAGGATATTGTGTCTTGTCTCTCGTTTCAGAACGGCTCAAGGTCGTCCGTCCCTCTCAAACCAAGGTCATGACGACTCGCGCAGCCGAGCTGCGAGATCAGGGAACCGATGTGATCACGCTTAGCCAAGGCGAGCCGGACTTCGATACGCCATGCGTCATCTGTGAAGCTGGCATCCGGGCCATCCGTGCCGGGCAGACGAAGTACAGGTTGTGTTCAACGCACTATTTGCCAGCCTCGATGCTGGCGACGAGGTTGTGATCCCGACGCGATGCTGGGTCTCCTATCCCGACATGGTGGCGCTTGCAGGTGGCAAGCCGGTGCTCGTCGCCTGCAGTGAACGCGATGGCTTCAAGTTGCGCCCCGAGATACTGGACCAGGCGATCACGCCGCGCACCAAATGGTTGATGTTGAATTCGCCATGCAATCCGACCGGTCCGGTCTACAGCCGAAGTGATTTGCTCGCGCTCACTGCGGTGTTGCGCCGGCATGTGCATGTGCATGTGCATGTGCTATCCGACGCTTCTATGAAAAACTCACCTATGACGCCGACTTTGCAACAATGGCCGCAACCGCGCAGGACCTGTGCGAGCGTACCTTAACGGTCAACGGGGTGTCCAAGGCAGACGCGATGACCGGCTGGCGCGTCGGCTACGGCGCCTGGCCTTTGGCGCTGATCAAAGCCATGAATCTCATCCAGGGCCAGACCTCTTCGCACACCAGCTCGGTTTCTCAATATGCCGCGCTGGAGGCGCTGTCAGGGAGACGGGACGATATCACAGAGTTCGCGCGCGCGTTTATGCAGCGACGCGATCTTGTTATCGCCAAGCTGAACCAGGCCAAGGGGCTTGCTTGCCGTGTGCCGGATGGTGCCTTTTATGTTTTCCCTTCCTGCGCGGGTGTCATTGGCAAGCGCACGCCCGACGGCAAGATAATCGAGACCGACAGTGATTTTGCCATGTATCTGCTCGACGCTTTTGCCGTGGCTGTCGTGCCTGGCAGCGGCTTCATGGCTTCGCCCTATATCCGCATGGCCTATGCTTCCTCGCTCCAGGACCTCACACGCGCCTGCGACCGGATCATCGCCGCCTGCGCGAGCCTGTCCTAAAAGGATTTTCCGATGTCCTCTGCCAAACGCCTCCGTGCCCGCATGACCGAGACTGGCCTTGTCCACGTCATGGCCGCCCACAGCCCATTCTCAGCGATGCTCGCTGAAGAAGCCGGATTCGACGGAGTGTGGGCGTCCGGCTTCGAGCTATCTGCGCTTTATGGGCTGCCGGATATGAGCCTGATCTCAATGACACAGCATCTCGACATGCTGCGGGCGATCGCCGGGCGCACGAGGCTTGCGATCGTCGCGGACATTGATACAGGCTATGGCAATGCGATTAACGTCATTCACGCTATCACGGAATATGAGCGGGCCGGCGCCAGTTCCGTTGTCATCGAGGACAAGACTTTTCCAAAAGTGACGAGCCTTGCTGCCGAGGGCCGCCAGGACCTGTTGCGCATTGAAGAATTCCAGGGGAAGATCGAGGCTGCCATCTCGGCAAGATCAGATCCGGATTTCCTCGTCATCGCCCGCACGGAAGCCCTGATCGCCGGCCTCGGCGAAGTGGAGGCCCTGCATCGGGCACATGCTTATATGGAAGCTGGCGCGGACATGATCCATGATCCTGATCCATTCGAAAAGCAAGACTCCTTGCGAGATCGAAAGCTTTGCGCGCGCCTGGACCGGAACGGTGCCGCTGGTCATCGTGCCGAACGCCTACCCTGACCTCGATGCCAAACGGGTCAAAATGCTCGGCAACATCCGCATGATGATTTATGGCAATTACGGCATTCGTGCTGCAGGAGACCTTCCGCCGGATCATCGCGGATGGTGGCGTCCAGAATGTCCACAAGGATATTCTGCCGGTGGATGAGATCTTCAGAATCCAGAAGATGGAAGAGGCCAAGGCGGCTGAAGCTCGCTTCCTTCGCCAAACGCTGAACCGATGCCTGCCAGCGAGATTTTGAGACGGCACTCAGCAGCGAGCTCTGATTCGCACGCAATCCTGAACGCACCTAAGAAGTCTCGGGCCTGTCATCTCGACGGCCCTCGATGTCGATCCCGACATCAGCAGTCATTCCCCTTGCCGGCAGCTGGAGATCACCTCTTAGAAAGCCGTCGCCAGCAATCGAAGTCGCCGAGCCAGATCGCCCGAATCCTCGAGAAGGCAGATTTTGTGCGCGAGATATCACTTATAAGCGGCAATCCGGCTATAGACATCGAATAATGTGATGGAGCTTCTGGCAATGGCCCGCCGTGACAATCAGGGAGGCCCAGAAGCTACCGGAGCAGAAAATGGCTGCCGAACACAATGAAGTGCCCCTCAATGCTATCCGGGTCTTTGTGACCATTGCGCGCGAGGGAAGCGTCACGCGTGCGGCGAGCACATTGGGAACGACACAGAGCTCGGTCAGCCGCTATTTGGCTGTGTTGCAAGACTACTTTGGCACGGATCTCGTTCAACGGCGGGGCCGACGCAGTGAATTGACAGAATTTGGAAGGCTCTTTGCGAACGCCGTGGCCGAACCGCTTGATACAGTGTGTTTCACCGCGAAGAGAATGCGGCGGAGGAACCGAACGGACGCCAATCGAATCGTAGTCCACACCTCTCTTTCCACCTTCGCCTACTCCTTCCTGATACCCAATCTCCAGGCGTTCTCTGCCGAGATGGGCGGCGTCGTCGTCGACGTGATCAGTTCATTGTCTCCACCGAGATCCTCCGACAGTTTCGACATCCTGCTTACTCGCGATCTTTGTGTCGCTGAACCGGCCGACGATTGGGCGATCTACAATGAGATGCTCGTATGCGTAGGCTCTCCAAATCACGTCATGGGAAAAACGCTCTCCACTGCCCGTTCAATGCCAATTCTGAATATCACATCGCGGCCCGACATACTGCCCACCTGGCTCAGAGCCATGAACCTGACCGCGAAGGACATCAAGTCGGGGGCGCGATACGATCATAATTACCTTGCTTTGCCCGCCGTCATAACCGGAAAATGCCTGCTGGTGGCGCCGGAAATCATTGTCAGCGATCTCGTGCGTACAGGGGCACTCCATGTCATACCGGGATCGCGTACTTCAAGCGGCATGCAATATCGGGCCTATGCGTTGGACCGAAGTGACAATCTCGAAGTCGCTCGCGCCTTTTGCCGATGGGTCGCGCGGCTCTGTAAGAAGGCCGCGATTCCGGAAGCCGCCTAATCGCGTATTTGCGTGATGGCAGACGTTTGATCAATCTTTGGAATCTTAGCGTGTCCATTTGCACATGCTGACTGTTCCGATTGCCGGCGAGCTCGTCATTTTGCGAGCACCGCGGCCAGCCTGCAAGTGAAGACGTTACCCCCGCCCTGTCAAAACGCGTTCAAACCGGCCGACTATGATGGTTTTGTAAGATACGGGCTAGCCGATCAGCCAAAGCTCAGGACGGGTCGCCCTCGCCTTTACGCTTGCGACGGAGCAAGGCGCGATAGCCGCCTCGCACCAGAAGCAGCCCGGTCTTGACCAGGCGAATGGTCCGGCTGCGCAGATCGTGCGTTTTCCAGCCGCGATCGGAAATGCGATGCTTGCCGAACAAGCCTTGCGCGATTTCGCGATAGCTGTGTCCCTCCAACGACCCATCGACCGCACGCAAGGCGAGGATGAGCCGACGGCGGGTCAAGATTGGCAGCGTCAGAGGCGGTGGTCCGATGGGGCGCCGTTCGAGCGCCAGCCAAAAACGATGTGCTGCCCGCAAACGAACCTCGAAACTGCCGTCGAACGGCAGGTCGACGGCAAGCGAGGAGCCGCTCGGTGGAAGTTCTGTTAGCCACAGGCGATGCTTTGCTCCTCCGAGCGCCACGATGGCATGCCATCCATCCGGCGCATGGCGAAGCTCGCTGCCCGCCAATTTTCTGAAATCCAGATCGTACGACGCTGCCGAGCGGACAGCCGCGCGCAAGGGCAGCACGGTCGCGAGCACCTCGGGCGCCCAGAAAATGGCTTGTTGGTCGAAGGTCTTTTGCGGATCAGCTGCGAAAAGACAGTCCCCACTGCTGCCGGAAATGGTCCGGCATCGCGTCCGATCGTTCGCTCATGGCGAGAGCCAAATAGTCTCGTTGGTACTCGCCGTTGCGGCGTAGCCACTCCCAAGCTATGCCCGCGGCCCCTGCTTTGTTCGCATCGGGATAGGCCTTCTCTGATCTCCAGTCAGCACCTGGCATCGCACCACTTTCCCCGTATGTTGATAACGCACATGCAGGGAATTGCAGCCCGACGAATGTGACTATTTCTGGTTGCCCCAATGCAGGTCTTCGCGATTGATGCAGTTTGCGCGATATGACGATCTAATTTTGCGATCGGTCATCACCAGAAGGGACATCCGTTTCGAACGCACTTATTCCTCACTCTTCGGCCAACCGCGCTGCAGGAGCTGCCGAAAGCCATGACGTGCCGCCCACTTGGCGCGAGCCAGATGGCTTTCAAAGATACGTCGGGCGCGATCCGGATCCAGGGTGGCATCAATACCAAGCACAATGCGCGCAACTTCTCGCCAATCAGCGTTATCGGCCTCGGCATCCAGCAGACGCATATACGTGACGGCATGTTGCTCGTCATAGGGCGTGAGCTGCGGCGCGTTAGGCGGGAAATCTGCGATCTTGGGATCGGACGGCACGGCCTGAAAGTCCTACCAGATTGAGAAGCCTATGATTTTAGGGACGGTAGCCGTATTCAGAACCTTTTCGTAGAGAGCCGATTGTCGCGGCCTTCAGGAGCATTCTTGCCAAAGTCAATGAATACCTAACAGCGGTGACTGCCGTCGTTCCCATCAATTCGTTCGCTCCGACCATCGTCCGAATGCATCTGATCGCAGTCCGTTCCGCTCGATCAGCAGAACTGTCGTCCAGCCTTTCGAATCTAGTGGCGAAATGGGACGCAGCTCGTCGTGCTCGTCAGCACAGGCTGATTCGGCGCGCCATCTGAATCCAGTACCGCTCCTTCATTCGGATTACGCGCGGACTCTGCTCATCTGCATTTTGGGCGAACGTACCGCAATAGTATGGTTATAGCCAGTGGTTTGATTGCCGTCGGAATGGCTGCTTTAGCGCATGAAAGCTCGTGCGCTTGTCGCCTGGAATGTGCGCCGGATCCGCGTAGATCGCGGTGTTTCGCAAGAGCGATTGGCATACGATGCCAAGATCGACCGCTCCTATATGGGCGGTATCGAGCAGCAATCGGAGAACCCGACAATCGATCTTCTCGATCGTATCGCGGAAACGCTTGGGGTTCATTTGTCTGAATTCTTTCTTCAGCCACCCAAAGGGGCGATGGCTCCCAAGCCGTTGCGTAAGGGTCGAAAGCCCCTACCCCCACGTAGCAGAAAGAAATGACACTCCTCACGCATGAGCTTTGTACTTGCTGCCCAAGCCGCTCACATCAATTTAGCGACTGCCGCAAGCTCACCGGGGCGGACAATGGATCCACCGATGTCACCGCTTGAGGAGTTCAGGTTGTCCTTGTGTATCCTGATGAGCTCCACCAGTTTCTCGCTGCCGTAGTCGGTGAACGCCATGATGTCGTGGTCACCGAGACCGAAGACCAGATGAGGCCGTCCTCGGGGTCCATTATAAAAGCGGCGTCTGACAGCCAGTCCTCGTCTTCGCCGAGACCCGCTCCGGTCGAAATCGATGATCGGTCAGCATGTCGCTGCCGCTCTCCCGGTAACCCTCATACCAGCGATAGAATGTGGCGCGTGGGATACCAAGATTGTCCCGCCTGGCCAGAAATGCGATTGCTCCACCAGCTAAATGATCGGTTTTTCCTCGGACGCAGGATATCTCATGCCTCGCCCTCCCCCATCCCCGTTCATGCCTTTTTGGGCGACCGGTTCCCCAGCGTAAGGTCGGCCACCGATTTCCTTTGGCGCCGTCGTCTCAAGACGCAGATCTTTCATCTCGCCAGAAGTTGCCGCACCCCACGAACTCCTTTGGCCCGCCATACTACATCGAGGCGGCAATGCCCCCGCGCCGGCAGAGCTCTAAAGATATTCTCCTCGCCCCGGCATTCTTTCCAAGATGATAGCATCTTCTCTTCCGCAGAATACTGCCGGTGTGTTCTGGCGCCGAATGTCCTTCGGTACTTGTTCCGCCGGCGCTTTGCCCGGTCCGGATTTCTGTTTCATCGATGCTTCTGGTGCCTACGATGAACCAGAAATCCCTCATTCGGCGAAACCGTCAATTTGTCTCACACGTGTGACGGCCAGCCCTGATGAACGCGAGCCTCCTTTCTCAAAAGGTTGATCAGTCCTCAATTCCTGGCGCCGTACAATTCCGGGCGCCTATACAGAAACTAGGTCGCAGAACCCGTCCAAGGGCAGCTCATCGCATTGAGGGTAGTGTGTATTGGCTACCCATGCGTTGGTGTCGACCGGTTTGCGCGGCAACCCAATGGACGAAAGTGGGTACCGCCGCTGCAAGCGCCACGGCGCTCGCGGTTACAAAAGCCAATTTTTCATTCGAGAGTCGCTCCCTTAGATTGGCCCCAGCCGCCTTCAACCTGTCCTATATGACGGCCCAACGAGCTGTAAAATGCATGCTTTTGACGATGCATCTACAGTATGGATGAGTATCGCGCGGAGCACCCCGACGGCTGGCTACAGCCGATTCTGCAACCTCTATCGGACTGGAGCGAGATGATCTCGGGGCGCATGGGCCTGGAGAGAAGTTGTTCGTGGCTTCGCGGGTGACAAGGTGCCGGTGTTCGACGCCCGCGACGGCGCGCAGCGGCTGGCCCATGTCTTCGTTCGCCTGCTGGAGTGCGGATTCCGCTCGATGTCGCCCAGCATTCCGAGATGATCTCGCCCACCTTTCCGATTTGAAGTCGCCCACCCATTCCGAGATGATGTCGCCCACCGTTCCGGGATGATGTCGCCCGGGTGACGAGGCCTCTTCTGGCTCCCTTAGGGTCCCCCTTTCGGCTTTGCGAAGGGGGACCCTGGATGCCGACGGAGAGGCTTGCGATGCGCCGTGTGCGCGATGTGATCAGGATGAAGGCGGCTGGGCTGCCGAGCCGCGAGATTGCTCGGCGGATGGGCGCGGCGCCCACGACAGTGCGGCTGACCATCCGGCGGTTCGAGGCCGCAGGCCTGAGCTGGCCGTTGCCCGACGAACTCACGGACGCGGCCCTGGAGGCCCGCCTGTTTGCCAAGACCGGCAACGGTAACCGGCAGGGTCATCGCCGCATCGCCGAGCCCGACTGGGCGGCGGTGCACCGCGAGCTCAAGCGCAAGCACGTGACGCTGTCGATCCTTTGGGAGGAATACGTCGGCGCCGAGCCCGGCGGATACCGGTACTCGCGCTTCTGCGAGCTTTACCGCACCTGGGAGGGACGCCTGTCGGTGACGATGCGCCAGGCGCACGCGGCCGGCGACAAGCTGTTCGTCGACTACGCGGGCGACGGCGTGCCGGTGGTGGTCGACCGCCTCACCGGCGAGCGGAGGACGGCGCAGATCTTCGTCGCCGTGCTCGGCGCCTCGAGCTTCACCTACGCGCAGGCGACGTGGACGCAGGGGCTCGCCGACTGGATCAGCGCCCATGTTGGCGCCTTCGCGGCGATCGGCGGCGTCCCGGCGCTGCTGGTGCCCGACAACACCAAGGTCGCAGTCATCAAGGCGAGCCTCTACGACCCGCAGATCAATCGCACCTATGCGGAGATGGCCGCGCATTACGGCACGGCCGTCTTGCCGGCGCGACCGCGCAAGCCGCGCGATAAGGCCAAGGTCGAGCAGGCCGTCCTCATTATCGAGCGCTGGCTGCTCGGCCGCCTGCGCCACCGCGTCTTCTACAGCCTCGCTGAGGTCAACGCAGCGATCGGCGAGTTGCTCACCAGGCTCAACGAGGAGCGGCCGATCCGACGGCTCGGCGTGACGCGCCGCCGGCTGCTCGAGGAGATCGATCGGCCGGCGCTCAAGCCGTTGCCGGCAAGCCCCTACGTCCTCGCGGAGTGGCGGATCCCCCGCGTCAGCCTCGACTACCACGTCGAGGTGGAGAAGCATTATTACAGCGTTCCGCATCGCTTCGCGCGTGCCGAGGTCGAGGTGCGGTTCACCTCCCGCACCGTCGAGATCTTCCACAAGGGCGAGCGGATTGCCGCGCATCAGCGCATGAGTGGCAATCACAAGCACACCACCGTGCCGGAGCACATGGCCTCCAGCCATCGCCGCTACGCCGGCTGGACCATCGTGCGCATCCGTCAGGACGCCGCCGCGATCGGCCCGGCGACCAGCGCATTGTGCGACCTCATTCTCGACGAGCGCTCGCACCCCGAACAAGGCTTCCGCGCCTGCCTCGGCATCCTCAGGCTCGCCGCCTCCTATGGGCGCGAACGGCTGGACGCGGCAGCTGCGCGGGCGATCGACATCGGCGCGCGCACCTATGGCTCGGTCAAGTCGATCCTTGCCAACAATCTCGATCGGCGTCCTGCTCACCAGCGCTCCGCGGACGATGCGCCGATCCTGCATGCCAACATCCGCGGACCGCGCTACTACAATTAGGAGATCATCCCTTGCTCACACATCCGACCCTCGACCGCCTCAACGCCCTCGGTCTCCACGGCATGGCCAAGGCCTTCGCCGACATCGAAGCTGCCGGTGAGGCTGGCAGCCTCGGTCACGCCGAATGGCTTGCTCTGCTACTCGAACGTGAAGCCTCGCTGCGGCACGACAAACGGCTCGCCACTCGCCTGCGCTACGCCAAGCTGCGCCAGCAGGCGTGCGTCGAGGACATTGACTACCGCACCCCGCGCGGCCTCGACCGCCCACTGTTTGCCAAGCTTGTCGAAGGACGCTGGATCGACGACCATGCCAACCTGCTGATCTGCGGCCCGGCCGGCGTCGGCAAAAGCTGGCTCGCCTCGGCGCTCGGCCACAAGGCCTGCCGTGACAATCGCTCCGTGCTCTATCAACGTGTTCCGCGGCTGTTCGATGATCTGGCGCTTGCCCGCGGCGACGGCCGCCATCCACGCCTATTGCGCGGCCTCGGCCGTGTCGATCTGCTGATCCTCGATGATTGGGGGCTCGAACCGCTCGATGCCGGTGCCCGTCATGACCTCCTGGAAATCCTCGAAGATCGCTACGGTCACCGTTCCACCATCGTCACCAGCCAGCTCCCCATGGACCAGTGGCATGTGCTCATTGGAGATCCCACCTACGCCGACGCGGTGCTCGATCGCCTCGTCCATAATGCCCATCGGCTCGATCTCACCGGCGAGAGCCTGCGCCGAACTCGGCAATCCGCCCGAAAAACCTGAGCCCGTAACGCTGTGGACATGCCGCTTCGCTTGGACAACGCCAGGCGTTGCCCACATGCCCACAGCAACCGCAACAAAAGCAGAAGAAGTTCAAGCCGCGATTCCAGGTTGACCACGCGGCTCGCCAAATGCCAGAGAAGCTACCGCCAGAACGCCTCGTCACCGGGCGAGATCAAATCGGAAAGGTGGGCGACATCGTCTCGGAATCCCCGAGCGACTTCATATCGGTACACCCGGGCGACTTCGTCGGAATCCGCATGCTGGAGCATCCAACCGCACGTTTGCCGGGGCGCGCTGGTCGCGAGCGGTGGCTGACTGGATTGCGCTGCACGTCAATGCTTGGCGGGCGATCGGCGCCGGGCCGAAGGCGATCGGACGCTCTGAGATCCGGCGTAACCGCCATCTGTCGTTATGAGCTCGCCAACTTAACCAGGAGGTAAGGAGCCCATCGCAATGGCGGTCGGCGAAGGAGGGGAAAGCCGCCGCCCCGACTGCACCTTCATCACCAGATACGCTCCGATCAACTACAACTCTGGTAATTGATCTCAAAGCGAACGCTGGTCCATTTACACGAAGAAAACGTTTTGCATCGAGCATCTGACGTATGATGCGTGACGGCTCTCATGCCGCTGACACGCGTCATCATGTCTTCGTGGAATGATCTGTGGGATGGATGGATGATTCCACATGAGCAGAAGCCCAACTACTTCGCGGATAGATGTAGCCAATCCGCATCCTGCTGATGTGTATATTTCCCCCGCCAACTTGACAGCCAATGGCAGAGCACATCTTGGGCACGCCGCTGGACCATTTCTCAGAATCGATGCTTTACAGAGGCACCTGAAGCGGGCAGGACATCATGTCCGTTCTGGGCTTACGACCGACGGTTTCGAGAACCATGTTCTGGTCCGAGCGGCTCGACCCGTCGGACATGGCACATGGCTTCCATGTCAAGATTCTTGACGATCTCGCCTCGGTCGGGATCGTTTTCGATCATTTCGACGATCCAGCGCGTGGCAGCAATCTGCAGCGCTTTGCGGACGTCAGCAACGCCCTGATGGATGCGTTATATGCAGCTGGCTCCCTACACTTCCGCGCAGTGCGCTTGCCAGTGGACGATGCGGGCTCTGCTGCCACACCAAAAGAAGAGCGATTTTGCATTGGAGGCTGGCTCAGTGCAACTTGTCCTGTCTGCGGGGCATCTGCGGGTAGCTTCTTCTGCGAACAATGCGGCCATCATTTCGAACCTGATGAAGCACTGAAACCAGTATCGAGGCGAGGACGGATCGTAGAATGGACGGACAACATCTCCGCCTATCTTTCGATTTCGGGAACAGACCGACTTCTACGGACGTGGCACGACGCGGCCGCATGCGCTTCGACGCCCTCCTCCCAGCGAAGCGGACCAGTACCAAAGATCGAGGGGCGCAGGTTGGCGACTGTAGAATTGAGCAAAGCCTTCCAGGAAAGATCGTGGCATGACACCCTCCCCGGAAACCGCCCTCGTGGACAAACTCCCCAGTGCAGTCTCGTTGGAGGTGTCAATCCCCTTCATGCTTGGCAGTGCCAGCTTGGCTGCGTCCCATGGCTCAAGCTTCTTCCTCGTTGAAGCTCTGCGGTCCATTGGACAAGGCACCACGACCGCCGGGACCGTTATTTCAACAGGTACGATCGCGACAATCCTGAGTTCCCTTCTAGCGGGCCGCATCGCGGATTTACTAGGCTTGATGCGAACCATCACCTTTGCCGCGGCGATGATTGCAGCAGCAATGATATGTTTCGCATCCGCATCGATTTTGCCGCTATTCGCCTACATCGGCGGGCTTCTTCTCGGCATTGGATGGTCTGTATTCTATATCCTGGCGCCGCTTCAGGTCATGTGTCACGTGCAAGCTGAAGCCCGTATCAAGTATCTCACCTTACTTTCAGGATCTCAAATGCTGGGCATCGGGCCCGCTGCCCCCCTGGCCCGAACCGCTGCGGAGGCTATTGGATCCTAGATTGCAGTTTACGCTCTATTTGCCGTTGTATGTATCCTTGGTACGATGCTTTTGGAGTTCGCTGGTAGGGCACTGGCGCAAGCTCCTCAGATCAAAATGCCTGCTGTACGACTGACGTTCAAAGGCGTGGTAAGAGCCTTCAAGTCGAACGCGCGATATCCGATCATCATGATCGGCATTGGCGCCTGCGTTTTCGCCGGTCATTCTACGTTTCAATCGCTCTACGCCACATCGCGAGCACAGTCTCCCGATACATTCTTTTTGGTCTTCGCGGTGACAGCCGTCTTCTTCCGGTTCGCGACGATAATTGGAAGATTTCGCCTTGAACGCGTAGCCGCACTTCTCCATGCATGCACTGTTGCAGGGCTATTCATTCTCTTCTTCAATGTCGGTAGTTACGGCCATTTACATTCTCGGGGCGGCCTTCTTCGCGCTGGGATACGGCCTCAGCTATTCGACGCTGAATAGTATGATTGTCCACATTGCAGACATCGATGAGACAGCTTTCGCCATTTCCTCTCAGGTATTCACGCTCTCCTACTTTATTGGCCTGTTCGGCTTTCCATACGTCGCTGGGCAAGTTGTGAAAGCCAGCAATTTCGATTGTCTTCTGATCGGCATGATGATGCTTATCGCAGCGAATGGCGTCCTTCTTGCAGTTCATATGTTCTCAACCAACCGGAAGCATTGAGTGGCTCCTCGTAGGGATCATGCGATGCTGAAGCACAGCGACAGTTATGGCGTCATCGCAATCGGTGCAGGGCCGGCAAATTTAAGCTTGGCAGCGCTCTCGGCCCCGATTCCGGAAATTTCTCTCCACATTCTCGAAAAGTCAGAGTCGGTTAGCTGGCATGCCGGTCTGCTCGTAGAAGGCGCCGTTATGCAAACCAGCCCGCTAAAGGACTTGGTGACACCGGCTGACCCGACGAGCGCATACAGCTTCCTCGCCTACTTGCATGAAAAGCGGCGACTTTATCAAGCGATCATCCGTGGGCTGGAGCATGTTAGCCGGAGCGAATTTGGCGATTATTTGCGATGGGCAGCGGAAAAGCTGGGCAACGTTCGATTCGGCGAACAGGTTGTTGCAGTCGAATTGCGTGGCAAGTCCTTCAGTATCATAACCAGCCGCCGCGGGTATCAAACGCATACGACCGTCAGCGGCGTGGGTCGAGTGCCCTCTATTCCTGATTGGGGCCGGAATGCACCGCCGAATGAGGTGTTTCACGCAGGCACCCTTATCACTCAACGCCGCGAACTTACGAGCAAGCGTGTTGTGATCGTAGGTGGCGGCCAAAGCGGCGCCGAAATCTTTCTTCATCTCCTGAGTGGCGCATGCGGCGCGCTGGGATCCCTGACTTGGGGTGACGCGCCGCGCAAACATATTTGCGCGCGAGCATAGTCCTTTCGTCAATGAATGGTTCGTTCCGCAATATGGTGGCTGGTTCTTTGAGCGAGGCAGCTCTACTCGGGCGCGGCTTCTCGAACAACAGTCGTTGGCCAGCGATGGCGTCAACTGTTCGACGCTTCGCGCCATCTACAACGCACTTTACGATCGCGAGTTTCATCGAGGTTCCTACCCGACTCACGTACAAATACGCGTCGACACCACGGCAGAGAAATTGAGCGGCGTGTCTCCCTTTCTTCTGGGCTTGCGTCAACAGATGACAGGCATTTGTCCAGAACATGTCGCTGATATTGTCGTCTTGGCCACAGGCTATCGCACCGAACTCCCCTCGTTCTTGGTGCCAGTGCGCCTGGTGGCTCTCAAGAGATCCTGGTTGAGAAGGACTACTCAGCTCGTTTCGATGGCCCCGAAAACTGTCATTTGTACGTACAGAATGTCGCGCGCTTTCAACATGGCATCGCTGATACAAATCTCAGTTTGACTCCTTGGCGCGCTTCGACGGTCCTCAATTCTATCATCGGCCGCATAGCTTACGATTGCGGGCCTGCACGGGGCGTCGTCGACTGGTATAACTCGGGCTTCGAGGACTCCCATTCATCGGCGAGCAAGCAGCCAGCGTGCCGCGATCCGGCCCATGTCGATTGAGAGTCCTTATGAAGAATGCACAGCTGATTACCTTAGGTGACATCACGATCTACAGCCCTGGTTACTGATGCAGACTATCAAAGGATTAGGTGATCCCCAGACCACTTGCCCCGTTCAGCTCATTGAATTCTGGCTGGATCCGTTCGCCGCCTCGACACCCCATTCCCATCCTGCCACGGAGATCTGGCGCATCACGAGCGGCTACGGCCAGGTCATAACAGACGATGGCGCGTTGCCAATCGAGGCAGGCGACCTTGTGTTTCTGCGACCAGATCGAACCCATCATTTGGAAAATGTCGCCAACGAGATTCTAAGCGCCCTGTCTATCTCCTGGATGGCAACTCGATGACGGACGAGATTTACGACCTCGCGATCGTTGGCGCCGGCGTCATGGGCCTCAGCGCTGCCTTCATCGCAGCGAGCAATCGCCCGCGGGACAGAGTCGTCATCTTCGAACGAGATGTCCTTGGGGCAGGCGCCAGTCGCTTTGCGCCCGGCATCCAAATCGACATCTGTCGTAACGAGAGGGAAAGACAGCTCATCAATCATAGTTTGAAATTCTGGCAAGGGATCTATCCCCATGGGCTTTGGCCCGTCGGTCGCGACTGTGACGTGTTTTGGCTGACACGTAATCCCAAAGCGCTCGCGCGTCTGAGTAGCGTGGGCGGCACGCCCCCATCAACCTCGTCCGCACTGAAGCAGAGGCTTTCCTCTCTGCCGCATTTCTCTGTCCCAAGCGATACGGCCGTGGAACTGGATCGGGGTTCTTACAGTCCAGTAGATCGCATTGTTAAGGATCTGGCCCAAAGGCTCAAGGCAGCCGGAGTCTCTCTGTACGAACGGACATCTATTAAACGGATACGGCAGGGACCAAGCAATATTCTTCTTCAAACCTTGGATAATAGATGGTCTGCAAATTATTGGCCGTGGTGCAGGCAATGGGTTTCGTTTTGGGCCCGGATGTGCGGAAGAGGCAATAAGGTCCCTGTATTCCCCGTATCCCGGTGTCGTCACCACGACATGATGTGAAAACTTATGCCTGATACGATCAATATCGAACCAAACCTCCCTCATGATCTCGCAGACATCGGTTATGGCGAGACCTCGAGATCGACCATGATTGTTGATCTGGGCGCCATTCGATCCAATTATCGGAAACTTCAGGCGCTTGCGCCCCGCAGCAGTTGCGGCGCAGTTGTCAAGGCAGACGCCTACGGTCTCGGCGCGGGACGTATAGCGCCGTTCCTTGCTGACCTTGGCTGCACGCATTTCTTCGTAGCCGATGTCGAGGAAGGGATTGCCATACGCTCTGTGGTACCATCATCTGCCAAGATCTACGTGCTTCACGTCGTGATGCCAGGTATGGAGCCGGCTGCCGAGCAGCATGATTTATTGCCCATCCTGAACAGCAGGCAACAGTTGGATGCATGGCTGCGGCATTGCCGACGTCGCAATCGAGCGTTGCCGGCCGGTATCCACGTTGATACTGGCCTGCCTCGGCTGGGTTTTCCCATGGATGAGTTGCAGGCACTCGCCGAGAAAGAAACGGGCTTGTCCGAACTAACCACAGCGCTATTCATGAGTCAGCTTGCTTGCGCAGAGTGGAAAAATGAGGTTAGTCGTCAACAATTACGTCGTTTTCGCAAACTGACCCATTTGTTTCCGAAAGCTATTCTTTCTCTTTCGAACTCGGCAGGACTATTCGCCGGACGCCAATTCCATTTCGACCTCATAAGACTTGGAGGAGGAATTTTTTGGCTTTTCCACATCCGATCACCCCTGCTTCAAGCCGTCGCAAGTCGTCAGTCTGCGAACGCAGATCATTCAATGCCGTGAACTGACGCATGGGGAAGCTAGCGGATACCATATGTCGTACAAGGTGAAGACACGGATGCGTGTCGCCGCCGCATCTATCGGTTATGCCGGTGGATTTCCGCGTATTCTGGGCAATCGGGGGCATGTCTTCATACGTGGTACTCGTGTGGCAATCGTCGGGTTCGTGTCCATGGACCTTATGACCATCGACGTAACAGAGCTGCCCACAAGCTGGACTCTGCCCGGCACCTTGGTGGATCTGATCTGCCCAGAGCAAACTGTGGAGGATTTGGCTTCAGCGGCGAATATGCTGAGCGATGAACTGACCACCGGGATCGGACCCCGGTGCCGCAGGCTTTATGTTCAGTGTTGACGAGATGACCGATGACCTCCTCCGCCCCTCAATCCAAGCAATTCAATCGATCAATCTACTTGGCCGCCGAAGGCATGCGCCTCATGCGTCCGAGGTACTTCACGCCTGAAGTACGCCAGTTTCCAGGACTGGGAGAGATTCTTTCTTCTCGATCTCCTGCGCTCGACCCCATACCATTTGATCATCGAGGTAGGGTGTAGTTACTACCGCCTCATCGGCGTCAAAAATGATGTCACTGATTACCTTGGCATCGACATAAACCCACCTCGCGCACGACGGTCAGAACATGGGGACGGGGCAGTTATCCGCTGCGATGCAAACAAATTCTTGAAGGACGCGGCTGATCAATGAGATCATGAGGCGATACGGAAGGATACTTTGTATACTGCCATTCAATTTTCTTGGTACGATGGATGCCCCACTAGAGTTTCTTGCAGTGGTCTGCCAATCGCCCTTTGATCTGGTCTTGTCGCTGTTTTCAACCAGCGAGAGGGCAACCGTAGTACTATGATCTTTGTGGCATCGAGGTTCAGAGTGTGGCGCGTACCGATGACTATGTTCGCCTAGACTGCTCCAACGGTTTCCAGGCGTTCGCTTTCGATTCGATCTTTCTCAGAAATCGCATATCCGGTTATGGCTTCCGCCTGAACAATGCAGAGCATCATGACGTCTGCAACTCCTCCATTTTTCAAAAGTTCTGAAGGATATATAGGATGAGAGGCGCTGCTCGCGCAAAAGTACGTCCGGCCGGCCTCAAGACACTGAACCCTTCGGCTTCTGAGTACGGATTTAGCACAATAATCAAACGAAGTGTAGCATGACTTAACACCACTGACGGTCATACTCTGAAGGCCTCTGAAAGACACGCTCGCAAGGCAGACGGACATAGGCGACGGCATGTTGAATCTGGTGGTGAAGAGAAGCAAAGACGTCTGATGCGGTAGGTACCGTTTATTCATTTCCAGCGAATACGAAAGCGACCTGCCTCCCCTAGAATTGGTAGCGCGACTTGCCCGGTGTTTGCTGTAGATTTGGCCTTCAGGACGAATGGTTCGCGACTAGAGCGTCGCAATTGGTTGCCGCGATCTGCAACGATCATGCGAGATGGCGGTGACAGTGATCTAAACGTGGTACGGATCCCGCCATTCCTGAAGCGTCCCGAGAACGGAGCTGCAGATGCCAAGCCGGACAGATGATCCACTTATTTCACCAACACCCACAAATTCCACGTACGGGTGCCTCGCCGGAGCGGTGCAGTTCGCGCTTGGAAGCAACAAGCGCGCTAGGCCGACAATCCCGACCTCAACGACCAGTTTGTGCTTGGCACCACTGCGGCGTCGAACGTTCAGTGTCGCGCTCGCCGGCGCACCTTGTGGGTGCAAGAAAAGTGCAGCAGATCTAAACAGACACAGACCCATGGCGCCGTGCTGCATCGAAGCTAGCAGAACAACTCAAAGGCGGCACACTAGTAGGCCTCCCCAGCTATTTCTCGCATTCGAAAACGGCGAGCTGTCTCACCAACAGAACACGCAGCGGCCGATCCGCTCATGACGAGCCGATTGATTGCCAGATGATGACGCTGCAAACTCATGGTCAATTGTTATGAAGCTTGTTGAATATCCTTCCGGAAGCTACACCGGACCGAGGATCTTTGTTGGCAAGAATCGTCTCGGAAACTGGGTCGTCCGCGAACAGAACGGCATTTTTGGCGGCTTGTTCGCGAGCCGGAAGCAAGCGCTCAAATACGCACTCGGCGAGAATGGCCAACATCCAGAAGCTATCCTCGAGGTATCTCGCGAGATCGAACTCGATATTCCCCACGATCCGCAGAGGCGCGCGGCCTGCCGATCGGCTTAATTGAGAAAGGTTGTTGGCTTTGCTGCAGCCCGCGGAAGCAGACCGCCACGCCCTTATGTGAGGATGCAGGGCTTTAGTGCGATCAAGTGCAGTGAAACAGGACGTCGAGCTCGCGCCTAGAGGACGGGAACCAAATCGCATCTTCGCTGGCTGCTGTCGCCGCCAGGGGGCACGCATGGCTTATAGCCCGGACGGAGCCTGAATACCTTCTTTGAGCCTCGCCAAGCAAGTTACGGCGAACATAGACTCTGGCCAAAGTTAATCTAGCGGCATGTTGCCGAAAAGCACTGCCGTGTCGTTCACTTGCGTGCCTCTATCGCGCCCAATATGTCTTGACGGCTCTCGAGAAAACCTGCGAACACGTCGACGATGAACTCAGCGTCGGCACGCGTCATCGGTGACGAAATCGATGCGGCAGCACCATACGGCAGGATGATGCCGTTCTCCGCAAAGAAGCGTGTGAGCTCCTTCATTAGAGTTACTCCGGCAGGCGTGGGATAGATCTCGCGATAATCGCTCGGGGTTTCCGCCCTCGGATGAATGCGGAAGAGTGAGGCGGCACCGGTGACACAGAGCGGAGCGCCCAGGTTCGAGACGGCCCGGCCGATCCCGTCCCGGACAATGTCCCCAAGGATCTCCAGATGTGCAAAAGCCGCATGATCGAGATGACGCATGGCAGCCAACCCCGCTGTCATGGATAGAGGATTGGCAGAGAACGTACCGCCTTGCGGAAGCAGTGGCCGACCCACTGCGGCATCGAATACTTTCATTACGTCCTCGCGGCCGCCGATTGCTCCAATCGACAAACCTCCGCCGATGATCTTGCCCATCGCAATGACGTCCGGAACAAGGCCGTAACGTGCGGAAGCACCCTGAAAGCTCTGCCTGAGATTGAGGACCTCATCAGCGATCACAAGAATCCCGTTCTTGCGAGCAGATTCCTGCACCGCGGCCATGAATTCAGGCTTCGGCGCAACGAGTCCCCCGCAGCTCGGCATCGGATCCAGAATGACGGCGGCAAGATCGTGCGCATTTTATGATATCAAGCGGCGTGCGCCTTCAACATCATTGAAGCGCAGCACAACCACCTCATTGAGCACGCTTGCAGGCATACCGCGGTAGAAGACCGTCGAGTTGGGCTGGTTGGCGTCACCCCAATCGTCCGGTGTCGCCGCTTGACTGACCTCGACCCAGTCATAGGCGCCATGATAGGCGCCCTCGAGCTTGGCAATCTTCGAACGTCCAGTGAAGGCCAGCGCAGCTTTGATCGCAAATAGCACGGCCTCGGTTCCGGTATTAACGAAGCGAACACGGTCAGTCCTCGGAATGCGCTCGCAAAGTAGTTCAGCGAGCTCAATCTCGCTCTCCGTCGGATTTGCGAAGCAGCTGCCGCGCTGGAGTTGACGGGTTAGTGCTTCCACAACGGGGCCGAAGGCATGTCCATGGATCAACGTCGTGAAGTTACAATTGAGATCGAGAAACCGGCGGCCGTCGACATCGAGCACATAGCTGCCCATCCCACGCTCAATGTAGAGCGGAGTTGGATCTCGCTCAATCGTTACCCGCGAGGTGCCGTCGGGGAAAACCTTTTCCGCCCGGGCAAAGCTTTCGTTGGACCGCCTCCCAGCGCGCAAGACTTCTGCCGCCGTATTGGAACCTGCGTTATCTTGGCCCACAACGTCCCCATTGCCTTCTTGAATTTGTGCTGAGTAGGCCCACAACAGCCATTGCAGTGCCACCAATATGCGGGCCCTCCTGTTCGGCTTCCGGTGAGTGCCGGAGGGTCTCTTGAGTGACATTGAGCCAATTTGCTCATCGCAGCGGCCGGAACATCACTTGAGCTAGATTAGCTGCCCTTCGTGCCGGACCGCCGCCCCCTTCAGCAATTTCTTCCCGATGTTTGTTCGGTACTCGCTCGTATCCTCGCTGGCTCACAGTAACCAGCTTGCTTGCAGGCGCCTGGCACATGCGCCGCAAAGACTTGATTGGTGTGGGAGATGGCATTACCTGACGGCCGCGTGTGGCGATTATGCTGATACCATCCCACTAGCTGCATCATAGCGGACGGCGAGTTGCTAGCTGACCGTATTCATTCTTGTTAGATCTGGATACTACCTACTCTGGTGATAGTTGGGCCTTTAATGGGAAACGTCTCGTTAGCATCGGTTTGAAGATGGCGACTAACAAAAGATTCGCGTACTCGTTGCAGCAGGGCGGACAATTCGGACAGCCGACAGTTTCTTTGCTCTTCGTGCTGCGGAGTTTGCCCTCGAGCTGGATCTACTCATCACGCCGATGGCTTCTTAGGGGTCCAAACTAATTTGCAGGAAGTATATGGATCACGAGCCTGAGCTGCGCTACTTGGCCGGACGAAGAACATATTCGTCGCGGTCCGAGTGGGCGATCGCAATCGCCTTGTCTGCAGTCGGAAGAGGCTTGTGCCCGGCCTATCTGGAACACGTACAAGCTGGCATATTCGCTTCGAGGATCAGAAGCAGCCTGCATCGGAAGTCCCCGCACGGCTATGGACGACGGCTATAGGCGCTGAGGCTTGGTGTAACTGCACCGCACACCGCTCAGCGCACGGCTCGGACTGTTGAAGTGCGCACCGCGCTTGATGCCATCAAGCGATCACGGCCACATCATATTGGTGTAAGGACAGCCGATGATCAGTCTTGTTCGCGCCCATCGCTTCATGCAATCGAGCATTGTTGCGCCTTAGCCCTGCGGCGGAACAGTGAACATGGCCACCAATCTCTCTAGCCAAACGGGTTGGCTGGACTGAAAGAGGAGCGTTCGGCAACCGGGTGTCGTGCTAATCTATTAGACTGGTGATACCTTCTCTGTTCTTGTGAGATCGTCTTCGGAAAGCATCTGCCGATGATACCTAGCTAAGTGCGCGATCTCTGTGTCCAAAAGCCCAAGAAGCCCTGATAGAATCTCTCTGTTATGCTGTCCAAGTGTTGGTGCCGCTGTGCGGATTGCATTGGGTCTGTCACCTTCCCGAATCGGCATGGACGGCTGCGGATGCCGGCCAATGAAAGCGCGTTCGGCCTCTTGCAGATACCCGCGCGATTTGACATGCCGATCACTGAGCAGATCAATTGGCAGGCGGGTCACGCCGGCCGCTATCCTTGCAGCCTGCAACTCTGACATGGCCTGGTCCGCATCGCGGGTGATCGTCCAGGCTACGATCGCTTGTTCGATCGAATCCTCGCTATCACGGCGAGCTTCCGCAGTTTCAGCGAAACGTCTTTGGCCCAGTCTGGCCGCCCAACGAGTCTGGCAAGCCTCTGCCACATGTTCTGATCGGTCGCGGCTATCATGACCTAATTGTCCTCACCGGCACAGCGGAAGCAGCCATGTGGCACCAACTGCGGATGGCGATTGCCGTATTTTACCGGCGGCGCACCGTCGATCGAATGGAGCGTGATCCATGGAGCTGCTAACGGCAGCATGCATTCGATCTGCGCAAGATCAATGAACTGCCCTCGCCCGGTGGTACGAGCGTGGATCAGCGCAACCAGAACTGCAGCGCAGCCGTTCAAGCCACCTACGGCATCTCCAAAGGCAATGTGAGTCATCACGACCAAGAACCGGCGTACGATCTCCAGTCCAATCCCGCGCGCTCCTCCAGTCACAAGCGCAACGCGCCCGTCGCTTTGCTCGCCGAGTTCTCCTGGCTTCGGCATGTTTAGACAATCGCAACCGGCGTTACGAGCGAGCAACGCGCTGTTGAGAACAATGGCCCGAACAATCCGCAGACGTCTAGGACGTCGAATAATGGATTGAGATTTGACGAGCCTTTATCATCCTTCTTGATATAAGGTGACAGCAACCGTATCGGGTAGCTCGATGAAATTCGTCCTCTGAATCATTGCATCACCTCAAGGGTATGGCTTTCCCGTCGTTTGAGCCACAGCTTCCAAGATGCAGTCGCACAATCGCGCTATATCTTTGTCTTCGTGATCGGCCGTAATGCACACTCTGATCCCTGCCTTTCCCTGCGGGACCGTCGGAAAGAATGTCACCGAAGTGTAGAAGCCGGAATCAAGGAGTAACTTGGCGATTGCAATGGCCTTGGTTTCCGATCCTATTGCAATCATCCTGATGGGGAACAACTCTCCTTGCTGGCCGGTTTCAACATGACGATCGAATTCCTTGATACGCTGGGCTAACCGCTGCTGCCGATCGCCAAGTTCTGCCGAATGGTGAATTTTGCACGATCCGAGCGCCGCGCCAACCGCCGCCAAGTTGGGGGGTACGGAAAACGCATAGGGAATGCAGTACCTTCGAAAGAGAGCTTCTTGATCAGCCGTTCCGAGCATCACCATGCCGCCCGATGCGCCAAAACCCTTAGCCAGCGAGGCTACTATGATCGTGCGGTCTCCCAGGACTTCCGGAAACTGAGATCGAGCAAATCCTTCCCCCTGGCGTCCGACGATCGATATGCCGTGCGCATCGTCGATATAAAGAAAGAGCCCGTACCGTTCCTGGAGTTGGCGCAGCTCCTTGAGCGGCGCATCCCCTCCCATGGAGTAAACACCATCGCATACATAGACAACGGCTGAATGGTTGCGGCACAAGCGTTCCAGAGCGTCAAGGTCGTTGTGCGCAATTGTTTCCACGCCCGTTTCATCAGCAACCACGGGCTTGTGATAGGCCAGCGATAAGTGCGCAAGGCGGTCGAACACCACAAGCGGCTTTCTTCCACCGGTCAATTCGCCCGATGCAAGGAGTGGCATCGCACCTAGATTCGCAAGCATGACAGTGGAAAAGGCGATCACGCGTGCGGAGAACATCTCCGACAGGATTGTTTCAAGTTCTGCCAGAAGATCGAAATTGAGCCGCGTTCGTGCGCAGGACCAATGCAACGACCGATGCGCCTCGATCGCGTCGATCGCGGCAGCGACAATGACGGGATGATTGTCCAAGCCCAGATATGAACATCGCACGAAATCAATTATTTCCGGTCGCTCCTCAAGTGAACCCGAGCCCAGAGCGAAAGCACGCCCCGTCGTCGAACGTCCATGGATGCCCATTAGACCAGCCTCGTGGGCTGCATCGAAATAGCGACGGCTCTTATTGATCATGTAAGTGGTGTTCCGGAAATGTCCGGCCGGCCGACCATCCTCAGAGAGCGAGCTCCGCTGTGGCATTTGATACTCCGTTGCATGCGGGTGGAGGGGACGGCTGAGTAGCGCGGTCGGCACTTGGGCGACCGCTTGTACTGGATTTCGCAGCTCAACTGCCTTCTTTCTCAAAAGCGACTTAACCATCGGCGAGTTTGCTTGGGCAGCCACCAAGTCCGATAGGCTAGGGCGGACACGTAATTGCCGCGCTTTCCATTGCGACACAAATCGCTCGTAGGCAATCAACATCTCGTATTCGCGCAACGCCTTACTGTAGTAGGCATAGGCTGGACTACGCCGGCTACCCTTCTGCCATTATAGCGATGGTTGGACATGAGGCTAGGCGAAGACAGCTGACCATGCTCGCAAGCATTGGAATTTCCGAGGCTACGATCTACAATTGGAAGGCCATTTTGACGGTATGGAGGTCTCCGAGGCCAAACGACACAAGGCCTAAGAGGATAACGCGAAGCTGAAGAAGCTCGGGGTGAGCAGATGCTCGATGCGGCCGCGCTTCGCGAGCTACTTTCAAAAAAATGGTAGGGCCCGCCGCTAAGCGCGCTGCCGTCACGCATCTGCAGGCGGTCGAGAGCCTGTCGGAACGGCGGCCCTGCTCGATCGTGAGCGCGAATCGGAAGATGATCCGCCATTTTTCCAGCCGCCCTCCTGAGGCAGAGCTGGGAGCCGGCTGCGAGATTTCGCCAACGAGCGCAGGCATTTCGGCTAACGCCGGCTGTCCGTCCTGCTGCGGCGGGAGACCGCCGTCTGGGATCAACCGGATCTACCGGCTTTATCGCGAGGAAGAGTGGCCATCCGGATCTGCTCGGCGCAAGGCGTGGGGACCCGGGTCCCGATCTTGGTGGAGGTCAGATTCAGCGCGCGCCTTGCTCACGGCCAGTTCGCTAACGGCCGGCGCTTCCACGTCGTCTCTTGAACAAGCCAGGAGCACTCTACGAACGCAGGAATCCTGCTTTCACCTGACGCTTCTGGCTCGATTGCAAGGCTCGGGAACAGTAATGACGAAACAATGGATCAACATGTCGTAAGCTCGGCCGGCGTGTGATGTCCTCTCTGCTTCGATCTCCCTTGTCACTTGGCGGATCCGTTCTTCGAGGCGGCAGAGATCGTTGTAGTGATCGCCGACCAGACGCCGCATCATTGGTGATAAGTCGTTCCCTTCATCTTTCAAAGCGTGCGGCAACTCGAGCTTGAATATTCCAGCACCCTGATGCAAAGCTACGCCGTACTCGAGGCAGAAAGCCCGCATCTGACTGATCAGGCGCGTCCGTGCGACGCCCGCGCGAGCGGCATGGTGAGCGACACAGGAAGGCGCCAGTCAGCCCTCGCCAGGATTCGGCATAGGTGAAGGCTGACGCTTCGTGGGCGGCCGTGATCCAGCCGACCTCTCGCGTCTCAAAGTAGACCGGAAGACGGTTCATGTGGCTCCTCCTCGTCGCTGTCGGGAATGTCCGGTGTCTCGGAAGTGTTCGCGCGGCGGGCTTGGGCCCCTTGAGAACCTCCTCGATGCGCAGCCCGAGCACGTTTGCCACGTGCAGACTGCGCCCGAGCTGACAGGTGCTTTTTCCGGCCTCAAGGTCGACGATGAAGCGCTTTCCTGTCCCGCTCACCATGGCCAGCTCGTCCTGCCGGAGGCCCTGCCGTTTGCGTTCTTCCTGGATGAGGCGACCGAATGCTGCAGCAAACTCGGCCGCTTGGCGCGCGACACCGGTCTCGCCACGAGCCTCGTTTCCGCCCGAGGGGGGAGTGCCCTTGGGAGCGTGTTCATAGCTCTCTCGCCTAAAGTTACCGATCGGGAACATTCGGCCAAGTCGATGGAAGGAGGATAAAAGTTACCGAACGGGAATATTTCCCCTTAAGTGAGGCTTAACGGCCCGAAAAGTTACCGATCGGGAATTTTTCTTCGATGAACGGAGTTCATTGAAGAAGGAGCTCGACGACGGAAGGCTGGAAATCCCAGCGAACTCTCTGCAGTCCCGAGGGACAGACAATTCCCGCGGTCACAACACGCTCCTAGCCCATGCGATGCCATCACCCCAAGGTGACAAGAACATAAGCGCCGCCTTGGAAGTGCTTCTGGAGTATCGCGACCCGGCGGTCCTGGCCACGAGCACCCGGGGCAATCATCTTCCATCTGCGGAAAACAAGGTCATGAGGCTGCTGTTGCTGCCAGTCAGCGCCCCAGAAAGGCAGTCGCTGCCTCTGTCACAAATCTTCTCCGATTGCGGGGGCGTTCGGCGCTCGTGGCAAAAAATTGATGAACTCGAGCAAGCTGTTTCCAGCAACAAAAGCCTCATCAGCGGGCTTGGCATAATCCCTGATTACCGCAAGGCGAGCCGCGCTCCAGGCGCAGAAGGCCATCCGCAGGCGGACGCCGCGTGAAGCGAACATCTCCAACAGCTCCGCAGTACCCAGAGTTTGCGTGGGCAGCTCACAGGCGCAGATGACCAAATCTGATCAACCCCTGCTCTAGCTAGCGAAGATTACGCGCGCGGCTTCCTCCGACAATCATTCCCCGCCATCAACAAGCGCGGTCGATTTGATCGCTGCTGCGCGGAGAAGATAAGAACTTTACCTAAGATAGGTGCCGCGCCCTCCAAGCCGCGGCGAAATCGACGCACTCCAGCGGGTCCGCTTCTCCTGCAACGACTCCGGGCGCTCCGACGCCGACTGCGGAGCAAGTCAATGATTTTGCAGCATCGGTGATCACTTGCGCGCCGACTTCGGTTGGCGAGGAATTGGCCCAGCCCGGCACTCGAGTCCGGCGCGCACGTCAAGCTGGAGCCCTGGTTAAGCGGGGCCGCTCCATTTAATCAGCGCGGGCCTTTTTGAGCGAGACAGGAGGTGCAGCCCGTCTTGCGTATTGCCGAGCCGAGCGCATCACGAAACACATAGTCCGCCGGGATCTGGCCCGTGTTCTGCTAACGGATTCATGCTCACGAGGTGTGCGCGACGTACACTTCCCGGCGTGTTCACGGACGAGGTTTGTAGATAGCACATGAACTTGATCGTATCGCTCCCATTCTGATCACAGACTACTCGCATGAGCTCCAACCTGCGCAATCAGAACTGATAGGAGAACTCCGTTGCCGTTTGAGCGATTCCTCCAGCTTGAGGAATATTTGCCGCCCAGACAAGGCCAGAGCCGATTGGCGGCCAATAGCCGAAACTTTGGAGTCGCATGCTGGTTTCGAATTTGCGATGTGAGTAGCACGACAAATCGACATTCGCTTTCCGATCGCGAGCCGGAGAACGGCGGGATCGCAGTCACTTGAATGGGAATCGAGGACCTGAGTCACCATGACGCTTTGCTCAGATGATAGCTCCACTCATGTGAAACAACCCATATTGGAGCGATTGTTTTTGTCGGCAGAAACCGGCAACTGGGTTGCTCACGAAACACGCGGCGCGTTTGGCGCCTTTTTATCGACCGCGCTGAAGCTCTGAAATACGCTCTCTTCAAGAACGGAGGCGCTCCAGAGAACTTCATCGAAGTGGCGCGTGAGATCGAGTTCGAAATTCCCAGGCCATGAACTGCAGAACACAAAGGATTGACTGCCCTTCTGCATTCGCCGACCCGTCGGAGCGGGGCACTCGCAAACGATGTTCTTGAGCGTTCGCACTGCAACCTTCAAGGTAAGCATCTTTAGCCGTCCTACCTCGCTTCGTGCGACAGCCTAAGCCAGGAGAAGAACGCACCATCGACTATCCATCTGGCACGCGTTTCATTACGGAATCATAGCGCACAATTCAACGAACCGGTCTGCATCGATCATTTGAGCTGGAAGGGGTCGCGGGCCTAAGGCCATCTCCTGCGCACAGAGACCCAGAAACGCCCGGAGCGGCGCGTCCGCCGCAAACATGTTCAAGCTTATCTATCCGCTATATCATCGGAAGTACGCAACCTTTTGCATTTAAGCCAGCCACGCTTGGTGAGAATCGCCCGCTTGGATCAGCGCAGACGCCGGAATATGGCGCAAGTTCCACGAACAGCACGCTTTTGGAAATGGATTCGCGGAAGTCCCAGCCGTCTAAACCGGCTTTCCGATGACGACGACTTCAGTAGCGGAGCTGCCACGATCAACTCTCCTCAAATTTGTGCACACGCATATGACCGCTGGCGTCCGCAGCAGGGAGGACGGACCGATCACTACGTTAACCGAGGCAGCCGACTGGCCGTCGAGCTTTCAAGAGCGTTATGCCCCGGATCTAACCTCGCCTAGTGGTCCACAGCGCGCCGTGACGATCGGCGATGAAAATTGTAGCGCCGTCCATAGCTGGACAGCTGCAGTGCGTAATCCGCCTCGCATTCCGCCGGAGCAACCGACAGTTACCCCTTAGCGGCAACGCCAAAGCGGCCGTTACTTTAGATAAGACCTAAACGCCGCGCCTTGACGACGCACTGCGTCCTGCTGGTCCTTTCCAACTTTCGCATCGCATTCTTGACATGGAAGTTGACGGTGTTCTCACTCACGTTCAGGATGACTCCGATTGCCCATGATGACTTTCCCTGCTCGATCCATCGCAAACACTGTTTTTCCCGTTCCGACAGCACAACCTCTTGCACATCCGCCATGATTTTCTCCTGGCCTCGACAGAACAGGAGAGCCATCAGCAAATGCGATGCCACTCAGTGGCGCCAGCAAACACGGGGAAGTAGGATGACTTCCTCGACGATTGCCTCAACATTCGCGCGAGGCCGCCATTCCATTGCAGCCTTGTCGACGGGCTTGCGACATATGTCGCAAACATAACATCAGCACTGCGAGAATTGTGGCTGTCGATATTGTGTCCAAATCTACGTGAGCCGGATATCGCCCTTTCACTAAACACTCCTCCTTCCAAGGAGTGGGGAATTCTCCTGAGCCGTAGGACCAGGCTCGCGAACCCAGGTCAAATTCGCCGTATTTTTTCTCCTCGAGGATTTCCTGCGCGGATCGGCCATCTCGCGGCGGAATTCCTCTCAGGCTGGAGGTGATTATGCGCTACGATCGGATAGATGCCCGCATCCTCGAGATCGTGCAAAAGAATGACCGTCTGACTTCAGAGGTGATTGGCGAGATGGCCGGGCTTTCCGCTACCGCATGCCAACGACGGCTGAAGAGGCTCCGCTCGGAGGGCATCATCCAGGCCGACGTGTCGGTCGTATCGCCAAAGATGGTCGGACGACCTATTCAAGTGCTTGCAATGGTGGCCTTGGAGCGGGAAAGCGCTGATATCATCGATAGGTTCAAGAAGGTCATCAAATCATCAATCGACGTCGTCAATGGTTTTTACGTCACGGGCGATGCCGACTTCGTCCTGTACATTACCGCACGGTCCATGGAGGAGTACGAGGAGTTCACGCGGCGCTTCTTCTACGAAAATCGCGACATCACAAGGGCTTCAAGAGCATGGTCATACTGGATCGCGTAAAGGTTGGATTTGCTGTTCCGGTTGAGCTTCCACCAGACGATTGACTGCACCGATGCTGGCGATCGTCTCCGCAATCGAGGTCTTGACCTGACCGTTCAACTCTCCGGCCGTTCCTTAGGCTCTCAGTCAGGCATAGAGAAGAGACGCAGCTCGAGCCTGGTCATACGCAATGTCCTGGACGCAATGATCGGACCGCTAACGGCAAGGGCAAAAGCAAGAATATGGCCCGTTCAGTTGGATTCGGCGCGAGCGCCGCAACGCTGACGCGCCGCCAGGCGTGATAAGTCCGGCCATTAGCGGGCACGTTGGACAACAGGTCCCGCGCGCGGGCGCAGAGGCTGCCGGCAAGCGCAGCCGGACGATGAAGCGAACGTCAAGAAGTTAAGCATCAATGCAAGATCCTGCTGCCTTAGCCACAACGCGTTCGACCGCGGCCGCCCCCAAGGGTTGTCGTATCTTGAATATTGATGACGACCTTTTCCACGGCGTAGCCCGCCAGCCAGCTTCGTCAATCGGGTGCGCGGTACATGGATGATGTTTCTTCCGAAGATTGCAGAGTCAAGGGCAAAGCCCGGCGAACAACTCGCGCTCGGAATTCTGATTGTAGCCTACGCCAGCGCGAACCAATCCCTCTGTTTACCAGATCCACAAATAGCCAATTTGCGTTGCACGAGCATTTGTCCTGCCCTTGATACTTCCCATGTAATCTCATCGAGCTCAGCAGCAATCTCCTCGGCGCTACGCAGTTCGCGTCTTCGCAGCGATTTCAGAACGCGCCGCCCGAGCGCGAGGAGCTCGAAGTTCGGCTCAAGGTTACCTTCTTCAAAGCGGTCACACCACAGGAGCTGGCCGCGCCAGATTATAAAATGACTACCGCATCCTCCGTCTCGCCAAACCGAGGGATAGAGGGTTGGCTTGCCGGTCCGCATATCCAGTCTCCACGACTTTCCTGCGCGTGAATCGAGATTGACGACGAGCGTTTCGTCGCATCCGTCGGGACAGCGCATGAGGACTGAGCGCAGCGCGCCTCGCCGGATGACCACCACATCGCCGGGAGCGGTAAGCATCTTCTCTCCCTCATCCCGGTATTCCGCAAAGCCGCGCAGGTTCACCCTCCTCGGAACAATGCTCATGTCTTCCTCCTCGCCAGCTCGCTCGCCAATTGGGCCGCGACGGCGTATTCCTTTTGTGCGCCTAAAGCGGTCGGCAGCAGGACCGTCATCCCATTGACAGCGCCTGAGGAGTTGCACGGCGACGGCAGCCTGATATTCAGTGGAACACGATTGTACTGCGATTCCCATCCGCCTGAGCTGTCGGACCACGCTGGACATCCAGCAGAACTTGCTGGTCGGATCACAGGGCCCGGGGGGATGCAAGAACGATGTCGGAGCGCAAAGACGATCAATCTCAGCAACCCAAATGGCATCTTCATATACCCAAGGGTTGCACTCCGGTGGCATTTGAAAGGCAAGCCAGGTCTCCAGCGATGCCAGATCCGCCGTCAGGGGAGCGGAGCGGACAACCGAAGCAAGGTCAATAACAATCGCATGGTCGTTGCGCACGCGCACGTTTTCCCCATGGAGATCGCCATGCGCGGGCGCACTGCGGTAGCGCTGGTGCAGTTTGCCTAACTGATCTAGAATGATCTCCGGGGTCGCCGTGACATCAAACCGAAAAGCATCTTCAACATAGCGCGACTTCAGCTTGCAAGGAAGCAGTATCTCGGCGCCGATCATAGCTTGAACGACTGAGCCCTCGTCCGGATCCTTGCCGTATGCTTGATCACGCCAGCCGCCAAGAGTCTCTTCGATCAGCGACGTCACGGCCCGAGCCGCCAAATTTCGGCGCGCCAAATTCCATAAGGGTTCGGATCGGTCCACGAAACTTCCGACCAACAGACCGCGTTCCGCCCCGAATACCGGATCGTGAATATTCGGTCTCAAGCCGAAAGGAATATATCTATCCGCATATTCGCGGTAGTTGCGGTATTCTTGCTCGATCTTGTCGTCCATCCAGTTTGGCGAAATCGGGCTGCGGCCATGCTCCAGCATTGGACGTATGAACGGTCATGTGAACGGCGAAGACGCGAGCTTGCGAAAGCCCACCCGTGAGTTCCTCCAACACGATCCGACTGCAGTGCGCGAATGCACGCTTAAAGAGTATCTTGTCGGCCTCGCGCACCGGTTCGCGGTCTCCCGCGACTTCGATCTTGAGGTCTGCGCGCGGCCTCTGACCGGCGTCGTGCCTTGCGATCTTCTCTGCTAAGGAATGCGCCGGCATATCTGTGCGGACCGCGACCCCGGCGACATTCAGGACTGATTTCGCCGACGCCTGCACGCGCCCCATTGTCTCGTCATCGTCCGCAATAAGATCGACGCGCAAACCGCTGTCGATTAGGGTTCTCACATGGGCACCGGCGGTCCTCACTACGTCTTCCGGCATGTCGGAGCCGAACTGAAACACGGCGGCGCAGGCTTTTGAGCTATCCACGCCACCCGCCGAGGCGCAGCACACCAGGTGCAGGTTCCGTTGCACGAACTCCCGCTCAGTTCGGGCGGCGGTGGCGTACCGAACCATAGCACTTCGGGTCGCGCCTTAGCCATTCTTCGCACTCGGCCGGACCGGAAGAGGCCAGGAGGGCCCTTTGGCAAGGGCGCCACGACGCGAACAGACGACGCAATCCTCGACTCTTCTCGCCTGGGTCGGTCGTACCGCGCCTCTGACACCCTCGTAAAGCTGGAAACGAGCCTGGCCCGGCATCGAGGTCACGGCAGCCATGAACATAGTGGCCGCTAGCGAGGCCATCGTCGTGTTGATTGACATGACGGCCGGCTGAGGCTCGTGGTGCCCCAGCAGATAGGGATCGGACGCGCGGCGTTCCGGGGTCATCATCTCGCGTCGGATCTGATTTCCGTCTAGCGCGCCTGTACAAGTCAGACACGGCAACTCGGGAGCCAACATCTGCACACGCCCGCTGATGTGGGTGACTGCACCCTCCCGGGCGGTAATGCTCGTGCCCATGTCGATTGTAGGCAACAGGTATTGGTAGGCGACCTGGCAGACCACTGCCCTGCTCGCATGGGAATCAGTGCAGAGGAAGACGAAGTCGAGGCCGACAAGCTCCGCCGCGATGTTCGCATCGACTACATCGGCTCTCAGTCCCCGCACCCGCGAGGTCGACGAGCACGCGAGTATCTCCCTTTCCGCGACAGCGATCTTGCTCATACCCACGTCACTGGGACCGGCTCCGGCCAAGCGGTTGAGGTTCGTGGTTTCGACCACGTCAGGATCGATCAGCACGAAATCGCGAACGCCAAGCCGAGCAAGCTGTTGGAGCAGCACTGACCCTGTACCGCCGACCCCGACGACACCCACCTTCATTGACGAGATTACCCGCTGACCATCGGCACCGAAGGCGCGCACCTGCCGATCATATCGCACATCGCTGCCTCCAGTGAATTTGTCAGACGACAGGAGGACCAGTCGCTCGCCGATCTGCCAGACCCGCACCTCCTGGGCCGTGCCAATCCGCCGGGCTCGGCAGCCCGCCTGACTCAATACGAGCGCGAGGTGTTCGCCTTTAGGCGCGCGGCGACGTAGATAGTCAGCCAATGCGACCTCGCCCCTGTCGTCGACTGCGGAAAATCGCGGATGGCTCTGTTCGAACGGATGGGTATGCACCAGCACGACGCTTCGTCCCAGCGCGCGGGCACGGTTGGCCACTTCGACGATGAATGCAGGTCGAAGCGTTGCCGACACCTCATCGCGATGCTCGTAAGCCGAATCGGCGACGCTCTCTACATCGTCCACCAACCATGTGTCGGTGTGCGGATCGTGAACCGAATAGGCTACCCCACAGCTCTCGAGCGGCGCCGAGGCCAGCAGGTCGGCCGAGGCCTTACGATACGCCGGCCAGGCGAAACGCAGCCCGCTCATTGCAGTCGCCTCAGGCGATCGGCGATGGTGTTTATCCAGCTTGAGAGCGTGTCGCGGTTGGGATTCCATGCTTGGACATGCCAAGAGAACCAGAGTCCAGGCTCCGCGGTCTCCGGGATCATGTTGTTGTTGCCGGCACTGCACGGCATGCGTCCACCCTCGAGCGTCAGATCATTGTCCGCCCAGAAGCAATCGGGTGCGGCAAAGGGGTAGCCGGTCGGAACCAGAAAACGAATCGAAGTCGCAGCCCTGCTCCAGCCGGGCGGCAGCGAGATCGAACCGATCGTCACCAGGATTGCGCCGCTCGGCAGTTCTTGCGTACGCACATCCGGCCAGCGCCTACGCAGATCCTCGATCTGGACTTCAGCGGCGCCGCCCATCAGCCGAAGTTCGCCTTCGGGGCCGACGAGAAGCGAAGCGGACCCTTGTCCTTGTCTAGCGAGACCCGTTCGTCATCTCCGATAAGGTGATCGGGATCGTTTCCGTGCCCTTCGAGAACGAGATCATGCGAGGAATCCCACTCCGCAACGCGCGCCTTAATTTGCAGCCCTGTCAGTGCCGGCTGGTCGGTCTCGTACTTTTTGCCGCCGACAAAGAAGAAGTACGTCTCTTCATGTCCGTTCTGCTTGTCACCCATCTGTTCGCCTCTATTGTGTCTCGCACTAAGGCGCGGCTTCCCGGCCGGATATGCGAGTTCCCGCAAATCACAGATGCGAGCTCCCGGCCCGCGTGTCCGGCCGTTGTTACACGAACAGGATCGGTGATTTCCTTCGAAATAGGACTGATCGACGCCGAACGGCGCACGAGGGACGCTGAAGCGCTCAGGATCCCCGCTCTCGTGGCGTCGGCCCGCGTCAGTTCTCAAGGCTGGCGCGAATCGGCCACCGCAATGGGCTTCCCTCACGCTGCCCAAGTGGCTTGCACCTGAAGACGAAGAAAGCGGGCTTACCTCCAAAAAGCGGCGCGGCTAGAACGTTCGTTATCCCAATGATGCATGCACGTGTCGGGGCGCGCGAGTTCATTCGAAAGCACCCGCACACACGTCGGGACAGGCGGCCTCCCCTGCAGCCCCCCCCAACCGAAGCGGTAGCTGCCTCTAAGCGTCGAATGGCCTTCGGCAGACATAGGACTGACTGACCTTACGAGCCTGCAGAGCGATTTTTCGACTACTCTTAGGATTGCGGTTGTGGCGCGCACACATAGAAGAGTGTATGACAATATTGCGATTGGACACGGGCGGCGCGGGCCCGGATCTGCGGATTGAGAGGGTGATTGTTCTTCATCCGTAAAAAGCGGACGGCCAGCTCCTGCTCTGGACCGACACTCCATATGACCATCTCATTGGTTGCGAATCTGACCTGGCGAGCGCCGGGCCGGCCCCCCGGCGTCTGCAGCCAGCGCCGGCCTTTCATCGTCAGAGACCTGAAGAGGACGCAGCACTGCGCCGCCGGCCAGGTGCTCCTCTCCAAAATAGAGAGCTAAGCTTCTTTCCGCCGAGCGGCGCGCAGGGCCGCAGATTCCACGCGTGCATCACCTTAATTGAGCAGAATTTCGGCTCAGACAGCGCTTCATGTGATGCGACATTTACCTCTGGATCGGCCGCGGTAACAAGCCGCGGGTGCTGCGGAAAGTCGCTGAACGCTGTGCGAGGGAGCGGAGCGTGACACGATCATCGTTCGTCTGCCCCGTTTGCGCTGAGGAGAATGCGGAACGGCGGCATCGCGCGAAGGACGCGACTGGCGGCAGTGGATCAGGAACAAGTGTGCCGTCACTCCACCGGGCATACCAGCAGCTGTCGAGATGCTCGACCCCGCATCCTCGGGGCGACCACTCTCCATCGCGACAGCGTTGCCGTCCATAATCAACTATGCGCCGATGTTGTTGCAAAAGTCGGCAGTGACCGGTGATGTGGTTCGGCCATTTCCCTTAGGGTGACGGGGTTTGGTCCCGCGACCCCGACGCTCTCTACGCAACTTTTACGCTACGCGGTACACAGAGCCTGAGCGGGTGGCGGTCGCGCAACCAGCGATGCGAGGCGCCTCAGATTTTGAGCGATGGCAGCCAGAACAAACTCGTCCTGCGCGCCCCGTGGGCCACGAAGCCGAAGCCGACCAAGCCTCAGGATGCGCTTCAGGTGCGCAAACTGCATTTCGATCTTCTTGCGCTGTCGTCGCGATGTCTCGAAGCCCTCGGTCCCAGCGAACGACCGGGCGACGTCCCGGGCGTGCTCATGTATATCGCGCGGGATCTTGCGCGATGGTTCTTTTGGACAGCACTGGTGTTTAAGTGGGCATGCGTCACAGTCGAGCTTACTCGCACGATACAAAAGCGTTTTGCCCTCGTGCACGGTGCCGCTCGTCCCGAGCCGCTTTCCGCCCGGACAATGGTAGACGTCGCTGGTCGGATCATATCGAAAGTCGCTGCGCGAGAAGGTGCCGTCATCTCGCTTCGACTTGTCGAACACGGCGATATGTGGCGCGATGCCCTTCTCCTCGACCAGCCAGTTCAGCATCGGAGCAGCCCCGTAAGCGGTATCCCCGACGAGCCGCTCCGGCTTGAGACCAAAGCGTTCCTCTGTTCGTTCGATCATTGTCCTCGCCGCTCCGACCTCGGCCTGGCGAATGGAGCGGGACGCCTCAACATCAACGATGACACCGAACTTCATGTCGATGAGATAATTGTCGGAGTAAGCGAAGAATGCTGGTCCCTTGTGAGCTCCGGTCCACTGGGCCGCGGGATCGGACAGCGAGATGAACTTCGGAACAACGTCGCTGGCCGCGCCCCACGCCGTATCGTCGAGAGTCGCCAGATACTCCTTCACCGCGCGGCTTGACCTCGCCGGATCGCGATCCCTGCGCCAATCCTGACCCGCGATCGAGCGCTGCTTGTTAGCATCTGCCTGGATCAGGCTCGCGTCTACCGCAAAACCTTCACCACCAACCAGACCCGCCACAATGCACGCATCGACAATATGCTCGAATACGCGACGAACGACGTCTCCCTCGCGGAAGCGCTCATTGCGGGCCCGCGAGAAGGCCGAATGATCCGGGATAGCATCCTCAATACCGAGCTTGCAGAACCATCGATAGGCGAGGTTCACCTGCACTTCACGGCAGAGCAGGCGCTCCGAACGAATCGCGAAGACATACCCCACGATCAGCATCCGGATCATCAGCTCCGGATCAATCGACGGGCGACCCGTGGACGAATAATGAGGAGCTAGTTCGCTGCGAAGCCAGGACAGGTCGAGAGCAGCATCGATCTTCCGCACGAGATGATCTTCAGGAACAGCGTCGCCAAGATGAAACTCGTAGAACAGTTGACCTTGGTCACTCTTCAGACGGCCCATCATGGATCGACCTCGTCGCGATTCGCGTCAACACACGGAATCACGCTTGCCGGCTCGTATCAACCGACTTTTTGCAACAAAACCCGCCGAAGGTGAACATCTTCGCGTCCGAATCAAATTGACGTCGTGCAAGCAGCCGGAGCGGCGACGACGTATTAAAGCTTGAATTTTCGAGCGCATGTCTGCCCCGCATCAACAGCGACACCCCGTTAGCACACACACGGGACTTTTCGCCGCTGGCGCGCTCGGACAGCGCATCATCGCGGACTCTCTTCTCAGATCTAATAGGAGAACTCGGTTCCGGTTTGAGCTATTCCTTCCGGGTTGATGAACTGTCACCGCCCAGCGAAGGCCACAGGCGATTGTGTGGCTATTAGCCCAGCTTTGTAGTCGTAGATGCTGGCTCTCGAATGCCGGGACGTGAGTAGCACGAAAACTCAACAATCGCTTCACGATCCCAGCCGGAGCACCTCCGAAGAGGATTGTTCCACATGAATGTGAGCTGGCATCTCCCCGAAAGGACATGGTCCTCGACTCCCATTCAAGTGACTGCGCGTCGCCGATTGTGTTCGTCGGCAGGAATCGGGCCGGCAACTGGGTTGCCCTTGAACAACGGGGCGCGTTTGGCGGGCTTTCTATCAACCGCGCTGAAGCTCTGAAATACGCTCTCTTCAGGAACGGACGCCATCCAGAGAGCATCATCGAAGTGACGCGTGAGATCGAGCTTGATATTCCCAGTCCGTGAACTGCAGAACATAACAATGTGATCGCTCTTCTGCACCTGCTGCCCTATGGAAGCCGGACACTCGTTCATCGTCGCAGGATCAACCGCGGCCAGTCCATTCCTTCAGCGTGCCCACTTCAAGCATTCAATTAGGCACCCCAGAGGCTTTCCGCGTAGATTCTATCGGACGACAATCATCGGCCAATCAGTGCCTCCGCACGACGAGCGTTACATGGTTATGCGCATGAACATGAGCCGTCCTCAGTCGTTGCGTGCGACGACATAAGAGAAGAACACCAAGGACGCACCATCGACTGTTCCGTGTTGACGTTGCGTGCTCCGATGACAAGCAAGTGCCTGAGATAGGAATCGCCCTGTTTCGTAATCCGCCCGAGCCGATCCTTCCCGCCGGTGGAATTCTGCTTAGGCGTCAGGCCAAGCCAGGCCGCGAACTCCCGCCCGGAGCGGAACATTGTCCGTCGGGCACGGTCGCGGCGAGAGCTGTGGCCGTTATGGGACCGATCCCGGGGATGGAGGACAGCAACTTCGCCATGGATTTACTCGCTGGATCTCATTCAGTTCGCGCTCGATGGCCTCGACCTGCCGGCCCAATCCTTCAGTTGGCTCACAAGGACGGCCAGCGCGATGCGGGCGTGGACCGGTACCGTCAGTTCCTCGTCATCCAACAAGTCCGCCAGACCATCCACCCGTTGCCGGCCTTGCCCGACAATGATTCCGAACTCAGCAAAGTGAGCCCGAATGGCGCAAGCTGTCATGGTGCGTTGGCGGACCAGCAAGCCTGTTGCACGATGAAGCATCAAGAAGCCCTGGTTCTCGGCGCTCTTGATTGGAACGAACCGCATATTGGGCCGACTGACCGCCTCGCAGATCACGGCCGGGTCAGCGGCGTCATTCTTGGCCCCTCTTCGGAGGTAGGGTTCAACATGGGCCGGCGCATCAATCTGACATCGTGTCCAAACTGCCGAATCTCCCGCGCCAAGTGGTGAGCAGTCGCGCAGGCCCCAATGCCGACCAGGCAAGGTGCGAGCGAGGAGAAGAACGACACGATCTCGCCTCGCCGGAGACGTTGGCGACCGGCCACTTGGCCTTGGCTATCAACTGCATGGATGTGAAATACGTGCTTCGAAATGTCCAACCCGATTGTCGCGGCTTCCATTGGTCAATTGCTCCTGTTAGCGGGTTCGTCCATCGCTAGTATATCGCCGGCGCCGAGGGAGCGGGGCCGTCTTCCCATCAACGGCCGGATGCGGGATGAGTTATTGAACGAGACGTTGTTCACCTCGCTGGCCCAGGCCCGTGTTGCGCTCGGATGCTGGCGCGCGGATTACAACGACACAGGACCGCACTCACGGCTCGGATGGAGGACGCCGTCGGAGTTCGCCATCACCTACAACCGCGACGGGATCTGGCGCTGCTGCGCTATGCTGAGGCCTCCCGTCGCTACCACCGCCCAAATGGGCAAATCCAACGACCGGGGCAAACTCAGGAATGGATAAAACTTGATGTGGTGGAACGGCCCGCTCCAAACAGCATCCGCCAGAGGACAGGTTCCTCGCTCCTCGGCGCTGCTTGGCGGTGCGGCCCTGTCAGCAAAATCCCCATACGCCCAGGAGCCTTGCTTGGGCCGGCTGGACCATCGCCCGCCTCGGCGGTTGGACCGGCTACGATAGCGACAAATCCCACGGCCCAATCACAATGCGCGACGGGTTCGAACGCTTCCGAGCCATCGCGCAAATGCAAACGTCCCTGCAGGGCGCGCTCTCCTCGAGGTCGAGGCCTTGGCGCTTCACGGCGCTCTTGCCGAAGGCGCGGCGCTGGAAAAGCTCCCTGTTATCGCTCTCATTGCGGCGTGCCAGACCATGCACCGCTTGCTGACCACCCATGATGTTGAAACTGTCGAACAGGCCGCGTCACGGTGATCGGCTGGTATCGCCAGCGCTGGCATGTCGAATAATTGTTCAGGACTGCGGTTCGGAACGGTCGTCATCTGTCGGCCGGCATCCTGCTCCGATCCTCACGCGCCGCGCCAAATTGAACTATCGGCCATCGAAGTCCGTGAGATTGATCCGCCGGATAGCACCTGCATTTCGCGATCGTCAAAGACGTGCGAAGCAGGCTGGTTATCGTCGGGCGAGGAGCGTGCGAGCACGAGCTGCTCGTCAAGCGCAGTTGCCTGCCCGCGCCGGCAGATCGATTGTCAAGCGATGTTGCTCGGGCAGCGCCGCCATGGTCGCAAACAGACCGCCATCGCCTGTTGTTGCACGATCCCGGCACGCTCGGCTCAACAGATGCGTGCGACGATCCGGCAGGCGAGCCCATATCTCGTAAATGTCCCCTTCGCGGTCGTCGATCACCGTGATCGTGGCCGCCTTGGTCAGACCCCATTTGGCCCGCCGCGGACCGTTCACCCATCGATAGGACTCCTTTTCCTCAATCGGCTGCTTGCGGTAGTCGGCGGCCTTGGTCTTGAAGCGCCGCCAGACCTGCACATCCGCCAGGCCCAGACAGTAACCTGTGTCCGCATCAACCGTCAGAACGGGGTGCACGAACAGGCCGACGTCACTGCCATTGCCCACCCGGCCGAGATCGCGCTTGCGCCCGCGCTTGGCTTCATAATTGATCTCGCTGGTATCCTGGATCGCCAGGACGTGCCGGCCGGCCGCAATCTCACGCACACGCGCCCGCGTGCGGATCACCATCTTCTCGACCGTGACCCGCTCATTCATCAAAAATCGCCGAAATTTGACCTTCTCGGCACGGTCGTCGCCAAGCTTGCGCAGACAAACTGTCTGTCGCTCGCAGACACGCGCCAGCAACAGAGCGCCGTTTTTTTAAGACGCTCGTCGCCAAAATAGCCGATATCCATCTCCGCCATCGGTCCGCTGCCAGAATCACGACGGCCGATACAGAATCACACGCGATTCATTCAGCGCAAGAGATCTGTGCCCAAGCTAGCTCCCCAACCCTCTCCGCAAGCAGGAGAGGGAGCGCACTTCCGCCGTAGCAACGATCATGCCTGATTTACTAGGGCCGTTACGAGATTTCGCGCGGCAGCTTCCAATCCAGCCGCGGCGCGAATGTCTCGTCCACGCGCTCGACGTGATAGCCGTCGGCCAAGAGGTGGCCGCCCTCCTCCTCGGCGACCGCCATGTTTGACGTGCCATCCGTTGCCATTAGCCGGAGGTAACGTCGATGCGGCCGATACGCGCGTTCTGATCGGAACTTCGGGCTGGCACTACGCCTCCTGGCGCGGCCCGTTCTTCCCCGAGGGCGTGACGCTGAAGCAGCAGCTTCGCTACTATGCCGGGCAGTTCGACACCACGGAGCTGAACGGGGTGTTCTACCGCACGCCAACGCCGGAGGCGGTGACGGGATGGCGGGAGCAGACCGGGCGCGATTTCGTGTTCGCCTGGAAGGCGTCGAAATTCATCACGCACTGGAAGCGCCTGTCCGACCGCTCCGTCAACAGCCTCGAGCTGTTGAAGGACCGCATCTCGCGGCTCGGCGGCAAGGCCGGCCTCCGATCCTGTTCCAGCTGCCGCCGCAATTCGAGGCGAATGCGGACCGGCTCGCCTCGTTCTTCAAGCTGCTGTCACGGAAACGGCGGTACAGTTTCGAATCCGTCATCCGATCTGGTATCAGCCGCGCATCCTGCGCATGCTGGCCGACGAGAACATCTCGCTGTGCCTGTCCGACCATCACGATGCACCTAGCCCGTGGAAGCGCACGGCGGATTTCGTCTATGTGCGCGGACACGGGCCAGGCGGGCGCTATCACGGGCATTATACGGAGGCCACGCTGGCGCAATGGGCCAAGCGCATCACATCGTGGAAGCGGCAGGGCTGCGACGTCTACGTCTATTTCGACAACGACCAGAAGAGCGCAGCACCGGCCGATGCCAAGGCGTTGAAGCAGCTGCTGTGATGCTAGATGACACCGCTCTGCCGAAGCGGTCCGCATCGTAGCCGAGCTCGGCGAGGACACGATCGGTGTGCTCGCCGAGCGTCGGCGGGCGGCTTGCGATCTCGCCCGGCGTTTCCGACAGCCGCACCGCGGCGCGGGCGACCGGCGCCTGTTTCGGCAGGCCCGGATAATCGACATCCTGCATGAAGCCGGCGGCGCGGATGTGCGGATGATCCAGCGCCTGTTGCGGTGAGAGCACGGGGCCGGTCGGGATCATGGCCTGGCCCAGCGTGTCGACGGCCTCCTGCGTGGTGCGTTCGGCGCACCAGCGCGCCATCCGCTCGCTGATGATGCGGCCGTTGTTGCCGCGGCTGATGTCGTCGGCAAAGCGCGGATCGTTCAGCCACACGTCCTCTTCGCCCATCAGCCGCGCCCAGCGCTTGAACAGCGGATGTCCGGTGACCTGGCACAGCACCCAGCCGTCTTTGGTGCGGTAGATGTCGGCGGGCGCGGCGGTCTGGCCGAGATTGCCAGTCGGCACGCGGTTGACGTCGATGACGGCCTGCTCGATCAGCGTGGCATTGGTGAAGGACAGAGCGGTTGCGAGCAGCGCGCCCTCGACGATCTGGCCGCGCCCGGATTTGCCGCGCTCGATCAGCGCGGCGAGCGTGCCGAAGGCACAGTGCAGCGCGGTGCCGAAATCGACCCAAGCCACCGCGGCCCGATACGGCGGATCGCCGCTGCCCGTCATGTAGACCGCGCCCGACATCACCTGGCCGACGCCGTCGAAGCCGACGCGGTCGGACCACGGCCCCGGCCCGCCGAACGCGGTCGCCGTGGTTAGGATGATGTCCGGCTTGATCGCGTTCAGCGATTCGTAGTCGAGCTTCATGGCGCGCAGGGTCTGCGGCGGCAGATTGGCGACGACCACGTCCGCGGTGGCAACCAGGCGGCGCATCACCTCCTGCCCCTCCTCCTTCATCGGATCGAGCGTGATGCATTTCTTGTTGCGGTTGACCTGGAGAAACAGCGCGCCTTCGCCATCTTCGCCGACCGGCGCCACGAAGCGATCCTCGCTGCCGTCGCGCTTTTCCACGCGAATGACCTCAGCGCCAAATTCGGCCAGCAATGTCGCGCAATAGGGCCCCGCGATATAGCGCCCGAAATCGAGCACGCGCACGCCCTCCAAGACTCCTCCCATCGGCTTCTTCCCCCCAGTGTTTTGCTCAGATTGCAGGGAATAATTGCCGCGGCAAGATGGGGCCGGCGCTCAGGCCTCGCGGTAGTCCAGCAGGACGAGCCCGACCAGGATGAAGGCGACCGGCCAGATCCACGCCGCGACGTTGCGGACGCGGCCGTCGAGCCGCAATTCGAGCCAGCGCGCCCAGCCCGCGGCGATCCCGCACAGCGCAAGCGGCGTGTGGCTCATCTCGATCAGGAGCTGGTCCTTGATGTTGGCGATGGCATGGGAATGCGTGAGCAGGAGCGCGCCGCCGAGCGCGGTCGTCAGGGGAAACACCAGCGCTCATCGCGATATGCTCTCGCACACGTTCTAGGCCGTCGAAGTCTCCGAAGCACTCGATATGCGCCTCATTCGAAGAAGACAACTCATAAGCGTTTTCGATGAAGAGGGTGGCAGACGTGCGTGAAGTTGGAAGGACAACGGACGGCACGAGAACGTCTCTTGGACGCACTGTCTGGATCAGCGCTCCCAATTCAGAATTTGGTTCGACTAGAACACCTTGCGCTCCTCTTTGATACATAAGATCGGTATTCGAGGTCGAGATGGGCTGATTAGCGCCGATCTCGACATAGAACACGCTCTCCCAAGATCTTTGGCTCTTGGAGAGTCTTGCAGCCAACATTCCTTCTAAAGTAACGTCTTCTCCGGCTTGTGCGTAGCTAACTGCGGCGAAGTGCTCGATCCGAAAGTTGGGAAGATTGAGCCTTTCGACTTCCCGGTTTATGCACTCATTCTCAAGCTCGGAAAACATGATCTTGCCCTCCACATGTAGCCGTTAAAGATAGCTCTCGCATGGTGGTCATCCCGGGCGCAACTGGCGATGCTGGTAGTGAGGGAGCCGCCTGCCTTTATCAAGAAGCTCTTGTGACGGAACAGCCGTCCATAGAACCATGCCTCATCCTCATTCACTCCTGTTACTTATTTAGCTAGGTCATTGGCCGCTTTCATGGGCCAACGTAAAGGTGAGCCACAGCTCATGCCTGGCGGGTGTCACTAATTTTGAGGCAAACGATACCAACCAGATTGTAAGCCGAAACAGCTGACTCGCCCTCGATCTTGGGTCTATTTGAGCGAGCGGTCGCCTACTGCGCCAGTGCTGCGGCGGCAGCCGTCTTCGCAAGCTCGACGAAGATGTGACGCAGTACCGCACCAGTGACAACGCGTTCGATAGCGCGGAACAGGTCTCTTACCGCGACCGCGAGAAGATTAGCCACCCACCGGGCTCGTTGTTTCAGCCGGCGGTCCAAGGCCAACTTCGAAAATCATCCTGACGGGACAGATGGAGTCAATGTGAGCTCACCTTCCCCTGCAGCAACTGAGACATTTAATTTGTGCGCGGCGGCAGCCAGGACGGGCACTGGCACTAAGCTCTCGCCTGCGAGACGCACAGGGGCACTCAATAGCCTTTGCGGAATTCGCGATTGAGATTGCCCAAACTTCAGGTTTCTCGTTCAACAAGAAGGCCACGAAGGTTTGAAATATTCCGCTGTTAGTGGAACCCCGACTCACCAAAGAGCAGAGCGTTATGAGATCGACGTCAACACCGGAACCAAACTGGCAGACCTCCACGGCCACCGCCGCTATCCCACAGTCATGCTGTTGTAGACAAGCTTGAGCTTGTGACCTTGTCCGACCTCCCCGGCGTGAAGAACGGTCTCGCAAAATGCGGCAGAATGCCCGCACCCGTGGGGAAAAGCTTTTCACTCGATCCGACGATTGCATTGAGAAAGCCTAGCTCTGCGTGTTCGGGGCTCCGCGTTACTGGAGCATCGACAAAGCTTAGGCGGCGTTTTGAGCCTGCTCAGCCAGTGCAACCGTCGAAGCAGGATAAGACGTGGAGCAGTCAATTATCAGACCTCCTGGGGGCATATAGACGAACAACCCATCTTGGCAAACTGCCTCAACCTCGCGGCTGGAAGGCAGCGATAACACGTGGGCACCTGCACCAGTCAAACGATCCGCACCGAACCGACTTTTTTACTTTGATATTCAGGTCGATTTCTTGATGCAACAGGCTGGTACCAATACCGGTTCCATGCGTCCAGCACCGATAAGGCCTACTCTTTGCCTCGTTGTCTTAGGAGCGACGTTCTGTGGTGATTCCTTGCCAATCATGCTTTACGCATTCCGAAAAACACCGCGCCTTTGCAAGATTGGTAGCAGCTCATGATGGCTGTTAATCGTGAAGTCAGGACGCGCCGCGCGCAAGCGCAACGCCGAAACGACTCCGCCCGTAATGGATATGCTTAAGAGTCCCCGCTTGCGTGCGATATGCGTTCCGGCCGGAATATGGCAATGATAGAAGGAGGTTGACGCCGACTTTAAGTTGTTTTGCTGCATGTGTAGACGAAGCCGCTCTTCTTTGCTTATGGATTTGTATTGTGGTGCGGCTTTCAAACGCGAGCACATCGTTGATGCAGTCATCGACTCCAATTCGCTTTGATTGGAAACGTTGAGGCTCACGATGATTGACGATGCCCCTTCTAGGCGCGCCAGCTCGTTGATTGGCACGCCTTCTGGATGGCTGGGCAGATGGGTCGCTCTGCTCTGTGAGAGGTGTTCCGTTCCAACCTCAGGCGCTTTTTGCCGGTTGCGGTATGACGGCTCTAGCAGCGCCATCGCTGGAGCTCCGAGGTCTTCCACGGCGAAGCCAGACCTGGCACGGACTGGCGCCCGCCATACGACGTGGCCTGCCAAACATGAAGATCCGGGCCTACCTGACAGCCGCCGCCATCAACCTCAAGCGGCTGGCAGCCACTCTCCTTGTGCTTATTCCAAATCGCGCCATGGCGCGGGTTTGACGCGAGGCCATGACGGGACTGGTTGTGCACCGCGCGAAATCCAACGCCCCCTATGCGCACTTCCTGCGCAAGGCCCTCGACTATGTCGCCCGGAAGGTCGATGACGATTGCCTGCTCGAGTTCAGATGGATGTACGACCGGCGCGACCTCTCGTAGGTACGGCGCGATCTTGCCGTCTGGTTCGCCAAATGGGTGGCAAACCGCGAGCTCACCGGCTGGGAGAAAGGAACATCGAGGAAACACTCACCTACTTCCGCCTGCCACTGGCGGACCGCAGTAAGCGCTTAGCCGTGCTTTCAATTACCCATAATCTTTGCCTCGATCGCGGCTCCCAGTTCGATGTCAGTCAGCCGCGATAGTCCGCGCCAGATCACGGTATTTCCTGGAGGCGGATCGTTGGCTCGGGCCAAATATCCTCCGAGCCGCGCGATCTTGACGACATAGTGCGAGAGCGTGCTTCGTCGAGGGCGATCGCCACCCCTGTCTTTCACCAAATGATCAAGAAGCCTGAGTTCGGGATCTGTCAACGCGGTCTGCGGTAGGGCATTCGGCGAGGAACGATTGAGCATCGTCATCCAGAAGACGCGCCAACTTACAATGCAAAAAACAGCGATCAGATTGACCAGACGCTCAGCGGTTCGCAATTTCGAGTCCTCCGCCTTGCAGCCTGATTTGAGGACCTTATGGAAGACTTCGATCTTCCACCTCAACGCGTACCATTCGATCTTCTCAACGGCGTCCTTGCGCGATTGGACCGAGAGATCGGTGAGGAGCTTCCACTCGATCTTCTTTCGCCGCTTCGGCGTTCCCCGCTCTTGAGCATGGATCACGGTCAGAGTGAGTGCGGGATATTTCTTCTGCTTACCGATAGCGGCAAGTGATACTGATCTGGCCGCAGCTTCTCGGACTTCGCGCCGAACTTCTCGCGTCGCAATTCGCCGAGAATGATCTCCAGCCGACGTCGCGCTTCCTCCGACGCCGCCAGCGCCCCCTGATGCTCGCTCAAGGCCGCCTGCGTTTGCGCCAAAAGCGCCTTGAGGGCGTTCGTTTTCGCCGCGTAGCGCCGCGATGCTCATGTGCTATTTCGAGCACATCGCCGCCGCGCGTGCCACGCTCAAAATAGCTGCCGAGTCATTCTGCCGCACTTATCCAGCGACCTGCGGGCGCCGTGCTTCTTCCGGGCGGACCAACCTCCAATCCAGCCCCTCGAACAAGGCCGCGAACATCGCCGGCGACATCCGCATCACGCCGTCCGCGATCGTTGGCCAAACGAACTTGCAACCTTCGAGGCGCTTGTGAACCAACACCAGGCCCGTTCGGTCCCACACCAAAATCTTGATTCGGTCCGCTCGTTTCGATCGGAACACGAAGGCTGCCCCGCTGAACGGATCGAGACGAAGCATCTCCTGCACCTTCGCCGCAAGCCCATCGTGGCCACAGCGGAAGTCGATCGGCCGCGTTGCAACGTAAATCTTCAGATCTGCACCGACCGCGATCATCGTGACGCTCGCACCGCGCGGATCACCCGGGACAGCTGCTCGCCATCTATGGCCGTATCCGTCCGCAGAACGACATCACCGATCGCAATCTCAAGCTTGATCGCCGGAACCTGTCGCTCCTCCAACGCACCTTCCACGACCAGCGGCGCGAATGTCGGATGCGACGCCTCGCACGGCGGCAACACGCCTCGTTGCCGAAGCCGCCGTCGCCAATCGTAGATCTGCCAGCGCGCCGCTCCGTGCTTGCGCGCCACCTCGGCCACCTGGGCACCGGGCAACAGACTCTCGGCTACGATCCGAGCTCTCTCCGCTTCCGAACGCACGCGGCGCCCCGACGGTCCTTCAAGAACTTCCAACCGGCTCACCGACCCCGCCGACGGGCCGTCTAAATGGACGTCCTTTTTGCTGTCCAATCCCATCTCAAACCTCCGTCCAACCCGGAGGCTTCTTCGCACAGCTATCCCGATCCCGAACCAAGGGCTCCGGCTAAGCGCTTACGCACCGCAAGCACATGAAGTCAAGCAACATGGGATCTTCCCCTATGCCGAGAGCCGCTTGCGGCTGTGCGCGTCTTGAACGTCGAGCGTGCCTCCTTCTTGTGTTCCTTCAGTACGCCAAGCGGCCTGACGATGCTCAGGCCCACCAAGGGGATGCACCGCCCTCCGCCGCCGTGGCTCCCTCAGCGCTACGCTTTTGGCAAGCGTGCGACGGCGGCTCCGAGCGGATGGCTCGACCGGACCCCGTGATCAATTTGCTGAACTTGACGCACAGAACTTTCAAATTCTGGCCCGAGTTCACGGCAGCACATTTTATGATGAGCAGGGTGCTCCGCCGTCTCTCTGATGTTTTGGGCAATCTAACTCCTAAGATCGATTGTCATGTCCCCTGCGCTACTTTATCGACCTGCCCTTCGGAGAGCATCGCCGTCCCGATGATCCTTTCTCTCCGCAATTCAGCAATGTTCGCTTCGGAGAGACCGAGTAAGTCTGACAGGATCTCTCCGTTGTGCTGTCCCAGCGTCGGTGCCGGCGTACGGATCGCACAAGGACGGCCTCCACCTTCGCGAATCGGCATCGACGGCTGCGGCTGCAAGCCGATGAAAGCGCGGTGGATATTTTGGAAAAACGCGCGCGACCTAAGATGCCGATCCTTCAGCAGGTCAACTGGTAGCCGCGCCACGCCGGCAGCAATCTTGACGGATTGCAACGCAAACATCGCTTCGTCCGCATCGCGGGTGAGCGTCCAGGCTGCGATACTTGTCTCAATGACGTCCTCAACAGCCCGGCGACCTTCTGCAGATTTCAGCGACGCATCAGTGGCCCAGTCTGACCGGCCAATAAGAAGTGCGAGCCTCCGCCACATATCGTCATTTGTCGCGGCTATTATGATCCAGTTGTCCACACCCGCACACCGGAAGCACCCGTGCGGCACAAACTGAGGATGTCGGTTGCCGTATCTTATCGGCGGGAGACCGGCGATCGACTGAATCGTGATCCATGGCGCAGCGAACGGCATCATACATTCGATTTGCGCCAAATCGATGAACTGCCCCTGGCCACTCGTGCGGGCGTGAATCAACGCGAGTAGAACCGCGGCGCAGCCGTTGAGCCCACCGACCGGGTCCCCGAAGGCGGTGTGGCTCATAGTGGGTGACCCTCCGGGATTGCCGACTACACTCGGTAATCCCGATCCCTGCTCGAGAGTCGATCCGTAAGCCCGGCAATCGCGATAGACGCTGTTCGAACCAAAGGCTGACATCGACATCATCACGAGGCGCGGATTGAGCACCTTAAGCACGTCATAACCAAGCCCGAACTTTCGCAGGACATCAACAGAAAAATTGTCAACGACAATATCAGCTCGCGCAACCAACTGTTTTGCGAGAGCGAGGCCTTGCGGGCGCGTTAGGTCGAGTGTGATACCGCTCTTGTTGCGATTCATGATGCAGAAGCGCACCGCCTTTTCGTACATTTGACCGCGGACGTAAGCGGCCCGGCTGTCAAGGCCGCGCCACCAGTCTGGATGCTGGATGGCCTCGATCTTAATAACATCTGCACCAAGATCGGCGAGCGTGCGCGTACACAATGGGCCCGCCCAGCCCATCGTGAAATCAATTACAACAACCCCAGCCAACGGGTGCCGGTTGGGAGCGACGCAGCCAGGCGAACCCTCCACTGCGAAGGGGGAATTTGTTCGGCTGGTTGCGAGCTCCTGCTGCTCACCGGGAGCCGGAACCTTTCCGCCTCGACGGGGATTCGTCAAGGTCAGCCGCTGCACCGAACCCACCGTCATGCCCTCTTCTTCGCCAATCAACACAGGCACAATCGCGCCACGCGCGCTTTTCTCGGGGTCGAGTAGCAGATCCGATATTTCGGGTACAGGTACGATCGGAATCTTCCGTTGCAGTCCCTCTACGAACCACTCCTGCGCCGTCCGAGCTTTAAGCTTTGGCAGAAACTGTCTTTCGATTTGGTCTATGTATGGCAAGCGATCTGCGCTGAGCGCCAGACCTGGATTGTCACGTAACTCCGATAGACCGAGCATATCGCAGAATGAGCGCCATTGCGCCGGCGTTAACGTTGTAACTCCGAGCCATCCCTTTTTGGTTTCGTAGATGCCTGCCGGAAACATTGGCCAGAAGCGATTAATGCCGAGCCGACGTGTCATTTCGCCCCGAGCATCGGCTTCGAACATATGATTCTCGCTGAGAGCGAGGTTCGCTTCGAAAATGCTGACCGACCACGACCGGCCCGCCCCTCCCTGCGTCCGCGCAAAAATCGAAGATGCCAGGGCGATGAAGGCCCAAAGGCCTGCAAGAATGCCCGCCTGGAAATCCGGAGCGGACAACGGCGGACCCTCAATCGGTCCGACCAGCTTGATGAGCCCGGCCAGAGCACGTACCGTCGAATCAGTTGCCGCGAATCCTGCGTAGGGTCCCCCGCTACCGAACCAGCTCGCTTCGATGCAGATCAAACTCGGGCGACGCTGCCGGATCGTCGCGACATCAATGGACCGACAATCTGCGGGATCGACATCGCGGCCATCAATCAGAATGTCGCAGTTTTCGATTAATGCCGTTAACTTCATCACCGCGTGTTTGTCGTCCGGGTCGATGATGACGCTTGACTTATTGAAGTTCAGGAACGCAAACCACGTGCTTTGGCCCCTCGGTGTCAGTGGCGCGCTGCGGCGAAGTGGGTCGCCTAGGGGTGGCTCGACTTTCTGAACATCGGCGCCAAAATCGGCGAGCAATCGTGCGCAATAACTTGTCGTAGCCGAGCTTCCGATCTCAACGACTCGCAGCCCTGACAGTATTCCCATCGTGATTCCAGTTCCAATTATGCTGCGGCCACGAATCATCGCCTGTTACGCGTTCGGACATTATCGATGCGCGAAGGACGACGCGGCTTACAAGTAGCGACACGTGGGTGGTTTGCGCTGCGTCCGGGGACAAGCTCTGAGTCGTTCATCTTCGCCCGACAATGACCGCGGCCTGGACAGTAATCACCTGCCTCGAAGAGACCGATCGGGAAGGCAGCGGCCTTCATCTTGTGCATAGAGCGGGCACGACGATTTCGCGCGAGCGTCACCATTTTCTCACGGAACGGGCTGGACCGTATGAAGGCCCACAGTCATGTCGTTGATTCTTTCCAAGACGCAATCGCATAACCGCTCTATATCGCGAGCCTCATGATCGGCCGTAATACACACTCGTACCCCCGCTCCTCCTTGCGCAACGGTTGGGAAGAACGTCACCGACGCATAGAGCCCGGCATCTAGAAGCTCTCTTGCGACTGCAATGGCCTTGGCTTCTGATCCGGTGGCGATCATCCTGATCGGAGGTGAATTGCCTTGCTCCGCAGTTACCACCCTACGATCAAAGAGTTTTATGCGTTGCGCCAACCGCCTCTGCCGCTGACCGAGTTCTTCCGAGCGGTGAATCTTGCAGGAGCCAAGCGCCGCTCCAACTGCCGCTAGGTTGGGAGGCACCGAGAACGCGTAGGGGACGGAATACCGTCGAAACAAAGTCTCCTGGTCGGAAGTCCCGAGCATCAACAGGCCGCCTGATGCGCGGACCCCTTGCCTAGTGAGGCGGCTATGATCGTTCGGTCACCGAGGCCGGACGGAAACTGGGAGCGAGCAAATCCTTCACCGTGCCGTCCAGATAGCGATGTGCCATGTGCATCGTCGATGTAAAGAAAGAGCCCATAGCGTTCCTGAAGTTGACGCAGTTCGTTGATCGGCGAATGGCCTCCCATCGAGTACACTCCATCGCATACATAGGCCACCACCGGCTGTTGGCGACACAGGCGTTCGAGAGCGTCGATGTCGTTGTGCGCAACCGTTTCGACCCGTGCTTCATCGGCAACCACGGGCTTGTGATAGGCAAGCGAGACGTGCGCAAAGCGGTCGAATACTACGACCGGTTTCCGTCCGCCCGTTAGTTGACCAGATGCAAGGAGGGGCATTGCGCCTAAATTGGCGAGCATAACGGTGGAATAGGTAAGCACGCGCGCGCGGAACGTATCTGACAGAGTTGCTTCAAGTTCCGCCAGGAGGTCGAAATTGAGCCGCGTTCGCGCGCAGGACCAGTGCAATGGTCGATGCGCTTCGATCGCCTCGATCGGGCCAGAGATGACCACGGGATGGTTGTCGAGGCCCAAGTAGGAGCATCGCACGAAATCAAGTACCAGTGGTCGGCTGTCAAGCGGGCCGCAACCCAAAGCAAAAGCCTGACCGGCCGTTGAGCGTCCATGGATACCCATGAGGCCAGCCGCGTGCGCGGCATCGAAATAGCTCCTGCTCTCCTCGATCACGTAGGCGGTGTTACGAAAGTGTCCGGTCCGCCCACCACTAGAGGGCACATTTTGTTGCTGCATTGCATTCTCCATTCCATCTGCGAACCAGTCGCCCTCGATAAGCGCGGCGCAATGTGGGGTCTAAGGAAATCGGCCGAACTTAAGATCCAGCGCGAGGCATTGCGGACAGCTCTCTCCTCTGCTCCGGCTACCAAACATTACCGACGTCGCTCGTGCAGCTACTAAGTCAGATGGGTTGGCCAAATCGAAGCGCCGCGCGATGTATAGGTGATCAGAAACGATCGCGCACCGGTTTTACGCAACTCTTGGTGATAAATTTATCGACTAGGAAAGAATGGAGAACAACACTGCAGGCCACATTCTCAAAGTTCAGGAATCTCTTATGAATTTCATTATCTCGCCCAAGCAAAAGGAATGGCTCGACCGCGTGCGGTCCTTCATGGCCAAGCACGTGCGCCCGGCGGTGCCGATCTACGATCAGCAGGACAAGAGCGGCGATCGCTGGAAGGTGATCCCGGTCCTCGAGGACCTCAAGAAGAAGGCGAAGGCCGAAGGCCTCTGGAACATGTTCATGCCGCCGTCCGAGCACGAGGACGACGAATTCCGCGGCGCGGGACTGACCAATCTCGAATACGCGCTCTTGTCGGAAGAGATGGGCCGTATCACCTGGGCCTCGGAAGTGTTCAACTGTTCCGCGCCCGACACCGGCAACATGGAAGTGTTCATCCGCTACGGCACCAAGGAGCAGAAGTGCAAATGGCTGCGCCCGCTGATGGACGGTGAGATCCGCTCCACGTTCCTGATGACGGAACCGGCGGTCGCCTCATCCGACGCCACCAATATCGAGACCCGCATCGAGCGCGACGGCGACCATTACGTCATCAACGGCCGCAAATGGTGGTCGTCCGGCGTCGGCGATCCCCGCTGCAAGATCGCGATCCTGATGGGCAAGACCGATTTCAAGGCGGCCAAG